>NZ_SCNV01000078.1 GCF_005503145.1 Burkholderia sp. 4M9327F10 | reverse complement strand
GCAGCCACCCCCGCAGCAGCCTCGACAGTGGCCCTGACCGCAGCCTTGACGGCGGCCTCGTCCGGCAGGCGGCGCGGCAGCGCCTCAAGCAGGTTGAGCGTGTACTCGTGCGCGGGCCGCGTCAGCACCCGGTCCACCGGGCCGGTTTCGATGGCGAGCCCGCGCCGCATCACCAGCACGCGCTCGGTATAGGCCGCGACCAGCGCCAGATTGTGGCTGATAAAAATCAGCGCGGTGCCCTCCTCGCGCGTCAACGCCATCATCAGGTCGAGCACTTCTTTCTGCACCACGCAGTCGAGCGCCGTGGTCGGTTCGTCGGCAATCAGCAGCTTTGGGCGCAACAGCATCACAGCGGCCAGCATCAGCCGCTGCCGCATGCCGCCGGAGAACTCATGCGGAAAGCGCTTCATGCAGCCCCGCGGATCGCGCACGCGGACCCGCTCCAGCATCGCGACCGCCTGCTCCCGGGCCTGCAAGCGGGCCACGCCGCGCCGCCGGATCAGCGCCTCGGTCAACTGCTCGCCTACCCGGAAGGCCGGATTGAGCGACACCATCGGCTCCTGGAACACCATGCCGATGCCCGTGCCGCGCATTGCCTGCCACTGCGCCGGCGTGCTGCCGAGCAGTTCGCGGCCGTCGAAGCAGGCGCTGCCTGACTCGATGCGCGCCGCGTCCGGCAGCAAGCCGAGCAGCGTCTTGCCGATCATGGTCTTGCCGCTGCCGGACTCGCCGACGATTGCCAGCGATTCGCCCGCGTGAACGTCGAAACCGATGTCCTGCACGACCGGCCGCGCAGTCCCGCTGCGGTTCGGAAACGCTATCGTCAGATCGCGCAGCGCGAGCAGGGGCGCGTGACCGGCGCTGCGCCCGCCCTTTGTTTCGACCCTGGCCTCGGGGCGGTCATCAGGCAAATGGCTGAAACCGGCGAATGGATCGCCGACGGCGTCACTGCGGCTCAGGCTCATGCGAGGCCCCCTTTCATGCGCGGATCGAGCAGATCGCGCAGCGCGTCGCCGAGCAGGTTGATGCCGAGCAGTGCGAACGAAATCATCGCACCCGGGAAGATTGCCAGCCAGATTGCGTGATCCATCGCACTGCGGCTATCGGCCAGCATGCCGCCCCAGGTCGGCGCGGGCGGCGGCACGCCGAGACCGAGGAAGCTCAAGGCGCTTTCGGCCAGCAAGGCCGAGCCGAACAGCGTCGTCGAAAACACCAGCAGCGGTGTAACGCAGTTGGGCAGCACGTGGCGGCCGAGGGTCCACAGCGCGCCGTTGCCCATCACCTGCGAGGCGATCACGAAGTCGCGCTGCCGCATCGAAAGCGCACCGGCGCGGGCAGTGCGCGTCACCGCCGGCGTGTAGGCGAGCCCGAGCGCCAGCACGAGGCCCCATTTCGACGGTCCCAGCACGGTCATGATGCCGAGCGCGAGCAGCAAGCCGGGAAACGCCATCAAGGCTTCGACGAGCATCATCACGAGCCGGTCGGTCCAGCCTCCGGCGTAGCCCGAGACGATGCCGATCAGCGTGCCGGCGACAAGCGCAAACAGCACCGACGCGCCGCTGATGGTCAGGCTCACGGTCGCACCCGCCATGATGCGCGAGAAGACATCGCGGCCGAACTCGTCGGTACCGAACCAGTGTTGCGCGGAAGGCGCCGCGAAGCGCGCGAACAGATCGACATCGATCGGGTTGTACGGCGTGTGCACGAGCCCGGCCAGCGCAACCACCAGCATCACGCCCACCAGCACGCTGCCGAGCAGCAGATTGATACGCTTGAACAGTTTCATATCAGAGCTTCACTCGCGGATCGAATACCGGATACAGCAGATCGACGATCAGGTTGACGAGCACATACAGGAGTGCAATCAGCAGCAAACAGCCCTGCACCACCGGGTAGTCGCGGGCATAGATGCTTTCGACCAGCAGGCGCCCCATGCCGGGCAGCGTAAACACGGTCTCGATCACCGCCGCACCCGCCAGCAGATGACCGAGGATCAGACCGATCACCGTCAGCGCCGGGCCGAAGGCATTGGGCAGCACGTGGCGCAGCAGCACGCGCCGCTCCGAGAGCCCCTTGGCGCGAGCGTGCGCCACATATTCGAGGCGCAGCACTTCGATGGCGCTCGCCCGCATCATCCGTGTGACCGCGGCGATCTCGGTGAGGACAATGGCGATCACCGGCAGTACGAAATAACGGACGGTGCCCCAGCCTACCTGCGCGAACGTCTCGAGACCAAAGGTCGGCAGCCAGTGCAGCTTGACGCCGAAGACCCAGATCAACAGGATGCCGACCCAGAAACCCGGCATCGACACCAGCAGGATGGTGGTAAAGACAATCGCAAAGTCGGTGCGGCGGTTTTGTGCCCAGGCGGCAATCAGGCCTGCCGGAATCGCGATCAGGCAGGCAAAGAAAGTGGCGGCCAGCACGATCTGCGCGGTAACCGGAAAGCTCTCGCGGATCAGTTCGAGCACCGGCTGATGCCGCACCACCGACATGCCCAGGTCTCCATGCAGCAGATGCGTCACCCACAGCACGAACTGCTCCGGCACCGAGCGGTCAAGGCCGAGCGAATGGCGCATCTGGGCGAGCAGCACCGGATCGTCGATATCGCCGAGCATGAGCGTCGCGGGGTCGCCTGGAATCGCGCGGATCATGCCGAACGCGAGCAACGCGACAATCAGCACGGTCGGCACCGCCATCGCGAGCCGCCTGAGAACATACGAGATCATTGCGAAGCCTCCTGCACAGGCGCGACGCGCTTCACGTTAAAGAACCGCACCCGCTCGAGCGACCACGTCTGGAAACCCTGCAAACGGCTGCTCACCAGCCACAGGTTGGGCGAGTCGAACAGCACCAGCATCGGCGTGTCGGCAATCATCAGCTGGTGGATCTGATCGAACGTCTGCTGGCGCCGCGCCGGGTCCGACACGCCGTCGATGCTCCTGAGCAGCGCGCGGGCCGCCGGGTTCTCCCACTGCGCCATCGGCGTCTTCGACTTGTCGCCGAGCACGTCGCCGTATATCTGCGCAGGGTCGAGGCGCGACGAATACTCGAACGCCATCATCTGGAACTTGCCCGAACGGAAATCGGCGAGTTGCTTGGCCCATTCGACCACGTCGAGTTCGGCATGAATGCCGGCCTTCGAAAGCAGCGACTGCATATAGATGCCGAGCCGGAACATCTCCGGATAACGCCGGTTGACTTCGATGCGCAGCGTCTGCCCACGGTAGCCTGCGGCGTTCAGCAAACGCTTCGCCTCGGCGAGATCGAACGGATAGCCGGCGGCGTCGCTGGCATCGTGCAAGCGGTCGACGGTGGGCACCAGCGACGGGTTGTAGCTCGCCTGACCATTGCTCACCGCGCTCGCCACATTGCGCAGATCCACCGCCAGCGCGATCGCGCGGCGCATGCGCGGATCGGCCAGCAACGGGTCGCGCGTCTGCATCAGCATGAGCGTGGGGGCCGCACCCGGGCCGGCCACCTCGTGCCAGCGCGGATCGGGTTCCGGCTGATCGTCCTCGTCAATCGACATCGCATCGATCTGCCCCGACAGCAACGCCGATTTCTGGGCCGCCGCGTCGGGAATCGTGACGAAGCGCAGCGGCGCATAGGCGGTCTTGGCCCCGGCCATGCCGTCGGGCGGCTCGGGGCGCGGCTTATATTGCGCAAACGGCGTCAAGCGCACGTACTGGCCCTTGCGCCATTCGCTGAACACGTATGGGCCGGTTGCGACCGGCTTGAGCCAGTGGCCCTGCGCATCCACACTGCTCGGATGCAGCACCGCCAGCGGGCAGCGCGGGTTGGCCATCTGGGTCAGAAACAGGGCATACGGATGGTCCAGCTCGAACACCACGGTGCGCGGGTCGGGCGTGCGCACCGCCAGCACCTTTACGCCCCGCTGACCCGAAAAGACGCTGCGGCACTCGAAACCCGAGTGCGGATTCATCAGGTAGTCGAAGCTCCATTTGACCTCCGCCGAGGTCACCGGCGCGCCGTTGTGAAACAGCACGCCGTCGCGCAGCCTGAACGTGTAGGTGGTGCCGTCGGGCGAAATGGTCCAGCTATCGGCGAGCATCGGGCCAATCGACATGTCGTTCTTCAGCGCCACCAGCGACTCGACCACGTGGCCGAGGATGTCGTCGGTGCTGGTGTTGCGCGACTGGTTGCCGGGCATCGAGGTCGGCGTATCCGTGCCCTCGGCGAAGCGGATTTCGGGCTGCGAGCCGGCCGGCTCGGCGGCCAGCGCCTGCCGCACCGGCCACCCGGCCAGTATGACCGGCACGGCCAGTAAGGCTGCGCCAGCCAGCAGACCGCACGCGAGCCTGCGCACCGCCACGCTTGCGACGCCGAACCGGTCCATGCCGCGCCTCACAGCCGGTACTCGACGAACTCGCGATTCTCGTAAGGCTTGCGCGCAATCCACATCGTGCGGCCTTCGGGGTCCATCAGCGTGGTGGCGACGGTGGCCGAGATGCTGTCGTGGCTTGCGGCTTTCGGCCAGCGCAGCACGCTATCGGGCTTGCCGAAATCGTCCGCGAGGATCGCTTTGGCGATCTGCCAGTCGATCTTGCCGCCGCCCTCCTGAGCGGCCAGCAAAGCCGCCGTGACGCGGCGCTGCCGGTACAGCGTATCCGGGCCCGACTTGAGTCCGAGATCTTCGAGCTTGGTGCGCGCCACCGGACACATCCAGTGATTCGCGTGCACCAGGATATGGTTTTCCGGCGTCAGCCAGAAAATCTCGTCAGGCGCACATTCGAGATCCACGGCCTCGCCGCCCGCGTGCCCGAGCAGCAGATTGTTCGAGCAGAAGCGGCGCGTATTCCAGACCACCTTCATGGCCGCCGCAATACTCCCGGCTTCGAGCATCTTGCGCCGCACCAGCACGAGCGGCACATCGGCGGGACGCTGGTAGTCGCGGTTCGAAGTCAGGAAATTGCCGCTCAGCGACACGCCCGCGCTGTTAAAACCGTGCCGCGCGAGACTGCCGGCCTCGGTAAAGGTCAGCAGGTCCGGACCGTCGCTGCGGCGCATGCGCAGCACGATGCCGGTATCGACGCACTCCTCGCGCCAGTCCCAGTTGTGGCCATGCATCAGCCGGCCCGTCGCGCTCGCCGGCGGCAGCACGATAAAGCCGGTGCAGCCGTCATCCAGCGCGCCGCGCGCCCGCGCAATCTCGTTGTGGCCGAACATCATCTCCGTGCGGCAGTTGATCAGGATGATGTCTTCCAGCTCGACCTGCGCCCCCGCCGCGATGCCGCGCATCTCCTCCAGATAGGCCGGCTCGAAGGCGGCGATGGCGGGCGCCATGGCGCCCGCCAGTTCGCGCTGGCGCGCGACGCCGACGCCGCGCCGTTCGAGTTGCTGGCGATACAGCGCGACGCTGCGCAGCACGCGCTCGGGCACGGCACGGCCGTGCGCGGCGCCGCGCTCGAAAGGATCGCCGTCGACCTCGACGAGCGGAAAAGCCTGGGATGCGGACATATTGCCTGGACTCCTGGTAGCAAGGTTGTTGGGTTGAACTGTACTAAAAACAAATTAAATTCAATATCAGGATTTGTAACTGCGAGGGAAAACCCCTAAATTTCTTGTTTATGGCCTTGGGGCGCTCTCCATATGTTGTTTTTATTTCAATTTTAGATCAATATGCATGTACTTTTTGGTCAAGAGATACAGCCCCATGCAGACCCCGTCCAACCCTGCCGATACCGCCGCGCCGCCGTCCTTCGACGCCTACTGGATGCCCTTCACCGCGAATCGCCGCTTCAAGCGCGCGCGTCCTCCTCTGTTCGTGGAAGCCGACGGCATGTACTACCGGCGTGACGACGGCAAGCAGGTGCTCGACGGCATCGCCGGCCTGTGGTGCGTGAACGCCGGCCACCGGCGCCGCGAGATCGTCGATGCAATTGCCGCCACCGCGTATCAGCTCGACTACGCTGCTTCGTTCCAGATGGGTCATCCGCTCGCCTTCGACTACGCGGAGGAACTGCTCGAGGAAGCACCGGACGGTTTCAGCAATGTGTTTTTCTCGAACTCGGGCTCGGAGGCGGTCGACACCGCGCTGAAAATCGCGCTCGCCTATCACCGTGCGCGCGGCGAGGGGCAACGGGTGCGGCTGATCGGGCGCGAACGCGGCTACCACGGGGTCGGCTTCGGCGGACTGTCGGTGTCGGGCATTGCGGGGCATCGCAAGGCGTACGGCAACCTGCTGCCCTTCGTCGATCATCTGCCCAGCACCTATAACCGGGCGGAGATGGCGTTTTCGCGCGGGCAGCCGAATTGGGGCGCTCACCTCGCCGACGAACTGACCCGCCTGATCGCCTTGCACGACGCCTCGACCATTGCCGCGGTGATCGTCGAACCCGTGGCCGGCTCGACCGGCGTACTCGTGCCGCCGCGCGGCTATCTGGAGCGGCTGCGGCAGATCTGCGACGCGCACGGCATCCTGTTGATCTTCGACGAAGTGATCAGCGGGTTCGGCCGCGTCGGTGCCTCGTTCGCGGCAAAGCGGCTGGGCGTGACGCCCGATCTGATCACCAGCGCCAAAGGCTTGACCAATGGCGCCGTGCCGATGGGCGCGACCTTCGTGCGCGAGCACGTCTATGAAGCGATGATGCAGGCGCCGGCCGACAGCATCGAATTCGCGCACGGCTATACCTATTCAGGCCACCCGCTCGCTTGCGCGGCGGGGCTCGCCGCGCTTGGCATCTACCGGCGCGAGCAGTTGTTCGAACGCGCCAATGCCTTGCACTCGCAATGGGAAAACGCCGCACATGCATTGCGCGGCTGTCCCGGTGTCGTGGATGTGCGCAATTTCGGCCTGCTGGCAGCGGTGGAACTGGCTTCCGTGCCGGGCGCGCCGGGCAAGCGCGGCTTCGACGTGCATACGCGTTGCCTTGAGCGCGGCGTGCTGATCCGCTCGTCCGGCGACACGATGCTGCTCTCTCCGCCGCTCATCATCGAACCGGCGCAGATCGATACCCTGTTCGGCACGCTGGCCGAGGTGCTCGAAGCTAGCCAGGTGGAGGTGACGCAATGAGCGCACAGCACAGCACAACGCAGCGCACCACGGCGCACCGCTTCGCCGGCATTGCCGGCGTGACACGCGAATCGACATGAAGCACGCGTGAAAGGCCACCGGGACCGCACTGAGCCCCACGTACCGGTGCTGCGCCGAACGGGTAAAATCGTCGGCGCCCAAGGCCGACATCCTCTACCTGTCCTCGATGAACTCACCTGATTCCACCGCCGACGCTTCGAATTTCAGTCCGCTGCAAGTGGACCTGGCGCGCCGCATCAGCCAGCGGATCGTCAACGGTGAACTGCAGCCCGGGCAGCATCTGTCCGAGAACGCGCTCGCCGACGAATTTCAGGTGTCGCGCACGCCGGTCCGCAAGGCGCTGCAGTTGATCGCTGGCCACGGACTCGCAGATTTTCGCGCCCAGGAAGGTGTGTTCGTCACGCAAACGCCGCCGCAAAGCGTGCCGCGTTTTGGCGACAACATCACGAGCGACGAGCTGTGCCGTCAGATGCTGGACGACTACGCCCATGAGCGCCTGCCGATCGCATGGACAGAGAAAGATCTGCTGGAGCGCTACGGCGCATCGCGCAGCGTATTGACCAAGGCGCTCGTACAACTTGCTTCGGACAGCCTGATCGAAAAGCGCAAAGGCCACGGCTGGCGCTTTTTGCCGTCGATGAATACGCCGGACGCGATGTCGGAGAGCTACCGTTTTCGCATGATCATCGAGTGCGGCGCGATCCGCGAGCCGGGCTTCCGGGTCGACCCGGTGCAGCTGGCGCGCTTGCGCGAAGCGCATCAACGCCTGATCGACCACCCCAACGAGCCGCTAGGCGCCGCCGAGCTGTTTGCGCTCAATGCCGAGTTTCACGAGATGATCGCGCGCTTCTCCGGCAATCGCTTTATCTTGCAGGCGGTGCAGCAGCAGAACCAGATGCGGCGGCTCGACGAGCACGTCGCCCACCTCCGCGGTCCATGGCATGTTGTGTCATGCACTGAGCATCTGCAGATTATCGATGCGCTCGAAAAGGGCGATTTCGACTGGGCCGCGGCGCTGATGCAGCGGCACCTGACGCAGGCGAGAACGCGCTCGCCGCAGCGCTGAAAATGAAGCCGCGCTCGCGATCCATGATGTAACGCCTGACGCCCCAGACAGCCGCGCTCGCTCGCCCTGTCACATCCGCGCAACGTTGGACGGTTAGCTTGCTTGCATTACACCAAGAACCGTCCACCCAATGACATCGCCGTCAGAGCGTCCCCGACAGTCGCGCGGCAGCTGCTTGAAGGCTGCCTATGTGAGCGCCATGCTGAATGCTGCTCTGATGATGATGCAGATCGTCATCGGCCGCTTCGCGCATTCCGACGGCCTAGTGGCGGACGGCATTCATACGCTTAGCGATCTCGCCGCCGACGGCGTTGTCATCGCGGTGATCTTTTTCGGCACAGCTACCGCAGCCGGCCGGCGTGCCGCCAGTGCCGACGGCAGCTTCCATGCCTCGCTCGCCAACCTGTTGATCGGCGTGCTGCTGATCGGCACTGCCGGCGAGATGCTGTGGCATAGCATCGAACCCGCCACCATCCAGAGCGTCAGTGCGATCGTGCGTGCAAGCGCGTTCGGCGTGGCGGTCTTCGTGATGCTCGCCAAGGAAGCCCTGTTCCGCTATATGCGCGCCGAAGCCCAGCGCAGCCATTCGAACGTGCTGCTGGCGAGCGCATGGCATGCACGGGTCGACGCGGTATCGGCGCTGGTCGCGACGCTCGGCATTCTCGGCAGCATGGCGGGCATGCCGATGCTCGACCATGTCGCCGCGGGTGTGATCGGCCTGATGATCCTGCGCATGGGCTACAGCAATTGCTGGACGGCGCTGAAGGATCTGGCCGCGCGGCCGCTCGGCGGCACGGCGGAGCAATGAAGACGGTCGCCGTACGCGGCGTGCCTTGGGTTGGCCCCGGCTTTGCCGGGTTGGGGTTTGGTGGGCTCGGCTTTACCGGGCTCGGCTTTACCGGGCTCGGCTTTACCGGGCTCGGGTTTGCCAGGCTCGGGTTTGCCAGGCTAATGAGCGCCGCACTGCGGCTTGCCAGGCTCGGGTCTGCCAAACTCCTGCGCGCCTTGCTCAGGGCGACCTCAGGTCTTGCCCGTGCCCTGCTCAACCAGTTGGCCGCGCAAGCGTTGCTTGACGCGACCTGCCGTTTGTGATCCTATTACGGCCATGTTTGCCGCACAGACCCTGCTATCCCTCCTACTACTAGCCCGCTCTACCGGGCTAGGTCTGCTGCTACGCGCTTCCTGCATCTAACGCATCTGAAGCGTCACTAACTCCCAAGCTTTGCTGACCTTGCCCCGGTTGCCAACCGGCGGCCGCGCTTCGTCCCGTTTCTTTCGTTCCTCTTGTTCCTCTTGTTCCTCTTGTTCCTCTTGTTCCATTTGCGGTCCCTGAACCCTTTGCCGTTTTTTCTGAACTCACGAGCCCATCATGTTGAAAAATCCTGCCACCAAGTACCGCCCTTTCACTCCCGTCAACTTGCCTGAGCGCACCTGGCCGTCGCGCACCATCACGCGTGCGCCGATCT
Organism: Burkholderia sp. 4M9327F10; assembly: GCF_005503145.1. Taxonomy (GTDB): domain Bacteria; phylum Pseudomonadota; class Gammaproteobacteria; order Burkholderiales; family Burkholderiaceae; genus Paraburkholderia. Next base: position 23,315 of record NZ_SCNV01000078.1, on the reverse strand, counting down.
GGATGAGCACCGACCTGCGCGACGGCAATCAGGCGCTGTTCGAGCCGATGAACGCGCAACGCAAGATGCGCATGTTCAAGACGCTGGTGCAGATCGGCTTCAAGGAGATCGAAGTGGCGTTTCCGTCGGCCTCCGAAACCGACTTCAACTTCGTGCGCGAACTGATCGAGGGCGGCCACATTCCGGATGACGTGACGATCGAAGTGCTGACCCAGGCGCGCGACGACCTGATCGAGCGCACCTTCGAATCGCTGCGCGGTGTACCGCGTGCGATCGTGCACCTGTACAACGCCACCGCACCGGAATTCCGCAAGATCGTGTTTGGACTCGAACGCAGCGGCGTCAAGCAGTTGGCGGTGAACGCGGCACGCACCATGCAGCGGCTCGTCGACGCCCATCCGGAAACGTCGTTTACGCTGCAGTACAGCCCCGAGACCTTCACCGCCACCGAACTCGATTTCGCCAAGGAAGTCTGCGACGCCGTGTTCGATGTCTGGCAGCCGACGCCCGAGCGCAAAGCCATCGTCAACCTGCCGGCCACCGTGGAAGTCGGCACACCGAATTTCTATGCGGATCAGATTGAGTGGATGCACCGCAACCTCGCACGGCGCGACTCGCTGGTGCTGTCCGTTCATCCGCACAACGACCGCGGCACCGCCGTCGCCGCCGCTGAACTGGCGGTGATGGCCGGCGCCGATCGCGTGGAAGGCTGCCTGTTCGGCAATGGCGAGCGCACCGGCAACGTCGACCTCGTGACGCTGGCGCTCAATCTGTACACGCAGGGTGTCGATCCGGGCCTCGACTTCTCGCATATCAACGAAGTCGCCCACACCGCCGAGGAGTGCACGCAATTGCCGGTGCATCCGCGCCACCCGTATGTGGGCGACCTCGTGTTTACCGCATTCTCAGGATCGCACCAGGACGCCATCAAGAAAGGCTTCGCGGTGCAGAAGGACGACGCGCTGTGGGAAATGCCCTATCTGCCGATCGACCCGCGCGATCTGGGCCGCACCTACGATTCGATCATCCGCGTCAACAGCCAGTCGGGCAAAGGCGGCATCGCCTATCTGCTCGAGCAGACTCATGGCGTGGTGCTGCCGCGCCGGCTGCAGGTCGACTTCAGTTCGGCTGTCCAGCAACTGACCGACGACAGCGGCCAGGAAGTCAGCGCACAGCAGATCTGGGAAGTGTTCCAGAACGAGTATGTGCGCAGCGAGGCGCCGCTGCGCTACATCGGCCATACGCTGTCCGAAGACGCGGGCCGCGAGCGCATCAAGCTGACGGTGGAGATCGCAGGCGAGCGCACCGTGCTGGCCGGCGAAGGCAATGGTCCGCTCGACGCCCTGATGCACGCGCTGCGCACGCCGGTGCGCATCCAGCACTACGAGGAGCGCGCGCTCACGCAAGGCGCCGACGCCAAGGCGATTGCGATTGCCGAAATGGCCGGTGCACAGGTGGTGGGCAGCGCCTTCGGCGTGGGCATTGACGCGAATCTGATTACCGCGTCGATCCGTGCGGTGATCAGCGGCATCAACCGGGCCTATGCGCGCTCAGATGCCGACGCGCAAGCGCATTTCTTCGACGCCGTGCTGCATGAAGTGGGGCGCGCTGCATGAAGTGAGTTGCGCTGCGCGAGGTGAGTTGCCCTGCGTGAAATGCGTTGTGCCGTCGAGCGCGGCAACGCGCTACACGCAGGCCGGGGCCGTGCCGCACATCAAAAGTACGGCCCCTCCCGCATCCACTTCGTCATGATCCATTTCTCGCCGCCCAGCACCGGCGCGCCGCCGTGCAGGGTGAGCGGGTCGAGCTGGCGCTGGCCGTTCAGGTAGCGGAAATACACGGCGCCGCCTTGCTTGCCGGCCACCGATAAGCCCGCATCCGGAAAAATCGTTTCGCCACCGTCTGCGACATCGTTGAGGTAGACGATCAGGGTCGCCACCCGCTGGCCGCCGCGAGCCGTGTGCACCGCGCTGCCGGGCTGATCGGGCGGGAAGTAGTCGAAATGCGGCCGGTACTCGCCGCTCGTGTTGTAGTGCAGGATCTGCAAACCCTCGCCGTTCTCCACCGGCCAGTTCATCAGGCTGGCAATGCGCTGATCCAGCCGCTCGATCAACGCGTCTTCATCGCGCTGAAACCAGATGCCCTCGCTGGTGCGGTTGCGGATTACGTCCTCCTGGCCGGTTTCCGGATTGACCGTGGTGGAACGCCTGAGCCGATGCCGCGAACGCTCGATCAGCTCAGCGCACTCATCCGGCGCAAGCACGTCGCCGAACACGATCACCTGCGGCCGCTCGCAGCGCATCAGCACCTTCACGTCGCGATCGAACGCGTGAATCAGGTTGCCGCGCGCCACCGGCGCCGCGTCGTAGTGGTAAGCACGCGAAGCAGGTTTGACGACGCTCGCCTGCACACCGGCGCCGGTCTGGACAACGCCCGGCGCCCCGGCGGGGCCCGCGGCGTCGGCCACGTCCACACCGTGGGCCGTGCCTCGGGCTGTCAGCGCGCTGACCGCATGCTGCACCGCAGCGCTCGCGGACAGCGAATCGAAACCGGCCCGCACCATGGCATCCACCATCGAATCCACGGTACAGCCACGCTTCGCATTGGTGGCCAGCCAATCTTCCCAGGCCGCATCCACGACAGGCATCGTTGCTCGTCCTATTGGTGTTGACGGATGTTCAAGGGTGGACATCCGCGTTGACGGTTCGGCGCGCGGCGTGCCGATGGCCGCTTACGCTGACGAAATACTGCATCATCGGGGCGGCCTCATGCAAGCTGGCCGGATGGCCAGGCCGTCCGGCCGTTTTTCAGCCGCGTTTCAGTCCCGCTTTTCAGCCATGTTTCGCCCGATAAGCGTCAAGCCCCTTGCGTGCCTGCGCGCGAATCGCACGCTGTGCCGCGGGCGTCCAGCCGAGCAAGGCGCCCTTGAAGCCCAAAGCCTGCCGCGACCAGCGCCATAGATCGAAACTGTCGCGATGCTCGGCGATGCGCCCGTCGCGAAACACGAACTGCGCCTGAATCCGGTTGACCACCGTGCGGCCCGTCTGGCTGAACAGATAGCGCGCCGCCCAATGCGCGCTACCGGTACGTTCGTTGGCTTCGACCGTGTCAAAGATCAGGGAAAACTCCTGAGCGCGTTGCACCAGCATGCGCCACATGTCGCGGGCTTCTTCGCCGTGCAGTTCGCCGAAAGCCGGATCGCTGAAGACCACGTCGTCGGTATAGCACGCGCCCATCGCTTCGGCGTCGCGCTTCTGGAAGGCTTTGTAAAAGCGCTGGATCAATTCAGCGTTGGGATGGCTCATTTTTAGTGTTGTTCCCGTTATGGACGAATTGGAGTCTGGGGGCCGCGGCGTCGCGACGCAAGCCCCCAAGCCGGTCTAACGCGTTGCAATCGCCGCGGCCGCGCCCGCCATCACGGCGGCACTGGCGCGGTTAGCGAGGCGCGAGGCGCGCCGCCCCGACAGCAGCCTTTTCGCACGAACGGCGAGCAGCGCCCACGCCAGGTCGACCGCGATCAATACCGTCAGCGCCGTCAATGTCAGCTCGAGCCACGCGGTGACCCCGACGCGCGACAGATCGATCAGCGTGGGCAGCAAGGCCAGATAGAACACCATGATTTTGGGGTTGCTTGCACTGATCGTGAGGCCGGCCACGAACATGCGCAGCGGCGATTGACCGCTCGGCAGGCGCCCCTGTGCGTCGCTAGCGGGAGCGAACCACATTTTCCAGGCAAGGAACAACAGATAGGCCACGCCGGCGAACTTCAGGCACAAAAACACCAGCCCGAAGGTGCGCGCAATCACACTGAGCCCGGCTACCGCGCAGGTCAGCCACACCACTTCGCCAATCCACATTGCCGCGAGAAACGGCAACACGTCACGCAGACCGTGAGTCAGCACACGGGATACCAGGGCTGCGATACCCGGGCCGGGTGATGCAGCGGCCACGCCGAGAGCCAGCGCGAATACCAGCAAAGCGGAAAGTGCCATTGACCGTCTCCTTGTCAGTGGGCCATTTTGCCATTTAAACCCGCGGCCCGCGCGGCGCGGCCGCCTCTTCCCTCGACGCCGCATCCGACTGGGGCCGCTCGCCGTATATGCCATTAACACAGCGCGATGGCGCGTTGTGTCCAAGGGAGACCACTATGAAACGCATGATTTACGTTGCCTTGACCGCCCTGTCACTGTCCGCCGGCGTTTATGCCGCCAGCGAAACCGTCATGGTCGGCGGGCAAGCCATGTATCCGAGCAAGGATATCGTCGATAACGCAGTTAATTCCGCGGACCATACGACACTGGTCGCCGCGGTCAAGGCAGCCGGCCTCGTGGATACGCTCAAAGGCACTGGACCTTTCACCGTATTTGCGCCAACCAATGAAGCGTTTGCCGCACTGCCGCCGGGCACGGTCGACAATCTCGTGAAACCCGAAAACAAGGCCACGCTCACGAACATCCTGACTTACCACGTGATTCCGGGACGCTATGATTTTCGCAAACTCGATGCGGCGATCAGGGAAGGCGGCGGCAAAGCTTCGTTGAAGACCGTCAACGGCGAAATGCTGACGTTCTCCGAGAACGGTCCGCATAACATTGTCGTGACCGACGAAAGCGGCCATACCGCCGATATCTCCACCTACGACGTCTATCAGAGCAACGGCGTGATCATGGTCGTCGACAAGGTTCTGTTGCCGAAGTAAGCAGTCGATGCATCGCACGGACGGCAGGGGTGCTTTCTCGCCGGAGAGCACCCCGTTGTTCGTCAAGGGCGGGGGCCGAATGCCTAGCGTTATATTCGGTGGTATATTGCGCTACTGAGAATGATGGTGGCAGCCTCGATATCGTCCGGCAACCGCGGCCGGCAAGGTCTGGCACCGGAACCGGATTCGAGGTCGTCATGCAAGCACCCCCGTTTCGCCTCGCCCGCACCGCCGGCGCCCGCGCCGGCGAGAGCGCCGGCCAGCCGCTGCGCGCCGCCGATGCCTGTTGCGCCGGTCCCTCCTCTGTGCAGCTTGCGGCCTCACGGCGCCGCACGCGTCTCACGGAGCTGGATTCGCATCTGCATTGCTCGATTATCGGCACGTGCCTGACCACCCACGAACTACGCAAGCTCGTCCCCCGATTCACCGAACTGGATCGCCAGCGCGCGAGCGACCTTGAGATTCACCATGCCGCCGTCGAACTCGCGATTGCCGGCGGGGCGGGCAGCAAGGCGCTGCAGAAGGCGCTCGACGAACGCTACGCCGGTGCTCTCCGCCGCTTCGAGCAGGCGCGCGACGAAGAGGCGCTGCTCGCGTTATGGAACGAGGCGCTCAAGAACGGCGACATTCCGCCGGCTTACTGGGCACTGATGACTCACCCTCATGCGACCATGCCGGTACGCCAGGCGGCCTTCGGCGAACTGCACATGCTGTCGCATCTGGTGGGCGCCGCGAACCGCGCGGACATTCGCCGGCTAGTGGCGCTCGAAGAGGAAAATGCCGCGTTGCGCGACAAGGTCGAGCGGCAACAGAACCGCTTGCACGAGATCAGCACACAACGCGACGCGGCGCTTGCACAACTGGACGAACAGGTCGTCAAACTGACCGCCCAGGCCGAGCGTCAGCCATCTGCCGACACGGCAAGTCTGATGGACGAAGTCAAAACGCTGCAGGACAAACTCAAGGAAGCCGAGCAACGTCTGGCGCTCCACACCAGCCGTCGTGAAGCCGCGGAACAGCGCGCGCTGCAGGATCAGGGCACGGCGCAAGCGCTACGCGAAAGCCGCGATCAGACGCTGGCGTTGCTGAAGGCGGTGCAGTCGGAATGCCACGCGCTGGAGCGGGCCACGCTCGACGCGCTCGATCAGCAGGACTCGCGCCGCACCGGGCTGGCCGGCGTCGACGGCAAGCGGGTCGTGTATGTCGGCGGCCGGCCCGGTTCGAACGCAGCCCTCAAGGCGCTCGTGAGTTCCGCAGGAGGTGAGCTGATCGTGCACGACGGCGGCGTGGAAGACCGCAAGGGTCTGCTCGCAGCCGCCTTACCGCGCGCCGACCTCGTGGTATTTCCCGTGGACTGCATCGATCATGATTCGATGAATATGCTCAAGCGCGTCTGCGAGCGTCATCAGGTGGACTATCACCCGCTGCGAACGGCGAGCGTGGCAAGCTTCATTGATTTGATCGCGCGGCTGCAGAGCGATCCGGGCGCTTCGCAAAGCGTCGCACCCAACGCGCGGCCGCCGTCGGCGTTTTGCTTGCGGCATGGGTGAAGTCCGGGTTGAACCGCGGGTGCGCTGCGGGTTGAGCTGCGCTGGGCCTGGCTCGCCGCGTGCGGCGCGTGAGGCACATGCAGCGCTTCAGACCGCCATCAGGTCCGCATCAAGCGGAGCAGTTCGGCAATCTGCGTAGCACAGGCTTTTTCGGCTTGCGCCTCGACGTCGCGATACAGGCGCACGATGTTCTCGCCCACTGGCGTAAGCACGCAACCGCCGCCACTCTGTCCACCCTGCTCGGAAACGGTCGCCGGCGACTTGAGCGACTGATTCAGCTCGTCGATCAGCAGCCACGCACGCCGGTAGGACATATCGAGGCTGCGGGCCGCAGCCGAGATGGAACCATGCTCGCGCACGGCTTCGAGCAATTCGACCTTGCCGGGCCCAAGCGCGACGGTGCCATCCTTGCGGATACGCATGCGAAAGCGCACCTCCGGCCGCGTTTTGGTGCGCACCGTGGCGGGCGCTTGCGCGGAGGCCTTGGCGGGGGCTTTTTTCACCGCTTTCGCCGGTTGCACCGCTTTCGCCGGGACAGGTTTGATTTTCAAGGATTCGACCATGCGCGAAAGCATACACGAAGCGGCTTGCCAGGCAACACCCCGCACCGTCTGCTGACAACGCCCACCGGACAGGATTGCCATCGCCTCAGGACGTGTGCGGAAAGCAAAACCCATAGTCTTCGCAACCGGGACAACCGGGTGCGGGACCGGGCTCGCGCCCAAGCGACAAGGCCAGTTGCCGGGCCAGAAACTTCTTCCAGCGCAGATTCCCGACGTTGAGCGCGGCGAGCGACGGGAAATACCGCTCGAGCATCGCCGAGACCTCCTCGCGTCCAGCCAGCCCCAGGTCGCGCCATAGGTGATCGGGCCGCAGGCATGCGTTCGCAATGATCGAGGCGAGACACTGGGCATCGTCCTCATGGACGGCCGGGTTGGCGTACTGAAGCATCAAGGCGCGCAGGGCTGAGACGAATTCGACATGCTCGTCTGTACTCAAGCTCACCGTGGCGGCGCCAGGCGGAGGTGATGTGCCGGTTAGGCCCACCGGGCCACCTGATCCTTGGCTCCCCGGAAAATGCCGGCTGACCAGCGCAACCCATTGCACCTGGGACAAGCCAAGCAATGCCCACTCTGCGCGTACCTCGCGTGCTGCGATGAGTTTCGCAAACAGACACACGTCGAAGGAACGCGAATCGAGCGCCGCCTCTATCCACTGGCCGGTCCGAATGGCGCAAGCCGCGGCGAGATCGTGCGCGTGATCCGTCGTGCGGGGCGCAAGCGCCGGTGAACGGGAGAGCGTGTCGTCAGGCATGGTATGAGCGTCGCGGAGCGATCCACTCATGGTACGACGGCCGCCCGGCTAATGCTCGACCGCGCAGCCAAAAACCACCTGAACGTCGTGAACCGCGCGCGTCCTGCGCACCGCTCCGGGGCCCATTACAGCGGCCGCAACACCTGCACGTCGATCCGCGCCAGCCGTTTGACGTGGCGCGGCGCCGCCATGATGTCGGCGCCAGAAAACAGGACAGGCGCCCCGTCTTCCGCGCTCAGGGGCTCGCCATCGCATTCGTAGACAATCAGCGCGTTTTCACCCACCGGCGTGTTGAATAGCTCGTGCCACGAAAACGTTACCGCATAGCCATCCTTGGCCGCCGCCACAAACACCATCCGTTTGAAATCGCCTGCTGCATCGTTACGCAAACCGGCCTCGGCGATGAGATCGGTCAGACGCGCGCCCCGATAGCGGCCGACGCGGCGAATATAGCGGTTGGTCGTAAAGCAGCGCAGGTCGAACGGCGCGGCCAGCACGCTTTCGTAGGCTCTGAGCTGCTCCAGCGATAACGACAGCGGCCGCAGCACATGGCCGCTCAGGACGAAATCGCCGGCGAGCGCCGCCTCGGGCGCGAGCGCTGCGCCCAGCTTCATCGAGTCCATGCTGGCAGATCCTCCGGCAACGAATACGGCCCGCGGCACCAGACGTGTCCGCGTCGTGCGGCTCATGCATCCACTCACGCATCATGCCGCGATGTATTCTCGCATATATTACGAACCTCCCCGGCCCGCGCGGCAAGAGGCCGCACGGCATACGCGGTATATGGCCTGATCTATACCTGCGAGCCGGTCGAATCGACCCACGGCGCACGATCGCGTCGTAATATATCGGTCTTTATAACGCTACGGGAAACGGCATGATTCGCAAGCTGCTTGCATCTCTCACAGTGGTCGCCGGCATGGTGGCCGCCACCCCGAGCCACGCCCAGGACAGCACCGTGAACGTGCTCTACGCCGGGTCGCTGGTCAACCTGATGGAGCGCAGCGTCGGCCCCGCCTTCGAGAAGGCCACCGGCCTGCAGTTCCGTGGCTATGCGGCGGGTTCGAACAAGATCGCCAACGAAATCAAAGGCAAGCTGCGCCGCGGCGATGTATTCATCAGCGCGAGTCCCAAGGTCAACCAGAGCCTGATGGGCGCAGACAACGGCGATCACGTGAGCTGGTATGTCAACTTCGCCGAGTCGCCGCTGATGATCGGCTACAACCCGAAGAGCAAATTCGCCGCCGACTTCAAGACGAAGCGCTGGGACCAGGTGCTGCAGGAGCCGGGCATCCGCATTGGCCGCACGGATCCCAAGCTCGATCCGAAGGGTGCGTTCACGGTCGAGATGATGACCAAGGCGGCCGAGCTCTACCACCAGCCGGATCTCGTCGAGAAAACGCTGGGGGCGGCGGAGAATCCCGAGCAGGTGCTGCCTGAGGAAACGCTGGTCGGCCGGCTGCAATCGGGCCAACTGGACGCCGGTTTCTTCTACTCCACCGAGACCTCCGATCTGAAGATTCCGGCGCTGCAGCCCGCGCCGGAATTGCAGGCCAAGGCCAGCTACACGCTGACCATCCTGAACGACGCACCGAATAGCACCGGCGCAGCGCGCTTCGTGGACTTCCTGCTGAGCGCGGAAGGCCGCGCGCTGCTCAAGCAGCATGGTGTCGACGTGATCAAGCCGGCTATCACCGGCAACGGCCAGGCGGTTCCGCCGTCGGTGCAGGCGGTGATCGACGCAGCGCAGTAAGCCGATGAAGCGTATCGCGGCCCGGCCGCTTTTCTGGTTGGCCGCGCTGCTGGCCGCGTATCTGTGCGCGCCGTTCATTGCCAGCGTGCCGCAACTCGGCGCGGCCGACTGGGCCAATGTCGACTGGCACGCTACGTGGTCGGCGGTGGCCGTGTCCGCCGCCAGCGCGAGCGTCGCCGCGCTCGTCATCCTGATTGGCGGCGTGCCGCTCGGCTATTTTCTGGCCCGCTCCAATTCGCGCAAGGTCGCCCTGCTCGGTTTTATCGTGCAGTTGCCGCTTGCGCTGCCGCCGCTCACCAGTGGCGTGCTGCTGCTGTTTCTGCTCGGACCGTATAGCTGGGTAGGCGGGCTGACTGGCGGCGCCTTGACCGATTCGTTCGCCGGCATTGTGCTGGCCGAGACGTTTGTCGCCGCGCCCTTTCTGATTATCGCGGCCAAATCCGCGTTTGCCGCCGTCGATCCGGTGTTCGACGACGTCGCCGCCACGCTCGGCCATCACGCCGGCAGCCGTTTCTTTCGCGTTACGCTGCCGGTCGCCTGGCCGGCAATCCGCGCCGGGCTTGCGCTCGCCTGGCTGCGCGCGTTCGGCGAATTCGGCGCGACGGTGATGGTGGCCTATCACCCCTACTCGCTGCCGGTCTACACCTATGTCGTGTTCGGCGGCCAGGGACTGCCGGCCATGATGCCGCTGCTGCTGCCCACGCTCAGCATCGCGATTGTGTGCGCCGCGCTGTCGATCTATAGCCGCCGCCTCACCGGCGCAGCCGCACCACTGGAGAATGGCGAGGACGCGGCCGAGCCGCCCGCCGGCGCGGCCGCAGCGGTTCAGAGCGAACCGCTGCGCCTCACGTTCCACCTGACCCGCCATCTCGGCGCATTCGATCTCGACATTGCCTGGGCGCCGGCCACGCGGCGCCTCGCGATCATCGGCCCATCCGGTTCCGGCAAGTCGCTGGCGCTCAAGCTGATTGCGGGGCTGGAGCGTAACGAGCACGGCACGGTGCGCCTCGGCACGGCGGATCTGGACGCCTTGCCGCCCGAGCGCCGCCAGATCGGTTACATGCCGCAGGACTACGGCCTGTTCCCGCATATGACCGTGGCCCAGCAACTGGCCTTCCCGGTCGATGCGGACGCCGCCAGCGCACGTTACTGGCTCGAACACCTGGGACTCGCGGCGCTGGTTGGGCGCCTGCCGCATCAACTGTCGTTCGGTCAGCGCCAGCGGGTCGCACTCGCGCGGGCGCTCACGCGCCACAGCCAGCTTCTGCTGTTCGACGAACCGTTCGCTGCGCTCGACACGCCGCGCCGCCGGCGTTTGCAGCAGTCGCTGCGGGGCTTGCAGCGCGAGATTGCCGCGGTGACGGTCATCGTGACGCACGATCCCGACGAAGCCGCGCTGCTGGCCGACGAAGTGCTGGTCATCGAACAGGGACGCGTGCTGCAGGCCGGGGCGATCGACACCGTCTACGAGCAGCCCGCGACGATGCGCGTCGCCGAATTGCTCGGTCTGCACAACGTGGGCGAAGGGGTGATGCGCGAGGAGGGTCTGCTTGAAATCGGCGCCGGTCTGCGGGTGAAGACGGCTACCGGTTCAATCGCGATCGCAGCGGGCCAGCCGGTGATGTGGCGGGTATCCTCGCATGCGCTGGTGGCGGCGCCCGACGGCCCGTACCTGGGCACGGTCGACGCCATCGAGCTGCGCCGTGGCGAGCGTTATATTCGCGTCGAGATAGCCGGCGCGCACTTCGATCTCGCCAGCGAGGATACGCGTTTGCGCCAGGGCAGCCAGCATCGCTTTGCGATCGCGGCGGCGGGCGTCTCGGTGTGGCCCGCGCAAGTCCGACTAGAAGCTGAACTCAAGCCCGCCCCGGCACTCGGGAGTGGAAGCGCCGGAGCGACCCTGTAACGGATCGCTCACGGCGCACTTATGACGTAAATGCGACGTAAATGCGAAGCACCTGCGACGCACCTGCGATTCACGCGCTACGACGCTCAGCTTGCCTGCGGAGCCGGGCAGAACAGCTCGCCGCTCTTGGCCACATAGGCACGCGCGCCACTGTGATCCGATGTGTCGAACAGCACCACGCCGCCGTTCGAGACGACCGCAAGCGTGGCGCCGTCCGGCGTATAGCGCAGTGCCTGCGGGTTATCGCCCGCTGCGTAGCCGCCACTCACCTTGCCGCTGTCACGCGCGACCGTCGCCACCGTACCGTCCTGCGACAACGAGATGGCCAGCGTGCTGCCATCCGGGCTCAACACGAAATGGTAAGCGCTCGGCGTGCCGCAGAAATGCAGCGTATTGGCAGGCTTGAGCGTTTGCGCGTCATATTCGACAATGCCGTCGCGCGCGAGCACCAGCAGATTGCCGCTGTGCGGGTCGAGCTGGACATCGAGCGCGCCCGGTGCGTCGATGCTGCCGAGCACCCTGCGATTCAGCGTATTGAATACTTCGACCGTACCCGCCACACCGTTCGTCACGAACAGCCGCTTACCGTCCGGCGACAGGACCATGCCGACCGGACGCCCGAACGGCTGGTCATGCGCATCGCCGCCCTTCAGGGTAAAGCGTCCCAATGCACGGCCGTTGGCAGTCTCGAACACCGACACCGTGTTCGAGACGACGTTCATCACATAGGCGCGACGGCCATCCGGCGACAGCAGCACATTTTGCGGGAAGCGCTGTGCCCGCACCGTGCGCACGATGCGGCCTTTGTCCAGATCCACAAACGCCAGCGCATCGGGACGCAGCGAGCTCACATAGGCACGGCGGCCGTTTGCGTCCACGGCCACGCCAACCGCGCCGACACCGCGGCAGAAGTTGTCGGGGCAGTCGTCCGAAGTCTTGATCGGCGCATGGCCGTCGATCGTTTTGCTCACGTTGCGGTTCGCCAGATCCACCACCGCCAGCGTGTTGTCGCCGTTGCTGGTCGCATAGAGCCACTTGCTGTCGGCGCTGATGTCGAGGCCCTCGGGCGCGTTGCCGACCGCGATCACGGTGCCCTTCGCCAGTTCGCCAACCGGGGCGGCCGCGGCTTTCGCTGCGGCGTCGTTGGCGGCATCGTTGGACGTGCCGCACGCACCCAGCACGACGCACGCCGCCACCGCGACAGCCAACTGACGCAAGCCCGGCAAAGCGGATTGCCGCTGGGCTTCAAGATGATTAAAACGATCACGCCAACCCATCGCTGCTCCTTGTGTAAAACTCAATGAAATAATCGAATCACATACGGCACGCCGCCACACCCGCAATGACAAGCGAATATGCAGATGAAAATCGCATCCACAGCGCACTTGCGCGGATTTCCCGAAGCCGCCGGCAGCATGCAAATCCTGAGCGATTCATACCGCGTGTGACTAATCAATCGCGCAGATGGCCACGCGCTCCAGATCAACGACAAAATGGCCATGCCGCAGACGGGGCTTGCCTGTCCGCGTGATGGCCAGATATCGTTTTATGTGGAACTGAACAATGGAGCTTTCACAACAGCGTAACTAAACAACGTAACTAAACGCCGGAAACGCCCGCAATGTCAAATTCATGTGAATTGCATAAGCATTATGTTCCGCTCATATTCACGGCTGAGCGGATTCTAAATGAGGGCGACCCGCCATGTATAGTATTTGTTGGATTCACGGTGTCTTTTGACATTCAGGCTGGCTGAGCAGGCGGCCTCATTTAGATCAGGCGCATAAAGCGGCATAATTTGCAGAAACCGGACCGGTGAGGATGTCAGATTTTCCGATGCGGATTTTGTCCTGCTTTGATCCGGTTCATTCAGTATGCGTGGCGCACTCAAAGCGCGGGTCCGGCCACCTTCTGCGTTGGCTGTGCTCTGCGTGCATCGCGCCAGCCGGCTGCCACTGCCGCAATCCACTCCGCCGCATGGGCGTCGGCCTGAGCAATCTCTGCGTCGCCGCGCGCGAGGCTCGTCATCCGCAAGACGGAAATGCTTCGCAGTCCGATGGTTTCCAGCACGTAGCGCAGGTATGGCGTGAGAAAGTCGATCTGCCCAGTGGGGGTTGCCGGTTCCGGTACGGCGCCGCCGCAAGCGATCACCAGAAACACCGGCCGGTCCTGCAACAGCCCCACCTTCCCTTCCCGCGTGCTGACGAAGGTCCGGCCGATCCGCACCACCTGATCGATCCACGCCTTGAGCGCCGCCGGCACCGTGAAATTGTGCATGGGCGTATCGATCACCAGGGCGTCGGCGCCTTCCAGCTCGGCAATCAACGCCTCCGAGAACGCCAGCGCCTCCGCTTGCGCGGCGCCGCGCTGCGCCGGCGGCATCAGCGCGGCCTCGACAAACGAACGGTCCGGATAGGCCGGCGGCAGGGCCGCGAGGTCGCGCTCGGTGACGCGCAGCGGACCGTCGTGCGCCCGTTGAAGCTCGGCGATCAGTTGCCGTCCAACCCTGCGGCTGTGCGATGCCTCGCCGCGCGCACTCACGCTGATATGCAGAAGAACACTCATGTAGCCGATTCCTTTTAAAGCGGAGTATTGAATCGCAAGGCGCTGGCGAGCAAACCCTGGCGATAGTAAAAGCGGTGCCCAAGCGTATTGGTGAGCGGTGTATCCAGCACGAGCTTCGCGCAGCCGAGCGCACGCCCTTCAGCCTTGAGCCGCTCCATCAGCAACTGCCCGTAGCCGGCGCTACGCGAGGCAGCCTCGGTGACGAGATCGTCCACGTAGAAATGCGGACCGTGGACCAGATTGTCCTGCACCCGGAAACCCGCCAGCGCCACCGGCTTCGTGCCGCGCCACAACGCCATCAGACGATAGCCGAGCGCCACCTGACGCTGCCAGCGTTCGACGAATTCCGCGCTGGAGGCGAGGTGCGGCCGCAATTCGTGCATCAGCGCGTAGCAGGCCGCGGCCTGCCCGGCGTCGTCCACATAGCGGATCTCCAGTCCGGCCTCCAGTTGTTCCGGTTCGGCATTCATGGCGCGATCCTCCAGTCGGCGCTCCAGCCCAGCGCACGCTGCGCCTTGGCACAGTCGAGCGTGCCGTCGGCTTCGGCGATGTTGTAGATGCCCGGCGCGCCACGCGTCAGCGCCAGCTCGGCGGCGTGCGCCGCAGCGTCGACGTGCAGCGGGGCCGCTCCCGAAGCCGTGTCGAAACCGGTACCCGGGCCGTAGAGGCGCCCGTAGCGCAACACGATGCCCTCCAGCGGCGCCTGCAGCACCTGACGCTCGAGGCTCGCCACGCCGCGCAGGGTGACACCGCGCGGCCCGTCGAAATCGCTGTCGAGCGGCGCCTCCTCGTCATGCGGCAACGGACCCTCCGCGTAGGCGAAACCAATGCTTTGCGCAATCATGCGGCGCGCGCCCGCGGCGAGCGCGGCTGCCACCAGGTTACGCGTTCCTTCGTCGCGAATCCGCGCATTGCGCCCCGTCGCCTCGGCCATGCGGGCAGGATCGAGGCCAGCCGGCAGATCGGTCAACTGATGCACGACCACTTGCGGCCGCGCCGCGGCGAGCGCGTCGTGCAACGCGGCGGCATCGAACATGTCGAGCACCAGCGGTTCCACGCCTAGCTCACGCAGCAACGCCGCCTTCTGCGCCGAGCGCGTCGTGCCGACCACGCGCCAGCCCGCCGCTACGTATAAAGGCGCCAGGCGGCGCCCGATTGCGCCGGTTGCACCGGCAAGAAAAATACATTCGGCCATTGCGGCACTCTCCTTGGATTATCGGCGCGACGGCCGGCCCGGTTGCAGGGCCGACCTGCCGTCAATGATGTATGAGTTCGAACATAATATAAGAGTTCTTACATTATGTGCAAGCGCGTGGCGAGCGTGCCGGGAAACCAGGCCGGTTCGACCCGGTCCGGATTCGCTCAGCTAATGGACACCGGGGCGTGACACCGGCTCGCCGAGCAGTGCAAGCCAGGCCACCTGCTCAGGATCGTCGCCGTAACGATCGGCCGGGTTGTGAAGCTGCAATGACAGCGTGCCGGTACGGCGCGCCAGCTCGATCCGTGCGGCGTCGGCGGGCGTCACCGCGAGCGTCACGACCTGCGTCACGCGCGGCGAAACCACGAATTGCTCGCTATGGCGGGTCATCGACAACACCAGAACCTGGCGCAGCAGCACCGCCGTCGCGGCCCCCGTGTGCGCAGCACCGTTTGCGGTGGCGCCGCCGGACTGCCGCTGCTCAACGAGGATATCGACGCGGTTGCCCGGCAGCGCCAGCCCCTGCACACCGTCCATTCCGCTCATTTGCACGCTGAGCGGCAACAGGACGGCATCGATGACGCCGGTCGTGCCCGCTGTGGACGCCACCGGCTGCAACCGGTTTTCCACGAGTGGCTCGCCACGCAGCAAGCTCGCCGTCAGCACGCGGCCATCGAGTTTGTGCGGGTCGTCGAAAGCGCCCGGCGGAACATGGCCTTGCGGACAATCGATCAGCTTGATGAAGCGCGGCGCGAGGCGCTGGCCAAGGTCGATATCGACCGCCGCCACCGCAATCCTTGCCGTCGGCGCCGTCACCGCCTGCAGACCGCGCGAGGCGGACAGCGCCATCGCCAGCGTGCCGGCAAGCGTCACCGCCACGGTCCCCATCCGTTTTATGTTTTTCATGTCGCACTCCTTATTGCACTGCCTGGCAGGATTGCGCAGATCGCGTTCGCAGCGGTTCGAACGAAGCGGACCAGTCGGGATGGTTGCCTGAAAGCGTCTTGGCACGCAAAGACGGCGAGTCAAAAGAAAAGCGAGCGATCATCAACGCCGGCGTCGTACCGCGCTGCAATCGAGCGCTTCGTTCCCCTCGGCGATCGTGTTGTTCCGATCTGCCGTTCGGCATGCGCCGTCCCCGCGAAGCACCGATGCAATCGGTCTGCACCGGGAGGGGGAACACCCGCCCCCGCCCGGTGACTGCCGATCGGGCTGTTGATTCGCCCGTCGTAAAACCCTTCCTGCCAAGCCTTTCTGTGAAGGCTGCTTGCCCTGCTGGCCTCATCGCGCCATCTTGCTGTTGGCCCCGTCGCGCCCGTTGTGATGGGCTTGAGGTTTCGTCTTGTTGTTCCTTCCCTGAGCGTCTTCGCGCTGCCTGCCGAGCGTCTTCGCGCTGCCTGTTCCCCGCTTTTCCCTGCCTGTGCTTCCCCGCGCCACCTGCTCTGTCCTGCCCTGCCAGTCCGGCCTCGCAGGCTTGCTGCATGGCCGGGTGCAGGACATCTAGCGACGACCGTGCCAGGCTCGCGCAACCCGGTCTACCGGCGGGCGGGGCAGCCGGCGCTCCGGGCAGCCGGAGGAGCCCGGCGCCGCTCCCCGAAAAAACTGTTGCAAGGTTGCGACTGGTCCGCCACGAAAAATTTGCGGGCGAGGAAAGCGCCCACCGGTAAGGACGTCCGTGGGTTAAAACGCCGCGTCGCGCGAAGTTCTGAAAACAGGGAGTTCGGCAGTGCCCGGGGTTCTGTCACTGCAGCATCGGCACCCGCTGCATGACCACTATGTGGGCTACCGCACGCAGCCCAAAGTGTCTCAATTGTGAGACGCCTTCGGCACGCTAGAATCAGCCAACCGGAGCGAGCATGCCAGGTGTAGCGCAACGGCCGGAACTCATGGCTATACTGGGCGAGCCACTGGCAAAAGGGTTGCCCGAATAGCGAGCCAATCGAATGTCTGTAGATTTGTTTCAATAAAATACAGCCGCCGGTCAAATATTCCGGTCAATTAAGCGGCAATCGCGTCACACAATTAGTGTCCAGTTTTCTCGAGAATGAGTCAGAAATGAAACATGGCGTCCGTCGCGCCCCAGCGCGGCGAGCGCCCGTGTCATGGGTCTCATCCATATTTGCTCGTATGGCAAGCTCAATTGTTTTGTTCTATCTTTGGGCCATGCGTCGCTTAGAGCGCAATACTGAGAAACCGGCGGAAAACCTGCCAGGATTGTATCTTCGGGGGATGAAATGAAAAATAAATGTTCGTTCGAACGGATTATTCAGCGCGTCATTGATTTCACGGTGAACGGCCAGCGCGGCCGGCAGTGCGATTTCGTCAGGCGGCCGCCATCCGAGGTCCGCGCCGCCACGCGGGCTGGCGGCAGGGGACGCGCCGCGCGCCACTCAACGCCCGTGGGTCCGCCGCAACGGCCCGATCGAGACCGGATCGCGGCCGCCTGTCCGGCCTGAAGCATCCTTTGCATGACCCACCCAGCAACCGTGAGCGCCTCACTGAACCGGGGGTAACATGAACAGCAACGACACGCCGCATGATATGGAGCGCACCGTCCTCTGCGTTTCCGCGCGGCCCGACGAAATGCTCAGCAAATTTCTCGCCGCATGCGGCTGGCAGGTGGTCCACGCCAAAACCACCGCCATCGCTGAACGCATGGTCGAACGCGACAACATCAAGGTCGGCCTGATCGAATTGCCTGAAGATTGCTCGACCCAGTATCTGTCGGCCCTCGAGGGCTGCATGCGGCGAGGCGAGGCCAACTGGGTCGCGCAGATCGCGCCGGGCCAGTCCGACAACGAACTGGTGAGCCGTTTTATCCTCGACTATTGCTTCGACTTCGTCACCCGCCCGTGCCTGAACGAGCGCCTCATCTTCGCGCTGGGTCATGCCCACGGCCTGTCGAACCTGCGCAAGGCCCGCGTCGCGCCGGAGCCGTCAATGGGCCGGCACGAAATGGTCGGCCAGTGCGAGGCGATGCAGCAGCTCTACCGGCACATCGACAAGTGCGCGGCCACGGATGCGCCGGTGTTTGTCGCCGGCGAATCGGGCACCGGCAAGGAACTGACGGCACGCGCCATCCACGTGCGCTCGTCGCGCTCGGCCCAGGCGTTCGTGGCGATCAACTGCGCGGCCATTCCACCCACCCTGCTGCAGGCCGAACTGTTCGGCCACGAGCGCGGCGCCTTCACAGGCGCGGTGCAGCGCAAGACCGGGCGGATCGAAAGCGCGCATCAGGGCACGCTGTTTCTCGACGAAATCGGCGACATGCCGCACGAATGCCAGGCCGTGCTGCTGCGTTTCCTGCAGGAAGGCACGATCGAGCGCCTTGGCGGCAGCAACGAGATCAAGGTGGATGTGCGGGTCATCTCGGCCACGCACGTCGATCTGGAGAAGGCCGTCGAAGACGGGCGCTTTCGTTCCGACCTGTATCACCGGCTGTGCGTGCTGCGGCTCGTCGAACCGCCGCTGCGCGAGCGCGGCGGCGATATCAAGCTGCTGGCCAACTACGCGCTCAGCATGTACAGGCAGGACGGGGCCCGCAAGATTCGCGGCTTTTCCAGCGACGCGGTGGTCGCGATGTCCAACTATGCCTGGCCCGGCAATGTGCGCGAACTGATCAACTGCGTGCGGCGCGCCGTGGTCATGAGCGAGGGCCGGTTTATTACCGCTGCCGACCTTGGCCTGCCGCAATCCAGCAATATCCCAGCCGTGACGCTGGCCGAAATTCGCAGCAAGGCGGAGAAGGACGCAATCGAGCAGGCCTTGCAGCGGCACGGCTACAAACTCTCGGAGGCGGCGGCCGAGCTGGGCGTGTCGCGCGCCACGCTGTACCGGCTGATGCACGCCAACCGCGTCAATCAGGAAGGCGCAGCCGGCCGGTCGTCGGCAGACGCAGGGGCGCCTCAGGACGACGAAGACAGTGAGCGGGAGTTGCCCTCGCTCACGGCGTCGAACCAATGAAGCGGGATTGAATTGACGGTCTGAGCCGCAAGGCAGCAGGCGGTGGCCGCGCAGGCTCGCCGCTCTGCACCTTGCGCTTTTCTCCTGCGCTTTTCCTCTGTGCGTCTCGCGCACCTGTGCCGCGCGCTGCGCGGCAGCGCTCAGCGAGCCGCTGGATCAGCCCCGGGACTCGACCGGTACACGGCAATGCCCTCCAGCGGATCGGGCGGTTCGCGCCACGGCGCCTTCTCCAGCATGCGGGCCGTGTTTTCGTACCCGGCCTTCCAGCGCCGCTGGGTACCGTTAGTGGAAAAATCGATGTCCTTGTGCAGGTCGTCGCCCGTCAGGCGCGGCGCGTCGAGTTCGATGACCTGCATGGTGGTGCCGCAGCCCCAGCCGAGCAATTCCCGCACCTCCGCGCTGTCACGCTGCTCGGCGGGAATGTATTGCTCCAGTTCGCGGATCACATGCCGTAGGCGGTGAATCTGCTTCTGCCGCTCCAGGTGACTCTCGGCCCGGCTCGAATACTGGATGTCGCGCTGCCGGCTCATCGCCTGCCAGACCGACTTCGGTTCCGGCCCATGCGCCGGCCACAACTGCACGGCAAAAATCACCGAGTCGCGCCGTGGATGGTCGTCGAGCACGGCTTCGAGCGGTGTATTCGAGTAAATGCCACCGTCCCACCAGGTCTCGCCCTCCAGCCGCACCGACGGAAAACCCGGCGGAAACGCGGCCGACGCCATCACATGATCGACGTCGAGCGGCGCTTCGCGATTGGTGAAATAGCGCATGCGCCCGCTGCCGACGCTCACCGCGCCCACGGTCAAACGGGTCTGCTGGTTGTTCAGGCAGGCGAAATCGATCAGTGACAGCAGCGTCTCGCGCAGCGGCTGCGTCGAATACAAGGCCGCCGGCCACATGCCGCCCGGCTCATGCAGGCCGAGTAAAGCGCTGGGACGCGGCGCGAAGAAAGCGGGAATGCCGCGCGTCATGATCGACAGGTTACGCAGCCATTCGTCGAGCGCCGGTATCCAGCCGGCGGTGGCGCTGCCGCGATACGCGACCTCTTCCCAGAAGTGTTTGAGCCGCTCGATACGCTGCTCGCGTGGATTGCCGGCGATGATCGCGCCGTTGATGGCGCCGATCGACGTGCCGATCACCCATTCGGGCTCGACCCCCGCTTCATGCAGTGCTTCGTACACACCGGCCTGATAGGCGCCCAGCGCGCCGCCGCCCTGCAGAACGAGGACCACCTGGCCCGGCAGCCCGCCGCAAGCCGCTTGCCCGGGCGCGTCGGCGGCATGGTCCTCAGGTTCTTGCGTGGCCATGGTATTTCTCCGTGGGTGGAGCGTCGATAATGGCACGCGTGCATGACAACACGCAATGGAGGAACATCCCCCAGGGATCGCGCCCGTCGCGCACCACGCGGCTCGAGACGGGCATAATCAACGCCTGAGCGCTGCTTACGATTCGCCGACGCATGCGCGGGATGAGCGATCGATGCCCGATCCATCCCCGTCGTGTGGAACTTGTGTAGCTGGGCCGCTGTCGTCTTATATCTCCGTCACTTTGGCCGAGCTGGCCTGTATCCGGACGGCGCCGCGCCGCGCGGCCGTCCCGCTGATTCCCTATGCGCAAACTACTTACCGTCTGGTTTCTGATTCTGTTCGCCGTGCCGGCCTTTGCCGCACAGACAACACCGGCCGCGAGCAATGCGGCCGTCACGCTGACGCCGGAACAGGCGCGCGAGGCGCTGGCGGTCCTCAGCGATCCGCAACGGCGGGCGCAGATCGAGGACACGCTGCATGCCATCGCCGCTGCCGGTGCGCTCAGCGCCCCCTCGCCGGCCTCCGCGGCGGCACCGGCGTCCGCGTCGGCGGCGGCGCCGGTAGCGCCGGCAAGCGGCGCGGCCGCCTCGGTCCATGCCGCGTTCGAGTCGAATGGCCTCGCCTCGCAACTGGCCCGCCAGGGTGCGCACGACGTCGTGCAGATAGCCGGTGCGTTGCGCCACTCGCTTGCGGCCCTGCTGGACGTATCGTCGGTGCGGGTGTGGTGGGTCGACCTGATGAATAGTCCGCAGCAGCGCTCGGTGCTGGGCAGCATCGTGCTCACGCTGCTGGGCGCCCTGCTGCCCGCCCTCGCGCTCGAATGGCTGACGCGCCGTCTGCTGCGGCGCGCGATCACTGCGCTGGCGATCCGCCGCGCCGTCGATCCGCGCGAGCTGTTTTTCGACGAACCTTCCGAGGGTGCGCCGGAAGCGGGTGGTGCGGCCGCTGCGCAGCCGGACGGCGCAGCGGGCATGCGCCACGCCGCGCATCACTACTCGCTCATGCGCCGCCTGCCACGCGCCGCCTTGCGCATGCTGGTCCGGTTCGTGCCGCTCGCGGTCTTTATCGGCGCAGCGAGCCTGCTGATGTCGATCCTCACCGACGACGGCACCCCGCAAGACCGCGCGCTCGATTCGATCATCGACATCTATGTGCTGTGCCGCCTGATCGTGATCGTCAGCGGCTTCTTCCTGCAACCCGACGCGCCGCGACTGCGGCTGTTGCAGATGGGCAGCACGTGGGCGGCGTTTACACAGCGCTGGGTGGTGATGATCGTCAGCGCGGTCGGCGCCGGCTCGGCGCTCGCCGAAACCGCGGTGGCGCTCGGCCTGAACGAAGCGGCCCATCTCGCCCTGATGAAAGTGGTTGCCCTGATCGGCCACGTGATGATTTCCCTGCTGATCCTGCAATGCCGTCGGCCGGTTGCCGGGCGTATCCGGGCGCGTTGTGCCGCGAGCCCTTCGCTTGCGGTGTTCGGCAACGCGATCGCCGACTCGTGGGCCACGATCAGCGTATTCGTGGTGATGGCGCTGTGGTTCGTCTGGGCGCTAGACGTGCACAACGGCTATCACACGCTGGTGCACCTCGGCGGCATCTCGATCGCGGTGCTGGTGGGCGCACGCGTGCTGTCGATCGTGATCTTCGGTGCGCTTGCCCGGCTCTTCGACGGCCGGGACGGCCAGAACAACGACTCGCTCGTCCATCAGCACGCATATCGCTACTACCCGCTGCTGCGGCGCGTCGTCTCGTCGGTGGTCGGCGTGGTGACGGTGCTCGCGCTGCTGCAGGTGTGGGGCGCCAATGTGCGGGCGCTGTTCGAGAGCGGCACCATCGGCCACCGGCTCGCTTCCGCGCTCGTCACCATAGCGGTGGCCGCCGGCGTCGCACTGTTCGTCTGGGAGGCCGCCAATGTGGCCGTCGAACGGCGTCTGCACAAGTGGACCACGGCCGGCGACCTGGTGCGCGCCGCGCGCTTGCGCACGCTGCTGCCGATGCTGCGCAGCCTGCTGTTCGTCCTGATCGCGCTGGTGGTGGTGCTGACCGGCCTCAGCGAAATCGGCGTGAACATCGCGCCGCTGCTGGCCGGCGCCAGTATCTTCGGGGTGGCGCTGGGTTTCGGTTCGCAAAAGCTCGTACAGGATTTCATCACCGGGATTTTCCTGCTGATGGAGAACGCCCTGCAGGTGGGCGACTGGGTGACGCTCGCGGGCGTCTCGGGCACGGTCGAATATCTGTCGATCCGCACCGTGCGGCTGCGCGGCGGCGACGGTTCGCTCTACACGGTGCCGTTCAGTTCGGTGTCGACGGTCAACAACACCAATCGCGGCCTCGGCAATGCGGCGGTGAAGGTCAGCATCCTCTATGGCCAGGATGTCGACCTCGCGATTGCCACGCTCAAGGAAATCGGCGCATCGTTGTGCTCGGACCCGCAGTTCAAGGACGGCATCCTGTCCGACTTCGCCTTCTGGGGGGTGGACTCGGTGGACGGCGCGGCGCTCACGCTGACCGGGCAGATCCAATGCCGCGACAGCGGACGCTGGGGCGTGCAGCGCGAATTCAACCGGCGTGTGGCCGACCTGTTCCAGGCCCGCGGCATTCAGATCGCCAATCCGCAACGGACGGTGTTCGTGCGCGGCGATGCCCAGCCGGCGAGCGCAGAGCGGCAAGAGACGGCTGCGGAAGATCCGGTTACGCCTCGCCCACCGGCGGCAGCTACGGCGCCTCTGCGAACCGACTCGCCGAAGCGCTCCGCTTCCTGAGCTTACGACACCAGGGCACTAGGGCACCTGCCACCAGCGCGGCAGCAGACGGCGCACTTCGGGGCGGCGATAGCGGTCGTCGATCAGATGCACGACGCCCACATCCTGCTCCGTGCGTATCACCCGCCCCGCGGCCTGCACGACCTTCTGCAGGCCCGGGTACAGATACATGTAGTCGTAGCCGCTGCCGAACTTCGCTTCCATGGTGCGGCGCATCTGTTCGTTGACGTCGTTCATCTGCGGCAGGCCGAGCGTGGCGATAAAAGCGCCGATCAGTTGCTCGCCCACCAGGTCTACGCCC
>NZ_SCNV01000077.1 GCF_005503145.1 Burkholderia sp. 4M9327F10 | reverse complement strand
GCGGACGGCGAACGGGCCAGCCACCGTTCGCTCAGCAGTGCACCGACGAGTACCGCAAAGCCGAGGTTGTGCAGCGCAACGGATGCGAGCCGCAAAACGCCGAGGAAACCGTCATTCATCACTTCACCTTGAAGGCGTATGTGCCTTTGGTCTTATGGGCATCCTGTGTCATGACGGCCCATTGCACCGAATAGGAACCGGACGACAGCTTCGGAACGGCAAGCGTCAGAACACGCCGATTCGACGGATCGACCTTCGCTTTTTCCTTACCGACCGGTGCGCCACTTGCGTCGGTCACCTTGATCGTGCTGAAAGTGGACTCCAGGTCTTCGTTGAACGTGAGCCGTAACGCGTCAGGTGCCGCATCGACCGTGCTGCCAGCCGCCGGCTCGGCGCTCTCGAGCTTGCCGTGAGCAAATGCCGCCGCGGGAACTAACGCAATAGCAGCGGCTGCGGCGACGCTCGCTAACCATTTCTGATTCAGTGCTTTCATATCGTGTGGTCCTCAAATCGTCGGTGAAACGCTATGGCCGTGGCGCGGCCACGGCCCGCATGCGTCATTGCTTCTGCAGCTTCGTCACGGTCAGTGCGCCGTCCACTTCTTCGGCCACGAAATCAATCTTGTCGCCGACCTTGACCTGCGAAATCATTGCCGGGTCCTTGACCTTGAACACCATCGTCATGGCGTCCATGCCGAGGTTTTCCAGTGGACCGTGCTTGATGGTCAGCTTGCCTGCAGCCGTGTCGACCTTCTTGACTTCTCCGTGCGACATGCTGTTCTTCGCGTCGCCCACCTGTTTCGCGCTGCCTCCGCTCATGTCCATGTTGCCCATGTCGCCAGCCGCATAGGCCGAGCCCGAAATCGCCAGGGCGACGCTAACTGCAACAGTTGCAAATACGTTTTTCATCACTCTTTCTCCTGCGTTGAAATAAAAAGTTGAGCCGGACCGCAAAGTCCGGCGAGACGGAAAATCAGCTGTCCGGCAGCTCGCCGGTGTATTCGTAGGCGACCGTCCCTTTGGGGTGTTTGAACCAGCCCGGGTCGCGATAGTCCTTGCGCCCCAATCCCTCGCGAACCTTCACAACGGTGAACATGCCGCCCATTTCGAGCGCGCCAAACGGACCTTTGCCGGTCATCATTGGTAGCGTGTTGTCGGGCAGTGGCATCTCCATCTCGCCCATCGCGCCACCTGTGCTGCCCATCGCCATGTAGTCGGGCACGAGTTTGTTGATGCGTTTCGCGAGGTCCTTCTGCGGCACGCCAATGAGGTTCGGTACGGAGTGCCCCATCGCATTCATCGTGTGGTGGGACTTGTGGCAGTGAAACGCCCAGTCGCCGGGCCGGTTTGCCGTGAATTCGATGGCGCGCATCTGCCCGACCGCAACGTCTGCGGTCACCTCCGGCCAGCGCGCAGCCGGTGGAATCCATCCACCATCGGTGCCTGCAACCTCGAAGTGATAGCCGTGCAGATGGATGGGGTGATTCGTCATCGTCAGGTTGCCGAAGCGGATCCGCACACGGTCCCCAGCGCGTACCGGCAATGGGTCGATGCCCGGGAAGACACGCGAATTCCACGTCCACATGTTGAAGTCGGTCATCTCATTGACGCGCGGCGTGAAGCTGCCCGGGTCGATGTCATACGCGGACATGATGAACACGAAGTCACGGTCGACCTGCATCACACCCGGGTCCTTCGGATGGACGATGAACGTGCCCATCATCCCCATCGCCATCTGCACCATTTCGTCGGCGTGCGGGTGATACATAAAGGTGCCGTGCTTCTCAAGCTCGAATTCGTAGACGAACGTCTTGCCCGGAGGGATGTGCGGCTGCGTGAGGCCACCGACGCCATCCATGCCGGACGGCAACAGCATTCCGTGCCAGTGAACGGTGGTGTGTTCCGGGAGTTTGTTGGTCACGAAAATACGGACCTTATCGCCTTCCACTGCCTCGATGGTTGGGCCAGGCGCCTGGCCGTTATAGCCCCAGAGGTTCGCGTTCATGCCCGGCGCCATTTCGCGCACTACCGGCTCGGCAATCAGGTGAAACTCCTTCCAGCCGTTCTTCATGCGCCACGGCAGCGACCAGCCATTCAGCGTGGCGACGGGCGTGTAGGGACGGCCATTGGGAGGCGCGAGTGGGGGTTGCATCGTGGCCTTGGCCATCGTAGGCGCCTCGGGCAGTGACGCAGCACCAGCCTTGCTGACGAGAGCCGCCCCCAGCAACGCGGCCCCCGAGCCGCCAAGAAATTTTCGACGTGACACCATTTCATTTACCTTCGGAATCTGTAGGCGACGCCGGTTGCGTCGTGGGTGCGGATGGCGCTGAAGCCACCGCAAGTGGCGGTATACGGCCACCAACTGCCTGTTGCAGGTCGGTTTCCGCGAGCCAGTAGTCCTTCAGCGCGTCGATATAGCTGTTCACCGCGCCAACCTGGTCGCGCGAATCGGCGAGCAGTTCGAACACGCTCGCGAGCATGCCGTTGTAGCGAAGCAGCAGCTCGTCGGAAATCGTTTTGCGGATGGGTACGACTTCGTCGCGGTAGTGCTTCGCCACGTCGTAGTCGGTGACATAGGCCGAGTACGATTCGCGAACCTCGGACCTTGCGTTAATCGCCGTCTCGGCAACGCGATTGACCGATTGCATGTAAATCGCTTCGGCGCGCGCAACCTTTGAGCCGCCCCAGTTAAAAATGGGAATCTCGACGCTGATTTCATAGCCCTGTTCATGGCCGTCGGCGGTCGTGAAATTGTTCTGATACCCGACGTCCAGCGCGTTGATGAAGCGCGTCGCCTTGCTGAGACCCAACGAGCTTGCGACACTCTGCGTCTGCAGCTTCGCCGCCTGGATGTCCAGCCGGTTCTGCATCGCAAAGCTCTCAAGGTCGTTCAGCTCAGGCCTGGTCTTGGGAAGATCCGGCAGGCGCTCGGGCAGCTTGTATTGCGTCCCGGCACCCCACACGCCCATTGCACGAGTAAGTTTCTCCCGAGCCGACACGGACTGCTGCCGCGTTTTCGCCAGCTGCGCCACGGCGTCTGCATAGAAAGCCTGCTCACGCGCGTAGTCGAGCTTGCTGAAGTTGCCGGCCTGCTGCATCCGTAGCGAGATTTCGGCACCGGCCTCTGCCGAATCCTTGACCTGCTCGGCATATGCCGAGACCTGCTCGGCGGCGACCGCGCTGACATAGGCCCGTCGCGCGTCAGCGGCCACCTTGAGCATCGCGTCTGCGGCCAGGAGCTTGGTCTGCTCGAAGCGGCGGCTCTCGATACGCGTCGCCAGCGGCAGCGTCAGGACATTCAACAAGCCGAGCGTGAAGGTGCGACTGATGCTCAGATCGTTGCTCCCATGGGTGCGACTGAACATGAAACCTGGGTTGGGTAGTCGTCCCGCTTGCACAAGGTCCGCCTCGGAGATGCCGAGTTCGCCGTATGAGGCCTGCAGGCCTCGGTTGTTCAGCAAAGCGATTTGCACGGCGTCGTCCATGCCAAGCGGCCTGGAAAGCAGTTCCTGAGTACGTTTTGCAACCGTGTCCCTGTCTTCGTCGGTCTTCACCAGTACGGCGTCTTTCCCAAGACGCTCGGAGGCGGTCGTGGAAACGGTGTTGAAGCCGCCGTCCTTCGAAAAGGTCGTACAGCCTGCAAGAATCACTATCACGCCAGCAGCCGTGACCAATCGGCTCGTTGTGCCGAGATACCGGGTCATCTGGATACTCCCCCGCGTTCTGTTGAATGTTCTTTCGTGCTGGTGGTCACTCCGCCGGCAGGCATCTGACCGTGATTCATACCGGCCATGCCAGAGGCACTCACGACCGCCTTATTCAGATCGCGCCATGAACCTGGCCCCTTGTCCTGATATGGCACGTAGTCGGCAAATGCGGACGGGACGTCCGACGCAGCCCCCACCGACGCAGCGGGATCCGCCGGATCTGCTGGTGGTGGCGCTGCATGCGCAATCATCGGCAAAGCTGCCGCCACGCCCAGCAGCGCCACAGAAAACCTTCGCATTGAATCTTTCTCCTTGTCATTAAACTGGTTGGCCAGTCGATCCGAGATCACCGGCACGAATCGGAAACGTCACGGCGCGCAGCCGCAGCGGTCTGATCAGGCAAGGGAAATACGTGGGGGACGTTCAATGCCATCAGTCAGAAACCGGATCGGCTCCGCAGGGGCAGGTCGCGGTGCGGACGCGCGAATTGTGTCGACCGATTCATGCACGGGCGCGGACAATGGCGCTCCTGCACCGGGACAGCAGGACACGCATGTCGAACAGGCATCGGGGCAGCGCACGTCACCGTGGTGGTGCTCAGGAGCGATATCACTGACACTCGCCGTCCGCAGTTGAGGATGCACCTGCCCCACCCCGACCATATCTGCGCGTTGCACCGATGCCACGTGTCCTGCAGCATGCGGCGATCCGCACTGCATGGAGATGGCCGTGAACAACTGAACCGGAAGGCTCAGGAGCAGCAGCACGATAACGAAGAGTTTGCGCCAGTACGACATGGTGACGGAGTCTAGCAGGCGATTTAAGACGACTGTAAGCATGCGGGCGCACCCGCCGTATACTGGCGGAGCTAACTTTGCGGGCGAGCGACAGGCTTTTTCGGCATACATCCATGCACGACCACGGCCCGAAGCTTATCTGCGGGCGAGTGACGATGAGATGGCGGCAAAATGACCATTTTTTCAGACATGCCCAAGATGAAAAAAATGTCATTTTGCCGTCATCCTGGGGACCCGATCGGCGCGCTAGTCTGGCGTGGTCAGACTCGTTCGGCTTCGCCCGCTATATAACGTCAATCACTTTTTTATGCGGATACTCATAGTCGAAGACGAGCCAAAGATGGCCTCCTACCTCAGGAAGGGGCTGATGGAGGCAAGCTATACCGTCGATACAGCTGACAACGGCAAGGACGGACTTTTTCTCGCGCTGCACGAGGAGTTCGATCTGATTGTGCTCGACGTGATGCTACCGGGACTCGACGGCTTCGAGGTGCTAAAACGTCTCCGGGAACAGAAGCAGACCCCTGTTCTTCTACTCACGGCCCGGGACACGGTCGAAGACAAGGTCGAAGGCCTCGAACTAGGCGCCGATGACTACCTGGCCAAGCCCTTCGCCTACGCCGAGTTCCTCGCGCGCATCCGGTCCCTGCTGCGGCGCTCGCCGCGTGGGGTACGGGATATGCTGGTTATCGCCGATCTGGAAATTGACCTTATCAAGCGGCGTGTGCGGCGCGCAAACACCCGCATCGATCTGACCGCACAGGAGTTCTCGTTGCTGCAACTGTTAGCTGAGCGCCAGGGAGAGGTGTTGACGCGAACGTTCATCACTTCGCAAATCTGGGACATGAATTTCGACAGCGACACCAACGTGGTTGATGTGGCCATCAAGCGACTACGTTCGAAAATCGACAATTCGTTCGACAGAAAGCTGTTGCGCACGGTTCGGGGAATGGGTTACGTGCTTGACGATCAGTCATGACAGCTAGTTCCACGTATTCACTACTCAGGCGTCTTACGGCCGCGTTCTCGACAGTCGCCATTGTGGTCTTCGCCATGATGGGAACCTTCCTGTACGACTCGCTGTCGACTGAACTGCAGCGGCGCGACGACATTGAAATTGGCGGCAAGCTGAACCAGTTTCTGCAGATGGCCCGCGATTCCGGTTCGAACGAGGCGGTGCGGGCTAACGCGGACATGTTCCACGAAGTGTTGCTTTCACATCCCGGCGTCTATCTTGCGATCTTCGACCGGCGGGGCGCTGCCCTGGTCCAGCACTCAGACAAATCGTCAGTCGACCTGTCGTCCCTCGCTGCAAGAAATCCCACGCCGCTGGAGCCATACACGTGCGAACCCTTCGGCATCGGCCGGTCCCGCTGTATCTTTGCCGAAGAGAAACTGCCGTCCGGCGAGCCGGTTCGGGTTTTGCTCGTCAGGTCCGCTAATGACCGGCATTCGCTGCTCAAAAGTTACCGGATCGACATCTGGCTGGCAGCGGCCGTCGGCGCCGCACTGGTGGGCACATTGGGCTACGCTGTCGCCCGGCGCGGACTTGTCCCCGTAAAGAGTATCGGACGTCAGACCTCCCGTATCGAGGCGCACAATCTGAGCGAACGGCTGAACCTCAGGGGAGGGCCTATCGAGCTTCAGGAAATTGCAGTCTCGGTCAATCGCATGCTCGACCGGCTCGAGCGTGCGTTTGTCCGTCTCTCGCAGTTTTCCTCCGATCTGGCGCACGACATGCGCACCCCGCTTGCCAACGTCATCAGTTCGTCGCAGATCACACTGTCCCGAGCGAGAACGAACGAGGAATACGAAGTGCTCATCGACTCGAATATCGAAGAGTGCGAGCGGCTCCAGCGTATGATCGAAAACATGCTGTTCCTCGCGCGCACGGACAACGCGACGCAACACATCAAGTTCGCCGATCTCGATACTGAAAGCGAGTTCCGCCGGCTGGCATCCTACTTTCAGGGACCAGCTGAGGAAAATGGTGTACGCATTGCAGTTGAAGGGAATGTGAAGATCCTTGCCGATTCAACGATGTTCCGGCGCGCCGTCGGCAACCTGATGTCGAATGCCCTTGCCCATGCGACCGTTGGATCCGCCGTCGAGCTATTCGCGTTTGACTCGCCACAGTTCGCGATTATCGAGGTCACCAATCGGGGAGAGCCGATAGCACCGGAGCACATCGAGAAGATATTTGAACGGTTCTACCGCGTCGACGCGTCACGGCATGGCGCGGCCAAGAATTCGGGCCTGGGCCTCGCTATCGTGAAATCGATCATGGAACTGCATCGGGGCAAGGTGGATGTCGTGAGTGATGGCCAGCGAACAACCTTCACCCTCTATTTTCCGCATGTGCTGCACGCATGACAGCGTTGCAGCGCAAACTGTGAAAAACAATCGCTCTCCGCGGCGCCCTGCTCCCCGCTCCGTCCCGATCCTAAACAATCACGACCCTGAATTTGCCTGACACAAGTTCGGGGCCGTCGCACGTCATGCTTTCCGGCATGGGAGCTACCGGTCAATCTGAACTGCCCGCAGCCGAAGGGCATTGGCAACCACACTTACGGAGGACAGCGCCATCGCAGCAGCTGCAATGACGGGCGACAGCAGGATACCGAAGAACGGGTAGAGCACGCCAGCCGCAATCGGCACACCAACCGCGTTGTAGACGAAGGCAAAAAACAGGTTCTCCCTGATATTGCGCATCGTTGCCTTCGAAGCTCGTCTCGCGCGCACGATGCCCAACAGATCGCCCTTAAGCAAGGTAATTCCAGCGCTTTCCATCGCAATGTCAGTTCCTGTTCCCATCGCAATGCCAACGTTTGCCGCAGCGAGCGCAGGTGCGTCGTTGACGCCGTCTCCGGCCATTGCCACTACCCGCCCCTGCGCCTGAAGGCGCTCAACAACAGCCCCTTTGTCGTGCGGCAACACTTCCGCGACGACTTCGTCAATGCCGAGTTTTCGTGCAACAGCCTCCGCGGTCACCTTGTTGTCACCGGTCAGCATGATGATTCTGATTCCTTCGCGATGTAGCGCGCGGATTGCCTCCGGCGTCGATTCCTTTACGGGATCCGCGATTCCCGCAAGGCCAGCATAACGCCCGTCGACGCCAATATAAATGACCGTCGCGCCTTCAGACCGAAGCGTCTCACCTGGTTCACCGGATGGAATTACGACGTGTTGTTCGAGGAGAAATTTTGCGCTGCCGCAGACAATCTTCCTGCCGTCGACAGTCCCGAGAACACCCTTGCCAACGGGAGAATCAAAATCCGTTGCCGGCAGCAGCGCCAGGCCTCTTTCCTGTGCCGCCGAGACAATAGCTGCCGCCAGTGGGTGTTCGCTGGCGCGTTCCACGCTCGCCAACAGCTGCAAAAGCTCGCCTTCATCCCGCGTCCCGTCTGGCTGAACGGCCACGACCTTGGGGCGGCCTTCGGTCAGGGTGCCGGTTTTGTCGACCAAGAGCGTGTCGACCTTCTGCATCTGCTCAAGCGCTTCGGCATTCCGGATCAGCACGCCGCGCTGGGCCGCGCGACCGACGCCGACCATGATGGACATGGGAGTCGCGAGGCCCAAGGCGCAAGGACACGCGATGATCAATACTGCAACGGCTGCAATGATGGCGTAGGACAGCGCGGGGCTGGGCCCCCATCCAAACCACGCGATAAACGCAGCAAGTGCCACGAGAATTACGCCTGGCACGAACCAGCCAGCCACCTGATCCGCCAGGCGCTGGATGGGCGCCCGGGTTCGCTGTGCTGACGCGACCATCTGGACAATCTGTGCAAGCAGCGTATCGGCACCGACTCTTTCCGCCTGCATGACGAAACTGCCCGTCTGGTTCAAGGTGCCGGCAGTGACCTTCGATCCAGGCGCCTTGGCTACGGGAATCGGTTCACCTGTCACCATCGATTCGTCGACGGTGCATCGCCCCTCGGTGACAACGCCATCCACCGGCACTTTCTCACCCGGCCGGACGCGAAGCAGATCACCAACCTGCACCGATTCCAGGGCAACCGTTTCGTCTGTTCCATCGGGACCGACTCTAGTGCCCCTCTTGGGAGCGAGATTCAGCAGCGCCTTGATCGCGCCGGATGTCCGCTCGCGTGCGCGCAACTCGAGCAACTGGCCCACCAGCACAAGCACGGTAATGACCGCCGCGGCCTCAAAGTACACGGCCGCTGCCCCGCTCGTACGAAAGGCCATCGGAAATAGCTGTGGCGCCACAGTCGCCACGACACTGTATGACCAGGCCACCCCGGTACCAAGCGCAATCAGTGTGAACATGTTCAGACTGCGGTTCACAACAGACGTCACGGCGCGCAGAAAAAAAGGCCAGCCAGACCAGAGAACCACCGGGGTTGCCAGCATGAGTTGCAGCCAGTTCGATACCTGTGGCGCAACGAGACGGTCGAGCCTGAGCAGATGAGTGCCCATTTCCAGAATCACGACGGGCACGGTCAAGATTACGCCAATCCAGAAGCGTCTCGTGAAGTCGCGGAGTTCGTGGCTTTCCTGGGCGTCCGCCGTAACGGCGACCGGTTCGAGGGACATGCCGCAAATCGTGCAATTCCCGGGCCCCAATTGACGCACCTGTGGGTGCATCGGGCACGTGTATTCGACACTGGCCGGATCGACTCGCTGCCCCTGCACTGTCGCCCGTGGCTCGGCGTCTGAACCGGCATCGTGGTGATGTGCGTCGTGATGTTGGCGATGCTCCATTTCCGGATGCAAATCATGCACGTGGTGCGCACCGTGCGTTTCCGGGGCCTGCAATCTGGACGACTTTTTCATGCTGCCCGCCTCAATCATGAGATGACAGAAGGAACAGTAAACCTTTCCATGAGGGGAAGGTCAAGGTTCTCCTTCCTCTGCTTTCTGGAACCGCACCGTCCAGAAAAGCTATGTCCGGTCATCACAACTCCGTGGCCAGATTGCCGGACGCAGACCGGGCTGGCCTGGCGTCACTGCGGCGCATCGATTTCTGAAATCGGCCACGTATGCAGACCGGTGCAACATGACGAAACGGTCACCTGCTCGTCAGAGTCCCGTCATCGTGCAAATGCCAATCTCATGCGACATTTTCCCCCAGTCGCCATGAACCAGCTTGCCACAATGCGTATGTTCACCAAGGTTGCCGAGGCGCTGAGCTTCTCCGTCGCCGCAAAACAGCTTGGCGTCTCAAGTGCGGTGGTGACACGGGGCATTGCCACGCTGGAAGCCTACCTCAATGTGCGCCTGCTTAACCGTACAACGCGGCACGTATCGCTAACCGACGCAGGACACGCGTACTGGCAGGGGTGTGCCGAACTGCTCAACCAGCTAGACCTGCTGGAAGGAAATATCTCGTCCGTAACGCATGAGTCGATTGGCTCACTCAAGATTGCGGCACCCGAGTCCTTCGCAGCAACGGACCTTGGTGAACTGGTAGCTGCGTATCATTTGATCGAGCCACGTGTCAGCTTCGAATTGACCGTCATCGAAGGCGCCCAGGAATTCATCGTCAACGACTACGACGTGTGGTTCAGCGCGGAACGTCGCTTGCGCGATTCGTCACTTGTATGCCGGTCGCTGACACCGGTCCGGGACGTGATCGTCGCGTCGCCGGACTATCTGACAAGACGCGGTCCGCCCCTCATCCCGCAGGATCTGTCCAGTCACGATGTGCTGCTCGCATCGGACATGCTCGGCCGTTACTGGGAGTTCTGCGACGCTCACGGTTCACATCGCGTCGCGCTCCGCCCCATCTTCAGCTCGTCGAATTTGGTTGCCGTGAAGCGGGCCGTCGTGGCAGGCCTCGGGATTGCACGCCTGCCCAGATCCCTGATCCTTTCCGAACTGCAGGACGGTTCACTGCAGCCCGTGCTTGGTGGCTTTGATGTCGAAGGCGACGAGCGCACCGTGTGGATGCTTTATTCAGGAAAACGCTATATGACACGGTGCGTACGCAGCTTCGTCGACTTCACCGTGGCCCGTTATCGGCAACCCGACATATCGATCCACGAATCGGACTCTCATCGCAAGATGCGAGTTGGGTGACTGCAACATCTTTTGGTCAATACAGAATTGCACCGGAACGGCTTTTCTGCTGCCCTAAAGTGTGCTCGCCCTGTGCCTGCCTGTTGTCGGCCCCGTATCTAGACAACGCAATATGCGCGGCACAGCACGGATATGTTCACACTCTCAGGATTGACTAATATGAAAAGATTGCTTGTCGCAGGCGCTTCGTTGGGCGCGGTCGTGTTTCCGCTCCACGCATTGGCGCAAAGCAGCGTAACGCTGTATGGCCTCATCGACGAAGGCCTGAACTACACGAACAGCGTAGGCGGCCATAGCAACGTGGAAATGCAAAGCGGCTTCGCGCAGGGTAGCCGCTGGGGTCTGCGGGGCACGGAAGATCTTGGCGGCGGACTCAAGGCGGTCTTCCAGTTGGAAAATGGCTTTGATGTCAATTCGGGGGCACTGGGCCAGGCACATCGGATGTTTGGTCGCCAGGCCTGGGTCGGCATGCAGTCGGCGACCCTCGGCACGGTGACTCTCGGGCGGCAATACGATTCGGTGGTGGACTATCTTGCGCCGCTCACAGCCAACGGCAACTGGGCCGGCTACCTGCTGTCACACCCGTTCGACAACGACAACACCGACAATTCGTTCCGTCTGAACAACTCCGTGAAGTTCGCCAGCAACACGTATGGCGGCTTTTCGTTTGGCGGCCTGTATGGATTCAGCAACCAGGCCGGCGGCTTTGCGAACAACCGCTCGTATAGCGTCGGTACTCAATACGTCGGTGGGCCGGTCGCGATCGCCGCAGCCTACATGCAGATCAACAACCCGGGCGGAACGAATACCGGATCGCTGGCCGCCGACGATACTGCGTTCTTCGCGGGGCGTGAGCGAGTGTGGGGCGCAGGCATCAATTACACGATCGCCGAAGCAGCGATTGTCGGCTTCGTCTACTCGCACACCGACCTGACGAACGCGACAGGATCGGTCTACGTCGGCAATTTTGCCAATGAGGCGAGTTCGCTGAAGTTCGATAACTTCGAACTGAACGTCAAGTACCAGTTCACCCCGAGCATCTTCGCCGGTGCGATGTACAACTACACGATCGGTCACTTTGACAGCACAGCGGGTAACTCGAAGCCGAAGTGGCAACAGGTCGGCCTGATGGGCGACTACAAGCTGTCGAGCCGGACCGACGTCTACGTGCAGGGCATGTACCAGCACGTGTCGGGAGCCGCAGCGAGCGCGGCGCCGCTCAATACTGCGTACATCACAGGCGCCGATGCGCCGTCCTCGACGACGAATCAGATCATGGCGCGTCTGGGCATCCGGCATATGTTCTAAAGAGGGTATTGTCAACATGTTGACAATACCCGAGCAGCGTCTCAAAGCCGAACGGGGCATCGATACGTAGCGTCAGACGCACATCCATCTTGTGTCCGTCAAATTCGACGGCTTCATACGGTCGCGTCGCGGGCTTTCGTAGGGTTTCAGGCTCTTCACTCCATGGGAGAGCGATTTGCCCCGCGCCGACAGCTCGTGCTACTGCGTCGAAGCTCCGTTGGCCAGCTAGCGGGTGCAACTTGCGAGTGTCCGCTCAACCAGGTGCTTCTGGTTGAACGGCTACTCACTTGCCTGAATGGCCGCCTTCCGACACTGGTCAATGAACGCGCCGTGCAAGCGCCATAGTTGACGATGCACTTCAGCCAACTCTGCGTGCGGCCGACTTCGCTCTGCAATCCTCCCGCTCGAGCCAACGACCAATTTCCGGATAACGCTGCAGCAGTTGCCCAAACGCACCGCTTGCATTGCCCGAAGCGCCTTCGCGGGGTACTTTGACCGGCGCGCAACCGCAGGCCACTTTAAATGTTTCACCGACGAAAATTCGAAATGTCGGGCCGGCACGCCGTTGCAGTGACGGTTTTAATAGCGAAGTTGTGAAACATTTAAAGCGGTCCACGCGTGGCGCGACACCGCATCCGACTGCTACGGACGCAGGAGGCGGCATGCCAGCTGGCGGCCGGTTGGCCCGAACAGTTTCGCGTACTCGCGCTGCGACGGATCGTGGGAGTGTATCCTTGCATTTGCCGTTTCGTCCCTGGCTGGACCGCACCTAAGCGGCGTGCACAGCACGCCTATGCGGCATCTGATGCGGCAAGGACCGCCAGCACCATCGCCGTCACACCGATGTTTCCTTTATGATCTATGGTCAACGGGTCAGTCGATTTGCGGGCACCGTCGTAATTCATCGCGCGTCTGCGCCCCGCACGTACCATCGGCCGGTCGGCCGGCGCGGCATTCCGGTTCAGGTTGCCACAATGCTGCTGGAAGTGTTTGCCGCTGATCTGCAGTTCTCCCTTTTGTGCAGCACGACGGGCCGGAGCCGGAGCAATCAGCAGGCGAACCAGGCATCGCTCCGGATCTCCGTCCAGCACCGCCCATGAACGTTCCGGAAAGTCCACGACGGGAAACGGCATCCATACGGGCGCCGATCTGACGGTCGCATCCACCGCTTCCTGCAGATAGCGATCAAAGCTGTCGAGACACGCCTGAGCGAATATGTGCAGGATCACCCAGCGGTCAGTCGCCCTGCTCCACTGCGGGAGACCCACTGGCGCAAACAGCGAAAGCCAGACAAGGATCCCGAGGAATCCATGGTCCCCTTTGACCAGCAGATGGGACGGCACACCGACACCCTCCCATTTGGTGCGCCACCGGAGGACCGCTTGTGCTACCGGACAGAAAGGCGTCGTTGTGAGCGCATCGAGTCGCCACGTCAGGTGCGAGGCTGCGGTGACGACGCAGGCGCGATGCCTGCTCCCGATGCAACGCAGGACGTATCGTTTGATCGCCTTGTAGCATGCGACGGAATCCGTCAGCATGTCGTCGCCGCTCTTCCCCCCGGGTGCGGGGAACTGCGTTGCAGGGTTTGCTCGCAACGCATCATCCGGTCCTCGAACCGCATGACTACTGTCGCGGTGAAAAACCATCCCCCACTGATCGCCATCAGTATGCCCCCGTGCAAGCCATTGGCTGGAAGCTTTCGCCACATCGGTACCGCTCCCCCGGCGCGGTGCCGAACCCAGCCAGGTCACCTGCTCCCCGGTCAGGTCGGGCGGACGCAGAAGTCGCCGAACATTGGGCGCTCTGCGCCCAAACCAGCCACGGGCTAAACTCTGCGCCACGGTATACCGGTAGACGGAAGATAACCGCAGTGCGCGATCGTCAGTGCTACGAAGCGCTGGCGCCCAGTCATGCCCGCATGCCGGACAACTGAACGGCGAGCGGAAAATACCAGCCCGCAGCCGATAGGCGACCATCGTCCGACCGCATTGCGCACAGCGGTCGCGAAGTTTGCAAGCGTGAACCGGACACGTGTCGCAGCCTGCAAACTGGAATGCTGTGAGGTGAACGCCCCGCCCCGCACACTGCGAACACCAGCGTAGCGTCGGATCACTTTCGACTTCGGACAGATCCCAGGGCGCCAGAAAGGCGGCGGCGACATCGGGCAGCGACATGTGTAGCAGGTACGTCATGCGGAGCAGGTCGAACTGCCGCGCATCGCGCAAATCGATGTCCCGCTGTAGCGCCCACGGGCCCGGTTTGCGCAGGAACGCCTTTGCCAGTGAGGTACACGACATAGCATTGAGTTGCTGGAACTTGGCAAGCAGCATGAACGCTGACTGCCCGGGTACATTCCAGTCGTCGCGCCAGCAGGATTCACCCATCGGTGCGTCGTCGGCGAGAGGAAGCAGGATGTCGAAGCGGCGTCTCATGATCCACCAGGGACGTCGTCGACAAAGACGATACGCAGATCTTCGAGCGCTGCGATGTAATCCGATTCGTCAACCGCCTGTGCCCACAATGCCGGGCTGAGCGCAAAATCCGGCGCATCATGCAGCATGTTCTCGCCCAGCGCGAATTCCACGGCACGCGCGACAAACTCCATCGGAAGTTCCATCGTGAAGTCGAAGCGTGCACGCCGATGCGCCTCGCTGAATGCGTCCCACACCAGCTCATTCTGCCCGCCGAGCCGGAATCCTGCGTCATATGCCCGCTGGAAGAAGAAACGCGTAAAGGTCCAGTCGCTTCCTTCCGGAAAAACCGACTCGTCGTACGCGCTAAGCGGCACCTCCAGGTCTGCGGCCGAACGGAATCCCTCGAAACGCATTTCCTCAATCATGAAGCGCGACACGATCTGTGAGGTATCGATGCTTTGTCTGAACGACGTCTTGCGGTTCAGGATGCCCGGCTGACCGATCAGAAACGTATACATCCGGACGCCGCGACGTTCCAGCTCGTCCTGCACATCGCGCAGCCATTCGTAGTGTTCAATCTCGAGACGCTGTGCTTCATCGACAAATACGATCAGCGATTTGCCAGACACGCGCTCCACCATTTCGGCCAGCCTGTTATACAGACGGAAGCGCCGCTGCAAGGCCGAGCCGCTGTCAGGCCGATCATGCCTCGCGGCTGCCAGCAGCATGCCGAAGAAGAGGCCTTCCGAGCGGGACGGATTTTGCGGCATGCCGACATGAAGGATGGCGGAACGGGGCAGTTCCTCGCGAAGCAGGCGAACGCAATAGCGGATCGCGTATGTCTTGCCCCATCTCGTATGGCCATAGATGATCGCCCCTGATACGCCGTGTCTGACGCACCGGAGAATGCGCATGTACATCGCGCCTATCGAGGGTGTGGGCACCATGTAGCCCTTGTTGAGCAGGGGATGGGCATCGGGCGCCAGCGGTCGCGTCGTCGGGCGGAGCATCGCGTCAGGAAAACGTGAAGATCCGCGTCAGCCGGATCGACGGCCGCGGACTACCGGGTTGCGTCGCGGCCCGGGTCGCGGGTTGTGATTGCGCTTGCGGCGACATCCGCCCGGGTACCGCCGGTGGGCTCTCGTGGGATTTCGCCCGATCCGTCAGCATGCGGGCGAGGTCGTTCGCACTGCGCTGATGTCTCGCCGCTTCGGTCTTCTTGTACGCAAACCATGCCTCGACCGGATCTTCGCCGTCCCGATACGTAATTTTGCGCTGGTGGATCAGTCTGAAGATCTCCTGCCGCACCCGCAATGAGTGCTGCGAAAAACACCACGGCCGTACAGCGGTCAGCACGCCGAGTTCAGAGCCGTCCATGAAGAAGGCATGCACGTGCCGGATGTCCTTGACATTGAAGTAGATGCGCAGCTGCTGGCCAATCAGCGACGCATTGCTCGACAGGATGCTGCCGGTGTAGCGCACGTATTCGAAGTTGACGTGGGGCCGCTCGCCGCGTTTGACGCTGCCGCGTATCGTCACTACCCGCGCGTCCTGCAGCAGGCACAACGTGCCGCGTCGTTCGGCAGGTAACGTGCGGAGGAGGCTTGAGTCGCGCGCAAGGAAAAAGCGCATCGCTTCGAGCGGGGTACGCCCTCCCAGTCCGGTATGCGGTTCGCCGTTGTAGTCGGCGAGGACCACATCAATCACGTCCTCGAGCTCATCAAGGCTCATCAGCAGCGACAGATCTCCGCCCACATCGTTGAGTGCGCGTTCCACGGACTGCGGCGCCGCGCCAGTCGTCCCGGGCAGGCGATGGGCGAAATGCGCCGCGAGCTGACCAAAGAACCGTTCGACGAATGCACGTTCATTCTTTTCACACAACGGTCCGTTATCGCACCAGCAGCCGACGATGCCGGTCAGGCGCTCGAGCGTTGCCTGCGCGAAGTGTGCCTTTGCGGCGTCGAAGCGCAGCGTATTCCAGCACGCCCACGCGGTCTCTGGCATGGCCTCCGACGGAAACCCACCGCCCGAACGCACGCGCAGTCCGGGAATCCGGAAGGCGCGCGTCGCGTGCGGGGTCAGTGTCGCCTGCAATGCTTCGGCGATATCGTCCTTGTTGTATTCCCGGCCCACGGCGAGGCTGTAGCCTAGCACCGCGCGCGTCGCGACATCCAGCAGCACCAGTATCCAGATCCGGTGCAGTGAGAGAAGGGTTTCGAAGCCAAGCGGATCATCGATTCTGAGCGTGAGACGCAGGTCGATCTTGTGACCGTCGAATTCGACGACGTCCAACGGGTCGACGGCCGGCTTGCGCACATGTTCGCCGGCATCTTCCCAAGCATGCGCGATCTGCGTCGCGCCGGCCGCCTGCGCCGCTGCATCAAAGTGCCGGGTTGCAAGACGCCGCACATGCGTCGCCAGCGATCGCTCACCTAGATACTGCTGGTTGAACGGATAGTCGTGCGCCTCGACGCCGGCCCGCCGGCATTGATCGAGGAAGTCGCGATGCAGGCGGCGAAGGCCGCGCAATACCTCGCGTTGTCCGCCGTTTTTTCGCCGCCGTTCGTCGACCTTTCGTTCGATCCAGTGCGCGATCTCCGGGTAGCGGAACAGAAGCTGGGTGAACGCACCGCTTGTTCCACCCTTGCTGCCGTCACGGGAAAGCGTGACGGCAGCGCTACGCTGATAAGCGCGCGTATGCCTGTACGGTATCAGCGCACGCACGCCGAAGATCCGGCCGTCCTCGTGCATCGTGACGCAGCGCTCGAACAGCCTGTACAGATCGTTGAACCGCAGTCCTGTCACGCGACCGATTTCGCGTAAGGACGTGCGGCCATCGGCAAACAGCGCCATGGCCTGAATACGTCGATGCAACACATCGCGCGCCTCGCTCGACAACGCACCGTCATCGGCGCCCGGCCAGCTGGCGACATCGCGCAGTTCGGCCGGGATCGAGTCCCGGTCGAACCTGAGTTCGCCAAAGGTCATCGTCTTCATGCGCACACCAGTTGGGTCTGTCGGCTGAGTGGCTTGCG
Organism: Burkholderia sp. 4M9327F10; assembly: GCF_005503145.1. GTDB lineage: Bacteria > Pseudomonadota > Gammaproteobacteria > Burkholderiales > Burkholderiaceae > Paraburkholderia. Next base: position 15,685 of record NZ_SCNV01000077.1, on the reverse strand, counting down.
GGCAAGCGTCGGACACAGGAGGCTGCCATCCAGCACCAGCATGAAGGCGGCAGACCGCACCAGCGTCCCGCCCAGCGGCAATAACCGCTTTTCGAGTTCGCCCACCGTTGCGCCCTCCCCGCATGCGGCGAACGCACGCTGCTTCATTTCGGCGGTTACGAAAGTGTGATCGGTTGCAACGTGATGAAGTATGGTGGCCTGATTCCGCCTCAGGACATCCACTGGCGCACCTTCTTCCGCACCGACCATGCAAATCTGTATCCCGGTTTTCCGTGCCCACGCATCGAATGCCGCGAATCGCAGGGGTTGTGCCGCGAACGACTTCAGTTCTGAACCGCGTAGTACGATCAGGAAGCGTTCGCCGTCATTACCTCGATGCACCCAGAAATCGACCATCCGTGCAGGCCGGATATCGGGAACGCGAAGCGGGCGTTCGCAGTAAGCGACGACATCGGGATTGAACTCGAGCTGCAGCCAGGCGTTCAAAGTCCGATGACCGAACAGGGTGAGTCGGCGGTCGACTTTGGGTCCATAGACATCGTAGCGATGCGTCCCATAAGGGCGCACATCGTCGATCGCACGGACGAACCGCAGGTTGGTCATCGCCGCCCTCAGTCTTCAAACACAATTACCCAGTTGTAGTACAAAAACGGAAGACGCGACGCGGACACTGCCCGGGCGACGGCCGCGCCGGAGCGCCGGCAGAACACGACGGGATGGAGCATCCTCTACGGACCTCCGCTTGATGCCAAAGCCAGCACGCGCCCAACCCGCTTCGTAACGATTGATACGTTTTACGTTCGAATCAATACAAACTATGTGTTGAGCTCGGTAAATGACCCGCTGCAAACGAAAAACGGGCTTAAGAAATGCATCTCGCCGGCGGACCCGCCCATTTTTGTGAAACATTCCCTTTTAAATTGCCGGAAGTCCATACCACACATGGACTTCCGGGCGAGGCCAGTTCAACGCCGGATGTTTCACGGTCGTCTTGCCTCCCTGCGCTAATATCAGCCGTCGCAAAGCTCGAATGCGGGACTCGCAGCATGGCCATCACCGAAGTTTCCAACATTCAGTTCAGTAGTCCGAAGATTCCAACTTTCACTTCTCCGTGGTCGGAAGTGAATCTGGAAGCGGTCGGGCGGCGGAGGCCGAGAATTCAAGGAGTTGCGCTTCCGGCGGTGCTATCACTTTTGCTTCACCCGACGGTGGCCGCGCGCCGTGCCCGCGACATCGAGGCGGCGCACCTGCTGCGGCTGAAACCGGGCAGTATTCCGCCGACCGAGCTGCACGCGCAGGACTCCGTGCCGACGCTCGACGCGTACCGCGATAGCGTCGATCCGGACGGCGTCTACAGCGAGGCCGAACTGCTGGAGCTGTATCGCGCGGACTTTCCGCCCGAGGCCTCGCCTCGCGTTGACCGGCGCATTGCCCGCAACGCCCGGCTGCGGCGCCGGCAGGCCGACGCGCTGGCACGCATGGAAAAGGCGCTGGTTCACGATCCCGTGCCGCATCACCCGCTGGAAGGCTGGTTCGAGCCCGCCGTCGTAGCGCGCCTCACGGCCGCGGGCCTGGCGACGCTCGCGGACCTGCTGGCCCTTATCGGCCGACGCCGCAACCGCTGGCACGCCGAGGTGCCGAAACTCGGTCCGAAGGGCGCGCAGCGCATCATGGACTGGCTGTCGCTGCACGCCGGATCGCTCGGACAGGTACTGTCACCGCTGGCCACCACACCGCGCCGGCAGCTGCAGGCCGGACATCCCGCGCTGTTACGGTCGCCGATCGGTGGCACGGTGCCGGACATCGTGCCGATGGAGGCACTGCGCGTGTCCGCCGAACTCGACGGCTCGCAAGGCCTGAACCGCGCGCCCGTTCCCGCCCACCAGGCCGAACTGAACACGGATCTGGCGGCAGTCTCCGCCTGGGTGAGGATTCGGGGCGCCCGCAGCCCCGACACCGCGCGGACGTACCGGCGCGAGGGCGAGCGCCTGCTGCTGTGGGCGATCGTGCAGAAGGGAAAACCCCTGTCGTCACTGAACACGCTGGACTGCGCGGAATACATTTATGTGTTCCTGATGGACCCCCAGCCAGCCGCGCGCTGGGTTGGCCGCGGCCGCGTCGAGCGCTTCGAGCCCGCCTGGCGACCGTTCGCTGGCCCGCTGAAAGACCGCAGTCGCGAGGACGCGCGCAAGATCCTGCGTGCCATGTTCAGCTGGCTGGTCGGCCAGAGGTATCTGGCCAGCAACCCGTTTGACGGCTTGCCAAGGTCCAGCGAGGTCGAGGCCGTCAATACCACCGGGCGCACCCTCACGCACGCCCAATGGAAATACGTGCTGCAGACGACGCGGCGGATCGAATACACGCCGGAGGAGCAGCGCGACCACTTCACCCTGCTATTTGCGTACGCCACCGGCCTGCGCCGGGCGGAACTGGCCGGGGCAATGACGGGTGATCTGACGCGTGCGGCGCTGGACGGCGCACTGGACGACGCCTGGGAGCTAAAGGTACGGGGCAAGGGGCGCCGTAACCGGCGCGTGCCCATGCCGGAAAAACTGATGGCCGAGCTGGAGCGCACCCTTACGTCCCACGGCATGCCTGCGCTGCTGGAATGCCCGAAAGAAACACCGCTGATTGGGCATCTGCAGACCGGCAGGCGACTGACGCCGGACGCCGTTGCCCGCCTGTTCAAGCGGATCTTCGAGCGCGCGGCGGATCAGCTGGAGACCCGCTACCCCGGTGCCGCGGCCGATCTGCGCAACGCTAGTACCCACTGGCTGCGCCATACCCACGTCAACCACACCCTCGACAGCGGCGCAGACGTGCGCGACGTGCAGACGAACCTCGGGCACGCCAGCCTGGCCACGACGACGATCTATACAAAAGGGGACAGCGCGCGGCGTTACAGAGCAGTCAATGCGTTCTTCGAGGACGCGCTTCTCGACGCGCAAAGCTAGTTTTTTCGCATGCGAAAGCGCCAGTTGCAGCCTGGTCCGCCTGCGCTTTTCCTCACGTAATTTCTCACGAAAATCCGCCGAACCCAGCATTTACAGGGCTCCCAGGCGATACATCCCCGTAAAAGTTAACTTGCGTTTACCCAAGGCGACAGCTACGCTTCGGGAAATTCTATCGGCTGGCCGTATTTTCGCCCAAACGATAGAACACAACCACCGGAATGGAACGCCCTAAGAACGCTATGGATCTCGACCTCGCGAATCCCGGAAAGACGACGCCCGAAGACCTTATCAAGCTCGCCGGCCTATCTGACTTCATGCTTCAGAAGATTCGCGACGAGCTGCTTGAACCGTTCCCGCGGAAAGTCCCGCCGATGATCAGTTCCGCCCGGGTGCAAGAGATGTGTGGCATAGACACGCAGCGGATGGCGTACGCCATGAAGAAAGGCGAGCTTCCGCAAGGCACGCAGTCCCGTCGAGGCGCTCCACGACAGTTTACCGTGGAGGAGGCGGTCCAGTGGGTCAAGGCCGAATTGAACCCTGCCCCACGTAGCGGCCCGGGCAAAGTCATTGCCGTAGCCAACTTCAAGGGCGGCGTCACGAAAACTACGATGTCGACCATCCTGGCACAGGGGCTCGCGTTGCGGCGGGGTCGACGAGTCTGCCATATCGACCTAGACCCGCAAGGAAGCGCCACGACGCTTTATGGGATAAATCCGCACGCTGAGGTTGACGCGTCGCAGACGATCATGCCTTTGGTGGAAGCGTTCTTGAAGGGAGAGCCGTTCGACATGTCGGCGCTTCCTCAGTCCACTTACTGGCCAAACCTCGATCTGATCCCTTCGTCGACGGAATTGTTCAACGCGGAGTTCATGCTGCCCGCTCGCGCTTCCGCAGGTGCCCGTGGCGAGCGCTTTGAGAACGTGCTGCACAAGGGCCTTGAGGCTCTGCGCGATGAATACGACTACATCATCCTCGATACGGCCCCCACGCTTAGCTACCTGACGATCAATGCCATTTTCGCGGCTGACGGTGTGATTGTGCCAGTCGTTCCGGACGTACTGGCGTTCGCGTCTATGGTTCAGTTCTGGCACCTCTTCTCGGACTTGGTGACCGGCATGGCCGCTAGAGGGGATGAGTCGAGGAAGGAATTCGATTTCATCGATATCTTGGTGACCCGGATGACGCCAAAGCCCGCGGCGAAAGCCGTTCAGTCTTGGATTTCCCAACTCTACGGCTCGAGGGTGATACCTGTCGAGATACCCGAAACCGACGTTGCGCGAAACACCAATATGCGGTTCGCGACCGTCTACGACCTCACGGTCTATGAGGGCGGCGCAGAGACTCTCCGGCGAATCCGAACCCCGTGCGACCAGTTCGTCGACCGGGTGGACGACAAGATCTCGAGTCTCTGGCAAAAAGGATAGACGACCATGGCGACGATGAAGAATTTTGCATCTAAGGCGGCTGGCATCAAGCTCACGAGCGAAGAGGTGGCCGCGGCTGGGAGTCGTCCGGTCGGCTCCCCCCGGACCGCTCCGGGCCAGCTCATGCACTTGCAGGCCACCGCCGAGCAACAACATGATGAAATTGAGCGCTTGAAGCGCGCGCTCGCCGAACGCACAGCCGAGGAAGAAGTCGATCTCGACCTCATCGACGAGGTAGAAGGCAGGCGCCGAAAACTGAGTCCGGAAGAATACGCTGAACTCAAAGCCAACCTCGAACGTAACCCGCTGATTACACCGGTGGTATTACGCCGCCGGCCAAATGGCCGACGTGAATTGGTCGCCGGCCACAACCGCACTGCCATTTATCGCGAGCTGGGCCGGCCACGCATTCGTGCCGTGACCCAAGATATCGCCGATGAGGATGTCAGCAAGTTCGCGTTTTTCAGCAACCTGTTGGCCCCCTCCCTTTCGGACTTCGAGAAGTATTGGAATTTCCTTCAACTGCAGACCGAAACGGGACTGGACCACGCGGCATTGGCAGAGATTGCGGGCATTAGCCGCGTGCATGTGACTCGGATCATGCGCTACGACGCGCTGCCTGAGAAAGCGAAAGAGATCCTCTTTCGACGGCCTGAGCGACTAGGCAGTACTGCGGCGCAGGCCCTTTCTCAGATAGCAGAATCGGGGCGGACCGAGGCAGTCATTGCGGCCATCGAAAAGCTCGTCAACGACGAGACCATGACGCAAGAGCAGGCTGTGAGCATGGCTCGCGCACAGCGACCAAAGACTGCCGCGCCGGAAAAATTGTTCGTCAAAAGCGGCAAGCGCCACATCTGCGAAATTTCGGTTCGCAAAGGGGTCGTAGGGGTTCAATTCAAGGGCGAGGACGCAGAGTCTGCAAGCGATTGGGCGCAGCGGATTCGAGAGTTCATCGCCGACCAGATCACGAGCAAGGAGTGATGTACGAGTCGTACATACTTATAAATCAATGACTTACTGGAAAAGAAAGGAGCTTAGATGCAGTCGATGACGCTCTAACGCTAGAAAGACAAAAGCCTTCGGAACGGCTAATTCCGAAGGCTTTTGAATATTGGGCTTGCTGTCGCTCGCCCCTCCTGCTGCACTCCCCCGACGGCTAATCGGGCGAAGCACTGACACTTCGGAGTGTAGCGGAAAGCGATCGGCAGTCAAGCATGTGTCTTCCATTTTCTGAAAATGGTCGCTCGACATGTCTATCGCGCAACGCTCTGTTGCTGGCGAGGGTGAAGCTCATCCTTGCGAAGCAGAAACATTAACCGCAGAAGGCGACGCACAAGCTCGCGCCGAATTCACCTGCGACACAACCAACTTGCCTTGGGTGATATTCCGGGCCGTCCATCGTGCCGCGCAACTACAAGGCGTCAGCGCACGCTCCCGCGCCCTGCTCGCCGCTCTCGCCCGCACCGTGGACGCCAAACGCCCCTACGCCGCCATATTCGCGCGCCGTGAGCTGCTTACCGGCCGTGCCATGCAATCCATGCGGACCTTCTATCGCAGTCTCGATGATCTCGAAGCTGCAGGCCTCATCACGCGCCCCCCCCAAAGCCGATATGGCCAAGCTGGCCTGTTTGGTCGCGCCTACCTCCATCTCACCGAAAGCGCGGCCTTGCTGCTTGGTCTCGTCGTCAAGGAAGCTCCAGCCAGTCACACGGCGTCACCAGATGCCAAGGCCGAAGGTGCGCAGCAAGCCCGGGGCGAGTCGCTGAATAGTCGGTCTGCCAACGTGGCAGACGGAGCTATATATAAGGATCTTTTCCCTGCTTCTCAAAAGAGACAACCAGGCACCCTCCCCGAGGATCTCAAACGCCTCACTTCGCTGGGATTTCATGAATTTCTGGTCTTCAAACTCATGACCGAAGCCAAAGCAAACGGCAAATTCCTCTCCGACGTCGTCGACGTCAGCTGGGCTGGACTCAAAAAAGCGCACGCGCCAATCAACTACCTCCGCGCCCTTCTTCGCAAGCCTGTTGACTTCGCGTATCGTGCCCGGCAGCTTCGGAACCAAACCGTTCTGCAGCAACGAGAAGCAACCGAAAATGCGGAAGTGACGGCCACGGTAGCGCGCTGTGTTGGCCAAAGCTTTTACGACGCGATCGGAACCCGACGAATAACCCTCAGCGTGGACGGAAGCACGTTGACCGTGGTTGATGCGGTCGAAGGCATCCCGCGGACCGTACTGAATGGATGGCAATCGGCGTTTGCCAAAGGCATCCGGAAAGGGGACTTGCAACCGGCGACCGAAGCGCGTGACGCCACGTTCGACGGATTCGCGAGCAATGCCCCGATGCAGACCGCTGCAGCCAAGACTGAGTCGGCTGGACAACCTCGACAGCTCACGGGCGGCATTGCGGGACAGCTCGACGCTATCAAAAACGCGCTGCGTGCGGCGGGGAAGGGGAAGTTTGCGACGGTCTGGTCAGGACAGGCGCAGAGCCGTCCCGCGAACGCCGCCTCATAGCTCACTGCTTGTCCAGGGAGGCAAGTTTCGAGAACGCGGTACCCGGATCAATGCCACAGGCGCGACACCAGTCGAGGTAAAACAAAACATCGACATATCGCTCTCCGCGCTCGATTTTAGAAACGTTCGGCTGGTCTACGTGCAGCCGCTGAGCGAGTTGCACCTGCGTGAGGTCGGCAGCAAGTCGAAGCCTGCGCATATGGAAACGCAGACGCTTGTAACGCTCGTCATTGATGTTGATCGTAGGGGGCATACGCGTATGCTCCCTACTATCATCAAATATGCCATTTTGACCTATTCGCGATATGATCGTCCTGCGGGCAAACGTACGACGAAACTAGTTGAGCTTGGCTCCAACCAGTGTGGCCGCGTTACGGACAATTCCGATGTCGAAGTTCACCGACGCGCGGAGGCCTTCGCCAAAGCTGGTGAAGAAGTCAGTTGAGCCGCCATTAGCCGTGTGGGCCATGACCGCGGCTTGGATGAACAGGGCGCCGAGCAGGCAGAGAACGAAACGGATCATGTCGGTGTATCACCGCGTCAAAGCGGCTTCGATAGGTAAGGGTGGAGGATCATATGTGCCTAGTTTCACTTTCTCTCTGATCCGGGATATCTGCCGGCCGATCACAGCGGCAGACATGTTCAGCCGGTCGCCAACTTCAGCTCTCGTACATCCGGAGTCCAGCAGCGAGACGATCAGCTCCTGATCCGTTGTTATGACGCCGTCCGATTCACACTTTCGCATGCGAAATTTTACTCACTGTTCGACCGTACTGTAATTTTGTACGGAGTGCGCGCAGCGGCGCAGATATGAAAGACCTTCCGACTGCAGCAGTCCTGTCCATCCGGACCAGAAGGGCCGTCGTTCCCGCTCGACTCTACTTGACCAAGCCGGGCCTGACTCGCGGCGTCAGCAGCCACGAAACCTCGCCTTTCGGGCACTTCGAACGCACTCAAACACGAGCGATTCTAGCCGAACCACGTAGCCCGATCCAGGGGGATATCGGACTTATTTCGCACCATCTATTGACCGTCAACATTTCTAATAATAATATCCGTTGCACGTGACCACACGTCACCCATCAAAAATCAATGGACCGTCAATAACCGGAGCGTCTCATGTCCAACACCGTGCAATCGCGCATCTACCAGGCCCTTACCGAACTGATTCCGAATCTTGGAAAGACATCGAGCCGCACGCACTTTGCTCCGCCGCGAGTGGCCGGTGATATGGCCGTCCACTGCACTGTTGACGAGACCAGAGACGGTCATCTCACCGTCGAGATCGCCCACGACCGGCCCGCGCGCGGGAGCACCAATCCGGCGTCATGGATCTGCTTCGACGTCGACCCGGCTCGGGCTGTCGCTCGTGTTACGTGCTTTCAGGAAGGCTGTCACTACAGCATTGCGGGCCAACACACCGATGCGCAATCGGCGCGAGTCAATCTTTACGCGGCCAACTGGCTGGCTGTCTTCAATACGTTGGGCCGCGTGTTCGAGCCGATCGAGCAGGCCATCTACGCGTAAGGCGGGGAGAAACATGCACAAGGTTGGAATTGCGAACCAGAAGGGCGGTGTAGGAAAGACCACCACCGCGCGACACCTGTCATTCACGGCTATGGAAAGGGGATTGCGCACCCTCGTGATTGATCTCGATCCGCAGGCGAACCTCACCCGAACCATGCTGTACCGGTTGATGATGAATGCGGACGAAACGCTGATGCGTGCCCGATCCGTAAATTGGGACAGCATTCAGCTCCCAGCCATCGCGCCGGACAGCAGTGCTCACTTACTGTTCATGAGTGGGCAGGAACCTCGGCCTATGTCGATCGCGCCCGGTGTCGATCTGTTCGCCGGGTCGGACGACCTCATAGAAGTACTAGGGTGGCCACTCGATTGCACCCAACACGCACGGTCTGCGCTGAACCGGCTGGACGATCAGTACGACATCTGTGTGATCGACACGCCCCCGACGATGAGTAACCTGCTCTTTGCCGGAATGATCTGCGCGGATTACCTGCTGATGCCGTGTGACCTGGACAAGGACGCGACCAGCGGGCTGCTCGATCTCACGCAGAAGGCTCAGATCATCGCTGAGAACTTCAATCCGGATCTCGAACTACTCGGCGTGCTTCTCAACAAGGTCAACAAACGCCGGGCCTACGACCAGACGGAACGGATCACGCTGCGCCAGAAATGGGGTGACGCCGTGCTGGATGTTGAGCTGCAGGAACGTTCTGCAACAAAACTCGCGAAGGAACATCCAGTCTGGAAAAGCCCACGCGGTGACAGCGACCGGCGCGCAGCAGCGGAAATGCGTTCCGTGTGTGAGTCGCTGTTCAAACGTATTGGTCTGTAAGGGAAAATGATTATGCAGCTCAAAAATGGCCAACAGCTGACGAGTCTCGCTCAGCTATCGAAGATGAAGCCCGGCAGCGCAATGGCCGCGGCGATCGAGGAAGCAACAGGCGCGATCACTACTGAAATTGCGATTTCGAAGATCGTAACCAAGCCGCAGGACCGCGTAGACTTTAGCGACATCGAGGCGTTCGCCGAGCGCCTGAAGACGGTTGGCCATGTCCACACCGCGATTCTCGTACGCGCACTGGAAGACGACCAGTTCGAACTGATCGGCGGTGAGCGACGCGTGCGCGGCAGCATCTTCAACGGATGGCAGAAAATCCCGGCAAAGGTCTTTCCAGCAAGCACCCCGGACATCGTCATCCGGATGTACCAGATCTCAGAGAACGTCGATCGCAAACCGCTTTCTGCCAAAGAGACGGCCCTGGGTTTGGCGAGCGACATCGACAGATTTGGACGCGAGGAAGCCGCACGCCTGTGGACTAACCCGAAGGGCAAGCAGCGTAGCGAGTCGTGGATATCCAAACACCTTCGGTTCCGGAAGTACGGCCCAATCACGCGGGAACTGTTCGACGCCGGCATGTTCGACGACATCGAGGCCGCGAACAAGATGGACGACATTGAGGCCGAGAGCACAGAACTCGCACACGAACTGGCCGCCGCGATAAAAGCAGGCGAGAAATTGGGCCGGGTGACGCTTGACGCCCGGCTTTCGCAATTGAAAGGTACGGCGCAGAGTGACGCGCATATTGTGGCAGCCTTGCCGGCAGCGGCCGATAGGCCGAACAGCCCCGCGAAACACTCGGCCGATGAACGCGGCGACCCCGCCGACTCCACGGCCGATGACGCCGCCGGCCTGCCGTCATCCCATAATGAGGGACCGGCTGACGATAGTGAGCACTCGGTGTCCGCGCCTTCGGTCGCACAGGCTGTCCAGCAGGCATTGCAGTCGCAAAAAGCTCCCCGCGAAGCAGCGGCCGCACCGCGACCGAAGCAGGAGAGGGCGGGCGGCACCGACCCCATGAAGACCGTCATCTGGCGGGCGGAGGAACTGTTCCAGGAATCGACCGGATCAATCCATCGCCTGCGTCAGCTACAGGCAGATCTGGCGGCCGCTGGCGTGCCAGAGGAAGACGCGGACTGGAGGCTTTGGGTCGCATTTGTCCAGCTGGCTTGTTCTGCGTTGGTCGGCGTCGGACAGCCGCGGGCAGGGAAAATGATAAACAGGTTGAATGATGAGTTAAATTCTAAGAGCGCAATAGAGCTACTGAATACGTTGCATCCGAGCCGCAGGGCGGGCGTTTTGCCAGACGATTTCAGGTACGATACGGACCGTGAGATTCATCCTCTCGCGCCGAACAATTGGGCTCTCTAATGCACAGGAAAAAGGGGCAGATAAGCCCCTTTTTTCATAGCCCGTCAACCATATCGTGTCGGATATTTACTTTGGCAACGTTCCGTCTTACTGCGAGAAAATTTACGGCACTTGATTCGTTCATGCGCAAGCAGGTCGAGCTGCAGGGCACCAAGCCTTTTGCCGAAAAAACACGGGACATTGCACGGGCGGTGATCGTCGACGGTGAAGCGTCGATAGACGTGCAAACGCGGTTTGAAGTGACGAAGCAACGAGTCAGCTCGATTGTTGGTCGTTACTACCAGGCGTACCTGACGATGAATGACTCCAAGGGCGATATTGCGGCTTTATGGCTAAAGCATGGCTTCGAATTGCCGATTAACCTAGTGAAGCCGCTCGAAACGTTTCTTGCCACAGCGAGACGCAGCAAGGACGCTAATAAAATCCAGTCTGCCATCGCCGCCGTCATGGAAGCGCTCGAGATAGAAAAGAGCAAGCTGGAATGAAATGAGGGGTTAGTGCGATAAATGAGCACCATCGAACAACAAAGCAGTCACTCACTGCGCAGGCCAATACCGGGGCATAGCAAAACAAAGAAGGACTATCGGCGATCCGTCGAACGCGTTGTCAACATGACCAGTGACACGCAGGACGCCGAGATGTCTGTTTCACAGGAAGAGGCGTTTCATGACGCCGAGCAACTCGAGCTGTTCGCGGCCGAGCGCTTGCTCGCAACGTGGAAGCCGCGTGAGGATCTTCATTCTCTCGAATTCCCGCTGTTTTCTTTGCAAAAGGGCAAAGACACACGTGTCAGGGTGTATCGCAACGGTGAACAGATCGTGCGAATCATCCCGAGCGTCGTCGGCGCCGCCAACATCTTCGACAAGGACGTTCTTGTCTACGCAGCGACTCAGATCTGCAAGGCCGCGGACGCAAACCTTCCGGTTTCCCGCCGCATCCGCTTCAAGGTGCGGGACTTTCTCGTCTACACGGGCCGCAGTACAGGCGGAGCGTCATACACCCGCATCGTCGACAGTTGCCGCCGTTTGAAGGGGACGATCGTTGAGACCAACTTCGATGCGTCGCGGCTAGGCGCCAATGAAGAGGGCATCCACGAGAGCCTTTACGGATACGGCCTGATCGAAAATTACAAGATCATCACGTACACGGGCAACAAGAAGGGCGCGCTTGAAGTCGAATTGATCCTGTCGACGTGGACCTTCGACTCATTGATCAATCGCAAAGTACTCACGATCCATCCTGGGTATTTCGATCTGGCGCAAGGACTCGAACGCCGGCTGTACGACCTTGCGAAGAAGCATTGCGGCGAAAAGCTGTGGTTCAAGATCGGGCTCGACAAGCTCTACGCCAAGTCGGGATCGGCACAGGCTCAGAAATACTTCCGGCGCGACGTCGTCGCCGCTATGGTGGCCGATAAGATGCCCGAGTTCCATATAGCCCTGGACGACGACAAGGCGATGGTCATTTTCTTCCGGTGCGATCGTGACAACCAGAAGCAGAACGCCCAGCTCATCGCCGGCATTCACAGGGAGCTGCTGTCCAAGAAGCTGCTGAACTGGTATTACACATTGCGCAGATGGGATTCAAAGTCGGACCCGAAAGCGCAAATGGATCTGTTGCCAGCTTAGCTCAGTCCGCTTCACACACGTGTCGGTAGCGGCCGCCCGGGCCGCACAGCGCATTCCACCCGTCAGGATGCGCTGCCGACCGTGGTCTTCCCCATCCTTTACCTCCTGCACTAACCGGTGGCGTTCGTCGCTTCAGGTTGCCCGCCAGACGCTGCCGCGGTGGTGTCCGCCAACCGCTGCAGCATGGCGATCGCGTCGGTTCGGGCCAGGTCGGGAAATAGCTCAGGCTTGTACCGGATCTGCATTTGTAGCTCGCCCTCGTCAGTGAGGTGGCTAAGCACAATGTCCACCTGAGACAGTACGCCAAACAAGCCTTCGTCCAATGTCCGGAACAGGACGTTGATCGGCGTAGGGAACTGCCGTGCGACTGCCCTGATCAAGCCGACGCGAGGGATAACATGGAGATCCGACAGCACGTTATAAGGGTTCGGTTTTGCTGGCTTGATCACCTTGCGTGCGTCGTTGCTGCCGTGAAGGCAGGCCAGGAATAGCATCACGATCGCATCGTTGGCGGCCAGCCCGGTTGCGGCCGCGAGTTCGACAAGTTTGTCTTCGACGTCCCTGCGGTCTTGCGTTGCCACCTTCTGTACGACGAGCGGTGCGGCCTTCGTGAGGAAGCCCGCTCGATTGTCCCACTGGCTTTCTTTCATGCCAGCAAAAAGCTCGGCCGCAAGGCCTTTCAGTCCGCTAAGATGCGCAGCGTCCGTGTTGGCCAGCTTGAAAAACTGACCGATCGCATCTGCCTCTGTGTCCAGACACAGGGCCTTTTGATCGACATCGTCTTCACGTCCCTTTTCGCCCTCCATAATCGAAAGGATGGGGCTGATGCTGTTCTGCGGTAAATCAATTGCCCTTAATGCCTCAAGGGCCGCTTGTTTTTTATCGTCCGGCTGTTCGTTGCCCGACACCGCGGTCTTAATTATCGAGACAACATTGCGATCGAGGAGAAAGAGGGTTTCGGTCCGTACGGACACGGGCTGCACGTTCATCGTTGGGCCTCGCAGATGGTTGTGCTCAATCGTCTAGCGCTTCTTCGCGCGCGATGAACAGGTCGTGATGGAGCTTCAGGGAATCCGTTGAAGGGCGTTCCTGCATGTCCACGGGAAGCGCGACGAGGCGCCGGCCGCGATACTGCGCATATTCCGTCCACTCCAGGGACCGCGAAATGGTCACGCGATAGTCAGAGTCAACCGAAATCAGGTAAAGGTCAAAGAGCGTGTGTATGTCCGAACGCAACAGCATTCCGTTGGTGGTGGCGTAGTTAGTTGCGAGCGCGTGCGGGACAATGTGCGCAGCTTCCAGCAGCGCTTCGACCGATGAGCCGCTAACTGCGCAGGCGGTGCCGTACGCCCGCAGAAGCCTCTCACGGAAATCCGGCTGGCCACGGCGTGTCTTGATTGCGACGAGCTGTCGCTCCTCGCTCTCCTGCCTACCATCGCCGTCACTGGCTGCCGGCGCCGCATCGCGCTGGCCCGGCTCGACACCGCGGGTCTCGCCAGCATTGTCCTCGCGGCCTTGCGGAGTGTCAGCTGACGCCGCCTGGAAGCGACGAAAATCAACGTGTTGCTGCTCAAGGCTATAGCCCGTCACTCGCCATCCGGCTCGCTGCCATGCGTCCGCCCAGACATGCGTGCGCCCTTCAGTGGTGTTGCTCCAGAACGGCGGATGCTCGTAAGCCGAGCGCGGCAATGGCGACGGTAGGATCTCGTTGATCTCAGCAAACGTGAGCCGTACGAAATTGCCGCTCAGGTTTCGTAGATGAGTTTCGAGGGAGTCGTATTTCGCCATGTCGCAACGGGCAGCGCACGAGATGCGCCGCGTGCCGAGTTCCGGGATGGACAGCATAAGCGCAAGGGAGGCTCGGCGGGAAGAGAAAACCAGTAGGCAGCGCAGGCTGGCTACTCGGATCCGGCCGGTGTCCCGTGTCGCAGGTAGTGAAAACTCACCATCTGCTTTCGCTAGGCTTTTCCAGCCCTTATGTGACGCTCGCGATGTCCGCGTGGAGTGGCGGGAGCTACACTTGAGCTTGCTCAGGACCAGAGACAAACAATGGGATCGCGATAATGAACAGAGAGCTAAGCGAGCAGGAACGCGCGGAACGCCGTCAGATCGTCGACGAGATGATGGCGGCCGGAGGCTTGGATAAGCTCGAAGTCGCCTATCTCGAAGCGTACGCGCGCGGTGACCTGTCGCTTGACGAGGTATCCGGGCGCATTATCGGGCGTGCTGACGCGAAAGCTGAGCAAGTGATGGCCGAAGCCGCGGAGGATGCACAGACTTTCATGGCGCATTCCGAGATCGAGCAGCAAAGGATTCTGCGGCAGGCCGAACTCGAGGCGAAAAGGATTCAGGATGGCCTTGGAGGTCCGGCTGAGCGGCTTAGTGCGTTACTTTCCAGTGCGGAGAATCCTAGTGCGGCGATGCGGGATCTTCTCCTTCACGGAACGGAGGAGCAGCTAGGATTGACTGCGAAGTATCTCGCGTCAGTGCCGGGCAGCGATGACGCGCTCGATGGAACCCTGCGGCAGATCCTGCACGATATGCCCGCGCCGGAACTTCGCGATGTATGGCTCAACCGACTCCGGCCGATGTTGATTGAATGGCAGATCTTGTCGCAGGAACAGTTGCGAAAGCTTGATGCGGATGTGTCAAACCTGCTAAGTGCCTTCCAGAAACGCCCCGGGCTGACGAGAGCACAGAAGTACATGATCGCCGCAGTAGTGGGCGCCATCCTCTTTTTCGTCGTGCGTTCGTTTTGGTCGAGCTGACCACTGTATTCACTTTCAGCGGTACCCGGCAGCCGGCGCGCAAGTGACAGACGAGCCCGACCCGAAAGCGCGTCTATCGCACCACCCGGAGCCAGCGACAGCTTTTCGGGATGGCGTCTCAACTCCTGCCACGCGATGCAAAAAAACTCCCAATAATGCGTCTATCGCACCACTCACGCGCCCGCGTCTATCGCACCACCAGATGCAACACACGGCCCCCCTTGGAATGTGTCGATCGCACCACCACCCCGCGCGTCTATCCCACCACCGCGAAACGGACCTTGAATCGCTAAACGCCCGCTCTGACAGGGCTATGCCCTTGATTAGAGTGAATATTCAATTGGCATAGATCGGGGAAAAGCTGTTTTTTCGACGCGTCTATCGCACCACCCACCCCATTTTTGTGGATAACATTGTGGCCTTCGCGTCTATCACACCACCGCCCGCGTCTATCGCACCACCTAGACTACGTCTATCCCACCACCGCCGACGCGTCTATCGAGCCACCGAACGCCCCGCAAACCCACGCCCCGCGGGCGTCTCGCGAACCGTAAACGCGCGCGCGGTTAACTTCTTCTCTTTTAACTGTTTTTAACTGCGATTTGAACAAGGCTCCACCCTCAGTGAGGGGGGTGCAAGCACCCCCCTCACTGAGGG
>NZ_SCNV01000076.1 GCF_005503145.1 Burkholderia sp. 4M9327F10 | reverse complement strand
CCGACCGCGGGCGAGATCGTGATCGACGGCTCGGACGTCATCAAGCTCAACCCGCACGGCCTGCGCGAGCTGCGCCGCTACAAGGTCAGCATGGTGTTCCAGAACTTTGGCCTCCTGCCGCACCAGACCGTGCTCGACAACACGGCCTACGCGCTGCGCACCCGTGGCGAGGGCAAGGCCGAGGCGAATGAAAAAGCACGCACGTGGCTCGGCAAGGTAGGCCTGAACGGCTACGGCGAGCACTATCCGGATGAACTGTCGGGAGGCATGCGCCAGCGCGTGGGCCTCGCTCGCGCGCTCGCCGCCGACACCGACGTGCTGCTGATGGACGAGGCGTTCAGCGCGCTCGATCCGCTGATCCGTACGGAAATGCAGGACCAGTTGCTGCAGTTGCAGGCCACGCTGAACAAGACCATCGTGTTCATCACGCACGATCTGGACGAGGCGCTGCGCATTGGCAACCGCATTGCGATCCTGCGCGACGGCACGCTGGTGCAGGAAGGCACGCCGAACGAGATCCTCACTCGCCCGGCCGACGACTATGTGCGGCGTTTCGTGGAGCGGCGCGCGGGCGTGTAGTGACGACAGAAATGAAGTGGTCAGTGCAGTGAGTAGTGCGGTGAGCAGTGCATTGAGAAGCGACGCGCCTCGATGCACTCACGCACAAGCCGCACGTGTGCCCGACTGCCTGGTTCAATAGCCTGTCGCCCTCGGAAGATGCCAACCGAATGCGAGCGCAGTCAGGCGCAACGCGAAGCACGCCACACCACCCGCAAACGCGGCCACGCCTGGCGGCAGTCCCGCGCGGCGCGCCACGACCACCACCAGCGCACCGAAAAAGGCCGCCGTCGCGTAGATATCGGTGCGCAGCACAAACGGCACGCGGGCCAGCAGGATGTCGCGGATCACGCCGCCCCCCACCCCGGTGACGGTGCCCATCAGCATCGCGACAAACGGACGAATTCCATAGAGCAGCGCCTTCTCCACACCCGCAACGGCGAATAGCGCAAGGCCCGCGGCGTCCAGCACGGTAACCAGCATGCCCGGCAGTGGCTCGGCGAGCGAGCGGAACAGGAAGGTCAGCAGGCCTGCCGCGAACGTCAGGGCCGGATAGCGCCAATCGCGGATCGCGTTCGGCGGCGTCGCGCCGATCAACAGGTCGCGGATCACGCCGCCGCCCAGCGCGGCCACAAACGATACGACCATGACCCCCAACAGATCGAGGCCGCCACGCATCGCGCTGACCGCCCCTTCGACTGCGAATACGAATGTGCCCGCCATGTCGGCCGCCCAGATGAGCTTTTCGACATTCGGCTTTGTCCTTGTTTTACTTATCGGCAGTATTGGCATCGCCCCGTTACCTCCTCCCCTCGTCTGAGTTGTCGAAAGGTATAGCGGAAACGGGCCGAAGGGGGAAGTTTTTTGCGCAAGCCGCAGACGGGCCGCGAGTAAAGTCATGGCGCCGCCAGACCCCTCGGCGTCTGCCGCGCCTCAGCGGCCGAAGCGCGCTCGCGGCTGCTGGCGCGCGCCACTTCCAGGAGCGCGCCCGAGCAACGCATCCGGCACGGCCCCAATGGCCGCGAGATGCGCAATCAGTTGCTCGACGCCCTCGTCGACGCTGAGCCGGTCCGTCTCGATCGAGACATCGGGATCGACCGGCGCTTCGAACGGCCCGGACACGCCGGTGAAGTTCGCAATCTCACCGCGCCGGGCCCGCACGTACAGACCCTTGGGATCGCGCGACTCGCACACCGCGAGCGAACTGGCGATAAACACCTCGCTAAAGCCTTCCCCGACGATTTCGCGCGCCACGCAGCGATGCTGCCGTTCAGGCGAGATCAACGCGACAATCACAATGAAGCCCTGCTGCTTGAATAGCTCCGCCACCTGCGCGACCCGCCGCACGTTCTCGCTGCGGTCGTCGGCGCTGAAACCGAGGTCCGCATTCAGACCGCGCCTGAGCGTATCGCCGTCGAGCACCACGCAGCGCTGCCCAGCCGCGCTCAGACAGGCATGCAGCGCATTGGCAAGCGTCGACTTGCCCGCCCCCGACAACCCTGTCATCCAGAGAACCGCGGCGCCTGCGGTACGATTCGTATCAACGAGTTTCATCGATCGCACTCCGAATCACATGATCTTGGTGCAGCGCCGGCATCACGCAGCGCCCTGCTTGCGCCCGGCGTCCAGCAATGCCGGCCCGAGTCCGTCGTAGAGCGGCTGAAGCAGCTCTGCCGCAGGACGCCAGCGCTCCAGCGAGGTGCGAAACAGCGGCGTGCGCACCTGCGAGGCGCTCGCCGTGTTGACCTGGCGCTGCGTCTGATGAAATGCCAGACAACGCTCATCCCAGTCAAGTCCGCAGTGCGCCAGCATGCGGCGCACGTTCCCTTCCAGGTCGTCGACGAGATCCTCGTACTGCACGTCGATCATCACCCCTTCAGGCAGCACCTGCCGCCAGTGCGTCATTAATGTGTCGTAGGCACGGTAGTAGCGGCCCAGCTCGCCCAGGTCATAGCCAAACGGCACGTCCTGGAAAATCCGCGAGTAAATCGACAGGCAGGTTTCCACCGGCGAACGCCGGCTATGGATAAAGCGGGCATTCGGCAACGCCAGATGGATCAGTCCGACGTTGATGAAATTGAACGGGTACTTGTCGGTAATGCGTAGATAGCTCGACGCATCCGGCACCTCGGCGCGAATGCGCCGCACGTAATCGGCGCCGAGCGGCACCAGTTGCGCGGCGCTCGCCGCATGCATCGCATCGAAGTTGAGCTTTTGATCGTCAGCGTCGCTACGGGCGAGAGCCTGCACCAGCGCCTTGCCGAAATCCGGCCGTTCGCCCGCGCCGAACACCTGCGGATGGCTCGCCAGAATCTGTTCGATCAGCGTCGAACCGGAACGCGGCATGCCGATAATAAAAACCGGTGACCCGGAGGGATCGCCGAGCCCGCGTTTCGCCCGCAGCACGTCGGCGTCCAGCAACTGGGGGATGTCGTTGAACAGGCCCAGCGTCATCGCTTCGTTGTAGTTGACGCTATGGCGATACATCGCATTGGCTTTCAGCAGATGCTCGAACGAGCGATCGTTCTGCCCCATGTCGGCCAACGCATGGCCCATGGCGAAATGCAGTTGCGCCTGATTGTCGGGGCTCAGCGAATCGGCATGCGCGGCCAGTTGCTGCAACGAGACGAAACACGGGTCGTCGGGCGTCATGCGCTTCGACTGCACGAAATTCCGGTAATACACCATGCTCTGCGGCGCAATCTCGATCGCACGACGGTAGGCCGCGTGGGCCTCGTCGAACCGTCCAAGCGACTGCAGGCAATTTGCCATGTTGTTGTACGAACCGTCGACGAGCTTACCCAGTTGTACTGCCTTCTGGTAACTGAGTACCGCCTCGTCGAGGCGGTGCATCTGCTCGAGAACCCACCCGAGGTTATGGTGGATATCGGCGTTGTTCGGGTCGAGCGAGCGCGCCTGCCAGTAGCACTGCAAGGCTTCCGGAAAGCGCTCCATCCTGACAAAGGTCGAACCGAGGTTGTTGTACACACCCGGGTCCGCGGGCCGCTCGAGGCGCACCTGTTCATAGCAGTCGAGGGCGCTTTCGAACTCGCCGCGTTCGGCGCAGGCATTGCCGCGGGCGAACCACTCGTCCGCGGTAGCCGGCTGTGTATCGTGCGTCATGGACGGCCAGATGTTATTGCTGATGTTATTGCTGGAAACTGAAAGGCGCAGTGCGCGAGACGCGAGCTGTGCGTCTCGTGCACAACCGTGCGATTCACGGCCTGCTCATTGAGCGGAAAGTTAGCAGGAATGCGCCATAACTTAATTTCCAAATTTCACGAACTGTTACGTGAAGATAAATGGCGTAAAAAATCAAAGGCGAGCGTGATCGGGCAAGATGGCCCTTGAAATACGGCACAGCAGGGACAGATGGCGTGGATCTGCTTTTACCGCATCGAAACGGCTAAGCGCCGCTGCGGCGATGATGGAAAGTGCTAGGATAAATTGAGTACCACGACGGAGACGGCCATGTCGAAGTCACTAAGTCCAGAAGCCATCGAGGCATTGCGACGGCTCAATGAAGTGGGCGTCGGCCAGCTTGCGCCGCCGCTCTCACCCGCGGTCACCGCCGAACTCCTCGGCATGGGACTGGCGACGGAAGCCGCGGGCGGCGATGTCGAGATCACCTGTAACGGCAGACAGTATTTGTCTGGCGATTGCGATTGATCCAAGGTCGCGCGGTAGTCCGGAGTGCACTGGCGCATACTTGCCGGGATGCGGCGGACAATGAAAAACGCCAGATGGCGCAGGCCGATGCCTGCACGATCTGGCGTTGTGGCTGGGCGTTCGTTGCAGACGCCCGGCTCGGCCCCGATTACTGACCGAAGAAAACCGATTGCGGACCCTTGGCCGATTGGCGGGCGCCCGATTGCGACGAATTGGCGTTCACTCCGCCGTATGCGTTGCTGTTTGCTTCGGCGCGCTCAGCAGCAACCGTCTGCGCGTTCTGGCCTTGTTGCGATGCCGGTGCGCCGACTGCCGGGCGATAGAACGGTGCGGGGCCATAGCCGCTAGCAAAAGCGGGAGCGGCGAGCGTAGCGGAAGCGGCAACCAGCAAAGCAGCGATAAGCGTGTTCTTCATCATGACTCCAGGATTCGTTTCAGACTTCGGTTCAGGAAGGCGTCGCGACATGGACCGGTTAGGTACGTCTGCAACGCCGATGAGAATAAGTGTATTCCCTTACTATTGATAATTTGTATCGATAATCTGAAATTACTATTCTCGAGGTCGAAACAATCCGCTCGCGCCTTGTCCGGTGTGACGGACAATGGGGTCGGGACCGCGTGTGTGAAGGGTGCTGCCGATTTTCTTCTGGCCCTTCTTTTATTTGTCACATGCCTGCGCGAGCGCCCGCGACGGTTCCTGGCAGGCATGGCGGGCTGAATGTCCGCTTGCGGTAAAATTGCGTTTTGATTCATGCCGCCGGCTGTCCTTACATGTCCCTCGCTCTACCCGCCAATCCTCGTCGCGTTTCGGTTGCTCCTATGATGGACTGGACCGATCGCCACTGCCGCTCGCTGCATCGCATGCTGTCGCGCCATACCTGGCTGTATACAGAAATGGTGACGACCGGCGCGCTGCTGCACGGCGACGTGCCCCGGCATCTGGCGTTTACGCCTGACGAAGCGCCGGTTGCACTACAACTGGGAGGCAGCGAGCCCGACGATCTCGCGCGCTCGGCGAAGCTCGGCGAACAATGGGGCTACGACGAAATCAACCTGAATTGCGGCTGTCCTTCGGAGCGGGTGCAGCGCGGCGCATTCGGCGCGTGCCTGATGAACGAGCCGCAACTCGTCGCCGATTGCGTGAAGGCGATGCGTGATGCGGTGTCGGTACCGGTGACGGTGAAGCACCGGATCGGCGTCGACGCGGTGGAAGAATATGGCTACGTGCGCGACTTTGTCGGCACGATTGCGGACGCAGGTTGCGACGTGTTCATCGTGCATGCGCGCAATGCCATCCTGAAGGGCCTGAGCCCCAAGGAAAACCGCGAGATTCCACCACTCAAGTACGACTACGCCTACCAGTTGAAGCGCGATTTCCCGCAGCTCGAGATCATCATCAACGGCGGCATCAAAACGCTCGACGAGGTTCAGATGCATCTGCAGCACGTCGACGGCGTGATGCTCGGCCGAGAGGCTTATCACAACCCGTATGTGCTGGCCGATGTCGATGCACGCTTCTACGGCTCGACCGGAGCCCCGCTCACCCGCGAGCAGGCCGAAGCGAAACTGATCGAATACTGCGCAGCCGAACTCGCGCGCGGTACCTTCCTCGGCGCGATCACGCGCCACGCGCTCGGGCTGTATCGCGGCGTGGCGGGTGCGCGTGGCTGGCGTCGTGTGCTCTCCGACAACAAGAAACTGGCAGCACGCGATCTCGCCATTTTCGACGAAGCAAGACAGCATCTGCGCGAGCCGACAGAAATGTTTGAATAAAGGGCTAGGCAAACGCAAATCATGTTTGTATAATCTCGCTTCTCGATCGGCAAGCCAGTTCTCGGCGAGCCAAGCAGATAGATGTACCAGTGGTGGCTGTAGCTCAGTTGGTAGAGTCCAGGATTGTGATTCCTGTCGTCGTGGGTTCGAGTCCCATCAGCCACCCCACTTTCCCCTTTCGCATCAATCTCCTACGCAATTCGCCTCTTTCCGCATAGTGATATTCGGAACGGAAAATCGAATTTCGGAATTTACTCCCTGCTTTAAACCGTCGATATCGACCCTGCGGCAACGGCTGCGAGCGATGCTTTAGTCGCCGAATAACCATCGTCGTAAAGGCGTTGTCGGATCGCCGCCGGCATGTTGCGATCGAGCGAACTCGCATACCCCGTTTGCACGTGAACGATCGTTGCGCCCTCCTTCGTATCGAGCGCAATGTGCGAGGCCTCGTTCGATGCGAGTAACAGATCGATGATGCGGGGCGCCAGCGTCTTCAATCCGTAGGATCCTGGAAGCAGCGGGCTATCGTCGGACTCGAGGTAGATCCCGATGCGCGGCACGGCGTCGACCGTCAGCTTCCCGGCCGGCATGTTGTCCGCGCACCCACCATCGACGCAGAGGACGTTCTCATAGGCCACCGGTGCGAACACGATCGGGATGCTGGCTGATGCTCGAGCTGCGAGCGCGATCGGCGCCGCCGGCGTCGACGCGCGGCCGAATACATATTCCTTCTCGGTCAGCAGGTCGGAGGCGATCACCTTCAGGTCGATCGCCAGATCCGCGAACGTCTTTCCATCGGTGAGCTTTTCCAGGAACTGCAGCAGCGCGCTTCCGGAGCTATAGCTCTGCTTCGCGATGAGCGCCCAGGGCGAGAAGCTCATCATCCGCGACCAGTCGAGGGTCATGCACATCTCGCGCAGGACGTCGAGCGGCATGCCGCTCGCGAACAGCGTGGCCACGATCGAACCTCCGGACGTGCCGGCCAGCTCGATCACCTCATACCCGGCATCCGCGATCGCCTGCAGCGCGCCCAGGTGCGCGCCGAGGCGAAAGCCGGATCCGCTGAGAGCAACGCGGATCGGCTTGCTCATTGCGTCGCCGCTCCGGCAGTGGGAGCCGATGCGGCAGACGCAGAACTGGCCGCGGTCGCCGTCGGCACTGCAGCGGGCATGAGCGCAATCGCGAGCCCCACGCCAGTCGCAATAGCACCGACTGCCGTGACGGCTGCCGTCTTGTCGGGCTGCGACAGGTTCGAATTGCCCACCGCAGTCACAACCACCGGCAACGTCGCGTTGACCAGGTTTTGCAGATTGGCCTTCGTCACAGTGGCGCCAGCTGCGCAAACTGCGGCCACGTCCGGCTGGACCTGCTTCGTCAGCGTGGCCTGCGCGCCACCCGTAAAAACGCCGGATGCCTGGAGCGTGGTCAGCTCGGCCGAGGTCGCCGCGCAAACGATGCTGACCTGTTGCGCGAACGTGAGCGTCGGCGGCGTGCCGCACGCGGCGATAGCGAGCGCGACGGCGGCCGCCGCGAAAACAGCGAGTAGCTTCTTCATGGGGATCCTTTACTTGGGAGCGAATTTCGCAGCCATGACGGCCGCACTGGTGACTGCCGCCGAGACATCTGACGCAGCGATCGCGGCGGCGGCGATCGGAGCCGCGGCATTCACGCCGGTTTCCGCGAAGCGGATGACGTAGGTGCCGTTCGATTCGGTCGCGAAGAAATTGACCGTCGCGATGTTCTTCGAGTTGGTGACCGTGGCCTTGCAGCAGATCACCTGCTTTGCGCCGGCGTCGTAGAACGGCTCGACGCTGTAGGTCGCGCAGCCTGAGAGCGCGAGCGCGAGGACGGAGGCGCGGATCATGCCGCCGGCGCCGCCGGTTTAGCCGCGGCTGCCTTCGCTGCTGAGCGGGCGGCATAGAGGTTGTATGCGGCGTGGGCGCCCGTGACGAGACCGGCCGCGATCAGATACGGGATGTCGGGCGGAACGGGCTTCGGGAAGCCTCCAATCGCCCACTGGACCAGTGGAACGAGAGTAGCCGCCGTCACGGTTACCCCGCCGGTGATGACGCTTGAGGTTTGGTTCATAGGTGCTCCGGGTCGTGGTGAATAACTTCGGTGGGCGTGAACTGATAGCCTTCGACCGCATACTTCTGGACGAGCCAGATCGGAAAAGGCAGCGTGTGAATGCCGGCGTCTTTGGCCGTGTGGAACTGCTTGCCGAGGAGCAGACCGTTGACCGTCATGTCATCGACGAACAGATACGGATCGACCGGCACCTGATAGGTCGTGCCCGGATGGAGCGGCGTCTCGCCGGCGACGGTCATTACCTTGGCGCCGTTGAAAAAGCCGTCCCAGTCGAAGGCTTGCGCGTGCGGGCCCCAGTGCCCCGCTTTGCAGTCGACCGAGAACACGGTCCAGTCGATGATCTCGGCGAAGCAGCGCTCGATCGGGTGGTGATGAGCCTCGAGCGGCGCGCCGAGTTCCTCAGCGGTCATGCCGGATATGAAGCAGCGGCCGCCCTCCCGCTCGAGTAGCTGCTTGCGCGAGCGTTCGAACAGCGCGGTTGCTTTTCGCGGCGCGTGTCCGGGAAGCAGCACGTCGACGGACAGGGTTTCCTTCTCTTCGTGGATCTGGGTAACGTCAGTCATGGCCGTAAACGAAAAAACCGCCCGAAGGCGGTTGTGATGGATGGACTCGCGCGGCTTAGCTGTCGAGCGTGCTGAGGTTGTGGGTCTTGATGATCGAGATGATCTTTGCCGCGTACTGCGGGTCGGTTGCATAGCCGGCCGCCGCAATCGCCTGCGCGAACGTGGCGCCGCTCGCATATGCAAACGCCGGCGCGTAACGTGGATTGGTCAGCAGGAACTGCGCGTGATCGCCGATGGAGCCGAGCCAGTCGGAGTACTTGCGCCATAGCGCCGGCACCATCACCCATTGGCCGTTGAGGAACTCACGCGTCTGCATGCTCCACGTCGGTCCGTGCCACGACGGATCCGCCTTGATGCCGAACAGGTTCATCGCCTCCGTGGCTAGCCCCGTAGATCCCCAGCCGGACTCGAGCGCGCCTTCGGCCACGGTAAAGCTGGCCGGGATCTTCGTGGTTGCGGCCGACGTGCGCGCCGCCGGCGAGATCGCATTGATGAAGTCTTGTGGTGTCATTTCGATCCGGAGGTAGTTTGCGACGGCGGCAGCACCGGTGAGGCCCGCCCCTGCACGAGGAACTCGAGGGTGTCGACCCGATCCTCGTAGTGGTAGTACTCCTTCATCTGCGCGAGCATCCAGCCGATACCGCCCAAGCACGCGAGCGCCACAGCACCGACGATCTTCCATGCCCATGCGTGTGCGTTGACCTTCGACTCGACGGAACCGAGCCGGCGGAATATTTCACTGTTCGCGGTGTCCTGGTCCCTCGCCTTCGTGCTTAGCTGCGTAATGATCTGCGCCTGCACCTTCTGGTCGACGTTCAGTTGGATGAGCGTATCGAGCTTGTGACCCATTTCCTCGAGCAGCCGTGTGTTATTCACGTGACGCTCGTCGACCTTTTTATCGAGGCTCGTTATCTGGCTCTGCAATTCCACGTTGGTAACGGTCATTTGGTGGTTGTCCATGCAATCCAGACGTTAAAAAGCCGCCCTCAAGGCGGCTTCGGTGGTCGAATCATTTTTCTTGACACATAGGCGGATTCCGCCTACATTTCGCATCATAGGAAGCGCATTCGCGCGGCCGCCATCCGAAAGGAACCCGTCATGAAAGCCTGCTTTCGCGCGCCTGCGCGTCTTGGATCAACTCGCCATGCTCTATCGTCCTGCCTCAGTTCCACAGATGAAGGAGTGGAAAGAAAGGCTCCGCTACTCCGGCACGCAGATGGCCAGAGTCACGGGGCTCAAGAGCAGTCGACGTTGGAGGGAATACGTCGACGAGAACAAGCCTCAGGGAATGCCCTTGGCGAACCTCTTCATGGGGGCAGCAATGACCGTGCTGCCTGCGTACTACCTCGCGGCCGTTTTCGACGAAATGCGCCGAATCGGGGCGGTGGTCGATCCGGACAAATCCTCCGATTCCCTGGCGCCCGATGGAGAGCCGCAGCCGTAGCGATGACGCTCGGATGCGCGCTTTCGGCTTGTGGCGGCGGTGGTAGCCAATCTGCGGCAGCCGTCAGTTCATCGGCGAGCGCTCCGCAAGTCCTCATTGAAGAGTACGGCGACTCGACGACGGTCGGCTGCACATTCACCTCGAGCACGACTCTGCTGAGCTCCTGTCCAGTTGCTGGATATGCGCTCGCCTCTACGACCGAGCCGAGCGCGGTGCAAGCGCTCCTGCAGAAACAATTCGGTACCCGCGTGGCCGTGACGAATAACGGCGTGGCCGGCACGACCCTCGGCGACCTCCTGAATAGCGGCCACGGATTTGCGCTGACCTGGGCACAACAGATGGCAAAGTCGTCGGCCCAAATCGTGACGCTCAATTTTGGGCTCAACGACGGCGAGACTCAGGACGGTTTCGCTGACCTCTTGGCTCAAGCCGTCCAGACCGCGCAAGCCGCTGGCAAGCGCGTCGTCATCATGACGACCAACCCGGAAACGTCAGCGAGCGATGATTTGCTGAGGCGATATCGCGCCGCTGCTTTTCAGGTTGCCGATCAATACGGCGCAACCGTGATCGACGACTGGGCCCAGATCAGCCTTACGCCTGAATGGCAGCAACATCTTCCGGACGGTGAGCATCCGGACGCGACCATGTACCAGTGGAAGGCCAACAACGAGGCTCCGGTCCTCGCGCAACTCGTTTCCGGCAGCCAGTCGGTAGCCTCGTCGCCGGTCGATGTGCTGGCACAACCGTATGCGCAGGTAACCGCACTCGAAGCGAATCCGGTTTTGTCGCCGGGCGCGGCCGGCGCATGGGACTCGCAGGACGTTCTCAACCCCTCCGTGATCCAGTTCGGGGGGAACCTGATCAACTACTACTCTGGCTGGGACGGTACCGTATGGCAAACCGGTTATGCCACCTCGACTGACAACGGCCTGACCTGGAACAAACGAGCTACTCCAGTCCTCTCGATCGGCGACTGGACAACTCAGTACATCGCTGCCAACGGCAGCAACATCGTGGTCAACGGCCAGATGTTCATGTACTTCCAGGGAGAATCGGCAGACGGCCATCAGCAAATCGGACTCGCCACGTCGCCCGATGGCATCAATTTCACGATGCAGCCGAATCCGGTTATTGCGGCCGGGCCGGCCGGTTCCTATGACGACCTGTACACAAGCGATCCGTATGTGCTTCAGGTCGGCAACCAATACTGGATGTACTACTCGGCGGTGACGCATGACTACAGTTTCACGATGGCGCGCGCCACGTCGACGGACGGCGTCAACTGGACGAAGGACGCGCAACCGCTGTTTGCCAACGGCGCGCCCGGTGACTTTGATGATGTCGGTGATGCAGAACCGTCCATCGTGTATCAGGATGGCCTGTACTTCATGATTTTCACGGCCAACAAGGACATGAAGCGTTCGCTCGGATGGGCTACGTCCCCCGACGGCGTCAACTGGACGAAGCGTGGACCGCTGGTGCCTGCGCAGATGATTCCTGGTTGGGCGCAGGCTCTAATGTGCGATCCAACGCCAGTGCCAACCGGCAACAACGATGGGACGTACTATGTGTTCTTTGGCGCCAGCGGGACATCGAGCCAGTCGCAGAATGTCAACGGGCACATCGGCCGCCTGACGGTCAAATTATCCGCAAGTTAGGGGCTGTTCTGGGATCGAGCTACTTCCTTCTCAACCAGATGTTGGCACCGAGATTTTTCAGGCAAAGAGGCATCTTCCGCTCGAAAAAATCTCGGTGAAAATGCAGCAGAAACCTGTTAAACGCGACGATCTCGAATTCTGAATTGTGCTGAAGGAATGCGTGCAGGATGTAGGCTTCGTTCCATGCGCGCCCTTCGAACGCCCATTCTTTCGGGTATTCGAAAGGATAGAATATGTCGTGAAAATGCACATATACGCCTGAGGTCAAGAGCGGCAATATTTCGAACACAATCCGATTCACGTCACTGCCAATCTTGCTCACATGAGTCGAATCGATGAAAAGAATATCGTCTCTCTCCAGTGCTCGTATACAATCCAGGTCAACATCCTGCACCCTAGATTCAAGCACCCTTATTCTGCCCTTGTCTTCGTCTTTTATCAGTGAGTTCAGCAGTTTTGGATACGGTTCAATGAACGTACAGTCAATACTATTGTTGAACCAGATTTCATTCGTATCAAGAGTCATGCACGAAGAAAAACCGGACCCTACCTCGACTATGCGCTTCGGCTTGACGTGCCGAATCATCGAATTGAGAAAGATCGCGTCCGTATAGCTATACGCAGAGTTATCGTAGTAGTAACGAAACTCTTTCTGCTTTTTTTCTGTGAACGGCAAATCGTGGTACATCGTCGCGAAAGCATCGAGCAAATTTAATTGCTCGTTCTCCCGCAAATCGATCCCAGGAAGGATGCGGGGAAATGGCACAAAGATGCGATCTTCATCACTACGCAGCTCGACCTGCGAAGGGACAGGGGAGTAGAAATGTCCGTTGGGGACATGCGGCCGATCGGGGCCGAACAGACTCAGTCTGTCATGGCCTTTCTGTATCTCGTCTTTAAGACGTGTAATTTCTTCCTCGAGGCGCTTATGCGATGTCTCCAGCGCTCCGTACGCCTCTTCCAAATGCCGCCGCTCGGCGACGACGTCATCCCTTTCGTCAAGAAGCGTTTGCCTACTGTCGAGCAGCGCCTTGATCGGAGGAATCCGCACGACGAACCGCTTGGCGAGAGAGCGAAACTGATTTCCCATATCTTCCCTGTGTGTGCCTAGAGTCATCATCTGGCTCGGCATCCTACAGGAAATTTAGTAAGACTTGGAAATTGTCCTGTAATCAGTACCTTACTGCGGGCTGGGGAGGGTCGGCTGAACAGATTCCGGCAGCGTGGCGAAATACGTTTTGTATCGAGCGTCCGAAGTATCGATAGTACCTTGGTTTGGATAGACCGTCGTGTCTTGGGCACACCCGAATATCGAGATGATCGTCTCATCGGTGGAATCGGCGAACTGCACGTTTAATGTCGTCATGGCGTAGTTCCTTAAATCTCGTAGCCCGTAATAAGCGCGTTCACCCCGAACGTGCCAGCAGCATTCGCTGCTTGCCAATATACGGTCTGCGCAGTCTGCAAATCAATTTCGAACGGAAAACCACTCTGCCCGATACCCTGAATGCTAATGACATCCATAAAAGGATTCGTCGCACTAATCGCGCAGGTGATGCTTGATGTCGTCGTTGTTGATTGAAATGCGAAATATCCGCGCACTTTTTTTGCGTTCACCGGAATGGCGGTTAGCGCAAGCGAAGTTGGTGACGCTGGCGTGCTACTAGACGAAAGAAAATAGACGGCCGCAAAGCGAATGCGTCGAGCGTTCTGAAAGGCCGCGATAAACTGCGTGCTTGCATTCAGCGGCCACACCGAAATCAAACCCGTTGATACCCAGCCCGCCGGAGGCGACACCGCAACGTTCGGTGCCAGCGAGTTCGCATTGACGATGAATGCGCCTTGCGTCTGCGTGGTCGGATTCCATGCCGCGTAGACTCCAGCGAAACCACTCGCGGCGAGCGCGGTGCCGACGACGCCGCCGATACCCGAGACCGTGGTCGACACCGTCTGATTGAAGTTCGCAAGCATCTGCGCCGGGCCGCCGAGCGCCGATTTCACCCCTACTTCGTCTGCGGTAAGCGTCAAACTTGTACCGGCAGCATTTAGCGAAGCCTTCAGGTTTCGAACGGAACCAACTACGCCAATCATCTGCTGCATCTGCGCGGCATGCTCGGGCGCGCTGGCCGGTGCGATCTGTTCGGGCGCGCCCGAGCAAAACAGCAGCACATACGATCCGGCGCCGGCCGCGAGAGTCGGGTTCCAGTAGATAAGTGCATTCCCGTTCGCGACCATCTCGCCCCCCTGCAGCGCGAGATGCGCACCGCCAACGAGCGGCTCTACCGTTCCGGTTGCATTGAGCGTCGACGCGCCGGTGTTCGCGTGCGCAACCTTGATCCAGAAAGGCACCCAGGGAATCGGAGCGGTCAATGCAGGCGTGAATGCAACAACATATGCATTCGCAGTACCGGTATCGACACCTACGTTCGTCGTGCTCCCCTGCAGCATCGATTGAATCGCTGTGAGCAGCTGATTCCATGCATTGCGATTCGGCGTTAGCCCTGCTGCGATGATGACGTTGTAAATCTCATCCTGAAGCATGTTCCACGCATAGGCGGGGAACACTGTCGGCGGCGTGCTCGTAGCAGGATTGCCGGTGGTGGCATATTGAGGCGTTCCTGTCGCGGGCGCGGTATCTGCACTCGCAAACGGTACCGAGTTCGTAGCAATCAGACGGTCCATGAGGCCTCAGTCGTAATTGAAGAGAAGATAGGTATGGGCCGGCGCGTAGCGCTGCAGCTCACACTGGAGGACGTTGTTGTTCCAGTACGAGAAAGGCTCGCCAAACGTGTCGACGCCGAACTCGAACTTATGCACCGAAAACGTGGGTGCATTGACTTGCCACGCGAACGCCCACGCGACGCCATACATGGGCGTCCCGAAGACATCTCCAAACCGGAATGGAGCGAACTGGGTGATCGTTATCTCGTAGCCCAGCGTCGCGGCCAAGCTGATGAAATAAGCGGCCGACTGGCCTCCCACTGCCGTAAACCTCGCAAGCACCTGGGCCTGCCGAAGCTGGATCGTCGGCGCTTCGCCTGCGCACGGATCGGGCAGCCCGAGCGTCTGCTCCCACTCGGGCAACAACTCCTCGGGCGACGCGGGAAACGCATCCACGAGCAAGTTGTTAGCGCGCGCGGAATGCGTCGCGAAAGGCGTGGCACATCCTGCGAGGGTCTGTGTCTGGACCGCATCCACATCCTTCGGCCAAACCCTCCCCCGCGGCATGCAGGCCTGCAGGGCGGCGAGGAAATCGGCTGCTTGATAGTTGGGTGCTGAGCTCATCGTCGTTACGTGTAAGCAATCGTCCCGATCGTGGGCATCTGTCCGAGCACATTGGGAATGTTCGCGCTCGGCGACGTCATGACGAAACCGGCGGTTCCCGATATCGCAGCGATTTCCGATTCGATCAGCGAGATATCGATGTCAGGAATCGAGGTCGTGACCGGTGCACCGTATTGCAGGAACACGCTATTGATCGCGTTCTGAACTGCGGTCTTCGTCGCCGCGCTCCAGCCAGAGGTGCCCGTGAATGCGAAATTGATGGGGTTGGCAACGGGCGCATACGAATAAACGAGAGCGGTCACCGGTTGCTTCGGGAAGATCGCATTTGCGACCGCCAGTAGATCGCCGGTCGCCGTCGTCGGACTCCGCGGTTCGCCCGTTGCCACGCCGTTCGTGCCCTGCGGAAAGCCGCCGTGGGAAGCTTCCGAGTTGTCGAACATCGTGTACACAACGACGGTTCCGGCGCCCATGCCGTTCGGATTGCACCACGCCCGCGTGACGCCAGGGACGGTCAGCGCCCAGGTCACATAGTCCTGCGCGTCACCGCCTTGCGGCACGTTCTGATAGGCCTGAAGCATCGCGGTCATCACGCTGTCTTCGGACTCGATGTCGGCACCCCCGGTGAATACAGTGGTCGCCGTGCCGTTCGACTGGATACCGTTGATCGCCGTACCCAGCGTGAACGTGGTGCCGGCGTCGCAGTTTCCGAACGCGCCCGTCTGGCCAGTCGGATCGGCATTGGCAATCGCCGGGGCGACGACCGCGCCGCCCGAGACGGTGGCATCTGCTGTTGTGGTATAGCCGACGCCGTCGCCGCGGGTAATGGGCGTCCCGAATGGCAGATCCACGCCGTTGGTCCCGGGAAAACTCACGGTGCCCGTGGCCTGCGCAGCAGGCTCCTGATACACGTTCTTCAGCGCTGCCCACGCAAGCAGGAACTCGCCGCTCGAGGTGACTGGAACCGCCTGCTGCGCGATCCAGTCCAGATAGCCATAGACGGCGTTAATCAGGTTCGCGAGCGCAACGCCCGTGATATTGAGGTTGCCGAAGCGCAGGAGCGGATCGGAGCCCTCGAGACCGGCAGCGATGTCCTGCTTCACCTGCGTGAGCAGCTGCGATAGTGTTGGGCGTGCGTACGGCATTATTGGAACTGCCCCCAGACCCAGTTGAATTGCGGAAATTTCGTGCCGTCAGGCCGGTAGGCCTGAATCCAGATACCAAGTCCCCACGTCCCGGGCGCCCCTTGGATCCATGCGAGCGTGAGATCGTGCTTTGAGACGACGCCGTCATCGAGCAGCCATTGCACCGCCTCGGTCACATAGGTCCGAGCACGGTTCATCGTTTGCTGACTTTTGATCGCCCGCTCGAGCAGCCACATGCGCGAGCCAATCGGGTAGTCGGCACCGGCGTCGCCAATCCACCCGCGACGATCGTTCGTGCAGTCGGGAATGACGTCCCCGGGTTGCGCCTCGCGATCGGTGAAGATGCTGATGAGGTAGGCGGTCTGAAGGTCCTGGCCAGTTTGCAACTGGACGCCATTAAGCGCCCAGTCGCCACGGGAGTTCGCGACATCCCAGACTGTCGTGGTATCGGTCATTCGTCTTGATCCGGCGGATTCGTTTCGATCGTGCTGCTACCGCCCTGCACGTTCATCACCTTGTGGGTATGGCCGTTAGCTACCGTGCGCATCCCTGCCATGGTCCGGGTGTTCGTATCGCAGTTATCCAGGATGTCCCCGGTGCATTTCAGAAGCGGCGTGTCGGCGATGATCTCGGTTGCAGCGACGATCGTGACCGTGGTCGATCCGTTGACCGTCACCGGCTGTCCGTTCGCATTGACAACGATGCCGCCGTTCGACAGATACACACTCGTGCCGGCGGGCCCGTTATAGATCTGAGTCTCGCCCTGCTCTAATCCCGTTGGCCGCGTCTGCTGATGGTTCGTGCCCACGACCGCGCCATTGGACGGGTCGCCGCCGATGTTCAGGATGTAGGCGTCAGTGCCTTCCGGCGGGTTTGACGTGAGACCGTATTCGGCGATGCGCTTCAGGTTGTCACGCGTCTCCAGTCCGCTGGGCGGCAGCTGCACCGTCTGGATCACGCCGCTGTCGTTGACGAGCGAGATCTTTCCACGGCGGACCATCATCATGGTCCGCAGGTAATGCTGTTCTGCGTAATCGCTCATGGCGCCGTTCCTGCAGGGACATCCGGCGTGAGCGGCTGCAGCAGTATCGGCTCCGGATTGAACGCTTCCGGCGGCATGATCGTGAGCATCGCCCGCGTGCCATCGTCCCCGCGCGCATACGTCACGTCGCCGATCAGCCACGTCTTACCGGTCACCTTCAGCGTCGGCAGCGCCAGCGGCACCAGCGTATTCGGCGTGTAGAGCACGCCGCTGCTGTCGCGCCAGCTATCGGTCGTCAGGGTTACGACGCCTCCGCGACCAAACCGCCGGGCCGCTTCCCAGTTCGCGCGCTGCTTTGCGACGTCCTGACCACCGCCACCGGCCTCGGCGATGATTACGCGCCGACGGTGCCGCGGGACGCCCTGGTCAAACGCGGTGCCGAGCAGATTTCCACCGTTGCCTGTGTCGGTGAAGACGTCCACTGACTGGAGGAACGCGATGTACTCGGAATAGCGCTGGTCCATCGAAAACACGACGCGTGCGCGCTCGACATTGATGCCTTCGGTAAAGCCATTGGCCGCTTGCGTCGTGCCCAACGCGCCGAGGATCAGATTGCCGTCCGTTCCGTCGTACGGCAGAAGCGCGCGGTACCGGCAGATCCGTTCGATGACCTGATAGCCGGTCTCACCGAGTAGCAGGTTGAACTGCGGAATCCCGGCGCCGACGTCGCCGGTGCAGCTCACCGTGATGCCATAGACCTGCGCGAGCTTCTGGGCGATGTCCAGCACCGACGAGCCGAGAATCTGACCGCCGGGCCATTCGGCCGCGCAGTCGACGAGATCCTCGCACTTGCTGCGGCCGCTGATAGTGATCGAGTGGTTCTCCGGGTCGAGC
Source organism: Burkholderia sp. 4M9327F10 (assembly GCF_005503145.1). GTDB lineage: Bacteria > Pseudomonadota > Gammaproteobacteria > Burkholderiales > Burkholderiaceae > Paraburkholderia. Next base: position 15,330 of record NZ_SCNV01000076.1, on the reverse strand, counting down.
GCCGGCGATACCTTGTCCACGTACCCAGTAATCACCAGATCGTCGCCGATCAGCACCTGACATGCATCTCCAGGCTGCACCGTGATATCGAAGGCGTCGCCCGGGTACTTCTCAGTCATCTCGATCTGGAAGTCGGACGGACAGCGTTCGACGCCACGCGATACGCGCACGCGCGTCCAGCCTGACAGCTGACGGCCGCCCGCGACGAGCGTCAGATCGTCATTGAAAACAGTCATGAGGACAGCGCGATAAAGCCGGGGGCAAGGAACGCGGGATGCGGCGCGCCGGATTCCGTCACGAGCTCGTCGGCGCGCGTCGGGTCGCTATACAGGCGCTGCGCCAGCACCGGCGCTGGCAGCGATGCCGGAATGCTTACAACCATCGTCCCCGGCAAGCCGGCAGCCCGTGTCTGCAGATCCTGCACGACCGCGGCACGCAGGGCACGCAATGCGTTGAACGTGTTGTCTTCGCCCTGGTTGCCAGCCACGAGGATCTCGGCGTCGACCAGCTGCGTGACGGTCGATCGAAGGTTAGCGGCATCGGTCGTCGACGCGGGCTGATAGGTCGACGCGGCGCGGCATAGCGCAACCACTGCGGCCCGCCGGAACAGATCTCCACACGCGTCCTGCATCGTCGCCATCGACATCCCCACGACAGACGACGAGGTGACGGCGTTCGGCTGGAAATTGGCAAGATTCGAGAGCAGACGCACGCCGTCCGCCGGGTCGATTGTCGACGCGAGGAGCGCGGCCGCAAGTGCCTGCGCCGCGTTCGCCAAATCGGATGCCTGACTCATATGCCCAGCTCGCTCGCTACGTTGGAAAGGGTGTTACCTGCGCTCGTGACGGCAGCTCGAAGGACGGTGCCTTGCGCCATCAGCGACGTCACGGTCACACCGGCCTGCTGAACCGTCTGCAATGCGGCACTCGGATTGAAGCCATTCAGTCGTCCGCCGAAATAACGCCCATACGGCCCCTGCAGGCCGTAGACGAACTTGTAGACGTTGCGCGCATCGTTCACCAGCCCTTGGGCCTGCGCGGCCCACAGCGAGGCCGTGGACGCGGCCTGCTTCACAACTGCGGCGCCCTGCTCAAGCGCGGACTCTGCCCGGGTGACGAAATCCGTCGAGGCGGCACCGTCCGCGGCCAGCGCGGCCGCTGTGACCGCATCCAGCGTCGACGTGTCGATGCCTGGGAACTGCTGCAGGCCGCTCTCGACGAACTCGAAGTGGATCTCATAGATGAGGCCCTGGTCCCACCGCGTGATGAACTCGCAGTTCGTGACGGCCACCGTCAGCGTGCCGAGTGACGGGTGAATCAGCTGGCCGAGCCCTTCCGTCTCGACCGCAGCGATCATCTGCAGCTTTTGCTGGATGACGGGACCGCCGCCATATACCTGGTCGTTCTCGAGCAGGAAGCCGACGATCGGGTGCTCGCGCGTGCGGCGTCCGAGATCTTCCATCCATGCCGTATCGCGCTTCGGATATTCGTGTTTCGCCCACCGACGCCCGAACTTCCCGCCCTCAGCTTCGACGCCGAACGGCACGCCGTTGAAGCTCGCCTGCTGCAGATCGTCCCAATAGCTCACGGCGTTACCCCAGTGGGCATCGAATATGAGACACGCGTGGGCCCGAGCGCGGCATTCTCAGGCGAAGCTGTGACGCTCGCGCCGGCGGGCAGCCCTGACACCTTCAGGTGGATATTGACGGGTGCCTGTCCGCCCTGTCCGGGCGTAACGCCAGCCTGCTGCATCCCGGCCACGGTCGCGTCTCCCATCTGCTGCGGCGAATACGGCTGCTGACCGTTCTCGGCCCGGATCATGCCCACCATCAGCGACGACACCACCCGCGGATCATTGAGGTCCGGCACGGCACCCGAGTCCAAACCAGTCGCGGCCGACATGATCTTCGTGTAGTTCGCAATCTGTTGGGGCGTGTTGCCAGTCCGCGCACCGCCCGTCCACTTGTCCTGAATCTGTGCGAGAGACAAGCCCCGGTAATGCCGCTCGAGGTTCGACACGGCGTCAGCGATGCCCTGCGCCGGATCCGAATAGGTGCGCTCGTGACCGTTGAGAGTCATGTTCAGCGGATTGTTGCTCCGGATGCCGAGCGCCGCGCCACCGCCAGCCGACGGCCCGTTCAGGCCGAAGAAACTGCCTAGCTTGCCCCACGGCCCTACGGGAGTCGTCCCATCGCCACCACCGCCGAATGCCGGCGGCGTCGCATTGGCCATCGATGAGCCGATGTCGTTCCAGTGCTTATAGATCTCATACGAAAGGAAGCCTATCGTGCCCAGCGCGGCTAGGATCGGATTCGCCCAAACGATCGCCCCCAGATCCACCAGCGCGCCACCGAGCGTGGCGATCGCCGTGAGCAAAGGCGCTCCCATGACCGCAAGGATGCCCGCGAGAGCAACCTTCCAGCCGCCGATAGCGTCGACGAAACTCAGAACGCCTTTCACCGTGCCGGTGATGTCGTCCCATACCTTCTTGAAATCGATCGTCTTGACCCAGTCGGCGATCTTCTGCGCGTACTCGGCGATCTTCGATGCGATCAGCTCCCGGTTCTTGGAGATCCACTGCGTCAGCTGGTCGATCAACGGCTGCAGCACTGGCATCAGTGCGGCACTGATGGAATTCTTCAGGCCGTCGATGGCGGTCTGCATCATAAGCATGTGGTACTGAAACTCGGTGGCGGCCGCGATCGCCGGGCCGCTCATCTCGCCACCGAGTTCGCGCACCTTCTGCAGATATCCGTCGATCGCCTGCGGACCTTTCCTCAACAATGGAAGCAACGCGCCCACGCCGAATTGGTTGGCGATCACGTTCTCGACCTGCGCGTTGCCTTTGATTCCGGGGCGCTGCAGCACGCCGGCGAGGTCCATCATCGCCTGCTGCGTATCAACCGAACCGTTCTTCAGGCGATGCATGCTGATGCCGAGGCGGTTCATCATCATGAGCGCGCCCTGGTTGCGGCCGAACTGTGCGTCCTCCATCGTATTACCGAGCCCCGTCAGGCTCGATGTGAGCTCCTCGGCGCTGACGCCCGCAAGCCGCGCGGTGCCCTGCAGGCCCATGAGCGACGACGCCGTCATGCCGATATTGGCGGCCGCATTGGTGACGGTCATCGCCAGCTTGCCCCACTCGATCGCCAAGGCCGCGACGCCCGCAACCGAACCGACGCCGATGACTGCGGCGAGCGGCGCGAAGATCTTCCCAATCTGCTCTGCAACGTTCGCTGCTGCTTTGCCAACGCCCACGAATCCCTTCGCGAGTTTCGGGATGCCCGACGCCTTCGCCAGATTGCCGATGGAGCGGTTCAGACGCGTAATGGGCATCATTGCATTCGCGAACGATCGATTGATCTGGTTGATCGTCTTCGTCGCGTTGTCGATCGCCGTGATGACGATACTGAGCTTATTTGCCATTTTTTTTACGCGCCTTGTCTTCTTCCTTCAGCATGCGAGCGGCATCGGCCATCCACTGGCCAAGTTCGGTCCACGTCATCGACCACGCATCGCGCGGCCCCCAGCGATAAAACCTCGTCGTTACTCTGGCGATGTATCGCCAGTCGTCTGGGAGCCTTTGAAAAAAGCAAGCAGATATTCCTGACACAACATCATGTCGCGGCCGCCCATGTTGCCGATGATCGGGAACGGTGTATCGGAAACGTCGGCAATGAAGTGCTTCAACGCGGCGATCTCTCCTTGCTTGCGTACGTTCTTCGAGAACACCTCGAACTCGTCGAGCGTCGGCTCCCGCAGAGCGATCTGCGTATGGATCTCCACGTTGTCGCCCTTTCCGAAACGGATCGGGTTGAACAGGACGTGCGTGTACAGCGTCGGCAGCTCGCCCGGCTTCATCTTTGTGAAGTTGGGCGCTTCCTGAATTACGTTTGCTTCGCTCATTGAGACTTACTCCCTAGTTTTCCGTCACCGAGCCCTGCAGCCCTTCGAAGCGAAGCTCGAAGGTACCCTCTTCGGTATCGACCTTGATCTCGTCGCCGACCTGCCACATGTTCCGGCCGATGACCTGAATGCCGTTGGCCAGCTTGCACGACACGGTGCTGTTCGTGATGCCGTTCATCGCCTGCGTGTTGGTAGTGCTGGTAGCGCGGAACGTGCCGGCGATATACGGCGCTTTCGGCTTCTCGCCATAGCCGTGCACCGTGTCCTGACCGGTCTTCGTCTCGCGCGCTACCAGTGCTGTGCTGTACTCGAGCTTGCCCTCGAGCATGACCTGCGCGCCGTCGACCTTGAAGGTCGCTACCCCGGCGATGCGGTTAGTCGTATCGGCCATTTCCGTTCCTCAAAAAATAAGGGCGACTCGCGCCGCCCGATTTACCTGCCCGCCGGGGTTCAGAGCATGAACTGGAACAGCAGCGCGAGGATGTTCAACTGATTGACAAGCGTCGGGTCGTAGCCGATATCCACCCGGTTAGGATTGCCCACGTTCTGTTGCACGATGAGGCCGTCCGCAAACGACTCCGAGTCCTGCACCAGCCCGGCGTATTCGAGTTCACCGTAATTCGCAATCAGATCGGCCCGGATGTCGTCCGGCGTGATGATCGGTGCACCGGGGGCGAAGAGCGTCCCGTTCGCCACGAGAATCATCCGCGAGTACTTCGAGGTGACCATCGTCTGCAGCGAGCGGATCACGGCCATGATCAGGTACATCGTGTTCAGCTGAAGGTAGCTGTTGTCCGGCTGCCCCTCGGCATTCGTCTGATACGTCGTGATCGTGCCCTGCAGATGCACCTGGTTGGAGGCGTCGACGGTGAAGGTCGAGATACCCTCAAACAGCAGAGAGTTTTGCTCGCCCACACCCGTGAACTGCGACTGGATCGGTGGCGGGAGGATCCCCTGCAGCACAACCGACTGCAGCGGCACCCCGGGATTAGCACGGACGCTGACAGCCGCTTGTGCAGCGTAGGCTGCCGCCCACTCCCACGAAGTTGTCGGCGAATCGAAGAAGCCCATCACCGATGCATTCGGGTCGTTCAACGTCGCACCGAACGTGCTGATCGTGCCGAACGTGCCGCGGAACGCATAGAACGTGTGCCCGTAGATCATCGACTGCCAGCTCCAGCGGCCGGTCGTGAAATTCAGGAAAGCCGTTAGCGCGGCCATCGACGTTGAGTCGGTGTATGCGCAAGCGATGAAGTCGAACGGCATGTTCGACAGGTTCGCGAGAGGTGCCGTCAGCGATGCATTGACCGCCCCGTTGGCCATCGCGGTGATCGTGTACGTCAGTCCCGCCGGAGTCGACTCGCCGGCGCGCACGCCGCCGTAGTTCATCCGGATGTCGATGTCGTTCGAAGCGATCGACTTGTTCTTCGATGTCAACGTGACGGTGGTCGTCGTGGCAGTCGCGGTCACCGGCAGCGTGTTCAGCGCGTTGATCGCTGCCGCTACCGCCGTCGCGATCTGCGCCGTCGTCATCGTGGGCGTGACCGTGATGGTCACACGCTGGCCACCGATATACAGGTAGATCACACCGGTCGCGGTCGCCGCGGCCGTGAATGCAATGGTGCCCGTCGCGGCCACGGCGCTCGGATCGTCGGCGAGTGGCAGATACCATAGCTCGCCGAACGAATCGTTGTTCCGGTACGCCTGCGTCATGATCGAGATGATCGAACCGGCGCCGCACTTCGCGTTGGCGTCAGCGGGCCCCTGCGAGATCAACGGGACGCCGGGCGTCGCCGTACCGGCATTCGCCCCGGTCGAGATCATCGGCCCGATGAGCAGCGCGCGCTGCTCCTGCGTCGCCGTATTCGCGTTCTGGTTGTTGACCTCGGCGAAGAAGAACGGAACGCGCAGATTGCCTGGAATCTGCTGGAACGGAATTGTGCTCACGATTCGTCATCCTCTTCACGGTGGTCTGCCGGCTGAACTGCTGCCGGGGCCTCGGCTTTCGCTTCCGCATGGACTTCGGTGGGCGCCGCCGGCGCCGTCGTCGAGACGTCCTCGTCACGCAGTCGCCGCGCCCAGAAAAGGTCGTGCGGAGAGACGTCGAGCCCCTCGGCAGCGAGAATCTGCTTGGTGACTGGGTCGCGTACGCGCCGACCCGGTACGGGATAGACCATCATGGTTATTGCTCCTGTTGGGGCAGATCGATGATCAGCCCGGGTTGTGGCGTGCCGGCGGGGACATCGAATGTGAGGTTGACCTGCTCGAGCGGGACGCCGAGCGCGGGGAGCGCAGTCGGCCGCTGTAGATACGGATCGATATCGACTTCGAACTCGAGACCGAAACTGATGGCGAGCTCGCCAATGTGCATGGTCCCTTTCGCGCTGATCTGCTGATCGGTGTCTACCCAGGCGAAGCGGCGGATGTTCGTCAGCAAGGGCTGGCAGGTCAGGATTGCCGCCTCGATCTGCCATTCGAACTGCTCGAGCAGCTCCTGAATTGAAAGGCCGCCGGCTGCACCGCCCGGCGCCTGCACCCGGGCCTTCAAGGCGAGGACTGCCGTCGCGATGAATTGCGGAAGCTGGCTGCCTTTCGCGCGCGATTCTTTGCGTTCGCGGTAGCACTCCAAAAGGATTGCCGGGTAGCTGGCATCCGTCGTCGGCCAATCAAGCGACTCAAACACGTTCGTGCCAGCCATCGTCTGTGAATCGACGAGCGCCGTCGCCGCGTACGTGCGCAGTTGGGATCTGAAGAGCATTGCTTTAGCCGGCGATATTCAACTTCAGGTAAGCCCAGCCGAGACCGTCCCCTGACACGTCGTTCACGGCGTACACCGTGGTGCCGTCCGCAGCAGAGGTGATCGCAACGGTGTCGTGCTGGAGAGGAGCTACGTCGAGCTGGGAGACCTGAAAGCCGAGAGTTGCGACCGTGACGTTGGCATCTGGCGTGCCGTCTTCTTCGAACACGCGACCGGTGATCAGCGTGAAGACGCCGAGGATCTGCGTGCCGCCCCCAGACTGAGGGCGGTACACGATCGTTACCTCGTCGCCAAGCACCTCGCTGATCGCCGCATTCAGCGTTCCGTCGAAGTCGATCACGTCACTCTTCGTAGCGGCCGGTCTGCAGCATTTCCGGGCGAGTGCAGATGTGCAGCGGGTAGCTGTAACCTTCCATCTTCCAGAACGCGTTGCGATCGCGGTCGGGGATCGGGATCACGTACATCGGTTTGCCCGGGGTATTGACCCATTCGAACGATTCGCCGGGCGCCAATGCACGCTTGAACACGCCGGGCGCGCCGACCGGGAAGAACTTCACCTTGTCGTCGGGAATCTTGATCGTGGCGTTGTCATCCGAGCCGCGATAGTTCATCCAGTAGATGCCCGCGAATTTGAACGTGTCGAACGCGCCGCCCTGGGCGTCGTCGCGCAGATCCGCGGCGGCCGACCAGTTGAGGAACGTACGGATCACATCCGGGTGATTCACGAATGCGTCGTAAAACTCGTCGCCGCAGAGTGCGTAAATCTTCGTCGTGGGCAGCCACGCGCCTTGTGCCTTCCGCGCCATCGAGCGGCGGATCGCATTGCAGATCGGACGCAGGGTGTTCACGGCATCGGCGCCAAGATTGAAGCCAACTTCCTGCGCCGGCGTGATGCCGAACTCCTGGAAGAAGTCGAAGATCACCGAGCCATCTTTGTCCAACAGCAGACCTTGAACTGCCGCGAGACGGTGGTACTCCCACGTGTATTCAATGTTGCGCAGAATGCCGGTCGGGCCGCTCAGGCGACGCGCCACTTCCGCCTGCACCTGCATGAGTTCGGACTCCGTCCCGAATGCCCGGATATCCTGAATCTCATTCGCAGTGATGGTGTCGGAATGCATGAGACGCGGCACCTTGAAATAGCGGGCCTGGCGCTGCTCGGTCGTACGTTGCAGACCTTCGGCGCCTCGCGGCGACGTCGGAATCAGTACCAACTGACCTTGGCGCTGCTCGACCGCGAGCGCCGTGTTGCGGATCGGTTCGTCCTCGAAGACGTCGAGGTCGCCGAGTGCCTGCGGCTGGTACGGATATTTGTCGACCGCCGCAGTGAGCTGGATGGTCGTGAAAGCGTCCTGATGGAATACGTCCAAGCTGGCCATTATTAGGCTCCAGAAAGAATAATGGCCGCTTGCGCGGCCAAAAGGACTTGAAACAGAGAAGGGACTGGCTGATGCGGTCAGCGCGTGATGATGTCCAGCGCCGCCAGTTGCGCGGTAGCAGCCGCAATCTGAGCCGCAGTGATGCCCACCGGCCACAGAAGCTCGCTACCGTTCACCTCGCATTCGCGCACCATCACTGTGTCCGGGGCGTCGTTATTCGTGGTGTCGACGCCATTGAATGCAATGCCGGCCGCGGTCTGCGTACCGTCACTCGCACTGGGATTGAGCGGTTCGAATACGCCGGTGATTGCCTGGACCTGGATCGAGAACTCATCGCCGACGTCGAAAGGAGTTGAACCGATCGTGATCGCAAACGCGATCTGATTGCTGAATGCGGGGGGAGAAGTTGCCGCCGCGGTTGCGTTGCCGAGCGAATTGCCGTACGGGTCGGTCACGGCGAACACGGTCGCACTCGTCGCTACCGCCTTGTACACGCCGAGCTGGGCACCTGAAACAACCGGCGTACCAGCCATCGCGATCGTGCCATTACCGACGTTCGAATCGATCTGCTCGGCGTTGCCCGGCCACGCGACGGCGACGCCGCCCGTCTTGAAACCGAGCACGGTGCCGGCATGGATCAGCACGCCGCCGCCGAGAGTGCCGATGTCGCGGGAGCGGTGACCACGGGCTTCGGAAACGATAAAGCCGCCCGCGTGCCGGTTTTCGATCAGCGGGGTTTGAGGTACATAAGCCATGATTTGGATCCTTAGGGATGTGACGGGAGACGCGCCAGCTGCAGCGCGTCTACGTGACGCTTAGCGGGCCCGGCGCGGCTGGGCGCCCGCCGCCTTGAATGCGCGGTCCCAACTGGCTGCAATCGCCTGTTCGGACGACGCGCCGCGATCGCCGTCGGTGCCGATCTGCGGGTTCTGGCGGCGTCCCCGGCTGCCTTCCGGGGCCGGCGAACCGTTGAGCACGGCAATTGCCTCGCTGCGAGGCATTGACGACTCGAAAGCCAGCTTTGCGGCGAGCACGGGATTGCGGGCGGCACCCTTGCTGGCAAAGATTGCGGCGCAGCGAGCGCGTTCGCGGCGACGTGCTTTGGCAGCCGCGCTCTTGCCGCGCATCTCCTCCTCGTCGTCGTCATCGTCTTCGGCGTCCAGGTTGTCGTCGTCATCGTCGTCATCCGGGTCGCCATCGGACGCGCGCTTGCCCTTCTTGCCCTTGCCGCTGTCGTCGTCATCGTCCGGATCGCCATCGTCAGCACGCTTGCCTTTCTTGCCCTTCCTGCTGTCGCCGTTCTCGCGATTTTGTTGGCCGTCGTCGCCTTCATCGTCGTCATCGTCGTCGTCCGGATCACCGTCGGCGGCTCGCTTGCCCTTCTTGCCTTTACCGCTGTCGTCATCCGGCGGCGGATCGTTATCGTCGGACGCACGGGGCTGCGATCGGCCAAGATGGGCGAAGCTCAGACCACCTCGCGACATCAGGTTGCGTAATGTATTGCTCATGGAATAACCCTATCGGTGGGATGAATCAGCCCAGCTCGTCGAGCAGGGAAGCAAAAGCTTCGTCGGGTGCCATAACTTCGTCGGCGAAGCCGATCTCGACGCCGGCGGCGCCGAGAAAAGTGCCGGCCTCTGTGTCACGCACATCGGCCGTTTTGAGATCGCGATTGCGGGCAACTGTCTTGACGAACAGCTCGCCCATCTTGTCGACGTCGGACTGGAACCGCTTGAGCGCTTCCTTACCCAACGGATTGAACTCGTTGCCGTCGGCCTTCAGTGCACCGTAATGAATCAGCGTCACGCTGATGCCAGCGCTCCCGAGCGCCTTCGACATGTCGACGTGCATGCAGATAACGCCGACGCTCCCCGTGCCGCCGGTGCGCGGCACGATGATCCGATCGGCTGCGCTCGCGATCGCGTAGGCGGCCGAGTAGGCGTTCTCGGTGAGCACGGCCCAGATTGGCTTTTTTCCGCGAGCGTTATAGATCGCGTCGACGAGGTCAAAGCAGCCCGCGACCTCGCCGCCAGGCGAGTCAATATCGAGCATGATTGCTTTCACGTCCGGGTCGCCGAGCGCCATGCTCAGGAGCGCGCGGATGCCGTCATAGCCGGTCATACCGGAATACGGATAAAGCGTGCCCAGCTTGTGAACAAGCGTCCCCTCGATCGGGATGCGTGCGATGCCGCCTGCGACGTCATAGGGCTTGTACTTCGCTTCGTCGCTATCGTCTTCAGCGTCGAGAAACGCCTGCGCGCCGCCGCCCGATAATGCGAGAGCAGTACCGTCGGCGCGAAATAGCTGCGCGATACCCATGCGATCGGCGAGGGCCGCCATCACGATCTCCGCCTTGTGCGGCAGGATGGCGATCGGCACGTTAAAGAGCCGCGTGGCTAGATGCGGATAGTTGATCATGCGGCCTTCGGCTGTTCAGGAGGTTCGTCAGTCCGCGTGGCGATCTCGACACCGCCCCATGCGGGCAGCGGGATCTTCCGTTCATTGAATGCCGCGATCTCGATCTGACGCTGATCGAGCAGCTCTTCCCAATCGGAACCCTGCTCGGCCGCTTCCTGCTTGAGCGACGTGAGGCCGGCGTCCATCTTGAGAATCGAGCCTTGCGGTTCCTTGACCGGGTCGACCCAGCCGCGTGCGGGCCCGAGCCACGAGCAGCCGGCGTATGCGGTGGCCGCTTCGATGAAATCTGGCGCGTTTTTCGGCAGGGGAAGCTCGCCGTTTTCCATGGCTTCGCGCAGCCACACTGCGTACATTGGCGTCGCGGTACCGGCGGAGAATTCGAGGCGGCGCCGCACCAGCGTTTTCCAGCTTTCAAGCAGCGCGGCGCGAGCGCTCGAATAGGTTGTGCGAGTCCAGTCCTGCGTCACCTGCTCGAGCGAGACCCCAAGCGCCGACGCAATGCCGCCCTGCATCTCGTGCACGAACTCAGCAAAACCATTGTGCGGATGGTCCGACGACAGCGCCTTGATTTCCTCTCCTGGCGCCAACGCAGGAACACGGACGCCGTTAAACATCGCCGGTCGTTCGTTGTTCCAATCTCTCCGAAGGCTCTGATAGAACCGAAGCTCATCGTCGCCGCCGACGGCATCCTGCACCTCAGACGGGTCGTAGGGACTCGTCACATAAGTACCGATCGAGGAGGCGAGCGCCGCGGCTTTCAGTTCCAAGCCGTAGTAAGTCGCCAGCATCTTGGCGTGGTTAAGCACCGGGATGAAAACGCCGACGCCGCGGTTCTGGCCAGCCCGATCGCGGTCGAAGTCGTGAATCACGCGGCGCCAGCCGTCGTCCGGATCCTCGCGCTCGACGCGCTCCCACTCCATGCTCTGGACGCCGTTGTACCAGTCGTTCTGATGCGCCCGACGAATGTGATACGCGATCGGCACGCCGTTATCGTCGATCTCGACACCGCCGCGCATATGCTTCTGGTCGACCATCTGCATGGGGTTCGACAGACGGTCGGGGTCCACGATCATGTACGCCGTGGCGTAGCGTGCAGCGCCGCGGCCGATGCGCTCTGGCATCCAGTAATTGACGATCAGATCTTCGCCATCGATGAGCTTGTGGCGAAGCGCAAGACGCAACTGTTGCGACACCGTGAGCTGCCGCGAGACGTCGTTGTACCGGTCGAGATCGTTCGAATACAGGCGCCACAGTGCCTCTGCAGCGCTCGAGAATTCCTTCGCCCACTTGATATCAAAGTTCGCACCGCTGATCAGCTTAAGGACACGATAGTCAGGCGAGGCCGACAATCGCAGCGACGCGCCGACCGTGTTGTCGAGAATGCGGGTGATACCGCCGCTCGAGCGCCCGTCGTTGCGAACCTGATCGCGCGACCGCGCAACCATGCGGTCGCGGAACTGCGTGATCTCCGAGTCAGGCGAGCGGATCCACGGCAGCCACGCACCCATCTCCTGGGTCTGCCAGTCGGCGGCCTGGTACGGGAAGAACCAGCGACCGACGCCGCTCTCGAGCGGCATGCCATCGGGCCCGGCGTCAGCGCGAGCGCGACGGATCGGCTCGCCGCGCGAGTCGAGGATGGAGGTCTTGTTGCTCATCCGAACAGCGGCGTGATATAGCGGCGCCGGCGCATACGGATGCCGGGATTCAGTGCCGCCAGCAACTGCGCGATGAACATGCGCAGATTGGCTTGGTCAGTTTGCATAAAAGTCGCGCTGCGCGAGCCTTCGCCCTGCGCATAGGACACCGACACGACCTTCGATCCGGTGCGCAGGTCGATCAGGGCCGCCTGCGCCTTGGAGAGCGCCGCCTGCAGTTGCGCGTCGGTCATCCCGTAGAGCGGAGAGTTGATGTCGTTTGTAGCCATGCTTATCGGTACCGGTGGACTGCCGACTTCTTTGACTGAGTGCCGTTCGCGGGCGCGGCCGGGGTAGAACCCGGCGCCGCGTTTGCTGCGGGCAGAGGCGCGCCGTTCTTCAAGATCGAGGAGTTCGTGTCCCAAGGCTTCGCCCATGAAGGCGGCTTGGTCCAGTCGATTCCGTGCAACCCGTGGAGCTGGGCGATCACGTGATTCATCACCATCAAGTCGAGCGCCTCGTTCCGGCGCCCGGGTGCATTCTTTTCCCAACGTCCGTTTTTCAGTTGGCTCTCGGACGTGAGCTGCTCGAACCAGACGTGCGGCTGCTCCGGCGAACGCAGCGCGTGCGGGAAGTGCACGTACCAGTCGCCGATGTCGGCACGCTGCAGTTGCCCCGCGAGATCGTCTTTGAAGAGGTTCGGATTAAACCGCGCGACCGGTACCGTCCCGCCGGAAGCGGCCTTGTTGGCTTTACGTGCGGTGTCCGGATACGTGACGACAAGACGTTGCGCGGCCAGAGCGTCGGCGCCCTTTGTCGGAATGAGCGTCCAGGCATCACGGCCGGCGATCTTCCCAATGAGGCGGGGATGCTGGTTTCTCTTCCAGCGGCGCCATGCGGCATATGCCTGTTGAGTCACGCCCGGCTGTCCTGCGCTGTCGAACCCCATCGCGCGAACCGGCATCCGGCGACCTGTGCCATCGGCGAGAGGGAACGTCTTCGCGTAAAGCTCGAGCAACCGGTCCCAATCCTCGGCAGAGGTCGCGGGATCGCCCGGAATGCGACCGCGGTCAATTACCCAGCTCTGGCTGCCAACTCCCCACCCGCGGGCAAGCCATTCCCAGTTGGCGAGCTGCGTGTCCACGGCCATCGTTATGAAGCGCACGCCGTCCGGAACTATCCCGAGCTTCAGCTCGGTGTCGCCGCGCTCGGCGAGCACGTTCGCATCAATGGAGCCGACGCCGCGGGTGGGCGCATACGGGAAGCCGAATTGCTTGACCGTCACTTGCCGCAGGGCCTTGTCCTCGCCGCTGACCTCGAGCTCACGCTCCGCCTTGACTTTGGCGCGAGCGAGACCACCGATCCCACCGAGGATGAACGGTGACATAACCCCAACGATCCAGAAGCCCGCGCTCTTGCGGGCCACCAGTTCGCCGATTACCTTGCCGTCCTGCGTGAGTTCCTGCCCATCACCAATCCACCCGCCGAAAGGTGAGCGGTAAGCAGCAACGTTCATCGCGCGACGTTCGCGGTCCTCGATGACGCAGCCGTTGACCGGACAGATCAACCGCGCGTTACGTTCGATCTCGTCGAGCGATTGCTGATCGTCGTACTGGAGCACCATGTACCGCGCAGCCGTCGGCACCGGGCTCGACCAGGCACCGCAGTGAGGGCACGGCCAGTACCAGACACGTCGATCGCTGTCGGCGTACATGGCCATGATTCCGGCGGCCCAGTCGCGCTCAGGAATGATCCCGCGAGCCTGGTCCGGGTGGCTCATCGCCAGCAACATCGACTGCCGTCCGAACGTCTGACGCCGCACATCGAGCAGCGTCTTGATGTCTCCGAGCGCCGGGTCGTATGCGTCGACTTCATCGGCCACGATGCGTGGGGCCGACTTGTTGATCACGTTGTTCGCTGAAGCCGACAGGAACTCGACGTGCATGCCCTCGAAGCGCTTGAAATGCAGCGAATCGTCGATCGCCCTCGTGCCCAGCCGCATGCCCATGCCGGGGTGCGACGTGATCATCGGGTTGATCCGGCTCTTTACATACGATTCGAGACCCGGATCGGTCTGCATATACCAGAGCATGTCGGCCGGGTCGGTCTCGATGGACTTCTGCAGCCAGTTTTGGGCGATCTCAGTTTTGCCCGACTGACCTGGACCCACTACTACCGTTGTCAGGTAGTCGAGTCGGTTGAGTGTCTCCATCGGCCCAACGAGGTATGGGGCTTTCTCGTGATGCCAACGACCCACATAGCCACCGCCCTGGTTCGAGAGCAGCCGGTGTAGCACCGCATATTCGGCGACCGTCTGGCGAGCCGGCGGTATCAACGAACTGAGCGCCTCGCGCGCGACCTGGAACGGATCTGCGTATTCGAACTCCAGCATCGCCTACCCCAATAGGACGCGTAACTCGTCGGCCATGACGCGCCGCAGGTCGTCCGTCAGCATCCGGATGTCGTCACCCTGTTCTTCGTGCAGACCCAACTTCTCAACGATCTGATCCGGCAGCCGGTCAATGCCTTTGCCGAGGTGCGCCAGCATCGTGTTCAAGACCTGCCTCATGACCTCGACCTGCACCAGCTCGCCGCGGTCGCGCCGAAGCTTGTCTTCGAGGATCTCGGCCTGCACCGTGTCGCGGCGTTGGCGGGCCGTCTGCTCACCCGAGTGAACGAGCGGTTCGACACCGGCCGGCGGGACTACCGAGTACTTAGCGCCCGGGTACGGATTACCAGCATCGGAGCGTGCGTCGACGCGAGCAGCCGGCTTCTTCTCGGTCGCTAGAGCCGACTTCGCCTGCGGACCAGATAGGTATGCCTGAATGGCCGCAACATCGAACTCCCAACCGCCGGCGCGCGTGCCGCGCTTCGCAACCGGAAACGCAGCATCGCTCTCAAGTCGTCTGTCCAGTCGTGGTCGCGTCCAGCCGAGCGCTTCGCAAAGCGCGGCCTTACCGACGACTTCAGGTGTAACGCGACTGCGTGTAACGCCACTCGCCTTCGGTGCGCTGCCGCGCTTCGAGCGCGTTACACCGGAGTCGGTAGCTTCCATAAGGGTTTGCGCCGCGCCGCTCGCCACAACCGTGTAACGTGTAACGCGTTTTTTTTAGTCAAAGGAACGGGTGTAACGGGCGCGCGCAATGCCCGCGTATTCGGAAGTCCCCGGAAGGACCCGCCCGCCCGGGGGCCGGTCACCATCCGACCGGTCGCCCTCCTTCACAACGGGGCTGGGA
>NZ_SCNV01000075.1 GCF_005503145.1 Burkholderia sp. 4M9327F10 | reverse complement strand
GTTGCAGCCCGCTTTCTTTGCTTACTTTCTTTGCGGCGGCAAAGAAAGTAAGTGCCGCCCCGCACAGGGGCGAAGCTAATAGACCGATAACAAAACAAGGAAAGGCCAACACCCCAAAGAACAACAACCAAACAACAAGCCGCCGCAGGCAAAAAGCCAAGCCACCTGCAGAGCAAAAAACCTACCCAATCCCCTGCAGCGCGACAGCGCGAACATCAACCCTGGCAGGCAGCATCAGCTGCCCAAACGCCCGATCCGCGACCTTCTGCAGCGCAGCGATATCCTCATCACTCACCGGACGCTGCCGCAAAGCCGAGCGAGCCGTAATAACCCTGGACGTCTCGACCGGCAACCGCGTCACACTCGCATACACCTGCGCATAAGCCTCCGGATGCTCCACGGCCCACGCGCCGGCGCGCTGAAACCGGCGCAATGCATCAGCCAGAGCCGGAAGCTTCGCCTGATCAGCCGCCGCCGCACCGGATGCGGTAATAAACCCAAGCCCCGTATTGATACCCGTGCCATCACGCAACACCCGTGCTCCACGCTGCACAGCCGTCCCATAGTACGGATCGAAAGTCGCCCACACCTCCAGTTGGCGAGACTCAAACGCAGCGAAGGCGTCCACCGGCAGCACAAACCGCACGTTCACATCGTCACGCGTCAGTCCCGCCTCGGCCAGCGCGCCGTACAACTGGTATTGCGAAATACTGCCGCGTGCGGACGATACCACCACCGTTTTGCCCTTCAGGTCGGCGACGCGTCGCAATGGCGAGTCCGCCTGCACGACGATGCCGAGCGAGGTCGGCGCCCCCACCCGGGTCGCGACAATCTTCAAGGACGGGTCGCCGATCGCCGCGGCAAGCACGGGCAGGTCGCCCGCCGGCGCCAGATCGACGGCATTGGCGCGTTGTGCTTCGAAGAGCGGTGCCGCGCCCTGGAAGTTGGCCCAGCGAAACGGATACGGCGCCCCATCGAGCGCATGGGCCGCTTCAGCCAGGGCGCGCAGGCCACCGGCCTGATCGCCGAACACGAGTTCCAGCGCCGCCGCTTGCGCGTCCGTGGTGCGCAGCCACGCAGCAGCAGGCGCAATGCCGCAGACGGCAAGGGTATGCAGGATGCGGCGGCGGTCGGGGCGAAATGCGCTCATCGGCAGGGTTCCACGCGAAAGGACGATTGAAGGGAGCGGCGCCGTCGGCGTAACCGCCGGAATGCGCCGTAGCGAAGCGAGGTTAGCAACCGCCCCCGGCCACCACAAACATGCAATTGCGATATCTTTATCGGCTATCAATATTTAACGAACGCATGTTGCAGTGCTACCTTTGATGCTCGTTTGGCGCCCCGTCCGTGGGTGTCGCCGCCGGTGCGCGCAGCATGCATCCGGCGTTCTGTCGATCATCTGGGAGACGCATCGTGGCAGTCGAATTCATCGGCATGATCCAGACCCGCAAGGTCTCGGAAACGCACGCGCCGCAAGGTCCGGCGATAGATATCGGATACGTGGAGCAGTTTGCGCGGGCGCACGAGGAAGCCGGTTTCGATCGTGTCCTCGTGCCGCATCATTCGACCAGCCCCGACGCGCTGCTGACCGTGGCGCATGCCGCCAGCGTCACGCAGCGGGTGCACTTCATGCTGGCTCACCGTCCGGGTTTTGTGGCGCCCACGCTCGCGGCCCGGCAGCTCGCCACGCTCGATCATTATTCGGGTGGCCGTCTCGCGGTACACATCATTTCCGGCGGCGACGACGCGGAGCAGCGCCGCGACGGCGATTTCCTCTCGCACGACGAACGGTATGCCCGCACCGACGAGTATGTCTCGATTCTGCGCCGCATCTGGACCTCGGATAAGCCGTTCGATCACGCCGGCAAGTACTACCGTTTCGAGCAGGGCTATTCCGAAGTCAAGCCGCTGCAGCAGCCGCATCTGCCGGTGTACTTCGGCGGGGCGTCGGCGCCCGCGCTCGAGATTGCCGGCCGTCATGCGGATGTCTATGCGCTGTGGGGCGAATCGAAGGCGCAGGTGCGCGAGCAGGTGACGCGCGTGCGGGCCGAGGCTGCAAGACATGGGCGTAGCGTGCGTTTCTCGGTGTCGTTCAGGCCGATCCTCGCGGATACCGAGGCCGCGGCGTGGCAGCGGGCCGACCGGATTCTCGACGAGACGCGGCGGCTGCGCGCTGCCCAGGGGCTCGGCGTGGGCGGCCCGGCGCAGAGCGAAGGCGCGCGCCGTCTGCTGGCGGCGTCGGGCGCGGCGGACCGTGCCGACGAGCGGCTGTGGACCGCGATCGCCAAGGAAATCGGCGGCCGCTCGAATTCGACCGCGCTGGTCGGCACGCCCGAGCAGGTCGCCGATACGCTCGCCGAGTACTACGCGCTGGGGGTGACGACTTTCCTGATCCGTGGCTTCGATCCGCTCGAGGATGCGCTCGACTACGGCCGCACACTGATTCCCGCCACGCGCGAGCGCATTGCTCGTAGCGAACGCGCGGCTGCCTGAGTGGAGGCGCGATGACCGATCTTGCTTTTGTGACCCCTGTTCTTGCAGACGCACCGGCGCTGCAGCGCCATGCGCCATTGCGCAAATTCTGGTTCGACGAGGTGCCGCCGCGGGCAAGCGTGGCCGAAGAGCGTCGCTACCGGCAGGAACGCCTTGCGGTCGCATTTCGTCTCTTTGCGCGCTACGGTTTCGATCAGGGCCTGGCGGGTCATATCACCGCGCGCGACCCGGAATGGTCGGATCACTTCTGGGTCAATCCGTTCGGCAAGCACTTCAGCCGTATCCGTGTCTCCGATCTGCTGCTGGTGAACGCGCAGGGCGAAATCGTGGTGGGCGAGGGGCCGGTGAACCAGGCGGCCTTTGCAATTCACGCCGCGATTCATGAGGCGCGGCCCGACGTGGTGGCGGCTGCGCATACGCACTCGCTGTACGGCAAGGCGTGGTCGACGCTTGGACGCACGCTCGATCCGCTTACCCAGGATTCGTGCGCGTTCTATCAGGACCATGCGCTGTTCGACGACTTTCGCGGTGTCGTGCTCGACACGGAAGAGGGCGCGCGCCTCGCCGCCGCGCTCGGTGAGCACAAGGCCGTGATCCTGAAGAATCACGGCATCCTGACCGCCGGGCCGAGCGTCGAAGCCGCGGCGTGGTGGTATATCGCGCTTGACAACGCCTGTCACGCGCAATTGCTCGCCGAAGCCGCGGGCACACCGCAGCCCATCCCGCATGAGATTGCTGCGTTGACCCATGAGCAGGTGGGGCGGCCAGGCGGCGCGCTGTTCGCGTTTCAGAGCCTGCTCGAAGGGCTCGTGGCCGCCGAGCCCGACGTCTTCGACTGAGCGTTCTTCATGCCCGTGCTTACTGACACGCCGGTGTCGTCCCGGCGCCGCCGGCTGTTGCTGTCGCTACCCGCTGCCGGTCTTGCCGGCTTCGGCGCCGCTTTCACGGCGGGTGCCGCCGCAGCATCCGCGCCGTCAGCCGATACGGCCATCGATCTGTCAAAGCTGCGCCTGCGCGTGGCAACCTACAAAGGTGGCGATGCCACCTTGCTGAAAGCGGCCGGTCTCGCCAACACCCCCTACGCGATCGAGTGGGGCGAGTTCCAGTCCGGCAACGCGATGGTGGAGGCAATGAACGGCGGCTCGCTCGACGTCGCCTCGGGCAGCGAGATTCCACCGATCTTTGCGCGCCTGCAGAACGCCCAGGTACGGGTGATCGCGGTGTTGAAAGACGATGTGAACAACCAGGTCGTGCTGGTGCCCAAAGGCTCGGCCGCGCGTTCGATCGGGGATCTGAAGGGCAAGCGGGTCGGTTATCTGCGCGCCACTACAACCCACTATTATCTTTTGCGCATGCTCGAAGAAGCGGGCCTGTCGTTCAACGACATTGAGGCCACTTCGCTCGCGCCACGTGACGGCTTCGCGGCCTTCAACGCGGGTACGCTCGATGCGTGGGCGATTTACGGCTATAACGTGCCGCTTGCCATTTCGCAGGCCGGCGCGCGGGTGCTGAAGAACGCCAACGGCTATCTGTCCGGCAACTACCTGTATTACGGACACCCGGCGGCGCTGGCGGACCCCGCGCGGCACGCCGCCTGTGCCGATCTGTTGGTGCGCCTGCAACACGCGTGCGACTGGTTCGGTGCGCATCAGGCCGACTACGCGAGCGTGCTGTCGGGCGAGCTGCGCGTGCCGCAGGAGGCGATTCTCTCGCTGTACCGCAACCAGAGCCAGGCGCGCCATATCACCGGTGTCACCGCGGCCGATATTGCCAGTGAACAGCAGGTGGCCGACACGTTCGCGCGTGCGGCGGTGATCGAGCGGCGGGTGGATGTGGCGCCGCTGTGGACCGACACCTTCAACAGTGCGCTGGCGCGAACCGCCTGAGCCTCGCCGTGGTACACCGGCGTTGTGCGCGTTTGTCGTGAGGGCCAGGCGTTGCGGGATTTTTTTGCGCATGTCGTTTAATCTTTAACTCCTGATCCTTTCATCTCAGCGTGAGCCACTTATGAGCCCATTAGTACGGCATGACCGCTTGCGCACGTTTGTCGAACAGTTCGCCATCCTGCTCGACAGCGCGCCTCCCGAAGCCAGACTGCTCGATACGGGCGGTAGTTATTTACGTGAGCTGATCGCGCACGACGACTGGCTGCCCGAGGACTATGCGCGTCCCAACCCGGAGCGCTATCAGCAATATCTGCTGTACGCCGATGCGCGCCAGCGTTTTTCGGTCGTGAGTTTTGTGTGGGGGCCAGGACAGACGACGCCGGTTCACGACCACACCGTTTGGGGTCTGATCGGTGTATTGCGCGGCGCTGAAATCGCCCAGCCATATCGTCTGGACGAAAAAGGCACGGTGATTGCTTCCGGTACGGCGAGGCGGCTCGAAACCGGCGCCGTCGATGCTGTATCGCCGCGCATAGGCGACATTCATCGTGTCAGCAATGCTTACCCCGACCGTGTGTCGATCAGCATTCACGTTTATGGTGCAAATATAGGAGCGGTGTCGCGCTCGGTGTACCCGGATCAGGGCGGCCGCAAGGCGTTTATCTCCGGCTACTCGAATGACGCATTGCCGAACATCTGGAATGTATCGAAGGAGATGGCTATTCCATGACACTTGAGACTGAGTTCCGTACCCGTACTTTCGAAGACGTGCGCCGTGCACTGCTCGAGCGCCGCGAAGTCGCACTGCTTGACGTGCGCGAGGAAGACCCGCATGCACGCAGTCATCCGCTGTTCGCGGCCAACCTGCCGCTCTCGAAGCTTGAACTGGAGGCGCCGGTGCGCCTGCCGCGCCGCAGTGTGCCGATTGTCGTGCTCGATGACGGCGAGGGTCTTGCCGGGCGCGCCGCCCGCCGCTTCACCGAGCTGGGCTATACCGACGTGACGCTGCTCGCCGGCGGCCTGCGCGGCTGGGCCGAGGCGGGTGGCGAGCTGTTCCAGGACGTCAATGCGCCGAGCAAGGCGTTTGGCGAGCTGGTGGAAAGCGAGCGGCATACGCCCTCGCTCGAAGCGCCGCAATTGCAGGCGCTGCTCGATAGCGACGGCGACGTGGTGGTGCTCGACGCCCGGCGCTTCGACGAGTATCAGACCATGAACATTCCGGGCAGCGTCAGCGTGCCTGGTGCGGAGCTGGTGTTGCGCGCCCAGCAACTGGCGCCGAACCCGGCCACGCAGATTGTCGTCAATTGTGCCGGGCGCACGCGCAGCATCATCGGTGCGCAGTCGCTGATCAATGCGGGCGTGCCGAATCCGGTCGCCGCGCTGCGTAACGGCACGATCGGCTGGACCCTGGCGGGGCAGACGCTCGCGCATGGCAGTAGGCGCCGTTTCGAACCGGCCACGGTGGACGCGCTGCGGGTCGCCGCATCAGCCTCGGCCCGTGCGGTCGCCGATCGCGCCGAGGTGGGCCGCACCTCGCGCGACGAAGCGCGCCGTTGGGCTGAGGAAGCGGTGCGCACGGTCTATCGCTTCGACGTGCGTTCACCTCAGGAGTATCAGGCGAGTCATGTGCCGGGTTTCCGCAGTGCGCCGGGTGGCCAGCTTGTGCAGGAGACCGATATGTTTGCGCCGGTGCGCGGCGCCCGCGTGATTCTCGCCGACAGCGACGGCGTGCGCGCCAATATGACGGCTTCGTGGCTCGCGCAGATGAATGTCGAGGTGTATGTGATCGACGGACTGACAGCGGCCGATTTCACCGAGGAGGGTGCGACGCCGGTAGTGCGCAATGCCGTGCCGCCGCCCGCGGTCGACGAAATTGCCCCGGCCGAACTCGCCAGGCTGCTGGACGCTCCCGGCACGGTGCTGCTCGACTTCACCGCCAGTGCGAACTATGTGAAGCAGCACATTCCGGGTGCGTGGTTTGCATTGCGCGGGCAACTCGCCGATGCGCTGCATCAATTGCCTGAGGCGCAGCGCTACGTGGTGACCTGCGGGAGCAGTGCGCTGGCGCGGTTCGCCGCGCCTGAACTGGCGGCGTTGACGGGCAAGCCGGTGCAGGTGCTGGCGGGCGGTACGAACGCATGGATCGCCGCGGGGCTGCCGCTCGAGCACGGCGAAACGCGTCTCGCGTCACCGCGCATCGACCGCTACCGGCGTCCTTACGAGGGCACGGATAACGCTCACGAAGCGATGCAGGCGTACCTCGACTGGGAGTATGGGCTGGTGGCGCAGCTCGCACGGGACGGCACGCATGGGTTCCATGTGATCTGAGCCACGTCGCGCGGCCACATGTTTCAGGCCGCGCGCGTCTGTGGCCGCGCGGCCTTGAATTGCCGCTCGACTGAGGCGCCGAAGCGTTCCACCGGCTGCTGCAGCTTGCCCAGCACACGAGGGTGTACTAACCAGATATCGATCAGCGGCTTGAAGTCGCTGAGCGCGATCACGTCCAGCTTGGCTGCATGACGGCTTGCCTGCAGCAAGGGCAGCGGCACCAGTCCGAGGCCGTTGCCGTCGGCGACGAGTTGCAACTGCAGTTCCGTGCCGAGCGTCTCCAGATTCAGCTTCAGCGCGAGCCCGAGCCCGGTCAGCGCCCGTTGCAGGCCCTCGCGAAAGCCGCATCCATCCGGGTTCAACACCCAGCCGATCGACTGGCATTCGGCCAGCGTGTGCGGCCGCTTTTTTAGCGCGCCTTTCGGGCCGACCACCGCCAGCTTGATGCGGCCGAGAGAGCGGGCGGCGAGCGGTTCGGCGAAGGCCTTGTTGGCGGGCAGCAGGATTGCCGCGGCATCGAGTTCGCCTGCTTCCACCCGTTGCAGCAGCTGGCTGCCCCAACCGGTCGAAGCGCGCGCCTGCAGTTCTGGGTAGGCGTCGCGCAGTTCGCGCATGGCGTCGGTCAGGGCGATGTCGGCGATCGTCTGCGCGACACCGAGGCGCAACGCGCCGACCGGCGGCGTATCGTTGGCTACCAGTTCGCGCAGCACGTCCAGTTCGCGCTGGATCACGCGGCACTGCTCATAGACGACGCGGCCCGTTGCGGTGGCCTTCAAGGGGCGCGTGTTGCGGTCGAGCAGTTCGATGCCGAGAGCCTCCTCGAAATTCTGCAGCCGCCGCGTGATGGCGGGCTGCGTGAGGCCGAGGGTCTGGGCGGCTTCCTGTAGCGATTGCGCGCGCAGGACAGCGACGAACGCGTCGATATCGTCGATCTTCATGTTCAGCGTTGAGGTGAAAGGACAGGTCAGCGTGCGCTCGATGATACCTGCAATGCGCGGTCCGCATATCACCTGGTGCGGTATTTCCCGCATATTTGCTTAGCAGAATAATGCGTTTGTCTTATACAGAAGCGTACCGTATCGTCGTTGCTGATGGTGGCTTGCCGCGTGCAGACGCGCATGCTGAGGCCGCAGGTCGCGGCGCATGCCGTTGGCTCTGCTCGCAGGTAGTCCAACGTCTGCGCCGTAGTCTGAACAGACCCAGTAACGTACGATATGAAGACGACACGCTTTTCCCTCCGTTGGTCTTTCTTGACGCTTGCGCTCACCGTGTTGACCTCGTGGTCCAACATAACGCACGCGGACGACTTGCCGGTGTTGAAGGTCGGTGACCAGTCCCTGCAAACGCGCGGCATTCTCGAAGCTTCGGGTCAGCTCAAAGACTTGCCGTATCACATCGAGTGGTTCAATTTTCCGGCGGCTCAGCCGCTTGGCGAGGCGTTGAACGCCGGCGCGGTAGACGTGGGTGGCCTCGGCGATGCGCCGCTGGTGTTCGCGCTTGCCGCCGGTGCGCGGGTGCGGGCCGTGGCGGCGACACGCTCGCATCCGGTCGATCTGGCGATCGTCGTCAACGCGCATTCGCCGCTCACCGATGTAGCGAGCCTGAAGGGCAAGCGCATCGCTACCACGCGCGGCTCGATCGGCCATTTCCTCGTGCTCGCCGCGCTGAAGAGGGCCAATGTGCCGCTTTCCGATGTCACGCTGGTGTTTCTCGCCCCAGCCGATGCCAAGGCCGCGCTCGCGTCGGGCAGCGTAGATGCGTGGTCGGTGTGGGACCCGTACACGGCGCTCGGCGAGTCGCGTGATCACGACCGTATCATCGCCAATGGCGTGGGTTTATCCGAAGGCCTCAGCTATCAGGTTGCCACCGAGCGTGCGATTGCCGACAAGCGCGCACAACTGGCGGATTTTCTGCGGCGGGTGGCACTGGGCCAGCAGTGGGCCTTGTCGCATCCGGATGAGGTTGCCGTCATGCAATCGCGCGTGACCGGTCTGCCGCCCGATGTGCTGAAGACGGTGTATCAGCGCAACCAGGTGCATCCGGTGGCGCTCGACGACAGTGTGATTGCCGCGCAGCAGCGTACCGCCGATACCTATGAAGCGGCCAATGTGATCCCCACGCATCTCGATGTGCGAGCGAGCTTCGACCGCAGTTTTCCCTTGCCTTAGGCCGGCCTGAGCGCATGAAGAAGCATGAAAAGACCACTGAACCCGGCACACCGGAGCTTCGATGAACGCCCCTGATTTCGCTGCTGGCCGTACCGATACCAATGCGCAAAAAGCCGCGCAAAAAGCTGCGCAACGGCGCCACCCGCCGCTCGATAGCGCCGCGTTCGGCGCATTGCTCGCGCAACTGAGCGCGGAGTTTGCCGCGAGCGCCGCCGACCACGATCGCAGCGGCGAATTTCCGCACGGCAATCTGGCGCGGCTGCATGAGTACGATCTGCTCTCGTTGACGGTGCCGGCCGAACTGGGCGGCGCCGGCGTGAGCCTGCCGCAGGCCTTGCAGGTGGTGCGTGCGGTGGCGCGCGGCGAGCCGTCGACTGCGCTGGTGCTGGTCATGCAGTATCTGTTTCACCACCGCCTGCAAGGCAATCAGCGCTGGCCGCACGACTTGCGCGAGCGGGTCGCCCGGGAAGCGGTGCGCGATGGCGCGCTGATCAACTCGCTGCGCGTCGAGCCCGAGCTCGGCACACCGGCACGCGGTGGCTTGCCCGCTACGCTCGCCACACGTAGCGGCGAGGGCTGGCTGATCAACGGCAGCAAGATCTATTCGACCGGCAGCCCCGGTCTGACCTGGCTCGCGGTGTGGGCGCGCAGCGACGAGACGCCGCCGCGCGTCGGCGTCTGGCTGGCGCCGCGCGACGCGCCTGGCGTGCGGGTCGGCACGCCGTGGAATCATCTCGGCATGCGGGCGACAGGCAGCCATGAGATCGTCTTCGAGAACGTCTTCGTGCCGCTCTCGCATGCGGTCGATGTGCAGCTTCCCGGCGAACCGGGCGCGGGGCTCGACCCGCTCGGCGTCGCGTGGATGAGCGTGTTGCTCTCGGCGGTTTATGACGGCGTGGCCCGAGCGGCGCGTGACTGGTTCGCACAGTGGGCCGCGACGCGCGCACCGGCCAATCTCGGCGCGCCGCTCGCGAGCCTAGCGTCGTTTCAGCAAACGCTCGGCCGTATCGATGCGTTGCTGTTTAACAATCGCGTGCTGCTCGATGCAACTGCGCACGCCGAGCGGGTCGCGCTGGAAGAGGCGCCGCTCGTCAAGTACACCGTCACCAATCAGGCGATCGAAGCAGTGCAACTGGCCGTCGAGGCGAGCGGCAATCCGGGCCTGAGCCGCGATCATCCGCTGGAGCGCCACTACCGCGACGTGCTGTGTGCGCGCATCCATACCCCGCAGAACGACTCGGTGCTACAGGCCGCGGGGCGCACGGGTTTTGCCGGGGTCGAACCAGCGGCCGCCGGGCGCGCGTAATCCTCAGCCAATTCGGTGTAAACGCTGGCTCGCCTAATCCATGCAATGCGTCTAAATTATCGGCACCTGGGCAAAATAGTCGAGGGACCAGACGGCCGTGTGCAGCGGTCTGTAGCGGGCGAAAGCGTAGGGTCAGCGGCCATCTGCGGCTGATTGCCTCGTTCGGGCCGGACCGCTGCGTGTCGTCTCTCCCTGTTCGATTTACCCGTAGCTTCCCCTCCTCGTTGTGTCAACAGCAGCACCCAACGGCGCATTGCACTGCGCCGTTCTCGTTTGTGCTATCCGACCCTGTTCGACTTCGGCAATCCCGCTCGACCTTTTCAATCCGGAAGTGTCCACGCGCTGAGCGTATTTTCGGTTCACGTCTTGCGAACCGTCCCTCTGCACGTGGGGGCACGGTTTGCTATCCTGTCACCCAACCTTCATAGAGTGACTGCCTCCCCACCCGACAGATGGCTTCGAGCTTCAGACTGCTTACCGCCGCCGTGCTAGCCGCGTCACTCGCGCTGGCAGGGTGCGACGACCAACAGGGCCAACGCGCTGTGCAAAAACTCAAGGCGTTCTTCAATGCCGTCAAGCCTGACGCGCTGCTGCTCAAAGGCCTGACCCCGGGCATCACCACGGAAGCGCAGGTGCGCAGCCAGATGGGCGAGCCGGAAACCGAACGCACCTTCACCGACGGCTCGAAGCGCCTCGAGTATCCGCGCGGCCCCGAGGGGCTCAACACCTACATGGTCGACATCGACCGAGACGGCAAGCTGCAGGCCATCACCCAGGTGCTGACCGCCGCCAATTTCGCCAAGGTGCAGCCGGGCATGAGCGAAGACGAGGTGCGGCGTCTGCTCGGCAAGCCGGGGCAGGTCGCCGTCTATCCGCTCAAGCCGGAAACGGTCTGGAGCTGGAAGTGGCGCGAGGGCGGGGTGACCGAAGAGGGTTTCTTCAACGTGCACTTCGACCAGTTTCACAAGGTGTACACGACCTCGCGTTCCGATGTCATTCGTGGACGATAGGGCGGTCGGTCGATAAGGAGAACAACATGCTGCATCGACGTCCTTCACGCATTGGGCTCGTGCTCGGCGGCGGCGCCGCGCGGGGCTGGGCGCATATCGGCGCGATCCGCGCGCTGCATGACGCCGGCATCCGGCCGGACGTGGTGTGCGGCACGTCGATCGGCGCGCTGGTCGCGGCGGTCTATGCGAACGGCGATCTCGACTGGCTCGAAGAGTGGGTCTCGCGCCTGACCTGGCAGACGGTGGTGCGCCTGCTCGACCTGCGTATCTCAGGCGGCCTGCTGGGCGGGCGCAAGGTGATCCAGGTGTTCGCCAACCAGTTCAACGGCTGCGAGATCGGCGCATTGAAGATGCCCTTTGCGGCGGTCGCAACGGAGCTCGATACGGGCCGCGAGACCTGGCTGCAGGACGGCAGCGTGGTGGACGCGGTGCGTGCGTCGATTGCGATTCCCGGCATCTTCACGCCGGTGTGGCACAACGGCGTATGGCTCGTGGACGGCGGCCTGAGCAATCCGGTGCCGGTGTCGGTGGCGCGCGGCATGCGGGCCGACTGCGTGATCGCCGTGGACCTGAACAACGACATTCTGAACGGCCGCGACTTCGGCGGCATCACGGCGGCCGCCACGCCCCCGCTCGACCCGGACGCGCCGCCGCCCGGGTCCCTGCGCAAGAACGGCAAGCCGTGGCCGCGCTGGCTCGCGCCCGCCGACGACCGAGAGTCGAGCGACGTACGTATTGCACCCGCACCGAGCGCGCGGGTGCCTTCGATGCTGAGTTCGGTCGCGCAGAGCATCGACATCATGCAGGTGCGCATTACGCGCAGCCGGCTTGCGGGGGAGCCGGCCGACATTCTGATCCAGCCGCGTCTGGGCGGCATGGGGATTTTCGATTTTCACCGCGCGGCGCCCGCCATCGAGGAAGGGCGCGCGGCGGTCGAGTACATGTTGCCGGCGATTCGTGCCCGGCTAGGAATCGATTGAGCCGCGTGAGTTCTTCGACGCGATCAGGCGGCAAATCCGCTTGCCGGAACTCTCGCTCGTGACGTCTTCGAACAGCAGGATCGAGCAGCCGATCAGCGCGTCCACCACCAGCTTCGGTTCGAAAGCGGCATAGAGCCGGCCGTCGGGCTGGCGCTTGTCCGCGCCTTCGGTGACACGCCACGACAGATAGAGCACGCCATTGGGTCGCAGGATACGCGTGAGGCTGTCGACAGCAAACGGAATCGACTCGGCCGGCAGATGCATGATCACCGTCTCGCAGACGACGTTGTCGAAGCTCTCGTCGATCTCCGCGAGCGCCGGCAGCGTGGCTTCGCGAAACGGAATGTGCGGATAGAGACGCCGCGCTTCTTCAAGCAGGCCCGCCGATGCATCGAAGCCGCACACCCGGTAGTCGTGCTCGGCCAGCCATGCCGCGTCGCGGCCGTTGCCGCAGCCGATCTCGGCGGTCTTGCCCTGCGGCAGCAGATGCGTCTTCAGAAGCGCATAGAGGTCGTTGGGCGGCGGCTGGTCGAGCCATTCCTGGCTATAGCGGGCCGCGTCTTTCGAGTAGACGTCGAGTGTGGCGGCATCGAAACGGGAGCTCATGCGCGTGGTCCTCGGACAAGGTTTTTCGATTCGGATCACCGCAGTGTAGCGGGTTTGCCCTGGTTTTTGACGCTGGACCGGGTCAGAGCACGCGCAGCGCCGTCTATCGAAAAAGCGACCCGAAACTTGCGAAATCGCGGCAGGCAAGGGCGTGCGGCGGGGCGCTTACAAATACATATCACCCGCTAAAACAGGCGTCTCGCGCCGTCATTGCGCGGATTGATGCGATGTTGCGTCGCAGCATGAGCCGGACCGCCCGTTTGAGCAAATCATTTTCGCTTGCGAGTATCCGCGCCATGCCGAATGGCTCGCGACGGCCCCGCCGCTGGCGCGGCGCCTGATTGATTCCCCGAAACACCTGGATGGAGACAAACGTGTTCCTTTACGGCTTTGGTCCGGTGCTGCTCGCCGGTACGATCCAGACGATCGAGCTGTCGGTCCTCTCGCTCGCGGCCGCGGTCCTGCTCGGGCTGGCGGGTGCGGCGGCGAAGCTTTCCTTCAACCGGCCGCTGCGCATGCTCGGCACGGCCTATACGACGCTGATCCGCTCGGTGCCCGATCTCGTGCTGATGCTGCTGCTGTTCTACAGCATCCAGATCGGGGTCAACGACCTGACCGACGCGCTCGACCTGCCGCAGTTCGACATTGACCCGTTCGTGGCCGGCGTCATCACGCTCGGCTTTATCTACGGCGCGTACTTCACCGAGACGTTTCGCGGCGCCTTTCTCGCGGTGCCGCGCGGCCAGCTCGAAGCAGGCGCGGCCTACGGCATGAGCGGGGCGCGCGTGTTCACGCGCATCCTGTTTCCGCAGATGATGCGCTTCGCGCTGCCGGGCATCGGCAACAACTGGCAGGTGCTGGTCAAGGCCACGGCGCTGGTGTCGATCATCGGTCTCGCGGATGTCGTCAAGGCCGCCCAGGACGCCGGCAAGAGCACCTTCAACATGTTTTTCTTCATTCTGATCGCCGCGCTCATCTACCTTGCCATCACCACGGTGTCGAACCTCGTGCTGATCTGGCTGGAAAAGCGCTATTCGATTGGCGTGCGGCACGCGGAGCTTT
Source organism: Burkholderia sp. 4M9327F10 (assembly GCF_005503145.1). Lineage (GTDB taxonomy): Bacteria > Pseudomonadota > Gammaproteobacteria > Burkholderiales > Burkholderiaceae > Paraburkholderia. Next base: position 20,556 of record NZ_SCNV01000075.1, on the reverse strand, counting down.
GAGCAGACCATGATCGAGATCCTTTCCCAATTCGGCCGCGCGTTTCTCTACTGGGACGGTCAGCGCCTCTCCGGTCTCGCGGTCACCTTGTGGCTGCTGCTGGCGTCGATCGGCATCGGCTTTGTGTGTGCGATTCCGCTGGCGGTGGCGCGGGTGTCGAAAAAGCGCTGGCTGTCGCTGCCGGTGCGCTTCTACACCTATGTGTTTCGCGGCACGCCGCTGTACGTGCAATTGCTGCTGATCTATACGGGCATGTATAGCCTGGAGTTTGTGCGCTCGCATCAACTGCTCGACGCATTCTTCCGCAGCGGCTTCCATTGCGCTATTCTCGCGTTCGCGTTGAATACCTGTGCCTACACGACGGAAATCTTCGCCGGGGCGATCCGTTCGACCTCGCATGGGGAAGTGGAAGCGGCGCGGGCCTATGGCATGAGCTGGTTCACCATGTACCGCCGTATCGTGCTGCCGTCGGCGCTGCGCCGCGCCTTGCCGCTGTACAGCAACGAAGTGATCCTGATGCTGCACGCCACCACCGTGGCGTTCACGGCGACTGTGCCGGACATCCTGAAGGTGGCGCGCGACGCCAATTCGGCCACCTACGACTCGTTTAGCGCCTTCGGTATCGCGGCGCTGATCTATCTTGCGGTATCGTTCGCGCTGGTGGCCCTGTTCCGCCGCGCCGAACGGCACTGGCTGGCCTATCTGGCGGTGCGGCCGCATTGAGCGGCATGGTCTTGCTGCGGTTCATCGCGTCGACGCTGTCGTATGACAGGTGTAGACATCGGTAGACGGATCTGTATTCACCTTGGGAGAGCGACTTGCTCCACACGACTCAAACTGAAGCCTGCAAGCTCGCCGTGCAGGACATCCATAAGCGCTATGGCGATAACGAAGTGCTCAAGGGCGTATCACTGAACGCCAACAAGGGCGACGTGATCAGCATCATCGGCGCGAGCGGGTCGGGCAAGAGCACGTTCCTGCGCTGCATCAACTTTCTGGAGCGGCCGAACGCCGGGCAGATCGTGGTGGACGGCGAGGCGGTGCGCACCAAAGCCGATCGCGGCGGCAACCTTGAAGTGGCCGACCACAAGCAGTTGCAACGCATCCGCACGAAGCTCGCCATGGTGTTCCAGCACTTCAACCTGTGGGCGCACATGAACGTGATCGAGAACATCATCGAGGCGCCGGTTCATGTGCTCGGCTTGCCGCGCCGCGAAGCCGAGGAGCGTGCCCGCGAGTATCTGGAGAAGGTGGGTCTCGCGCCGCGGCTGGAAAAGCAGTACCCGTCGCACCTCTCGGGCGGCCAGCAGCAGCGTGTGGCGATTGCCCGCGCGCTCGCCATGAACCCCGACGTGATGCTGTTCGACGAGCCAACCTCCGCGCTCGACCCGGAACTGGTGGGCGAAGTGCTGAAGGTCATGCAGAAGCTGGCCGAAGAAGGCCGCACGATGATCGTGGTCACGCACGAAATGGGCTTCGCACGCAACGTATCGAATCATGTGATGTTCCTGCATCAGGGACGCACCGAGGAAGAGGGCGTGCCCGCCGAAGTGCTCAGCGCGCCGCGCAGCGAACGCCTGAAGCAGTTCCTCTCCGGCAGCCTCAAGTAACGCGCTCGCATCCCTTCGATGGCTCGACCGTCCAGCCCGGCCCGCACCACGCAGGTGGCAATCGTTGCATTGCCGCCGGTGTCGATGTCGGGCGTCGGGCCGATTGTCGATGCGCTCAATCTCGCCAACGAGATCGACGGCCGCGCGCTGTACCGCTGGCAGGTATGTTCATGGGATGGCCGGCCGGTGCCGCTGTCGGGCGGTGCGCAATGGCCGGCGGATGCGGCCTTTGGCGATGCGATTGCCTGCGACTGGCTGATTATCGTCAGCGAACGGTTTCAGCAGTTCGCCGATTACCGGCTGTTTCTCGCCAGCCTCTCGCGGGTCGGCCAGCGCACGCCGCTCGTCACCGGGATTCATCACGGCGTGTGGTGGCTGGCGATGGCGGGGCAATTGTCCGGTTATCGCGTGAGCGTCAACTGGGAAACCTATCAGCAGTTCTCCGAGCAGTTCGAACGCTCGATTGTCACCCAGCAGATCTTCGAAATCGACCGCGATCGCGCCACTTGCGCGGGCGGCCAGGCGACCGTCGACTTCATGCTGGCGATGATCGCGCGTGAGCACGGCCCGGAACTGGCCGAGCGCATCGCCGATACGCTCGGCGTCGGGGTCTTGCGGGCAGGCGAGGAGCGCCAGCGGATTCCCTTCGTGACTGCGCCGGGCGAGCGGCATCCGCGCCTGAACGATGCGCTGCTGCTGATGGAAGCGAATATCGAAGATCCGCTTACCAGCGACGAGATTGCGAGCCTGGTCGGCGTGTCGCGCCGGCAACTGGAGCGCCTGTTTCGCCAGTATCTCGGCTCGATGCCGTCCAAATACTATCTGGGGCTGCGCCTGTCCAAGGCGCGCACGCAGTTGCAGCGCACCAGCAAATCGGTGGTGCAGATCAGTCTTGCATGCGGCTTCTCTTCTGCGGCGCACTTCTCGAACGCGTATCGTGAGCGTTTCGGCGTGACGCCGCGCGAGGACCGCCGCAACTGGATCGAAAAACAGACCGGCGCAACCGGCTCGGCGGCGAGCGAGCCGCGCCCGGCGGCACTGATCGAGCGTCCCGATGACACCGAGCGCTAGCCGCCGGCGGCAATTCATTGAGCAACGAGGGCCGGCAAGCCCGATAGAACGCGTCGCGTATGCGCAAGACGTTTCGCGCGCGGTTTCCTAAACTAACGTCATACCTGTTACCTGTAACGAGGATTTGCCATGAACGACCTGAACGTGAACCGCCAGACCTTCGACGAAGTGATGGTGCCGGTGTTCTCGCCCGCTGCCTTCGTGCCGGACCGCGGTCTCGGGTCGCGCGTCTGGGATACGCAGGGCCGCGACTATGTGGACTTCGCCGGCGGTATCGCCGTCACGGCGCTCGGCCACGGCCACCCGGAACTGCTGAAGGTGCTCAGCGAGCAGGGCAGCAAGCTGTGGCACATTGGTAACGGTTACACCAATGAGCCGGTTCTGCGTCTGGCGAAGCGCCTCGAAGCGCTGACTTTCGCAGACCGCGCGTTTTTCGCCAATTCCGGCGCGGAAGCCAATGAGGCCGCGCTGAAGCTGGCACGCCGCGTCGCCTTCGACCGCCATGGCGCCGACAAATACGAAATCATCTCGTTCACGCAGTCGTTTCATGGCCGCACGTTCTTTACCGTCAGCGTCGGCGGCCAGCCGAAGTACTCGGAAGGCTTCGGCCCGGTGCCCGAAGGCATCATCCACCTGCCGTACAACGATCTCGAAGCCGCCCGCAACGCCATCGGCGCGAAGACCTGCGCGGTGATCGTCGAGCCGATCCAGGGCGAGGGCGGCGTGATCCCGGCGGATCCGGCTTTCCTGCAAGGGCTGCGCGAAGCATGCGACCAGCACGGCGCACTGCTGATTTTTGACGAGGTACAAACGGGGGTTGGCCGTACCGGCCATTTCTACGCGTACCAGGATACGGGCGTGACGCCGGACATCCTGACCACGGCCAAGGCGCTCGGCAACGGTTTCCCGATCGGCGCGATGCTGACCACCAACGAACTGGCTGCGCACTTCAAGGTGGGCGTGCACGGCACGACCTACGGCGGCAATCCGTTCGGCGCGGCGATTGCGGAGAAGGTGGTCGAACTGATCAGCGATCCGAAGCTGCTCGAAGGCGTGCGCACGCGCAGCGAGGCATTGACGGGGCAACTCGCCCGGCTCAACGAACGCTTTGGCATCTTCAGCGAAGTGCGCGGCAAGGGGCTCCTGATCGGCGCGGAACTGACCGATGCGTTCAAGGGCCGTGCAAAAGATTTCGTCACAGCAGCCGGCCAGCATGGCGTGATCATGCTGATGGCGGGCCCGGACGTGCTGCGCTTCGTGCCCTCGCTGATCATGCCGCTCGACGACATGTACGAAGGCTTCGCGCGCCTTGCCAAGGCGATCGAAGAAGTGGTCGGCGCAACGGCTGAAGCGCCGGCCCGTTAATCGCACCTCACTTTTATCTGGTCACACTTAGCCACTGGAACGACGATGCTCTTCGTACGCCCCGGCCGCCTCGCCGATCTCGATGCGCTCGAACACATGGCGCGCACGGCCCAACCCGTGCTGCACTCGCTGCCGCATGACCGCCGTGCGCTCGAAGCGCGCGTCGCGCTCTCGGAAGACTCGTTTCGCGCGGAGGTCGATTTTCCGGGCGAGGAGTTTTACCTGTTCGTGCTCGAAGACAGCGAGACCGGCAAGCTGCTGGGCACGGCGAGCATTGTCGCGGCGGCTGGCTACTCCGAACCGTTCTACGCGTTTCGCAACGACGCGCTGATTCATGCGTCGCGTGAGCTGCATGTGAATCGCAAGATTCATGCGCTGACGATGTCGCATGAGTTGACCGGCAAGAGCCGGCTGGCGGGTTTCTATATCGACCCGGCGCTGCGTGGCGACGCGGCTGCTCATCTGATGTCGCGGGCGCGGATGATGTATATCGCCGCCAACCGCAAGCGCTTCACGTCTGAGGTGTTCTCGCTGCTGCTCGGCGTGACCGACGATCAGGGCGTGTCGCCGTTCTGGGAAGCGGTGGGGCGCAAGTTTTTTGGCCGCGATTTCGCCGACATCGAAATCGAATCGGGCGGCCGCAGCCGCACCTTTATCGCCGAGGTGATGCCGAGCTATCCGGTGTATGTGCCGCTCCTGCCGGAATCGGCGCAGCGCGTGCTGGGCGAGCCGGACGAGAAGGCCTTGCTCGCGTATGAGATTCATCTCGAAGAGGGCTTCGAGACGGACCGCTTCGTGGATATCTTCGATGCGGGTCCGGTGCTGACCGCGCAGGTCGATCGCAGCGCCTGCGTCACACGCAACGAAACGCGCGCCGTGCGCGAGGCCGCCGGCGGGCAGGGCAGCACGCACCTGATCGCCAGCAACCGCGCGGGTGACTTCCGCTGCGTGCTGGCCGATCTGCCGGCCGGGAAGCAGGCGGGCGCGCCGTTGCCGCAGGCGGTGCGCGCGGCGCTCGGCGTGCAGGACGGCGACGCGGTGCGCTGCGTGCCGCTGCATCAGCAGCCGGAGGAACGGGTGGATGAACTTTCGGGAGAAGCACAATGATCGTCGTTCGCGTCGTGCAGACGGGCGATGTGGACGCGCTTGTCGCGCTCGCTCAGGAGACCGGTCCCGGTCTCACCACCTTCAAGCCGGACCGCGATGCGCTCGCCGCACGGATCGCGCGCACGCGCCGCACGATGGAAGACCAGGCCGCGCCGCATGAGGCCGGTTACTTCTTCGTGATGGAAGACACGGCCACCGGCGACGTGGCGGGTGTGTGCGGCATCGAAACCTCGGTGGGTCTCGAACAGCCGTTCTACAACTACCGTGTGAGCACGGTGGTGCATGCGAGCCAGGACCTCGGTATCTGGACCCGCATGCGGGCGCTCAACATCTCGCACGACCTGACCGGCTACGCCGAGGTGTGCTCGCTGTTTCTAAGCCCGCGTTACCGCACGAGCGGAGTGGGCGGTCTGCTGTCGCGCTCGCGCTTCATGTTTCTCGCGCAGTTCCGCGAGCGCTTTCCGCAGCGTCTGTGCGCGGAGTTGCGCGGCCACTTCGACGAGAACGGCACCTCGCCGTTCTGGCGCGCGGTGGGCTCGCATTTCTACCAGATCGATTTCAATGCCGCGGATTATCTGAGCTCGCATGGCCGCAAGGCGTTTCTGGCGGAACTGATGCCGCGCTATCCGGTGTATGTCGAACTGTTGCCGCAGGAGGCGCAGGATTGCGTCGGCCTCACGCATAACGACACGATTCCGGCGCGCCGCATGCTCGAATCCGAAGGGCTGCGCTACGAGAACCACGTCGATATTTTCGATGCGGGGCCGGTGCTCGAATGCCATATCTCCGACTTGCGCACGGTGCGCGAGAGCGTGGTGGCGCCGGTCGAAATTCTCGCGTTGGGCGCGTCGCCCGCGCCGCAGGACGGGCCGAAGTCGCTGGTATCGAATACCTCGCTGGGCGATTTCCGCGTCGGCGTGGCCGCGGGCGTGCCGCAGGACGGCGTGTTCCGTCTCACGGCCGAAGAAGCCGCGGCACTCGACGTGAAGGCAGGCGACCCGGTACGGGTGCTGCCGCTGAAACACAAACAAGGATGATCATGACCGAGCTTTTCATCGACGGCGAATGGGCCGCCGGCACAGGACACGTATTCGCCTCGCGCAACCCGGGAACGGGCGCGACGGTATGGGAAGGCCATAGCGCGTCGGCCGACGATGTGGATCGCGCCGTGCGCAGCGCACGCCGTGCGTTTGCGGCGTGGTCCGCTCTGAGTCTCGATGAGCGTTGCGCCACCGTGCGCCGTTTCGCCGCCTTGCTGACCGAGCGCAAGGAAGCGCTCGCTGAGGCGATTGGCCGCGAGACCGGCAAGCCGTTGTGGGAGGCACGCACCGAGGTTGCCTCGATGGCGGCCAAGGTCGAGATTTCGATTCAGGCCTACAACGAGCGCACCGGCGAAAAGCGCGCGGCGATGGCCGACGGCACCGCTGTGCTGCGGCATCGTCCGCATGGCGTGGTCGCGGTGTTCGGGCCGTATAACTTCCCCGGTCACTTGCCGAACGGGCATATCGTGCCGGCGCTGATCGCGGGTAACGCGGTCGTGTTCAAGCCGTCCGAACTCGCGCCGGGTGTCGCGCGTGCCACCGTGGAAGTGTGGCGCGAAGCCGGCTTGCCGGCGGGCGTGCTGAATCTCGTACAAGGCGAGAAGGACACCGGCATTGCACTGGCGAGTCATCGGCAGATCGACGGCCTGTTCTTCACCGGCAGCTCGGACACGGGCACGCTGCTGCACAAGCAGTTCGGCGGCCGTCCGGAGATCGTGCTGGCGCTGGAGATGGGCGGCAACAATCCGCTCGTGATCGGCCCGGTGGCGGATCTCGACGCGGCGGTGCATCACACGATTCAATCGGCGTTTCTCTCGGCAGGGCAGCGCTGCACCTGCGCACGGCGCATCTTCGTGCCGAACGACGCGTTCGGCGACCGCTTTATCGAGCGTCTGGTCGACGTGACGTCGCGCATCACGGTGGGCGAGTACAACGCCGAGCCGCAGCCGTTCATGGGCGCGGTCATTTCGGCGCGCGCCGCGAAGCGCCTCGTGGATGCGCAAGCGCATCTGCTCGAAGCAGGCGCCAGGTCCCTGCTGACGATGGAGCAGCGCGACCCGCAACTGGGCTTCGTCACGCCGGCGATTCTCGATGTGACAGGCGTGCAGGATCTGCCGGACGAGGAGCACTTCGGGCCGCTCGCGCAGATCGTTCGCCATGCGAGCTTCGACGAGGCGATCGAGCGCGCCAATGACACGGAGTTCGGTCTCTCCGCCGGCCTGCTCGCCGACGACGAAACCTTGTGGACGCATTTCCAGCGCACCATCCGCGCCGGCATCGTCAACTGGAACCGGCCGACCAATGGCGCCTCGTCCGCGGCGCCGTTCGGCGGCACCGGCCGCTCGGGCAACAACCGCCCGAGCGCGTATTACGCAGCCGACTATTGCGCCTACCCGATGGCCTCGGTCGAAAGCGCGCAACTGCAAATGCCCGCGAGCGTGTCGCCGGGCCTTCACTTCTGAGGATCGACGATGCAAGCCACTGAAGCCAATTTCGACGGGCTCGTCGGCCCGACGCACAACTACGCCGGGCTGTCGTTCGGCAACGTCGCGTCGCAGAACAACGAGAAGTCCGTCGCCAATCCGAAGGCTGCTGCGAAGCAGGGCCTGCGCAAGATGAAGCAACTGGCCGAGCTCGGCTTTCATCAGGGCGTGCTGCCGCCGCAGGAGCGGCCGTCGATGCGCCTGTTGCGCGAACTCGGTTTTTCGGGTGACGACGCCACGGTAATCGCACGCGTTGCGAAGGATGCGCCCGAGTTGCTGGCCGCCGCGAGTTCCGCATCGGCGATGTGGACCGCGAATGCCGCCACCGTGAGCCCGTCTGCGGACACCCACGACGGCCGCGTGCATTTCACACCGGCCAATCTGTGCAGCAAGCTGCACCGCGCCATCGAGCACGAATCGACGCGCCGCACGCTGCGCGCGATCTTCGCGGATGCAGACCGTTTTGCCGTGCATGAGGCGCTGCCTGGCACACCGGCGCTCGGCGACGAAGGCGCGGCGAATCACACGCGTTTCTGCGCGCAGTATGGTGCACGGGGCGTGGAATTCTTCGTGTACGGGCGCAGCGAATATCGTCGCGGACCGGAGCCGAAGCGCTATCCGGCGCGCCAGACTTTCGAGGCGAGCCGTGCGGTCGCGCACAGGCACGGTCTCGCTGAGGCGGCCACCGTTTATGCACAGCAGAACCCCGATGTGATCGACGCGGGTGTGTTCCACAACGACGTGATCGCGGTCGGCAATCGCAACACGCTGTTCTGCCATGAACTCGCGTTCGTCGAGCAGAAAGCGGTGTACGACGAACTGCGCGCCAAGCTCGGCAAGCTCGAGGCGAAGTTCGATGTGATCGAAGTGCCCAACGCGCAAGTGAGCGTCTCCGATGCCGTGACGTCGTACCTGTTCAACAGCCAGTTGCTGACGCGCCCCGACGGCAAGCAGGTGCTGGTGGTGCCGCAGGAATGCCGCGAGAACGAGCGCGTGGCCGCGTATCTGGACGGGCTGACCTCGCACAGCGGTCCAATCGACGACGTGCTGGTATTCGACCTGCGCGAGAGCATGAAGAACGGCGGCGGCCCGGCTTGCCTGCGTCTGCGGGTGGTGCTGAGCGAAGCCGAGCGTGCGGGGGTCACACCTGGCGTGTGGATCAACGACACGCTGTTCGGGCGTCTCGATGCGTGGATCGAAAAGCACTACCGCGATCGTCTGGCCCCGGCTGACCTGACTGATCCGAGCCTGCTGCGCGAATCGCGCACGGCGCTCGACGAACTGACGCAGATTCTCGGTCTGGGTTCGCTGTATGACTTCCAGCGCTGAGCCCGATATGAGCGATGCCCTGCTGGGAGACTTTCTTGCCTGTACGCTGAAGGGCTTGCGTCCCACAGCGACCGGTGCCCAGGGTGTATGCGCCAACGGCGTGCGCTGGTCCTGGCTTGACGAAGGCGTGCTGCAACTCGAACCCGCGGCGGCTGCGGGCGCGCGCAGCGTGCTCGCTTCCGCGGGTGTGCATGGCGACGAAACCGCGCCGATCGAACTGCTCTCGCTGCTGGTGCGCGATATCGCGCAGGGGCGGGCCGCGCTCACGTGCCGTCTGCTGGTGATACTCGGCAACATCGACGCGATGCGCGCCGGGCGCCGCTATCTCGACGACGACCTGAATCGCCTCTTCAGCGGCCGGCATCTCCAGTTGCCGCACAGTTACGAAGCGCCGCGTGCTGCTGCGCTGGAACGGGCCGCGACGCAGTTCTTCTCCGGCGCCTCGTCTGCGCCGGGCGCGCGCTGGCATGTGGACATGCATACGGCGATCCGCCCATCGGTTTTCGAGCAGTTTGCGCTACTGCCGCATACCGGAGCGCCGCTCTCGCGGGCGATGTTCGAATGGCTGGGCGATGCAACCATTTCGGCCGTGCTGCTGCATACCGAGAAGGGCCCCACGTATTCGCATTTCACCGCGCAAGTATGCGGCGCCGAAGCCTGCACGCTTGAACTCGGCAAGGTGCAGCCGTTCGGCCAGAACGACCTCGCGCGTTTCGCGGGCGCGGACAAGGCGCTGCGCCATCTGCTGGCCGGCGTCGAAGGCGACGCTGATGCGCCGCTGCCGCGCGTGTTCACCGTGATCGGCCAGATCACGAAGCAAAGCGATGCGTTCGAACTGCTGGTCGCGGCGGATGTGCCGAACTTCACGCCGTTCGAACAGAACACGTTGCTCGCGCGCGATGGCGATTATCGCTATGCGGTGCGTCATGCCGAAGAGCGCATCGTGTTTCCAAATCCCACTGTGAAGCCGGGCTTGCGCGCCGGCTTGCTGGTGGTCGAAACGACCCAGGAAACGCTGGCCGCGCTCGATTGAGCGATGGTGTTTGCTGCGGGCAGTGGATAGCCCGCAGCGTTTTCATTCCCCTCTATTGCTTGCCCAGGCGCGACACAAAGTTGCAAGTTCGCCCGCGGCATCTGCCGGACCGCATCGGCTCCTTCGCCTCCCCATCCCCGCAGCCTCGGCCCGCTCACCCTGTACAATCGCGCCTTCGCGGCTGGTGCGCTGCACCATACCGGCCGCTAGAGTTTGAAGCGCATTTTTGGCGCAGCAATCATGCAGCGCAGTTTCAAGCTCTGTTTGATTCCATACCAGTAGAGGAAGACTCCGAATGAAAATGAATTGGCGAAACATGGCCGCGCTCGCAATTTTCGCGTCGGCAACCGCAGCAGCAGGCAGCGCATCGGCAGCCGACATCAAGGAAATCCGCTTTGGCGTCGAAGCGTCGTATGCCCCCTTCGAATCGAAGACGCCGGCCGGCGAACTGCAGGGTTTCGACATCGATATCGGCAATGCGGTCTGTGCCAAGCTGAAGGCGAAGTGCGTGTGGGTCGAAAATTCGTTCGACGGCCTGATCCCGGCACTCGAAGCGCGCAAGTTCAACGCGATCAACTCGGACATGACGATCACCGATCAGCGCCGCGAAGCGATCGACTTCACGGATCCGATCTACACCATCCCCAACCAGATGATTGCGAAGAAGGGTAGCGGTCTGCTGCCGACCGCCGCATCGCTGAAGGGCAAGCATGTCGGCGTGCTGCAGGGCACGATTCAGGAGACCTACGCAAAGGCCGTGTGGGCGCCGGCCGGCGTCGACGTCGTGCCGTATCAGACCCAGGACCAGATCTACGCCGACCTGTCCTCGGGCCGCCTCGATGCGGCGTTCCAGGACGCCGAAGCGGCATCGAAGGGCTTCCTGACCCGTCCGCAAGGCGCGGGTTTCGAGTTCGCCGGCCCGCCGGTCAGCGACGCCAAGCTGCTGGGCGGCGGCGTGGGCTTCGGCATCCGCAAGGGCGACAAGCAGCTCAAGGACGCGCTCAACCAGGCGCTCAAGGAACTGAAGGCCGACGGTACGATCGACCGCTTTGCGGCCAGGTACTTCGACGTCAAGGTGGTGCTGAAGTAAGCGCAACAAGCTTGCGCTTGATATGGCGCAGGCAGTGTTGCAGCAACACAAACGGCGGCCGATGCTGCCGTTTGTGTTTGGGGTGAGGCGATATCCGCCAATAGCACAAAGGCCGCATTGGCGGCCTTTGTCATTGAACCGGCGCAGAACGGCGGCAGTGACTACTTCAGATAGTCGAATGCCACTTCGCCGAGACCGAGCGTCAGATCCGCCAGCAGATGGCGCGCTTCGACGATCTCCAGCACCGGCAGCTCGGCCACCGGCGCGAGCGCGTGCGGCGAGAGCTGCAGCGAAGCGGGTCCGGTCCATGCGCCTTTCAGGTCGATATCCTGCAGGAAGTAGCGCACCAGTTCGCAGACGCGCGGCGAACCGTCGACGTGCGGCACGACCTTCAGCAGGAAGTTCGGCGCTTCGAGGCGCTTCTTCTGCTGCGCCAGATCGAGCTGGCGATGCTTGTAGCCCATCGTGCCGGTGGCGATGCGCACCGGGCCGTAGTCGAGCGTGCCCACCAGCGTGTCGGTATGCACTTCAAGTACGGGCTTGGCGAGCTTCTTCGGGAAACCCCACAGCTCGCGGCCGCCTGCGATCGGCGGATGGTCGTCGAGATACATCGCCAGCGTGTAGCTGCCGGCTACGCCGTTATAGGACACCGGAATCACCTGGCCGCTTTCCGTGTAGTCGCCAAAGCCAGTCGAGTCCGGCATGCGGATGAATTCGTAATGTACGAGCGGCTCGCCGATTTCCAGCGGTTCGGGCACCACGGCGCGCAGCTTGTCCGGGTCGGTGCGGTAGGTGATGATCAGAAACTCACGGTTGATGAACCGGTAGGGGCCAATCGGGAACGCCGGGCTCGTGATCGGCATGGCGAAGGCATTGGACAGCACGCTTTTGAAGTCCATGGTTTTCCTCGGTGGTTGAACACGGGTTGGAACCCTTCTGCACTGCACAAGAGTATCGTCGATTCGCGGCCGGCTCGCAGCGTCGGATCAAGAATTTAATATTTTTTAATAATTGGCGGCCTTGTCACGCCCGAGCCCGACGGCCTGCGCTAAAATCGGCGGGCGCTCGCAAAGCGGCGCCACGCGGCGCTTGCAGCCCGATTTCGGGTCTGATCGCGCGCCAGGCGAGAACCAGAAAACAGCAGGAAGCGCCAGGGCGCTTATCGGGGGAGTGGAATGACCAGCATCGAAGTCGGCGATCCGAACCGGGCCAATGGGGAACCCGGCCGGAGCGACGGCGCATCAGTCAAGGCCTGTTTTGCCCGCCAGCCGATCCTCAATCGCGACGGCATGCTATGCGGCTTCGAAGTCAAGCTTCATTGCATCAATGAAGCGCCGGCCGAGGCGGCCGTGGGCGCCAGCGTTGCGGCAGAGCATGCGGCCTCAGGGGCGGCGGATGCCGGGGGCGCGCACGCGTTTGCCCAACCTATCCCGACTTTCACGCAGTCCGTTGTACAGGCGCTGCTGCAGCCGAGCATGCGCGGCGCGCTGGCCGGTCACCCGGGCTATCTGGACGTCAGCCGCGAGATGCTGTTCGACGACGCGCTCGAACTGGTGCCGGCCGAGCGTTTCATGTTCGAGATCCAGCCGGATATCGAAGTGGATGAGGCGCTGATTGCGCGCATTGTCGTGCTGCACGCACGGCGTTACCGCTTCGTGCTCGACGCCGTGGTGGTGCCCAACGAAACCTTTGCACGCCTCTTGCCTTACGCCGAAGGCGTCAAGATCGATTTTCCGAACATCTCGCGTGCCTTGCTGCCGAAGCTCTCCACCGTGCTGAAATCGGCCGGCAAGCTGCTGATCGCCGTGGGCATCGACGCGCAGGAGGATTTCGACACCGCGCAGGAGCTCGGCTTCGACAAGTTCCAGGGCTATTACTTTGCCCGCGCCCATACCGCGACCTTGCGCCGGGTGAGTGCGCCGCGTCACGCGCTGCTGAACCTGCTGCAATTGCTGGCAGGCGATCCGACGGTCGCCCAGCTCGAAGCGGAGCTGAAGCTGAACCCGGTGCTGGTGATGCATCTGATGAAGCTGGCGAATTCGAGCGGGCTCGCGGTCGGCCACAAGGTAACGACGTTGCGCGAGGCGATCAACGCGACCGGCACCAACCGGATCGCGCGCTGGACCCAACTGCTGCTGTACGCCGATGGCCGCAAGGTGGCGCTGGAAGACGACCCCTTGCTGCAACTCGCCGCCACCCGTGCGCGCTTCATGGAGCTGGCGGTGCTGCGCCTGCCGGAAGCCGGCCGCGACGAGGCCGACGCGGCGTTTCTGACGGGCGTGTTTTCGTTCGTGGATGCGGTGTTCGGCGGCTCGCTGGAAAACACGCTCAACGTGCTGACCCTGTCCAAGCCGATTCAGGCGGCGATCCTGCACCGCGAAGGCGTGCTGGGTCTGCTGCTGTCGGTGGTCGACGCGCTCGAACGCGGCGCATGGGCCGAGATCGACGCCACCTGTGAGCGGCTTGCGCCGCTCACGGCCGGCGAAGTGGCGGAACTGGGACTGACTGCGGCGGCGTGGGCCGGTGTGGCGGATCGCAGCGCCGAGGCAAGAGGCTTGGAGCGCATCGAGGACTAGGCCCGAGCGGCCAGTGAAAGGGCGCGCGCCGTACTTCGGTGCGCGGCGTCGCAGCCCGGCGGGAAGCCGGACCGCTTAGCCCTTCACAGCATTTCCATCTCCCGCATCGGCGCTTGGGAAAAAAAACGCCCTAACTCCCGCGCCAGTTCATTCAGGACCGCCATCTCGCCTTGCGAGATCCGCCGCGATTCGTCGGCCTGGCACCAGTCTCCATACAGCAGCGCAACGGTCGACTGATTCTCGCCGATCACCGGCAACAGCACGAACGAGCGCGTATCGGCGAAGCTGCGGCGGAACCACTCGGGCAGGCGGGCCACCATCTTCGGATCGCGTGCATTTTCTATAAAGATGCCCACCGAGTTCGCAATCGCGAGATGAAACACGTCGGGCTCGAACGCGGTATTGAACGACAGGCCGGGCAGGGCGGCTTCGATGTTCGGGCCGAAGCCCATGCGCGCCTTGAACATGCCGCTGCTGTGACGCACGAACATCACGGTGCGCGCAAAGCCGAGGCCCGCGTGGACCGTTTCGGAGGCAAGCGCCAGCGCCGGGCCGAGTCCACTGTCCGATTGCAGCGCTTTCAGGTCTTCGACGCCCGCGCCGATGCGCGCCTCGGGGTCGAGCGCCTCGCGGGCGATGGCATCGGCATTGGCGCGCAGCTCGACGATCTCGCGCATCACGCCTTCGCCGTCTTCCTCGCGAGCGAGCGCGACGCTCATTTCCATCAGCACGTCAGGGTCGGTGTTCAGCGCGCGGCCGTAACGGTGCGCGAGCTCGGCGATGCGCGCTTCGCGCTGCCAGTCCGGCATGTTCGGCGTGGTCAGGACACTGGCGACGTCGGTCGAGTAGTTGGTAATGGCGCGCAGCCATTGCACCTGGCGCGGCTCGTCGGTGGCGAGCGGATCGAACTCACCCATGCCGGAGCGGATCATGTCCGGCAGGCGCCAGCGCACCGCGGCCTCGGCGCCGATCTCGTCGAAGGTCACGCCGAGCACGGCGGTGCAGGCCTCGACTTCGTCGACGTCGGTTTCGATCTGGCGGCGGATCTGATCCCACTCGGCGTCGAGATAGAACACCACCAGCAGCTTGCCGATCTGGCGCATCAGCGTGCAGACCACCGCCTCTTCGCCGGCGCGCAGGTCGCCGCGCTCGGTCAGCTTGCGCGCCACGCAGCCCGACAGCAAGGTGCGGTTCAGTTCGAGTTTCGCGTCGATGCGGCGCGGCACGCTGTGATGAAAGTGATCGACGATTTTCAGGCCGACCACGAGGTGGCCGACCGCGTCCATGCCGAGCACCATCAGGGCGCGCGATACGGTGGTGATATTGCCGCCGAAGGCCATGTACATCGCCGAATTGGCGAGGCGCAGCACCTTCTGGGTGAGCGCGAAATCCGACAGCACGACCTGCACGAGACCCGAGAAGTCGAGATCGTCGTTGTTCATTGCAGCCATGGTTGTACGCAGCGACTGCGACAGCATGGGGAAATCGCCGCGCTCGCTCATTCGAGACCAGAGCCTGTCGAGCACCGCTGCCTTTACCATGTGATTCCCGCTAAAGCCATACGTATTCCAATGAGTGGCAGACCGGTAGCAAGCCGGTGTTCGATGCGCGTTCGCTCCTGTACCGCCGGGTCCGCATCAGGCCGGCTCGTGCAGGTGCAACGTGCGCGTTTCGAAACGCTGCGCTAGTTCCTCGGATGGCAACGCCTTGCAGACGAGCCAACCCTGAATATGATCACATCCCATCTCGGTCAGCAGCGTGCGCTGTTCTTCCGTTTCCACGCCCTCTGCGACCAGTTCCAGATCCAGCGTCTGCGCGAGACCTACGACCGCGCTAACGATTGCCTGATCGTTCCGGGAGGTTAGCAGATTCTCGACGAAACTCCGGTCGATCTTGAGTTTGGCGAGGGGGAAACGTTGCAGGTACGCCAGGCTCGAGTAGCCGGTGCCGAAGTCGTCGACCGCAAAACGGATGCCCATCGCGGTCAGTTCTTCGAGCAGCCCCTTGGCGTGCGCCGGGTCGTGCATCAGCAGGCTTTCGGTGATTTCGAACACAAGCCGGCGCGGATCGATGCCGGTCAGCTCGATAGCCTCGCTCACACTGTCCTTGAAGCGCGGGTCGCGGAACTGCTGCGGCGACACGTTGACCGCCACATATTGGAGCCTGATACCGCGCGCATCCCACTGGATCAGCTGCATGCAGGCGACCTTGAGCACCCAGTTGCCGAGGAAGTTGATGAGCCCGACCGATTCGGCGAGCGGAATGAACATCGAGGGCGGCACCAGTCCATGCACCGGATGCAGCCACCGGATCAGCGCTTCGACGCCCACCACGCCGTGGCTCTGGCTGCTGGTGATCGGCTGGAAGTGCAGCGAGAACTCGCCGTTGCGCACGCCGTCGTAGAGATCCGCTTCGAGCTTCAGGCGTTCGGCGTCGGCCGGGTCGTCGTCCGGGACATAGAAGGCGAGCGTATTGCCGCCGGCCGCCTTGGCTTGCAGCAGCGCGGTGTCGGCCCAGCGCAGCAGATGGTTGTCGCGCGCCGCATTGTCGTTGGCGTGCCGCACATCCGGGTACAGCGCAATGCCGATGCTGGCCGACAGATGCACCTGCTGGCCGTTGAAGACATACGGCTGCTGGATCGCGGTAAGCAGGCGCCGCGCCAGCGCTTCGGCGGCAGCCACGGCGTCGGTGCGGGTGGCGGCGGCCGGCACTAGGATGGCGAATTCATCGCTCGCGACCCGGGCGATCTGCTCGCCCTGGGTCGCGGTGTTGGACAGGCGCCGCGCGGTGTCGCGCAGCATGTCGTCGCCGGCGTCGTAACCGAGCGCGCGGTTCACGCGCTGATAGTCGTCGATGTCGAGCAGCAGCAGGGCGGCCGGCGTGCCGTGCGCGTCTGCCTGTTGCTGGGCGTCGAGCAGGGCCGGCACCAGCGCGGACTGATTGGCAAGACCGGTCAGCCGGTCGTGGTGCAAGGCATGCGTCAGGCGCTCTTCGGTGGCGCGCCATGCCGATACGTCGAAACCGGCAATCGCGAAGCCTTCGATGCCGTTGTGGCTGCTGCGCACGACGCGCAACTCGACCGTTACCGGATAGGTCAGGGACTTGATCAGGCCGAGTGTGGCTTTTTCGATGCCGCCGGTGGCCGAGGCGCGGGCCAGCAGTGCATCGAGCTGGGCGACGTCGGCGGGCGCGACCAGGTCGTGCAAGGTAATGGTCTGTAAGTATTCGCGGTGATAGCCGATAAAGCGCAGGCTTGCCTCGGACACGTAGAGGAAGTGCAACTCCCGGTCGACGTGGGCGAGCAGGTCAACCGCACCGACGGCCTGCTCGAGGGGGGAGCGGCTGGCGCTCGGCTGGGGTAAGCCTTCCGGACGGCGTCCTAACGCACGGACGCGGTCAATGACCGTGCGCAAGGAGCCCCGGCGGGGCGCGGTGATCCTGTTCGCTTCCATGTTTCTCGCTGGCAACCCGTTTTCGTCTGCAGGCGGCACGGCTCGTTCCCGCCTGCCCGGCGCGGGTGGTCGAGAGGTATGAAGCCGCCCATCAGAACGAGATAACGACCCGTGCGCTGAAATCTTTAGTGGTTGCTGTAAAAATTGATGGTAATGCTTCCTGCTTCCCAAGGGTTTAGCGGCGCCCGGCGGATTCGGTTAAAGTGGCGCGGATTGCTATCCGTTAATGGAAACAGGCGGAAGCAAACCCGACGCTCGCAGCGGACGCGGGAATTGGCGGCCGCTGCCCAGTTTTTCCGAATCCACGCACCGATGAGCCATGTCTGAACCGTTCTCTGTCAGGGCCAAGCCCGGGCACGTCGAGGTGCTAACACAGTCCGCCGAGGCTGCAGCGGCGGCGGAGGCGCCCTTTGTCTATCTGGGCCGCCAGCCGATTCTCGATCGTCATGGCGCACTGAATGCCTACGAGCTGCTGTTTCGGGCCGGGGCGCACAATTATGCCGAAGTCAGCGACGACGCGCAGGCGACCGCCCAGGTGGTGGCGCGCACGATCGGCGGCATCGGCGTTTCCGCGGTGCTGGGCCAGCATCGCGGCTACGTGAATATTGGCCGTGACCTGCTGTTCGACGACATCGTCCACCTGATGCCGCCCGAGCGCTTCGTGCTCGAGATTCTCGAGACAGTCACTTTCGACGCGCAACTGCTGCGCCGCCTGGGCGAACTGCGCCGCGCCGGCTTCCAGGTCGCGCTCGACGACGTCAGCGAACTGACCGACGGGTTGCGCGCCGTGTTGCCGTATACCGACATCGTCAAGATCGACTTCCTGCTCACGCCCCGCGCCGCGCTGCCGAAGCTGGCGGCGGCGGTGCTGGCGCAAGGCAAGACCCTGATCGCCGAAAAGGTTGAAACGCGCGAAGACTTCGCGCTGGCCCGCGACCTCGGCTTTCATCTGTTCCAGGGGTATTTCTTTGCCCGCCCGCAGGTGCTGACCGCGCCGCGCAACCGCTCGTCGCGCCCGGCGCTGCTGCGCCTGCTTGCGCTGCTGGCGTGCGATGCCGGCATCATCGAACTCGAGGCGGAGTTGAAGCGCAACCCCAACGTCGTCGTGCAGTTACTGCGCCTCGTCAATTCGAGTGCGTTTGGCCTTGGCCGCAATATCGCTTCGCTGCGCGAGGCGATCATTGCTACCGGTACGCGGCAGATTGCGCGCTGGGCGCAACTGCTGCTATACGCCGACGGCGGCGACCTGCCGTGGCGCTCCGATCCGCTGGTGCAACTGGCCGGCACGCGCTCGCGCTTCATGGAGCTGGCGGCACGCTGGCTGCGCCCGTCCGACGAAGACTTCGCAGATGCCGCGTTCATGACCGGAATCTTTTCGCTGGTGCACGTGGTGCTGGGCACCACACCTGCCGAGACGCTCGACAAGCTTGGCCTCGCGCCACTGATCCGCGATGCGATCGTCGAGCATAGCGGTGCGCTGGGTACGTTGCTGCGCATCGCGGAAGCCGCGGACCGGGGCGCGGAGGAGGGCATCGACGCTGCGTCGATCGCGGCCGACACCGATGCCCGCGAGGCCTTCGCGGCGTTGACACCGGGCGTGCTGGCAGAGCTGAATCTGTCGGCGGCCGCGTGGTTCGGCGCGCACGCCGGGCTGGAGTAGGCAGGGCAGCGGGGCCGTTGCAGGGTCTTTCAGCGTGCTTTGCCGGGACGTGATCCAATAGCGGATGAAATCATGCCTTGTGCCCCTGACAGGGGCGACAGGGTGTGACGTAATTCAATGCACGGATGACGTGCTTCAACGCCTGGAGGGGCTCGAGATGAAACGAAAGTTCATGCCGGTATTGTTGGCGGCAGCATTGTCGGCGGGGTTTGCGCTGCATTCGTTGACGGCGTCGGCGACACTCAAGCCGGGCGACACGGCGCCCGATTTTACGACCCAGGCTTCGCTGGGCGGCAAGACATACACCTACACGCTGGCTGACGAGTTGAAGAAGGGGCCGGTGGTGCTGTACTTCTATCCGGCGGCTTTCACGAAGGGCTGCACGATCGAGGCGCATGAATTCGCGGATGCCGTCGACGAATATAAGAAATATGGTGCGACGGTGATTGGCGTTTCGCACGACAACATCGACACGTTGACGAAATTTTCGGTAAGCGAATGCCGCAGCAAGTTCCCGGTGGCGGCCGACGCTGACGCGAAGGTGATTGGCGCATACGACGCGGGGATGCCGATGCATAACTCGATGGCGAACCGGGTGTCGTATGTGATTGCGCCGGATGGCAAGATCATTTACGAGTACACGAGTTTGTCGCCGGACAAGCATGTTGAGAATACGCTGGAAGCGGTGAAGCAGTGGGCGGCTACTCATAAGCCGCAGTAAGCGTGTTTGTTGCCCTGCGGGCGGCTTTAACGCCGCCTGCTTTGGGTTTTTTGTTGTTGTGCTGATTGCCGCGTGACGCGATGGTGGGTTGCTGTGTGTTTCGCGGGTGCGTCGTGGCAGGCTGATGGCCGGTTTGTTTTGCAGGGTGATGAGAAATGCCTATCGTTGTTGGGTTGGCGGTGCTGGGTGCGTTGATCTATGGAGCAGTGTGGTCGTTCGATGCTTTGTGGGCGCACTTTGGGATTGGGGTGGCCGTTGGCGTGGCTGTGGTGGTGGCGGGTCTTTTGGCCGCAGGCGTGGTTTATTGGCTGCGCCGCCGGCGCGAGGTGGCCGCGAATATTCATGACGGGGATTGGACGCATGAACTCAAAGCCCCATGGGGGTGGGTTCGGCTCGCCGCCGGGAAGAGGTTGTGTTCTGTGCAGCTCGATGGATTGCGAGGGGATTTTATTTTTGCCGATCTCGTAGGGGCTGATGTTGAGCAGGTTGGCGGGAGGTGGACGCTCGCGCTTAAGGTTCGGGGGGGTAAGTGTACGGTTTGGAGTTTTCCTATGCAGGATGCTCGGCAGGCTCGGCGGTGGAAGAGGGTTTTTGGGTTGGCCATGGAGCAGAGGCTTTAAGGTTTTTTTACCTTGCAGGAGGCTTGAGGTTTTTTTTGCCTGCGGCGCCTTGGGTTTGGTCGTTGTTCCTAGGGCGTTGGCCTTTCCTTGTTTTCTTATCGGTCTATTTGCGTTGCCCCTGTGCGGGGCGGCACTTACTTTCTTTGCCGCCGCAAAGAAAGTAAGCAAAGAAAGCGGGCTGCAACCGCTAGCTTGTAGTGAGCCATCTAGGTTTGCTACAGGGAACGGCCCAAGACGAGACCCGCCCTCGCGTTTCCCACGTTCGTGACACAGCACTCATCCGCTCCAGCGTCGCGCTGCGCGCCCCGCCGAAGAGCATAACGCCTTCTGCATGATATGTAGGTATTCTAACTATATTTGGCTTGCCGATTTTCCATGAACCGGCGCCGCCGGTATTC
>NZ_SCNV01000074.1 GCF_005503145.1 Burkholderia sp. 4M9327F10 | reverse complement strand
TTTGCGGATCGATCGCCCGCCGTCCAGCACGCGCGCCAGCCCTGCCGGCAAAGCGCCGGGTCGCACATCCGCTAAAATCTCAGGTTTTCCCGACATTCGGCGCGCAAGATGCGTGCACTACCGGAGACCCACGCCAATGTCCCTGTTTCGCAAGAAAAGCGTCGAGCATATGCTCGCCGCCAGCACCCAAAGCGGCGGCCTGAAGAAGACCCTTGGCGCGCTTGACCTCACTTTCCTCGGTGTCGGCGCCATCATCGGCACCGGCATTTTCGTGCTGACCGGCACCGGCGCCGTGCAAGCCGGCCCGGCGCTGATGCTGTCGTTCATCATCGCGGCCATTGCCTGCGGTTTCGCGGCGCTCGCCTATGCCGAATTTGCCTCGACGATTCCGGTCGCCGGCTCGATTTACACCTATTCGTATGCCACGCTCGGCGAACTGGCCGCGTGGATTATCGGCTGGGACCTGATGCTCGAATACGGACTCGCCACCTCGGCCGTGTCGGTGGGCTGGTCGGGCTATCTGCAGTCGCTGCTGTCAGGCTTCGGCATTTCGCTGCCGGTTGCGCTGAGCGCCGCGCCCGGCGCGCTGCCCGGTCACGAGACGCTGTTCAACCTGCCCGCCTTCCTGGTGATGATGGCGATTACCGCGCTACTCTCGGTGGGCATTCGCGAATCCGCGCGCATCAACAACATCATGGTGGCGATCAAGGTGACGGTCGTGCTGCTGGTGATCGGCGTCGGCGTGTTTCATGTGACGCCCGCCAACTGGCACCCGTTCATGCCGAATGGCTGGAACGGCGTGTTCGGCGCGGCTGCTGTGATGTTCTTCGCGTTTATCGGTTTCGACTCGGTTTCGTCCGCGGCCGAAGAGGTGAAAAATCCGAAGCGCGATCTGCCGGTCGGCATCATCGCCTCGCTCGGCGTGTGCGCCGTGCTGTATGTGGCGGTCGCGGCGGTCGTCACCGGCATCGTGCCGTCGGCGCAGTTCGCCAATATCTCGCACCCCGTGTCCTACGCCTTGCAGGTGGCCGGGCAGAAATGGGTGGCGGGCTTTATCGATCTGGGCGCCGTGCTCGGCATGCTGACCGTGATTCTGGTGATGGCCTACGGCCAGACCCGCGTGATTTTCGCCATGTCGCGCGACGGGCTGCTGCCCGCCAAGCTGTCGCGCGTGCATCCGCGTTTTGCGACGCCGTTCTTCACCACGTGGCTGGTCGGCATTTTCTTCGGCCTGATCGGCGCGCTGGTGCCGCTCAACGTGCTCGCAGAGCTGATCAATATCGGCACGCTGGCAGCCTTTTCGATGGTCTCGATTGCGGTGCTGATCCTGCGCAAGACCCATCCCGAACTGCCGCGCGCCTTCCGCTGCCCCGGCGTGCCGGTCGTGCCGGTGCTCGCGGTGGCGTCGTGCCTGTTCCTGATGGTCAACCTGAAGTTCGTCACCTGGGTGGCCTTCGTAATCTGGCTGGTGATCGGCATGGCGATCTATTTCGGTTACTCGCGCCGGCACTCGAAACTCGGGCATGCAGCGCAGCATTTGGGCGCGGGTCACGGCAGCCCCGAACGGCGCATCTAGGAAAGAGAACCGAACGCCGCCCACCGGCGTTCAGCGCTCCTCACGCTCCTGAAAACGGCACGCCTGCAACCGCGGCGTGCCGTTTTTTTATGCCCGGCAGCCGTGCCTCGCGCACCGTGCCCGCCCGCGGACGATTTCCCCGAATAGCAGCCCTCGCCGATTTGTGCTTTACTTTTCGGTGGAACCATAAAAACACAGTACCAACCGAAGCGAGCCCTCAAAGCAGGCAGGCGGAAGGTAGTGAAATTGGGCCCGCGCCGGTCTCGATCCCCCCAAGGAGACAGTTCATGGCGATCAGCATCAGTCTGACGGTGAACGGCGCGCCCGTTACCGCCGAAATCGAACCTCACACCCTGCTTGTCCAGTTCCTGCGCGATCAACTCCGGCTTACCGGCACGCATATCGGCTGCGACACGGCCCAGTGCGGCGCATGCACGGTTCACCTGAACGGACGCGCGATCAAAGCGTGCAACATCCTCGCCGCACAGGCTGAAGGCACGGAAATCACCACCATCGAAGGCCTCGCCAAAAACGGCGAACTGCATCCCATGCAGGCCGCGTTTCGCGCCTGTCACGGCCTGCAATGCGGCTTCTGCACGCCCGGCATGGTGATGAGCGCGACTTCGCTCGCGCAACGGCAACCCGATCTCACCGAAGCGGATGTGCGCGCCCAGCTCGACGGCAACCTGTGCCGCTGTACGGGGTATCACAACATCGTCAAGGCCGTGCTCGAGGGTGCCGCCGGCATGAAGTCCGGTGCCGCCCAGCTTGCGACCGACAAAGTCACTGCCTGAGGAGACGACGATGAACGCACCCGACCCGCACCCGCTGATTGGCAGTCCCGTCCAGCGCAAGGAAGACTACCGGTTCCTGACCGGCAATGGTCAGTACACCGACGATGTCGTCCTGCCTCAGCAAACCTACGCCGTGTTCCTGCGCTCGCCGTATGCGCATGCGCGGATCAGGAGCATCGATACGGCGGCGGCCAGGCAATCGCCCGGCGTCGTAGCGATTTTTACCGGCGCGGATATGGCTGCCGACAGCGTCGGCGGCCTGCCCTGCGGCTGGCTGATCCATAGCGTCGACGGCAAGCCGATGCACGAGCCGCCGCACCCGGTCATCGCGCATACCAAGGCGCGTCATGTGGGCGACCAGGTGGCGCTGGTGATCGCCGACTCGGTGAAAGCCGCGAAGGACGCGGCCGAACTGATCGAAATGGATTACGACGTGCTGCCCGCCGTGGTGGACACCGCGCATGCGGCTGACCCCGGCCAGCCCGCCGTGCACGACGAAGTGCCGAACAACGTCTGCTACACATGGGGCCACGGCGACAAGGCCGCCACCGACGCCGCCTTCGCCAAAGCCGCACACGTGACGACGCTCGAGATCGTCAACAACCGCCTGATCCCTAACGCAATCGAACCGCGTGCCGTGAACGCGAGCTATGCGCCGCAGGACGACAGTTACACGGTGTATGTCGCGAACCAGAATCCGCATGTCGAGCGGCTGCTGATGGCGGCCTTCGTGCTGTCGCTGCCGGAGTCGAAGCTGCGCGTGATTGCGCCGGACGTCGGCGGCGGCTTCGGTTCCAAGATCTTTCTGTACGCCGAAGATGTCGCGCTTACCTGGGCATCGAAGAAAATCCGCCGGCCGGTGAAGTGGACGGCCGAACGTTCGGAGGCCTTCGTATCCGACGCGCACGGCCGCGACCATGTGACGAAAGCCGAGCTGGCCATGGATGCCGACGGCAAGTTCCTCGCCATGCGCGTGCACACCATCGCCAACATGGGCGCGTATCTCTCGACCTTCGCCTCGAGCGTGCCGACCATCCTCTACGCGACGCTGCTGGCGGGCCAGTATGCGACGCCGGCGATCTACGCCGAGGTGAAAGCGGTCTTCACCAACACGGTCCCCGTGGATGCCTATCGCGGCGCCGGCCGGCCTGAAGCTACCTTTGTGGTTGAGCGCCTTGTCGAAACCGCGGCGCGCGAGATGAAGCTCGATCCAGCGGAGATTCGCCGCCGCAATTTCATTCGCTCGTTCCCGTATGCGACGCCGGTGGGCCTCACCTACGACACCGGCGATTACGAAACCACCCTCGCCCGTGCACTGGAACTCGCCGACGTGAAGGGCTTCGCCGCCCGCCGGCAGGCTTCGGAACAAAACGGCAAGCGGCGAGGACTCGGCTACTCGTGCTACATCGAAGCCTGCGGACTCGCACCGTCGAACATCGCCGGTGCGCTCGGTGCACGCGCCGGCCTGTTCGAAGCCGGCGAAGTGCGCGTGCATCCGACCGGTTCGGTGACGGTGTTCACCGGCTCGCATAGCCACGGTCAAGGGCATGAGACGACATTTGCCCAGGTGGTGGCTGACCGGCTCGGCATTCCGCTGGCCAACGTTGAAATCGTGCACGGCGATACCGGGCGCATCCCCTTCGGCATGGGCACCTACGGCTCGCGTTCGATCGCCGTAGGCGGTTCGGCCATCATGAAGGCGCTCGACAAGATCGAAGCGAAGGCCAAGAAGATCGCCGCGCATCTGCTGGAAGCATCGGTAGAAGATATCGAGTTCAAGGACGGCGTGTTCCGCGTCGCCGGCACGGACAGGACCAAGGCTTTCACCGATATCTCGCTCGCCGCCTACGTGCCGCACAACTATCCGCTCGACAAGCTCGAACCGGGCCTCGACGAAAGCGCGTTCTACGACCCGACCAACTTCACCTATCCGGCCGGCGCCTATATCTGCGAAGTGGAGGTGGACCCGGATACCGGCGAAAGCCATATCCAGCAGTTCACCGCCGTCGACGATTTCGGCAACGTGATCAATCCGATGATCGTCGAAGGGCAGGTACATGGGGGCCTCGGCCAGGGCATCGGCCAGGCGATGCTCGAACGCTGCGTGTACGACAACGAGAGCGGCCAGTTGCTGACCGGCTCGTACATGGACTACGCCATGCCGCGTGCGTCCGACCTGCCGAGCTTTACCGTGGAAACCGCCAAGGGCACGCCGTGCACACACAATCCGCTTGGCGTGAAGGGTTGCGGCGAGGCAGGGGCGATCGGCTCACCGCCCGCGGTGATCAACGCGATTCTCGACGCCCTCGCGCCGCTCGGCGTGAAGGACCTGCAAATGCCTGCCACGCCGCACCGCGTCTGGTCCGCGATCCGCGCTGCGCAACAACCCTGAACGGAGCAAGCCGATATGTACGCATTCGACTATCAACGCGCGGCCGATCCGAAAGCGGCGGTCGCAGCGCTCGCCGGCGACGGCGACGCCAAGTTCCTCGCCGGTGGCCAGAGCCTGCTGCCCACCATGCGCCTGCGCCTTGCCCAGCCTTCCAGGCTGATCGACGTCACGCGTATCGCTGCGCTCAAGGCGATTCGCGTCGACGCCGCCACGGTGTCGATCGGCGCGGCCGTCTGTCATGCGGACGTGGCCGAGCACGCCGAGATTCGCCGGGTCTTGCCCGGCCTTGCTGCACTGGCGGGTGGGATTGGCGATCGCCAGGTGCGCGCGCTCGGGACGATTGGCGGGTCGCTCGCCAACAACGATCCGGCCGCCTGCTATCCGGCTGCGACGCTCGCATTAGGCGCCACCATCGTGACGGACCGGCGCCGCATTGCGTCTGACGACTTCTTTGTCGGCATGTACGAGACGGCGCTCGCCCCCGACGAACTGATCACCGCCGTGGAGTTTCCCGTGGTCGAGCGCAGCGCCTACGAGAAATTCAATAACCCGGCTTCGCACTTTGCACTGGTCGGAGTGTTTGTCGCAAAGCACGCGAACGGTGTGCGGGTGGCAGTGACGGGTGCGGCGGCTTCTGTGTTTCGCGCGACGGAACTGGAACACGCGCTGACCGCGGACTTCACGCCGGCGGCAGCGCGTGCCGTAACGGTCCCAGCAAACGAGCTGAACACCGACATGCACGCAAGCGCCGAGTACCGGGCGCATCTGATTCCGGTGCTGGCGGCGCGAGCGGTGGCGACCGCGAACGGATAGTGCGGGGGCCGCACGGCTTCAGGAGAATCATGCAGCCTGCTTCAATCGACGACACCCTCGCCCACCTCGCCGCCCAAGGCTATTTCGCCAACCGCGAACTGGCGACTGCGCTGTTCCTTGCCTTGCGCATGGAACGGCCCTTGTTCGTCGAGGGGGAGCCTGGGGTCGGCAAAACCGAGCTGGCCAAGGCCGCTGCGGGCATGCTCGGCACCTCGATGCTGCGGCTGCAGTGCTACGAGGGGCTGGATACTGCGAGCGCGCTCTACGAGTGGGACTACCCGCGCCAGATCATGGCGCTGCGGCTCGCGGAAGCGGCCGGCGAGCGGCCCGGCAACGAGACGCTGTACCGCAGCGAATTCCTCCTCAAGCGCCCGCTGTTGCAGGCGCTCATGCCCGACGAGCAGCATCCCGGCGCGCGCCGTGTGCTGCTGATCGACGAGATCGACCGTGCCGACGAGCCGTTCGAAGCGTTTCTGCTCGAACTGTTGTCGGACTTCCAGGTGTCGATTCCGGAATACGGCACCGTGCGCGCCGATCAGCCTCCGCTCGTCGTGATGACCTCGAACCGCACGCGCGAAGTGCATGACGCGTTGAAGCGCCGCTGTCTCTATCAATGGATCGGCTACCCGGAGCGGGACCGCGAACTGGCGATCGTCGCGGCGCGCGCACCGCAAAGCAGCGCGGAACTGCAACGGCGTGCGGTGGATTTCGTGCACCGCTTGCGCGGCATGGATCTGTTCAAGGCGCCGGGCATTGCGGAAACCATCGACTGGTGCCGCGCGCTGGCGGCATTGAGCGTCACCGAGCTCGATCCGCAATCGGTACAGGACACGCTGGGCGTGCTGCTCAAGTATCAGGACGATCTGGCGCGAGTCGACGCCGAGCAGATTGCGCAATGCCTGGCGGTGCCGGAGTCATAGCCATGCGACGCACGTCTCTCGCCAGCCCGCCGGCAGACGGCGCCACGACTGCATCGCCCGCGCTCGCGCACAACGTCGTCCACTTCGTTCGCGTGCTGCGCGGCGCGGGCCTGCCGATGTCGCCGGCGCACGCCGTCGACGCCCTCGCGGCCTTGCACTGGATCGACCTCGGGCGCCGCGACGACGTCAAGGCCGCGCTCGCAGCGCTGCTCGTCTCGGCGCCCGACGAACGCGAGATCTTCGACGCTGCCTTCAACCTGTTCTGGCGCGATCCCGACTGGGAGGGCAAGCTGCGCGCACTGCTGTTGCCGAAGGTCCGCAACGGCCTGCCGCCGCCCAGGCGCAACAACCGCCTCGCCGACGCGCTGGCGGCGCGCCCACCCGCCGCACGCAACGCGCGCGCCGCCCCTGAAACCGAACAGCACGAACTGCATGCGCACGTCACGTTCAGCGCCGAAGAGCGCTTGCGTCACCGCGATTTCGACACGCTCAGCGCCGACGAATGGCGCACGCTGCGCCACGTGATCCGCGGCCAGCGCCTGCCGCTCGCCACCGAGCCGACCCGGCGGCTCAAGGCCGCCTCGCGCGGCACCCACGCGGACTTGCGCGCCAGCGCCCGGCACGCGGTGCGCTCGGGCGGCGACTGGACGGTGTGGAAGTACCGCGCCGTGGTCGAGCGCAAACCGCCGCTGGTGCTGCTGCTCGACATCTCCGGCTCGATGAGCGCCTACTCGCGCACCGTGCTGTATTTCTGCCACGCCTTGCTGCAGTCGCGTGAGCGGCTGCAGGTATTCCTCTTCGGCACGCGCCTCACCAATGCGACGCGCGCGCTGCGCGAGCGCGACCCCGACGTGGCCATCGCCACACTCACCGATCAGGTGGTGGACTGGTCGGGCGGCACGCGCATCGGCGCGGCGCTTGCCGAGTTCAACCGGCGCTGGGCACGCCGCGTGCTGACCGGCAGGGCGACCGTGCTGCTCGTCACGGATGGCCTCGATCACGAAGCCATCGACGTGCTCGACACCGAAATGGGCCGCCTGCGCCGCTTCGCGCACCGCATCGTCTGGCTGAACCCGCTGTTGCGGTACAGCGGCTTCTCGCCGAAAGCCCGCGGTGTGCAGGCCATCCTGCCGTATGTCGACGCTCACCGCCCAGTTCATAATCTCGATAGCCTGGCGGCATTCGGCCGCGACCTCGCGCAACTGACTCGCGCTCCGGGCGCCACTGCATTGACCAGAACACCGGGAACACCCGGCACACCCATAGGAGCCGCCAGATGGAACTGACCGAAAGCTATACGCTGCCTGTCTCCCAGCAGCGCACGTGGGAGGCGTTGAACGACACGGAGATCCTGCGCGCCTCGATTCCCGGCTGCGAGAGTATCGAGGCGGACGGCGAGAATGCGTTTGCACTTTCCATGAGCGCGGCGGTCGGCCCCGTGAAGGCACGCTTCAAAGGGCGTATGCTGCTGACCGATATCAATGCGCCGCAGGCCTACACCATCGTCTTCGAAGGTCAAGGTGGCGTGGCCGGCTTCGGCAAGGGCGACGCGCACGTCACGCTCGAACCGGAAGGCCCCGAGTCCACCAGGCTGACCTACACGGCAAACGCGCAGGTGGGCGGCAAGCTGGCGCAAATCGGCTCGCGGCTCGTCGACGGTGCGGCGCGCAAGCTGGCCGGCGAGTTTTTCAGGCGCTTTAACGCGCAGGTGACCGGTGAGGGCGACACTGCGGCCGCGGCCGATTCCGCGGCGCCAGAAGAGACAGCCCCAACCGACGGCGCGGATCCCGAATCCGGCGCCCACCGGACGAAAACGCAAACGAAAAGGAAGAAATCATGGACAGCGTGGATCTCGAAGTCCTGAAGTCCAGTGCACGCTGGATCGAGCAGGGACATCGCGCGCTACTGGTGACGGTGGTCAAGACGTGGGGCTCGTCGCCGCGCCCCGAAGGCGCGATGCTGGCCGTGCGCGACGACGGGCTTGTGGTGGGCTCGGTCTCGGGCGGCTGTATCGAGGACGATCTGATCGAGCGGGTGCGGCAACGCGGCATCGAGCAGAGCGTACCGGAAGCCGTCATGTACGGCATTTCGGCCGAGGAAGCGCATCGCTTCGGCCTGCCCTGCGGCGGCACGATCCAGCTGGTGCTGGAGCCGCTCAGCAAGCAGAGCGGCATTGCCGAGCTGTGCGAGGCGGTCGAAGACGGCCGCCTGCTGTCGCGGCGCGTGGAAATGGCAACCGGCGCCGTGCGGCTCGGCCCCGCCCAGGCCACTGACGGTGTCGACTTCGACGGCGAGCGCCTGCTGACGATCCACGGCCCGCGCTACCGGATGCTGGTGATCGGCGCGGGGCAGTTGTCGCGCTATCTCTGCCATATCGCGGTCGGCCTCGACTATCAGGTGACCGTCTGCGATCCGCGCGAAGAGTACACGGACGAGTGGGACATACCCGGCACGAAGATCGTGCGCACCATGCCCGACGACACGGTGCTCGACATGAAGCTCGACGAACGCTGCGCGGTGATTGCACTGACGCACGACCCGAAGCTCGACGACCTCGCGCTGATGGAGGCGTTGAAGACGCCGGCGTTCTACGTCGGCGCGCTCGGCTCGCGGCGCAACAATGCGGCGCGGCGCGAACGGCTCAAGGAGTTCGACCTGAACGATGCCGAACTGGCCCGCCTGCATGGGCCGGTGGGCATCTATATCGGCAGCAGGACGCCGCCTGAAATCGCGGTGTCGATTCTCGCCGAGGTCACGGCGGCGAAGAACGGTGTTTCTTTGCCGACCTTGTTGCAGGTCGAAGGCGCCAAAGCGGCGCGAGAGATTGCTGCAAGCGGCGGCGCGGCTTGTAGCGTTTCGTGACTTTGTTTGCGTGATGGACGGCGGGCGGCGGGCGGCGCCCCTATGCACTGCCCGAAACGCTGGCTCGGAGCTTCGTTCTCTCGCCATCAAATCCTTCCCTGCGTTTCGCATTCCTCTCCAACGTTAGCCGTTCGGCTGACTGGTAAAGCTTCCTCAAATCCCTAGCATGAGCTCATGGACGGCTCTTCCGTAGCCGTGTGCGCGATTTCGTCGCGCGAGGCACTGCAATGCCATCTGCGACTTCATTGTGTCGCGCGCACGACACCCAAACTATTCCTTTGACGGAATATTCCTTTGAGGATATATTTACCTATGACGTGGGACATCGAACACACCGAGGTTTTTGGTGCATGGTGGGAAGGATTGACGCTCCCGGAACAGGAGTCTGTCAGCGTAGTTGTCAGATTGCTTGCACATGAAGGGCCGTTTTTGCGTCACCCGTATAGCAGCGGGATCAAGGGCTCACGGTACGGCCACATGCGCGAATTGCGCATCCAGCATGCTGGCCGTCCGTACCGCGTGCTCTATGCGCTCGATCCGCGCCGCACAGCCTTCCTGCTGCTAGGTGGCGACAAGACAGGCGATGATCGCTGGTACGCAAGGAATGTCCCACGCGCTGATGCGTTATACCGTGCGCATCTCACAACCTTGGATCTTAAAGGAGCCGATGATG
Source organism: Burkholderia sp. 4M9327F10 (assembly GCF_005503145.1). Taxonomy (GTDB): domain Bacteria; phylum Pseudomonadota; class Gammaproteobacteria; order Burkholderiales; family Burkholderiaceae; genus Paraburkholderia. Next base: position 25,135 of record NZ_SCNV01000074.1, on the reverse strand, counting down.
GCGAAAAAATTTTCCGAACTGGAAGCGAAAATGCCCCCCGAGTCGCGAGCCCGGGTGGAAAAGAAGGTCAACGAAATACTGGCCGAATTCGCACTCGCCGACCTGCGGCGGGCGCTTGGCTTTTCGCAGGAAGAACTTGCTGGTTTGTTGAATGTAAAGCAACCAAGTATCGCCAAGCTCGAGCAGCGAACGGACATGTATATCTCCACGCTGCGTGACCACATTCACGCATTGGGAGGTGAACTGATCTTGATCGCTCGCTTCCCCGAGCGCGACGTGAAGATCAGCCCGTTGGGCGCGCCGCCTCTTACGCGCAGCACGGCGGCGTAAAGCAGCGCCGCCAGGTCCGATGGTGAAGAGCATCCCGCGCTGCCCGCGCCACGCATGCAGCGCTCACATCAGCCCGCACGCTACCGCCGCCGCAACGCACCCCAGCACCAGCACGACACCCACGGTGCGGCGCTTGTTGAGTTCGGTCCACAGGAGCACGCCCGTCAGCGAGAGCAGGATCATGCCGCCCGCCAGGGTATCGATCAGCAGCACCCAGCCAAGGTTCATCCCCACGCCGCGGTGCAGGTTGTTCAGCGTGGTGAGAAACGAATTGTGGGTCCGCTTGACCGACACATAACCATTACCCACCCAATACTCGGCCTGCACATTCTGCTTGGTCCCGAAGATGCCAACCTCCCAGAACTCTGGCTGCATGGTGCGGCGATCACCCCACTCGACCGCATGCGCGGGCTCACGGCGCGCCTTGCCTGGCTTGCCGTCGATCTTCAGTTCGCCCTTGAGCCACTGCGCCATTTCGAGCGGCGACGAGAGCTTCTGCTGCGGCAGGGGCACGAGGATCTGTTCGACCTGCGGCTCGCCGGTCGGAACCTTCAGCGGTCCGGCCCGATGGTTCAGCATAAAGCCGGTCACGCCGAATAGCAGCCCTAACGATGCGCCCCACAGACCAACCCAGCCGTGCACCTTGCGCAGCCATTTGATGAAATTTGCCCGCCGCGAGCGTTGACGCCTTGCGGCCCGTTGGGCGTCGTCCAGCACTGAAGCAGAGACGCTCCCCTGTGCCCGCGTGCGTTCGGTCCCGGTGTGCCCGGTAGTGTTCAATTCAATCGATTCGGGCGCGTTCACATCGGGCTCCAGGCCGGCAAGTCTGACACAGTAAAAACCTTTTCAAATGATAATAACTATCATTACATACTCATATGACATCCTCAATCTCACCCGCTGAAATCGCAGCTAACCCGGCTTACGCCGGTTTATGAGCGTCACCCGCTTGACAAGCGGCGTCTGGGAACCGACCCTGACAGTGCAATCCCGTCAACGTATCCGTTCGGACACCTGCACCCGCCATGCGCCCTCTCTCATTTGCCCGGATTGCGACGGCTAGCTGGCTCGTGAGCGCCTGCGCCGCGAGCGCGAGCGCCGGTATCAAGCCGGACGATCCATACACCAACGAGGGCGAAACCCAGACGTATACCGTCAACGCCGACGGCTCGTACACCAAGCTCGACAGCATGACGCTGCACGTCAACAACGAGGCCGGGGTGGCGCGGGTGGCGCAGCAATACATCTGGTTCAACCGCAATATGGCGGACGTCCAGGTTATCGAGGCCTATACGACCGGTGCCGACGGCGTGCGCCACGACGTCCAGCCGGAGCAGATCCGCGACGTGCAGGAAGCCCGTTCGTTCGATGCGCCGATGTTTCAGGACATCCAGGAAAAGGTGATCGTCTTTCCCGCGGTCGAGCCGGGTTCACGCGTCCACCTGACGTATCGCAAGACGCAGAAGGTGCCGATCGTCGCCGGTGAATTCAGCGACTTCACACCGCCCGATCTGGCACCGACCCACAACTTCCGCCTGATCTACGACCTGCCGGCCGGCAAGCCGCTCTATGCCGATGCGCGCGGCTTCACCGTCGAGGCGCCGGTCACTGCAGACGGCCGCACGCGCTATGAATTTCGCTACGACCGCGCTCATTTCAGCCGTCTGGAGTACGGCTCGGTGGCGTATGTGTCGTATGGCGACCGGCTGATGGTGTCCACCTTCGCCGACTATGCGGCGTTCGCCGCGACTTACCGGGCATCGTCCGCCGACCCGAGCGCGCATGACGCCGCACTGGCCCAGCTCGCGCGCTCCGTCACGGCCGGCGAGGCCACACCGCGCGCCAAAGCCAAGGCGCTATACGACTGGGTCCGGCGCAATGTGCGCTATGTCGCCATCAACGTCGGGCGCGGCGCCGTGGTGCCGCACCCGGCCAGCGCGATCCTCGCGGACCGCTACGGCGACTGCAAGGACCACGTTGCGCTGTACGGCGCCTTGCTCGATGCGGTCGGCATCCGCAACGAGCCGGCGCTGATCAGCAGCGGCACGATCTATACCTTGCCGAGCGTGCCCGGCTACGGCGTCATCAATCACGTGATCACCTGGCTGCCCGACTTGCAGATGTACGCGGACTCGACCGCGTCGAATGTCGAATTCGGCTTCCTGCCGTCCACCGACATGAACCGGCCGGCCGTCCTCGTCAACGACGGCAAGCTCGCACAAACACCCGCGACCGCCGAAATGGCGCATCGCTCCGATCTGTCGATCACCGTCGCGCCGGACGGCTCGGCGAGTTTCGTGTATCAACTGGAGGCTTCCGGCTGGTCTGCGGAACAGGGACGCGCGACGCTGCGCATGCAGACGCCGGCGCAGCGGGAGGAATCGATTCAGGCCGAACTGCGCAGCGCCAACCTGAACGGCACGGCCACGCTCACGACCAGCGACCTCGCGGCCACCGACGGCCCGCTGACCATTACGATGAAGGGTACCGTGGAGAGCCTGGTCGTGCCGGGCACGGCGGCCTCCATTCCGGCGCTGACCAGCTTTGCCGGCGGCTTCAGCGCCGATGCGCAGTACTGGCTGGGCGAGCGTCAGCGCACCCAGCCATTCGTGTGCCGCAACCTCGAATTGCATGAGCATGCGCACATTTCGCTGCCGCCCAATTTCCGCGTGCTCGATATGCCGGAGGCCGCCCACGCGCAGGATCGCTTCATCGATTATCGCTCGCAGTACAACCTCGATCCGCTGACCAATGTCGTGACGATGACGCGCGACGGCCGCACGCATTTCGACAGCGATGTCTGCACCCCGGACGACTTCACTCAGATGCGCCCAGCCATCGAAGCGGTCGAGCGCGATGTACGCGCGGAAGTGATTGTCAAATCGACGCTGGTCGAGCAATCGCACGTGGCGGCGTTCTCACCGTTCGCGCCGTGATTTCCTGACCGCCAGCGGTTACATAGCCGCAACGGTCAAACCGGCCAGAGCGGTCCTTCCTGCATCGCGCCAAGCTGCTCACGCATCTCGAGGATGCGCTCTTCCCAGTAGCGTTGCGTGTTGAACCACGGAAACGCCGCGGGGAACGCCGGGTCGTCCCAGCGGCGCGCAAGCCATGCCTGGTAATGAATCAGCCGCAGCGTACGCAACGCTTCGACCAGATGCAGCTCGCGCGGCTCGAACTCGCAGAAGTCTTCGTACCCGGCGAGCAGGTCGGCCAGTGCGCGCGATGCCTCCGCCCGTTCGCCCGGCAACAGCAGCCACAGATCCTGCACCGCCGGGCCCATGCGGCTATCGTCGAAGTCGACGAAGTGCGGTCCGGCATCGGTCCATAGCACGTTGCTCGGATGACAGTCGCCATGCATACGCAAAGCGCGAATTTCGCCGGCTCGTTCGAACGCGCGTTCGACGCCTTCCAGCGCGAGGTTCACTACGGTTTCCCAGGCAGTACGCACGTCGTCGGGAACGAAGCGCTGCGCCAGCAGGAAGTCGCGCGGCTCGTGGCCGAAGGTCTGAATGTCGAGCGTGGGCCGCGCCGTGTAGTCCTGAGTCTGGCCCACCGCGTGAATGCGCCCGATGAAGCGGCCGAGCCATTCGAGCGTATCGCGCCGGTCCAGATCGGGCGCGCGGCCGCCGCGCCGCTCGAAGATCGAGAAGCGAAAGCCTTCGAACGCATGCAGACTGCGGCCCTCGAAGACGCGCGCCGGCACCGCCGGGATTTCGCGTGCCGCGAGTTCGGCTACAAACGCGTGCTCTTCGAGAATCGCTTCGTCCGTCCAGCGCTCGGGCCGGTAGAACTTTGCGACGACAGGCGGGCCGTCCTCGACGCCGATCTGATAGACGCGGTTCTCGTAGCTGTTGAGCGGCAGCATGCGCCCGTCGGTGCGTACGCCGACCGTGCTCAGTACGCTGTCGATAGCGTCGAGCACACATTCCGGCGTGAGCCGGGCAAACGGCACGGCGCCTGTGGCGCCGTCCTGCGGATGGTGAGTTTCGTGGTTCATGCCCGCATTGTGCGCCGCGCCGCCGTCAAAGACGAGCGCCGCGCTCACGCACGCGGGTCATGCGCCGCGTCGTTCAATGCATCTGCGCACTGGCTGGGCGTATCAGTTCGCCCGTATCGATCAGGTCTTCGAGGAAAAAAGGTTCTGTATTCAGTTGCAGTGACGTGCCGGGCTCGCCGGCATACCACGCCACCATCGCCATGTCGCCCAGAATGCGCATGACGATCCCCCGCGCGCCCTGCGGCACGGCGATATGCACGGATCGCACGATAGAACCGACTTGCATGATATTTCCCCGTTCTCCCATAGCCGGCTGTCTAACGATCGTACCGGTCGAGGTGATGATAAAAAGCGCCGCTTAGCCGAACACGTTGCGAGCGCACCTGCTTGCCGTAACTGTAACGCATGGCCATGGGGCCATCATAAACCCTGCTGCCAGGATATATCGAAAACATGAGCGACTGTCGCGTAGCGGCTTCACGCGCGACGCAAGCGCACCAGAAAGGGGCACGTAAGCAAGCCCTACGCAATCAGGCAATGCACCCACGCCTTGGGACAGGCCGCGCGGCCCCGCCTGGCAGGCTTTCTGCCGCCGGCGACGCGCCGCTGCAACGCCGCAATCGAAGCAGACGCCGCCCTCACCGTCGCCTATACTCGAAACAAGCGTGGCAGCCGCATCAACCCTAAAAATACGGCGCTGCCTCGGCGAACACATCATAAGGAGACGAGCATGACGACCTACTTTACGATCGCCGATTTCATCCTGATCATCCCGATGGCGCTAGCCGGCGCACTGTTTGTCGGCGCCCTGCCATACAAAACAGAGTTCAGGCACAACCTGTTTCGCCTGATCGGCGCGTTGATGGGAGTGGGGGTCGCGATCCTGCTGGTGGAAGGGCTACCGGCGCTCGTCTAGCCGCACAGCAGCGGCCACGGATGCCGCTGCACCTGGGTGTGCGACTCAATGCGCCGTTGTTGCATCGAGCGCGCCCGGTCCCTTGAACTGACGCAGCGCACTGCGGAAGTAGGCGGGTTCGCCCGACCCGCCGGTGTCGGTGCGCGCTTCCCGCTCCTGCGCATCGAGTGCCGGAAGGGCCGTCCACGGCAACGTCGGATGCAGATGATGCAAGCGGTGCAGGTGATGATTCATCAGCACACCTTGCCATGCGCGTGCCACCCGAAAGTTGCGCGAACGCCCCGGTTCGTCGAGTCCCACGCCGTGGTGCGGGAGATTGTCGGCAAGCGAAAGCCACACCCCCCTTAGATACATCGTCACGGCCAGAACCGGCCACCAGGTTCCGTACAGGTAGAAAGCCAGCGCGAACAGCATGAGCGTCAGTAACCAGTCGCGGCGGATGCGTGCGCGCCGCGCGGGATCGGCGGCGAAGTTGCTGAAAAGGCGCTGCACATCGGCGCCAAGTGGGCCTTCCGCGCCGATGGCGCGCGCCACCAGCGAACGCGCGGCCTCGGCCGGCGCAAACGCGAGCAGCGGCAGCACCAGTTCGCCCGCATACAGGCCGCCCAGCAAACGACCGTAATGGCTGAGCCATACGCGCCAGGTAGGCTGCCCGGCATCGAGCACATCCGGACGGTCGAACGGCTCGCGCGTGAAGCGATGATGCATCAGGTGTCCGAAGCGAACGGCATCGAACGGCAGCGCGAACGCGATGGCGAGCGCCCGAGCGACGCCCTCGTTCAACTGGCGTCGCGCAAACAGTTGTCCGTGAATCGCCTCGTGAACCAAACCCCAGTGCGTAGGCGTGAGCGCAACCAGCGGCACGATCAGCAGCAATGCCGGCATGCCCCACGCTCGCAACAGGATGGGCAAGCCAAAGAGCTGCAGCGCTGTTGCAACAATTACGACAACCAGCAGCGTGAGATTGGCGCGTACGTCGATAGCGGGACGCTTAGGCGTACCTGGCCTATGCTCCTTGATTTGCTTTGCCGGGCCGGCCTGAGTGGCCGCACGTGGGTCCATCTTCCCTCCGTCTGGACGACTTCGCCCGCGACCTTAGCAGCGCTGTATGACAGCGGGAAGAATGGTGTTATGCCCTGTAACGCCGTGTGATAAAGCGCTCGTAACCATAGAGAAAAGCCGCCTTACGGCGGCTTTCCTGATCCAGCGTTGGCTACGAAATAAGCCAATCAGATGGCCTGATCCGTCGACGGCTTTTCCCACAGGTTGACGCCGCCCTCGGTGGCGTAGCGGTCGATCTCCGCCAGCTCTTCCTTCGAGAATTCGAGATTCTTCAGCGCGCCAACGTTCTCACGCACCTGCTCGGCCTTGCTTGCGCCGATCAGCGCCGAAGTAATGCGCCCGCCGCGCAGCGTCCACGCGAGCGCCATTTGCGCCAGGCTCTGACCGCGGCGCTGGGCAATCTCGTTGAGCTTGCGCACGTGCTCGATATTCTGTGCGCTGAGATGGTCCTGCTTCAGCGAGCCGCCGCCCGGCTTGTTGACACGCGCGTCTTCGGGCACGCCGTTCAGGTACTTGCTGGTCAGCAAACCTTGCGCGAGCGGCGTGAAGGCGATACTGCCCGTACCCAGTTCGTCGAGGGTGTCGAGCAGTTCGTGTTCGACCCAGCGGTTGAGCAGGTTGTAGGCCGGCTGGTGAATCAGCAACGGCACCTTGTATTCGGCCAGCAGCCTGGCCATTTCGCGGGTCTTGGTCGCCGAGTACGACGAAATGCCGATATAGAGCGCCTTGCCCTGCTGCACCGCGCTCGCCAGCGCGCCGGCGGTTTCCTCAAGCGGCGTATCCGCGTCGAAACGGTGCGAATAGAAGATATCCACATAGTCGAGCCCCATGCGTTGCAGGCTCTGATCGAGACTCGCGAGGACGTACTTGCGCGAGCCGCCGCCCTGGCCGTACGGTCCCGGCCACATGTCCCAACCGGCCTTCGACGAGATCAGCAGCTCGTCGCGGTAAGGCTTGAAATCGTCCTTGAACAGACGGCCGAAATTGGTCTCGGCGCTGCCGTACGGCGGCCCGTAGTTGTTGGCCAGATCGAAGTGCGTGATGCCGAGATCGAAGGCCGTGCGCAGAATCTCGCGCTGCGTGGAGAGCGGTGTCGTGTCGCCGAAGTTATGCCACAGGCCCAGCGAGAGCGCCGGTAGTTTGAGACCCGACTTGCCGCAAACGCGGTATTGCATGTCCGAATAGCGAGCTGAAGCTGCTTCGTAAGCCATTGCTTGAATCCTTGGTGAGAACGACAGGAGAGGTCCGGGTCCGCCGCAGCAGATCAATTGCCGATGCGGCAGAACTGCGCGCGGTTCAGTGCGGGTGAGACGAGCTAGGTATCTTAGCCAATCGCCGAAAGGCTTGCAGGCACCCATTATGCGGGATGCAAACCACACTCCGCCCGGACCGGCCCGGGACTGCCCGGCTCGCGCGGACGCAGCATGGACGCGACTTTCGCACTCCCCTACACTGCGTCAACGAATTGACAGGAACAGGAGAAAGTTCATGACCAAAGCGATTTCGCTCGCATTGATTGCCGGCGGCGTGGTGCTGCTGTATTTCGGCGGCCAGGCGTTCCATTCGTTTAGCAGCGACGTATCGCGCGTCTTCACCGGTTCACCCACCAACAAGGCCATCATGCTGATTGTGGGCGGCGTGATTGCCACGCTCGCCGGCCTGATCGGCATGGCGACTTCGGGCGGCAAGCGCTAAAGCGTAGCGGCAACCTATCAGAACGCCACTTCCGGCTTCGACGCTGAACGCGAGCCCGGCAGCGGCACGTTGCTGGCGCCGTGGTACGTATAGACCAGCGAGAACTTCACGTCGTCACTGAGATTCTTCCCGGCCGAGTGCAGCGTGTTGCAATGAAAGAACACCACATCGCCGGTCTGAAGCGCCGGCGACACGGCGGTCTGAATCAAGGCCTGGTTCTCCGGCAGATCGGAGCGGAAGAACTTGGCCCCGTCGAAACGCTCGGATGTGAAGGTCGCGTTGTGCGACTGCGGCACAAGCCACAGCGCGCCGTTCTCGACGGTCTCCGGACCGAGCGCGAGCCACACCGACACCAGATCGTCCCGCTCGAACGACCAGTAACGCACGTCACGGTGCCAGCCGGTCAGACTGCCGTAGGCCGGATGCTTGGTCATCATGCAGTTGTGATGGGCGCGCGAGAGGCGCGGCTCCTCGCCGAAATAAGTCTCCATCCAGCCGCGGATTTCCGGCGCCGTGGCCCACTCGGCAAAGCGCGGATGGCGCGCATAGGCATCCAGGAGGCGCCGCACCGTGTGGCCGCCGGGCGCATGTTTCGATTCCGGCGCGCCCGGATAGCGCAGATCCGCCTCGAACTCGATCGGCGCCGCCGCTTCCACCAACTGCTGCTGCGCAATCTGTTTCAGTTCGGCGCAGCGCTCGGGCGAAACCAGCCCCGGCACGACGACGAAGCCCCGTTCCCGCAACATCTGAACCTGTTCTTTCTTCGAATGGACTGACATGGGGTATTCCGTTACTTTTTACTGGCTGATCTCCAATTGTAAAACGTACGCGATCCCCGTGCGCGCCAAGTTGGACGGGCCTTGCGCCCCTGCCAATGGGTCCAGCGGTGCTGCTTTTGTGGCCCTACCGTTGCGACCGCTTTGCGGAGGTATCCCGTGCGACGACCTGCGCAAGTGAGGTCATGCGGACTGGAATCATGCGGATCGAGGTGATGCGCATGCGCAGCGAATCAGTGCACCCGAGAGGGGCGAGACTGCACATCAATCGACCGCCAAGGGTCCGATCATCCCGCCTTCGTGCTGCGATCTGCCCCGTAAAAACCCGTAAGCGCCCGGGTTAAAACCGACTTTCGGACGTCACGATTCGCGTGTAGCCTGCAAGCATGTTGATCGTAATTCCTGCTGCTTTCCTTTGCGCACGGCCAGTTCCGGCCGTCGCCGCCACTCCCGGTCAGTCCTTGGGTCTGCTAGCCGCCCCCGTTGGCATGCTTGCTGCATGTTTTTGCGGCACCTCCTCCGCGCGGCCCGTTGCCCACCTTTGAAGCCATGCACACACTCCTGAGTACCCGTCTTACCCGCGCCGCGCTGAAAGCGGCACGTCCCGCGCGCCGCCATGTGGTGCGAGCGCTGCGTCACCATGCCACGCGCACGCGCGCACTTGCAGGCCAATGGCGCGAGGCCAAACCCGTGGATGGCATCCGTACCTGGTTTCAGACCTTCTTTACAGCGCTGCGCACACAGGCCGGCTCGCGCCGCTTTTCGCTGCGCACGCTGTTGCGCAAGCCGACGCCGCTGCGCGCGTTGACAACGCAGGCGCCGAGCGTTCGCTATGCCGCCAGTCGCCGGCCGCGCCGGATGGCTGCAAGCAGCGAGGGCTGGTTCGCGTTCGCGAGCCGCTGAAGCAGCAGCTCAGCGGCCCCCGGCTTTAATAGGGTGCGATTGAAATAGAAAAACCCCGCCCGGCTTCACGCCGGGCGGGGTTTTTTTGTGGAACCGGTCGAACCCGCTTACGCGAGTGCAGCCACCGGCTCCGTACCTGCGGCTTCGGCCAGGGCGAGCGCCTTGTCCGTCGCTTCCCACGTGAATTCCGGCTCTTCGCGGCCGAAGTGGCCGTAAGCCGCGCTCTTCTCGTAGATCGGACGCAGCAGATCCAGCATCTGGATGATGCCCTTCGGACGCAGGTCGAAGTGTTCCTGCACGAGGCGCGTGATCGTCGCATCCGAGACGCGGCCGGTGCCGAACGTGTTGACCATCACCGAAGTCGGCTGGGCCACGCCGATTGCATACGACACCTGGATCAGGCAGCGCGACGCGAGACCGGCCGCGACGATGTTCTTCGCGACATAACGGCCAGCATAGGCAGCCGAACGGTCGACCTTCGACGGATCCTTGCCGGAGAACGCGCCGCCGCCGTGCGGAGCCGCGCCGCCGTAGGTGTCGACGATGATCTTGCGGCCGGTCAGGCCGCAATCGCCTTGCGGACCGCCAATCACGAAACGGCCGGTCGGGTTGACCAGGAACTTGATGTCGCCCTTGATCAGGTCAGCCGGCAGCGTCGGCTTGATGACTTCTTCGATCACCGCTTCGCGCAGCGTGGCCAGTTCGATGTCCGGCGAATGCTGCGTGGACAGCACCACCGTGTCGATCGAATGCGGCTTGCCGTCGACGTAGCGCACGGTGACCTGCGACTTCGCATCCGGGCGCAGCCAGGGCAGGCGGCCGTCGCGGCGCAGGTTGGCCTGGCGCTCGACCAGACGGTGCGACAGGTGGATCGGCAGCGGCATCAGTTCCGGCGTTTCTTCACACGCATAGCCGAACATCAGGCCCTGGTCGCCGGCGCCTTGATCGAGGTTGTTGTCGTGTGCACGGTCCACGCCCTGGGCGATGTCCGGCGACTGTTTGTCATAGGCGACCAGCACCGCGCAGCCGCGATAGTCGATACCGTATTCGGTGTTGTCGTAGCCGATGCGCTTGATCGTGTTGCGCGCGACCTGGATGTAGTCGACGTTCGCGGTCGTGGTGATTTCACCCGCCAGCACGACCAGACCCGTGTTGCACAGCGTTTCCGCGGCAACGCGCGAATATTTGTCCTGGGTCAGGATGGCGTCAAGAATCGCATCAGAGATCTGATCGGCGACCTTGTCCGGATGGCCTTCGGAGACGGATTCCGAGGTGAAAAGATAGTCGTTTGCCACGTTGCAGACTCCTGTTGTGTGGTTACGGTTGAGAGTTTCACGTAGCCAGCTTCGGGGCCTGAAGCGGCGACGCTTTAGCGGATTTCCTGACTGTTCGACGCAGATCACGTGGATTGCGCCTGGCAGCTTCGCCCCGCAAGTTGTCTATTAACTCGGCGAAGCCCTTATTATAGCGACTTCCTACATTTGTCACAGAGTACCCACGCGTGTTGTATTTCGACTCGATTTCGGTTTACTTGAGCGCCGCGTCATCAGGCGCCTGCCGCGGAGCGGCCGCATGCTGAGCCGCTTCGGAGCCAGGCTCGCCATCGGATTGCTGAAACTGTTCGCCTTATTGCCGTACGGCCTGATCGCCCGCCTCGGCGACGGCCTTGGCTGGCTGCTCTATCAGATCCCCAGCCGGCGCAAACGCATCGTCCACATCAACCTGAAGCTGTGCTTCCCCGAATGGAGCGACGAACGCCGTGAAGACGTCGCACAGAAGCATTTCCGGCAAGCCATCCGCAGCTATCTGGAGCGCAGCGTGCAGTGGTTCGGCTCGGCGAAGAAGCTGGAAAAGCTGATCCAGCTCGATAGCGCGATCGACCTCACCGATCCCAATCTGCCGCCCACGCTGTTTCTCGGCTTCCACTTCGTCGGCATCGAGGCGGGCTCGATCTTCCTCAACTATTCGTTGAAGCGTCAGTGCGGCTCGCTCTATCAGCCCATGTCGAACCCGGAACTCGAGGAGGTCGCCAAGGCGGCGCGCGCACGCTTCGGCGCCGACATGGCGAGCCGCGCCGACAGCGCCCGCATCGTGTTGCGCTGGCTGCGCGACAGGAAACCGGTGATGCTCGGCGCCGACATGGACTACGGCATGCGCAATTCGACCTTCGTGCCGTTTTTCGGCGTGCCGACCTGCACGCTGACGGCGGTCGGACGGCTCGCGAAAGTCGGCAATGCGCAGGTGGTGCCGTTCATCGGCGAAGTGCTGCCAAACTACAAGGGCTATCGCCTCAAGGTATTCAAGCCGTGGGACAACTACCCCACCGGTGACGACGATACCGACGCGCGCCGCATGAACGCGTTCCTCGAAGAACAGATTCCCCCTATGCCGGAACAGTACTATTGGGTTCACAAGCGCTTCAAGACGCGTCCACCGGGCGATCCGAGCTTTTACTGAAGCACCGTGGATCGACGCCGCCCGCGCCTCGCAACGGCGCAGGCATTCCACGCATACAACACAATAAAACCGTCGTTCGGCGCACCTGTGCGCGCGTCCCTTACAATAGCGGCATGAGACTGAAATTCACCAAAATGCACGGCGCGGGCAACGACTTTGTCGTGCTCGACGGCTTTACACAGGCGCTCAACCTGAGCGCGGACCAGGTGCGCGCGCTCGCGGACCGGCACTTCGGCGTCGGCGCCGACCAGCTCCTGCTGGTCGAAAAGCCCACCATCGAAGGTGTGGATTTCAGATACCGCATTTTCAATTGCGACGGCGGCGAGGTCGAACACTGCGGCAACGGCGCGCGCTGTTTCGTCAAGTTCGTGCGCGACACGCGCCTGACCGACAAGCGCAGCGTGCGCGTCCAGGTGCAGAACGGCGTCATCACGCTCACCATGCAGGACAACGGCGAAGTCACCGTGGACATGGGCGTACCGGTGTTCGAGCCCGCGCGCGTGCCGTTCGAGGCAAGCGGTCTCGACGGCCGCCGCGAGGGTGGCGACACGCTCTGGCCGCTCGAAGTGAACGGTGAAACGCGCTGGATCTCCGTGGTCTCGATGGGCAATCCGCACGCCGTGCAGGTGGTGGACGATGTCGAGGCGTTTCCCGTGCTGGTAGACGGTCCGGTGATCGAGCGGCATCCGCGCTTCCCGCAACGCGTGAACGCCGGCTTCATGCAGATTGTCGCGCGCAACGAAGTCAAGCTGCGCGTCTACGAACGCGGCGCCGGCGAAACGCTGGCGTGCGGCACAGGCGCCTGCGCGGCGGTCGCCGCCGGCATCCGCCGCGGGCTGCTCGACGCGCCGGTGAAAGTGCACACCCATGGCGGCACGCTGACCATCTCGTGGAACGGCGAGCACGACGCCGCACCGCTTCTGATGGCCGGCCCCGCCGCGACTGTCTTCGAAGGTGAGATCGAGCTGGCCGACTGAACGGCCGAATGCGTGAACGAGGCGTGTGAACCAGAACGCTTGACCCGGGCGCGTGACCCAAGCTTGACCAGACGAGTGGCCGACTGACCCCATTGACCGATGCGCCCGCCTGAGGGCGTAGTCCTTTAGCCGAAACCATGAACGATCGCGAAGTCGCCGAATACCTGCTCGCCAACCCCGATTTTTTCGCGGAACACGCGGAAATGCTCGCGACCATCAAGCTCGCGAATCCGCATGGCAAAGCCGCGGTCTCGCTGCAGGAACGGCAGATGGACATGCTGCGCGAGAAGAACAAGCATCTCGAACGGCGCCTCGCCGAACTGCTGCGTTACGGGCATGAGAACGACAGCATTGCCTCGAAGTTCAGCCGCTGGACCACTCGCGTGATGGCCGAGCGCGATCCGTACGCGCTGCCGCGCACTATCGCCAACGGCCTGCGCGACGTGTTCGACGTACCGCAGGCGGCGCTGCGCGTGTGGGACGTGGCTGAACCGTACGGCCAGGCGGATTTCGCGCGTCAGGTCGGCGAGGAAGTGCGGATCTTCGCCAACAGCCTCGCCACCCCGTATTGCGGCGCCAATACCGGCTTCGAAGCGGCGCAATGGCTCGTGCCGGCGCTCAGCGCTGTGCCGGCCGATGGAGCCGGTGCACCGGACGGTGCGCACGCAACCGAATCGATCGCCTTGCTGGCGCTGCGCGACCCCGAGGGCGATGAAGACGCGCCGACCTTCGGCCTGCTGGTGATGGGCTCGGCCGATCCGCGCCGCTTTCACGACGGCATGGCGACCGACTTTCTGACGCAGATCGGCGCCCTCGCCAGCGCGGCGCTGAGCCGGCTGCTGCCGCGCTGACGCGCCCGGCTATAAACCCGGCCCGCGCCCACTCGCGTCTCCCGTCGCCGACTCGCTGCCACCGCCCGCCACCGTGACCGACTCCGACCCGATCGCCGCCTACCTGTCGAATCTCGAACACGAGCGGCGGCTTTCGGCGCATACGCTGCGCGGCTACCGCCATGAACTGGAAGAGCTGAAGCTGCTGGCCAAGGGCCGCCCGCTGGAAAGCCTGACTGCGATCGATATCCGCAGCGCGGTCTCAAGAGCGCACGCGGCCGGCATGACGGCGCGCTCGATCAGCCACCGGCTCTCGGCGTGGCGTGCCTTTTACCGCTGGCTGGCGGGCCGGGTCGATTTGCCGGCCAACCCGGTCGCCACCGTGCGCGCGCCGAAGCAGGCGAAAACGCTGCCCAAGGCGCTCTCGGTGGACGATGCCAACCGGCTGATGGAAGCGCCCGCCGCCGGCAGCACCGAAGGGCTGCGCGATCACGCGATCCTCGAGTTGTTCTATTCGTCGGGCTTGCGCCTTGCCGAACTGGTCAGCCTCGATGTGCGCTTTGCCGACGCCGACGGTTATCGTTCCGCCGGCTGGCTCAAGCTCGAATCCACCGAAGTCGAAGTGCTCGGCAAGGGCAACCGGCGCCGCGTGGTGCCGGTGGGCAGCAAGGCGCTCGACGCCCTCAACGCCTGGCTCGCGGTGCGCGGCGAATTCGTCAGGCAGGACCCGCATCCGCTGTTTCTGTCGGCGCGCGGCAACCGGATGTCGCCGAACGTCGTGCGCGAGCGCGTCAAGCGCATGGCGCTCACCGCGGGCATTCCCGCCAACGTGCATCCGCACGTGCTGCGCCACTCGTTTGCCACCCACGTGCTGCAATCGAGCGGCGACCTGCGCGCGGTGCAGGAGTTGCTCGGGCACGCCAGCATCACCGCCACCCAGGTGTACACCGCGCTCGATTTCCAGCATCTGGCGCATGTCTACGATCAGGCGCATCCGCGCGCAAAAAAGCGCGGCTGAGAACGCGACGGAAAACGCAGCCGAGGCGGCTTTTCCAGCCGCGCCGGCGCCCGCCGTCACCGGTTTCATTGCTTTATTCGCCGCTGTATTCACCGGTTTACGCGGCACATTGTTCTGCTGAATACCTCACGAAGTCATGAATACCATTACGCTCAAACCATCGAAAGAGAAGTCGCTGCTGCGCCGCCACCCGTGGGTCTACGCGACCGCCATCGAGCGCGTGGACGGCAAGCCGGCCGCCGGCGCCACCGTGCTGGTGCGCGCGCACGACGGCCGCTTTCTCGCCCGCGCGGCCTACAGTCCGCACTCGCAGATCCGCGCGCGGGTATGGAGCTTCGACGAAGCCGAACCGATCGATCACGCGTTCTTCAAGCGCCGCGTGCAGCGCGCCATCGAGCACCGCCGGGCAATGGTGCGCAACACCGGCGCGGTGCGGCTGATCTTCGGCGAAGCGGACGGCCTGCCTGGGCTGATCGTCGACCACTACGTCGCCGAAGACCCCGGCCAGCGCAGCCAGCTGGTCTGCCAGTTCATGGCGGCGGGCGTCGAGGCGTGGAAGGAGGCGATCGTCGCGGCATTGACCGCCTCAACCGGCTGCCCGAACGTCTATGAGCGCTCGGACGTGTCGATCCGCGAAAAGGAAGGTCTGGAGCAGACCACCGGCGTGCTGGCGGGCGAGCCGCCGTCCGACCCGCTGATCGCGAGCGAAAACGGCGTGCGCTACCACGTGGATGTGCGCAACGGCCACAAGACCGGCTTTTACGTCGACCAGCGCGATAACCGCGCCCTCGTGCAGGAACTGGCACGGGAGCGCGACGTGCTGAACTGCTTCTGCTACACCGGCGGCTTCTCGCTGGCGGCGCTCAAGGGCGGTGCGAAGCGGGTCGTCTCGATCGATTCGTCCGGCGAAGCATTGGCGCTCGCGCAGCAGAACGTTGCCGTGAACGGTTTCGACGCACAGCGCGCCGCCTGGCTCGATGCCGACGCGTTCAAGACACTGCGCCGGCTGCACGACGAGGGCGAGCGCTTCGACCTGATCGTGCTGGACCCGCCCAAATTCGCGCCGTCCCGCGAACACGTGGACCGCGCCGCGCGTGCCTACAAGGACATCAACCTCACCGGCCTCAAGCTGCTGCGCCCGGGCGGGCTGCTCTTCACCTACTCGTGCTCGGGTGCAATCGACGCCGAGCTGTTCCAGAAGATCGTTGCCGGCGCGGCGGCCGATGCGCGCGTCGATGCCCGCATCCTCAAGCGTCTCGGCGCCGGCGTCGACCATCCGCTGCTCACGGCTTTTCCGGAAGGCGAATATCTGAAAGGCCTATTGTTGCAAATCGCCTGATCGCCCATAGTTGGGGGATATTTCGCAGCGAGCGGCAGCGCGGCGGCCCGCCCCCTGCAGCAGCCTGGCAGATATGTTTCAATAACCGACCGGCTCGAACGGCGCGGCAGGTACGCCGCCGTCGCGGCAAGCATTCCGATTTACGCACAGACTCACGCACCAACAGGCGACCACCATGATTCCCGTCACTATCCTGACCGGCTTTCTCGGCAGCGGCAAAACCACCCTGCTCAAGCGCATCCTGAATGAAAAGCACGGCATGAAAATCGCCGTGATCGAAAACGAGTTCGGCGAAGAGAACATCGACAACGAGATCCTCGTGCAGGACTCGAACGAACAGATTATCCAGATGAGCAACGGCTGCATCTGCTGCACGATTCGCGGCGATCTGGCGCGCGTGCTCGGCGATCTGGCGGCGAAAAAGCGCGCCGGCGAGCTGGATTTCGAGCGCGTGGTGATCGAAACCACCGGTCTCGCGAACCCCGGCCCGGTGGCCCAGACGTTCTTCATGGATAACGAGATCGCCGACGAATTCCTGCTCGACGCGATCATCACCCTGGTCGATGCCAAGCACGCCAATCACCAGTTGGACGAACACGAAGTGGTGCAGCGCCAGGTCGGCTTTGCGGACCGCCTGTTCATCACCAAGGCCGACCTGGTGGACGAAGCCGCCGTGGACGCCCTGCGCCATCGCCTGCTGCACATGAATCCGCGCGCCGCGATCAAGGTGGTGAATTTCGGCGAGGCCGATATCAAGGAAATCTTCGATCTGCGCGGCTTCAACCTGAACGCCAAGCTCGAGATCGACCCGGACTTCCTCGCCGAAGACGAGCACGCGCACAGCCACGCCCACGCGCACGACGAGCACGGCCATACCCATGACGATCACGCGAACTGCGACCACGATCATGGCCACTGCGATCACGAGGGCCACGACCACGGCCATCACCACCACGCGCATCACGACGACAAGATCAAATCGTTCGTGTTCCGCAGCGAGCGGCCGTTCGATCCGAACAAACTCGAGGACTTCCTCGGTGGCATCCTGCAGATTTACGGTGAGCGGCTGCTGCGCTACAAGGGCGTGCTGTATATGAAGGGCGTCGACCGCAAGGTGGTGTTCCAGGGCGTGCACCAGATGATGGGCAGCGATCTGGCCGCCAAGTGGCAGCCGGTGGAAAAGAAGAACAGCAAAATGGTGTTCATCGGTATCGAGCTGCCGCAAGACCTGATTACCGACGGCCTGAGCGCCTGCCTCGTGTAAGCGCAAGCCGGGAGAGCCGCGCTCAGTGGGCCCGTCTGCGGGCCCGTCCGTGGGTCCGCCCGCGGCCGCCTGTCGGCAGGCACCGAAGCTCCGCCTGCCGCTGCAAGCCGACTAGAAAGCAGGCGGTATGCAGACAAATACAGGCAGATGCAGGTCTGGCAGCCACCGGGAACGAAGTATGCGAGTCTCCCAAATCCCTCACCCGTCAGGTTGAAAACCCGCCGCCAGCACACCACGTGTGAAAAACGCGTGAAAACCCTTGTTGCAGGATTCGTGCGCGGCCATCGCTTTTTAGCCGTTCGCGCGTTATATTTTCAGGATATTGGAACGCCGCGGCCCCGAATAAACACGGTTGCGGTAGCGGATTGTGATTCAGTTACAATACGAGCCCACTGGAGAATGAGAACGATTGCCCGGTCAGCGCGTATCCCGCGCCGGGCCTGACACGGCACCGGAAAATCTTGTCCGGGGAGCAGCACGCCGACAAGCTGGCTGGCCCACCGCCCCGAAGGGCGCGCCACCGGTAAGCAATGCCTCAGGAGCATTTGAAGACCGTTTCCAGAGGAGTTCGGCCCCGCATCGACGCCAGGGCGCCCGGCGCTCAGGCGTCCGGCGCTACGGCGTCACGACAGCCCACCGTCCGTGTTCGCCAGCGCTCTTTGAGCGTTTTGCAGCGCCTTTGCGGGCAACACGAAAGTGCGGGCAACATGTACGAGTTTTGCCTCACATTGAAGAAGCAAGCCAGATGACGACGAAACGACTCTTGACCGAAGCCGAAATCCTGAAGATGAGCGACAAGGATTACATGAATGAGGATCAGCTCGCTTTCTTCAAGAACAAGCTTGAACAGCTGCAGGCGGAGATTCTCCGCAATGCCGGCCAGACGACCGAAAACCTGCGCGAAACCGTGATCGTGCCGGACCCGGCCGATCGCGCGACGATCGAGGAAGAGCATGCGCTGGAACTGCGCACGCGCGACCGCGAACGCAAGCTGCTGAAGAAGGTGCAGCAATCGCTCGCGCGGATTGAATCGGGCGAATATGGCTGGTGTGAAGAAACCGGCGAACCGATCGGCGTTCCGCGTATGCTCGCCCGGCCCACGGCAACCCTGTCGCTCGAAGCGCAGGAACGCCGCGAACTGCGCCAGAAGCTGTTCGGCGACTGAACGCCCGCGGCGCGGCTAGCGCCCGCCCTCACAGGCTGCTTCGTTGAGAGGCGCACGGTGAACTGTGCGCCTTTTTCTTTGCCGCAACGCTTGCCCTGGCAACCGCTCCAACTGGCCCGCCCACGTTGCGGGCCCCCGTGGACCAGCATCTTTTACCGCATCGGGCGCCAGTTCGATGCGCGCTGTGTCATTTTCCCGGCCTCGACCCGAAACCCTCACGCTCTTACCCGGCGCGGCCCCGCTTTTCCGGCGTTTTTCCGCCTTATGCCATCCGGCTAGCTCTTGATATGAGAGCGCACGCCCTAAAATAAACCGGACATGCGTTGCACGGGCGCGCGCCGGCCGCTTTCAGTCGGCTGCCGGCTGCGCACCGTCCGCTCTATCGGATTCAGGCGGCAGCGTACGGCGCCCGGCGTTTTCGACGCCCGAGGCATTGGTGCCCGACGCATCGGCGCGATGGCGCGCGAGCGTTGCCGCGTCCTACCCGTTTTACAAAAGGAACGCATATGGAGCAATTTCACGGCACGACGATCGTCTCCGTGCGCCGCGGCGACAAGGTAGCCCTCGGCGGCGACGGCCAGGTCACGCTCGGCAACATCGTCATGAAGGGCGGCGCCAAGAAGGTCCGGCGGATCTATAACGGCCAGGTGCTGGTCGGCTTCGCCGGCGGCACGGCTGACGCCTTTTCCCTGCTCGACCGTTTCGAAGCCAAGCTCGAAAAGCATCAGGGCAATCTGACCCGCTCGGCCGTCGAGCTTGCCAAAGACTGGCGCACCGACCGCATGCTGCGCCGCCTCGAAGCCATGCTGATCGCCGCGGACGCGCACACTACCCTCGTCATCACCGGCAACGGCGACGTGCTGGACCCGGAAGGCGGCATCTGCGCAATCGGCTCGGGCGGCGCCTATGCGCAGGCGGCAGCCAAGGCGCTCGCTGAGAACACCGAACTGTCGCCGCGCGAGATCGTCGAGAAGTCACTGCAGATTGCCGGCGACATGTGCATCTATACGAATCACAACCGCGTTATCGAGACGATCGAGTAAGGACCCACGATGAGCACCATGACCCCTGCCGAGATCGTCTCGGAACTCGACAAGCACATCATCGGCCAAGGCCGCGCCAAGAAAGCGGTCGCGGTGGCGCTGCGCAACCGCTGGCGCCGCCAGCAGGTCGGCGAGCCGCTGCGTCAGGAAATCACGCCGAAGAACATCCTGATGATTGGACCGACCGGCGTCGGCAAGACGGAGATCGCCCGGCGTCTCGCCAAGCTGGCCGACGCGCCGTTCATCAAGATCGAAGCCACCAAGTTCACCGAAGTGGGTTACGTGGGCCGCGACGTCGACAGCATCGTGCGCGATCTGATCGAAATTTCGGTCAAGCAGACCCGCGAAACGGAAATGCGCAAGGTGCGCACCAAGGCGCAAGATCAGGCGGAAGACCGGATTCTCGACATCCTGCTGCCGAGCGCGCGGCCGGTCGGTTTCGGCGCGAGCTCCAGCGCCACGGACACCGCGGACGAAGGCGGCGCGACCCGCCAGACCTTCCGCAAGCGTCTGCGCGAGGGCCTGCTCGACGACAAGGAAATCGAACTGGACGTCGAACTGCCGCAAGTGGGCATGGACATCATGGGGCCGCCGGGCATGGAAGACATGACCGAACAGATCCGCTCCATGTTCGCCAACCTCGGTGGCGGCAAGAAGACGCGTCGCAAGCTGAAGGTCAAGGAAGCACTGAAGCTGCTGACCGACGAAGAAGCATCGAAGATGCTCAACGACGAGGAAGTGAAGACCAAGGCGGTGCAGAACGTCGAGCAGAACGGCATTGTGTTTCTCGACGAGATCGACAAGATCGCTTCGCGCAGTGAAACCGGCGGCGGCGAGGTATCGCGCCAGGGCGTGCAGCGCGACCTGCTGCCACTGGTCGAGGGCACGACGATCAACACCAAGTACGGCATGGTGAAGACCGATCACATCCTGTTTATCGCCAGCGGCGCGTTCCACCTCGCCAAGCCGAGCGACCTGATCCCTGAGCTGCAAGGGCGTTTCCCGATTCGCGTCGAACTGGATTCGCTGTCGGTGAAGGACTTCGAATCGATCCTGGTGTCAACCGACGCGAGTCTGGTAAAGCAATATCAGGCGCTGCTCGCAACCGAAGACGTACATCTCGACTTCGCCGACGACGGGATTCGCCGCCTCGCTGAAATTGCCTTCTCGGTGAACGAGAAGACGGAAAACATCGGGGCACGGCGCCTCTACACGGTGATCGAAAAGCTGCTTGAAGAAGTGTCGTTTGCGGCCGGCAACCATGCCGGGACAGACGTCAAGATCGATGCAGCGTATGTGGACCGCGCGCTGAACGAAGTAGCCGACGACGAGGACCTGTCGCGCTACGTGCTGTAACGGCGTGACACGATGAGATGCGCTGCGGCGTGGTTCGCCGCAGCGAGAGTCTTATTGCTTCACCGGCCGCTTGGCCAGCTTGCGCTGTAGCGTGCGTCGATGCATGTTCAACGCGCGAGCCGTCGCGGAAATATTGCCGCCATGCTCAGCCAGCACGCGCTGAATATGCTCCCATTCGAGCCGCGCCACCGACAGCGGCGTCGGATGCTCGAGCGCTTCTTCCGCCTGTAGCGCACTCGCTTCGCTTTGCAGTGCCGAGAGTATCGTCTCCACGTTGGCGGGCTTCGCCAGGTAGTTGTCCGCACCGTCCTTCACCGCCTGCACCGCCGTCGCGATACTCGCATAGCCGGTCAGCACCAGCATCCGCGCGTCCGGCTGCAGTTCGCGCAGCGGCGCCACCAAGGTGAGTCCCGAATCGTTGCCCAGGTGCAGATCTACGGTGATCTGCCCAAACTTCTGCTGATTCGCGAGCTTGATCGCCTCCTCCGCGTTGTGTGCCTCGGCCACCGTATAGCCGCGCCGCGTCAGACCGCGTGCGAGGATGCCGGAGAACACTTCGTCGTCGTCGATCACCAGAAAATTCATGTCGCTCATGCCTGTTTCTCCGTACTGGATGACGCGGCGCCGCCAGGGCCCGCGCCGGATGATTGCCGGCCTGCCACGGGTAGCCGCAGCACCGCACGGGTGCCGCGGGGCCGGGTCTCCTTGACGTCGGTCAGCTCAATCGAGCCGCCGAGCCGCGCCGCTGCCGAAAACGCCAGATACAACCCGACGCCGTGACCACCCTGGGTGCTGTCGACCGGCATCGCGCCAAGCGAGCCGCGCAATGACGCTGGAATACCCGGGCCGGCGTCGCAAACTTCGAATTCGATACGATCGCCCTGTTGCGTGAGCGTAGCGGCAAGCGTCACATGATCGCGGCTCGCCCGCGCCGCGTTGTCGAGCAGGATCGTGAGAATCTGGCTTACCGCGACGGTATCGTCAAGGACGAACTCAGCTGACGGCGTAGCGGGCCGCTCGAGCTTGACGTCCGGATGACGCAGACGCCATTGCTGGGCAAACGATTCGAGCCATTCACCGACCGGCTGGCGGCTGCCCGGCTCCGACGCCCGCGAACGCAGCCGGGCCAGCGCCGACGTGCACAGCGACATCTGCTGCTCGAGCAGTTCGAGATCGGCGCTGTAGGGGGCGAGGCCCTGGTCGGTGCGGGCAGCGTCGCGCAATTCTTCGGAGAGCATCGCAATGGTCGACAGCGGCGTGCCGATTTCATGTGCGACGGTCGCCGCCTGCACGCCGAGGGCCACCGCGCGCTCGTCGCGCAGGAGGCGCTGCTGGGCGTCGCCGAGCGCCGCGTCGCGCTGGCGCAGCGCACGCGACATGCGCGCGACGAACCAGGCAATCAGGCCGACGCTGACCGTGAAGTTCACCCACATGCCGGCACGGTAGTAGTCGAACAGATTGGCGGGATTGTCGAGGTTCAGCGGCACCGAGTCGAAACCGAGCACCGCGTAGCACGCCACCGCGAACGCCGCGAGCCACAGCATCAGATGCCACGGCAATACCGCCGCCGCAATGGCGAGCGAAGGCAGGTACAGCGAGACAAACGGATTGGTCGTGCCGCCCGACAGAAACAGCAAGGCCGACAAGGCGCCGAGATCGACCCACAGCTGGCCGAACAGTTCGAGATTGGATTCGGGACGCTGGCGCGAGACGCGCAGCCAGGTGAGACCGTTGAAGAGGGTTTCGAGACCGATCACGAGCAGCATGGCCGGCAGCGGCAGATGTACGCCGACAAAGATCTGCACGACCGCAATGGTGACCAGTTGGCCGATAATCGCGAGACAGCGCAGCCAGAACAGATGCCCCAGGTTGACCCGGCCAGTGTTGGTTATACGATGCATAGCGCCAGTTTACCTGTTCGGAGTTCTCCGAGACACTGCGTTGAGGTTCGACGATACCATCCACCGTTTGACAAGAATCGCGCCGCCGCCAGGACAGATTGATGCAGCCTCCGATTTCCGCACCGGGCCACCCTGCGTGGCCCGCCTTCCTGACCTTCTTGCAGCGCGCGGCGCAAGCCCAGCAAAACGGCCAGGCCGAAGCCCGTGCCATCTGGCTCGAAGCCGCCGGGCATCTGCAAGACTTCGGCAACGAAGGAATCGGCCGAGTCACCCTCGCATTGATCGAACAGCGCCGCCACGACGAGGCCATCGCGCTCGCCGCCATTATTGCCCAACTCCACCCCGCGGATGCCGCCGCCAGCTTCCGGCTAGGGTACGCGTTGCAAATGGCGAACCGCCACGGTGAGGCGCTTGCGCCTTATCGCCATGCCCTCGCCCTCGATCCGCGCTTGCCGCAGTTGCGCACGAATCTGGCCGGCGCGCTCACGCTCTCGGGTGGTAGCGTGGCTGAACAGGTGACGTTGCTGGAGAGCGCGGTCGCGGCCGACCCGCTCGACAGCAACGGCTGGACCAACCTCACCCAGGCGAGCCGCTTTGCGATGAACCTGCCGCGCGCGCTGGCAGCGGGCGCACGCGCCGTTGAACTGGCGCCGCACAGCGCGCTGGCGCTGAACAACCATGCACTGGCGCTCAGGGAAGCACAACGCTGGGACGAAGCCCTCCAGTTCGCCCAGGCAGCCTGCCAACACGCACCCGACGACCCCACGATGCGCTCCAATCTGGCGATGCTGCACCTCGTGCGCGGCGAGTACGCGCACGGGTGGCCCGCTCACGAGGCGCGCTGGCAAGGCTCAAGGGAACTCGGCGGCAAGCGGCCCGCCATGCCGGCGCCGCAATGGCGGGGCGAGCCGCTTGCCGGCAAGACACTGCTGGTGTGGGGTGAACAGGGCATGGGCGACCTGCTGCAATGCTGCCGCTATATCCCGCTGCTAGCGGAGCACGTCCATGCACAAGGCGGCCGTCTCCTCTGGAACTCGTTCCCGCAGATGGGCGAATTGCTCGTGCGTAGCCTCGCTCGCCACGTGGATGGCTACTCGGCGGGGGGCGGTGTCGAGACGCTGCCCGCGTTCGACTACGAAATCCCTTTGATGAGCGTGCCGCTCGCGCTCGGCACGCTCGGCGACACGCTGGCCGGCACGGTTCCCTATCTGCACGCGGACGCCGCCGCCCGTGCCGCCTGGCGCGCACGGCTCACCGCAGGCGAGCAGCTCAAGCGCCCGCGCGAGAAGCGGCTCAAGGTCGGACTGGCATGGACCGGCAGCCTTGGGCATCAGCGCAATCCGTTTCGCGCGGTGGGCTGGGAGCGCTATGCATCGGCCTTTGCCGGTATCGGCGGGGTGACGTTTTACTCTTTGCAGCCGGGCGCTGCCGCTGATGTAGCCGCCGCGCAAATCGCCGGACTCACCATCGAGGATTACACAGCCGAGCTGACGAGCTTCGACGACACCGCTGCCTTCGTCGGCGCGCTCGACCTGATCATTACCGTCTGCACCTCGGTCGCTCATCTGAGCGGGGCGATCGGCCAGCGCACTTGGGTACTGCTCGACGTCAATCCGCACTGGACATGGCTGCTCGAACGCCGTGACAGCCCGTGGTATCCGAACGCGACGCTATACCGGCAACGCGGGTTCGGTGAGTGGAAGCCGGTGCTGGATGAGGTGGCGCGGGATCTGGATACGCTCGCCGGCCAGCATCGATAAGCGTCCCGCGCCGCTCAGCCCGCCTCACCACCCGCGGCGCCGCCCGCCTGCACGTGCACGCGGGCGATTTCGGCCGCGAGACATTCCGGGCACAGGCAGCGGCCACCCGGCTCCAGCCGGTCAGCGGGCAGCGCCGGCATGGACTTGCACCAGCAGTCGAACGGTTGCCCATGCATCGCGCAGTCGAAAGCGCAGCCGCAGCGCGGACAGCGCGCGCTCGCCGCACGCGGTTTGAGGGAGGGCGGATTCATGGCGGTCCAGAACGAGGCACCGGACATCCGGTCAGGAAATGATGCCACGTCCGGCGAGCCGCCTGAAAGCCCCGTCCCGCTGCGCCCCCTGC
>NZ_SCNV01000073.1 GCF_005503145.1 Burkholderia sp. 4M9327F10 | reverse complement strand
GGGCGGGGTTGAGCGCTTCGGTGGTGTTTCCTGGCGCTCGCGGCGCGAGTTAAAGCATTCTCCCCAACACGTTCAGACGCGCGATCAACTGGTGTTTGACGACGGCGAGAACGTGCAGCACGATCAATCCCGCGAGCAGGGCGCAACTGGCCCGATGCGCGGCGAAGATGTGGTCGGTGAGCGCGCCTTTACCGAACGGCGTGTGAATCTCGACCAGGCCGAAAAACCAATAGCTGTTCGGGACCATCAGGAAGCCGCTCGCCAGCACCACAAAGATCGTGAGGTAGATCAGATTGTGGACGCCGGATGCGAGCGAACGTTGCCAGGAGGATGCAACGGGGAGTGCGCGGGGTTCCGTGCGAGCAAACTTCCAGCCGAGCCGCAGCGGAAACAGCAGGATCAGCACGGTAGAGACCGACATGTTCAGCCGTGACAGGAAGTCATGGATGGCTCCGCCGGCGGTGTGCGCAAGCGCATAGCCCACGACGCTCGCATAGATGATGACGGCTGCGAACACCCAGTGGAAAAAGCGCGTGAGGCCGTCGTAACGATCCGTTTGCCGCGCTGATTTCAACCGGGATGTGCCGCGCTCGCCAAGGCGATTGGGCCGCCTGGTGGTGGCGCCAGCGCCGTCCGAATTGTCACGGCTATGGTTTGCCGCACGCGGCATCGGGTTCACAGACATCCTCGAGTCCAAAGTCGTCAAGCCGTTCAGAAACGTTAGTGCACGTTGCTCGGCGAGTAATCGGCGCGCTCAGCGTCGGCTTTCGACTCTCCACGAAGCAGCGCATCGTACCTATCATGCATACGATCGTCAATAGAAATGCAAATGACAATCATGTGCATTTACGATGACTCTCAAAGAGCTTGCAGTCTGCTTTCGCGGGGGCATAGGGAAGGGCGATGGCGGGCAGGGGCATCGTGCCTCGCGCGATAAAACCGGGCGGTGGCCCCTCATGCATGAGGGGCATCAAGATGAGCTAGGAGGCCTGCTTCAGCAAGACCTCGATTACTTCCTCGGAAAACCGCTCTGACTGACCTTCGATCAGTACGTGTTCCGGGTATGCCGGATCCCGCTCCGCTTTGGGAAGCCCGTGAGCCACGAGCGCGCGGGCACAACCGGCCCAGTCGGGATTCTCCAGCCATGTCGGTTCGTTGACAGAGGCCCACGACAGCGTGCCGAGCACATTGTCTCCGTAGCCATGCCGCTCGCGCCAGCTAGCGCCGCGAGAGAGCAGAAAAGCGGTCAACTCCGCGTCGCCGCGGATGACAGCATGGTTGAGCGCTGTCGCGTCCCAGTCGCCTCCACACGCGGCGATAGGCCAGCCAAGTTCGACCATGAGCTTGACTGCAGCTTTGGATCCCCATGCTACAGAGTCGGGCAGCAGCCGGAGCCGGTCCTGCGGCAGCGAGCCCGGCAGCTCGGGATGCTGTGCCTGAATGCGGCGCGCCTCGCTTGCGTCAGCGCGGGCACAAGCCGCGATGAACTCATCGTCGGCGGTAAGAGGCTCTTGCGCACCGTAGGCGCGCAAGAGCTCCACGACCTCGGTTAGACCGACCTGTGTCGCCAGCCTGTAAGCACTGATGCCGGCGGGCGTGCACGCCTTGGGATCAGCACCGGCTGCCAGCAGTGCAGCGATATGGCGGGGCGATGTGCGCAAAGCTATTGCCCGCAGCAGCGGGGGCTCCCATGCTTTGGTGGGTCCTTCTCCGGCGGGCTCGTTGGCATCGCCGCCATGAGCCAGCACCAGTTCGAGCGCGGTCGCGTCGCGCATGTCAAGCGCTCGCCGTAATGCATTGGTGCCGGCAACGCGTGCGCCGTGCTGGAGCAGCAGGCGCGTGCAGTCCGGGTTTCCGAGCGAGTGATAGAGCGATTCACCGTCGTTGGGGTCGGCGCCGGCCTGCAGAAGCATCTCCGTGAGAGCCGGATCGCAGAGCACCCCAGCCGCCCCGTAAAGGGCCGATAGTGGGCCTTTCTCGTCGGGGTTTGCCAGTGAGGCCGGTGGGAACCGGTTATAGATACGCTGGTTGGGACTGGCCCCGGCTTGAAGAAGATACTGTGCGCACTCGCGCAGCCGCGGAACGAACTCCGTAAGCAGTCCCAGGCGTGAGTGTGTCACTGCGACCAGCGGCGGAAGGTCCAGTGCTCCGCCCGCGCGGTGGAGCCAATCCGGATCGGCCGCGATTGTCCGGGCCACCACCTCGAGATTTCCCGCAGCGCAGGCGATATAGGCATCGTTTGCGAGGAGGTCGGGATATTCATCCAGGAGCTGAGCCGCGACGCGCGGCCGGGCGTTGTCATAGGCGCCGGTGACATCGCCACCATAGGCGAGGCCAAGCCAGCGGCGTATCCGGGCCGTGAGTTCGTGATGCGCGAACTCGTTTGCCTCGACATGCAGGGCGAGATCAGCCCAGGACGGATAGCCGTACTCGCGGGCGATGCAGGACTGCGCGTCGTGCAGGCGAAGTTGCAGCGCAATCACTTCACTATCCGTGCGGTGCGCGGCGGCGGGGAGATTCTGGATGAAGCGTGCGATGGCGGTTGCGTCACCGTTGCGGTAGAGACGCAACAGTTCCTTGGCCTGCTTTTTCAAATGCTCAAGATTGGCCTTGGGAGGCAGCTTGTTCATGACGGATCCTCGTGCATTGGATGGCCGAAGGTCCGCAATACCGCCAGCACAAAGGATGGTGAGCTATCTGACGCGCTACGACAGGTGGGTTCAACCCTTTCCGCGGACCCGGAAGCGGCCTGCACCGCTAGGCTGAATGCTAGGCGATGGTGTGCGGCTGCGTCAACCTGGATGCTGGATGTGAGCGAACGTTGCCAGGCAGAGGCAACCATTTTTATCTTCTACTTGAATGGTCCGCGTTTTAACCCACTTGCTCAGCGAAACAGCCAGGCTGTCAATAACCCGATTCGAGCATGGTTGTTGTATGGGATATTTGCGAGGGAATGCTTGCAACAGCTGTTGCGCATAATCTCTGCGCGAAAAATATTTCTGAAAGATTGTCAATGTAGAATCCGGCCCGAAGGTCAAACCGGCAGCCGCATTCCTACAAAAAACGGGATTCCAGTGAAAATTAAAAAATATTTGCTTTTACCGACGTTAGGCATCTTCTCTAGCATCGCCCACGCGCAAAGTAGTGTGACTCTTTACGGATCGATTGACGAAGGCTTTCAATATACAAGCAACGTTGGTGGACACTCCGTGTATGCTTTGGTGAGCGGGGTGCAGCAGCAAGGCAATCGCTGGGGTTTAAAGGGACAGGAGGATCTGGGCGGCGGTCTGAGCGCGCTATTCCTGCTCGAAAACGGCTTTAGTTTGAACAATGGTTCGGCACTTCCCAACGGGCAGATGTTTGGTCGCCAAGCCTACGTCGGTCTCGCATCGGACAATGCTGGGGCAGTGACGTTTGGCCGGCAATATGATTCCGTGGTTGATTACGTCGCTCCGCTGACTGCGACCGGAAGTTGGGGCGGTTCGCTTTTCGAACACCTTTTCGACAACGACAATACGGGAGAATCGTTCCGGATTGATAACTCGGTGAAATATACGAGCGCGAATTATTCGGGATTGCAGTTCGGTGGCCTGTACGGGTTCAGCAATCAGGCCGGAGCCTTCGCGGATAACCGCGCGTGGAGTGCTGGCGCGAAGTACGTGAATGGTCCACTGGCCGTCGCTGCAGCGTTCATGGATATCGACAACGCAAGCGCCAATACCGGTGGTGCCGTTACCGAATCACCGTACCTGTCCGCAAAACAACGCGTCGCCACTGCGGGCGCAAACTACACGATTGGCGCCTCCACGCTCGGCCTCGTGTATAGCCACACGGAAATCGTTGACCGTCCCACGACCCCGGCGACTACACTGAAATTCGACAACGTTGAATTTAACGCGAAAGTCAATTTGACAGCGCAGTGGTTTATTGCGGCGATGTACACGTATACGAACGTGTTGAATTCATTCTCGCCGGACCGCTCCGCGCATCAGAATCAACTCGGACTGATGGCGGACTATCGGTTGTCGAAGCGCACTGACTGTTATGTGCAGACGGTCTACGTGAAAGAGTCAGGCCAGGCGATTCCTCCGGCGATTGGCAGCAGCGGTGGCGAGTCTTCAGCCAACAACCAAACCGTGGCGCGAGTCGGCATTCGCACATTGTTCTAATGTGATCGGCGCAAGTCGCAATCGTTCAAAGGACAGAAAAGCGAGGCTGAGCAACCACCGCTCAGGCATCGGTCAATCAACGCTGGACAGCAACTCGATACTGTCGAGTTGCGCAGCGCAGATATCGCGCACGATCGACACAAAATCGCCAAAGGTACGGCCGGCCGTACCTTTGGGCGCGATCGCATACAGCTCGCTCCAAAGGCCGTCCGCGCCCACGCGTTTCGCCAGCACATAGCCGCGTGTGCCGGGCATCGAAACAATGCAGCGCCTGCTTGAGCGCGCCTGCGAGGTGATCCCCGCCGAACGGCTCTGGGTCAATCCCGATTGCGGTCTTAAGACGGGTGGCTGGCCGGGGACGGAAGCCGCACTCGCCAACATGATCGCGGCGGCGCGGACTCTGCGGCAGAAGCTCGAAGCGCAGCGTAACGCAGCGCAAAGGCGCAAGCGCTGCCTGATCGTCTTGTGTGGTTTTTTTGCCCCGCCCGCGAGTTCATCGCCGGCGGGGTTTTGGGCGTGTGCGGATTCGGAAGTAAAATGCGCGCGTACGACTCGTGGAAGCTGGTGCAAATCCAGCGCGGTCGCGCCACTGTGACCGGTTTCAACAAGGACCGGAAGTCAGACCTCGGCGTCGTATCCCTCTCTTCCGACATTGGGGCGCGTCATCCCCAGGAGATATTCGTATGACCGAACCTGTACAGAATCTGGGCTTCGCCCCAGACCGATTCGTTCGCGCCTGTGGGATCGCGTCGGGCTACGGATATCCAGTGCGCTGCGCCTTCGTCGGCGTCGTCGCGGCTCATTGACTTTCACGACCTGGTTTCACCGCCCGCGATCGGCACTATAACGACCCCGGCATGGGGCAGGCTTGACGGCGTTCGCATGCGCATCATGCCCTCCAACAATCTACTAATAACAGGGACGTCCCCCTTATGAAGTTCCATCATTTGATCATTACGTCTGCCCTGACCATGTCGGGCTGGCAGATCGCGCATGCAGACGATTCGTCGCCGCAACAGTTGCAACAGCCGGATCAGACGCCGGCGGTCACCACGCTGCCGAATATCCTCGTCACCGGGGACACGCAGCACTTGCCGCAGTCATTCGATGGGCGCTATGCCTCGACCCAGGTGTTGACCCGCGCGGATCTGGAGCGTCTGTCGCCGATCGACCCGAGCATCACCCAGGCGCTCGCCACGCTGCCCGGGGTCACGATTTCGCAAAACGGCGGCCCGGGAACAAGCGCCTCGGTCAGTATCCGCGGTTCATCGGGAAATCAGGTTGCGGTCTTTATCGACGGTATCCGGGTTGGCTCTGCGACCACGGGCGAAGCGGAGTGGGCCGATCTTCCGACCTCCGCGTTCGACCGCGTCGAAGTCATTTCGGGCCCGGCAGCGGCGTCGTTCGGTGCGGACGCGGTGGGCGGCGTCGTGCAGCTCTTCACGAACCATGCCTCGAACCAGCCGAATCAGACCACGGTTTCCTTCGGCGGCGGCTCGAACAAGACCTTCGACACGCAGGTGCGCACCTCCGGCAGCATTCCCTCCACCGGTCCGCTCGCTGCCCTGTCCGGTGTGACGTATTCGCTTGGCCTGCATGACTACAACACGGCGGGGATCGATGCGACCCAGCCGTGGGCCTATGGGCATGAAGACGGCCGCAATCCGTATCATTCACAGGACGTGGATGGCCGGCTCGGCTACGCCCATGACAACTGGTCGATCTCCACCTTCGCGCTGTATCACCGCTCCAATCTCTCCTACGACGACGCAGGCGGCGATGACTGGCAGCTCGATCACCAGTTGACGACAGGCGTGGCGTTCCATCTGGACATCACGCCGACCACGCAGTTCGATCAGTCGGTCGGCTACTCGACGGACCGCCAGTATGTCTACTCGCATAATCCTTCTATCCCGCCTGATGAGATCGACTCGACGCGCTTTAGCACGTCGACCTCGTTGACCCATCAGGAAAAAGGCCTGACGCTCTTCAATCTGCCGCTGTCCGGCGAGACGAAGCTCGCCTACGACTTCTCCCGCGAGCAAGCGTTTCTGCCGTTCGATATTCCGACGGGGGTGCCGACACGCAACGATTCGGCCGTCTCGCTGCATCAATCGGCCACGCTGGGTGATTTGACGGTGTTCCTCGCGGGCCGTCACGAGATTGTCGAAGGACAGTCGGTCAATACCGGCAATGTCGCTGTCGCTTATGCGATTACGCCGGTCTATACGGCGCGCCTCTCGTATGGCAATGCATTCCGTCTGCCGACCTTCGACGATCTGTACTACCCAGGGTATGCGAACCCGAACATGCTGCCCGAGCGCAGCGATACGGTCGAAGCCGCACTGGATGCCGCAACCTCGTTCGGCACCTTCACAGCCGCTGTGTATGACACGCGCTATCACGACCTCATCAGCTACAACTCGGTCACCTTTCTGCCGGTGAACATCGGGCGGGCGCACATCCAGGGTCTGGAACTCTCGTACAAGGGGACAATCGCCAAAACCACGGATGTGAGCGCCTCGGTCAGCATTCTTAATCCGCAGGATGTTACCGACCAGACGTGGCTGAATCGCCGCCCGCGCCAGACCGCCAGCCTGAGCGTCGATCACACGTGGGACGAGTTTCACCTGCATGCGCTGAGCACGGGCGTCTCGCTGCTTTACGGCGGATCGACCTTCGACGACCAGGCCAACACAATCTATCTGCCGTCGTATACGACCGTCGGCCTGCGTGCCGCATATAAGGTCAACTCGCATCTCACGCTGTCTGCGAATCTGTCGAACCTGTTTAACCGGCAGTATGAGACGGCGTATGGGTACAACACGCTGGGCCGTACGGCATTCGGCAAGCTGGCTTATACGTTCTAGGCTCTGACCCGGACTGATTCGGGGCCGGCACTGTGGCACCATAGGCACGCATGCCTGTCCCAGTGCCACCTCAATTTCGCCAAACTAACGGAGTGAACCATGGCTGGATTTAATCCGATTACGCTGCGCGCAGTCGACAACACCAACAAGCAACTGTTCGAGTATTCCGTTCCGTTCACCCCGGAAATCACGGCCCTGCAACTATTAGAACAGGCGTTTGTGCTCGGGCAGACTCCTGCGACTTCCGATCCGTTCCTGTTCACGCTCGAATACTACGGCTATAGCGAATCGACGCAGTTTCCTGGGTACCTGGGATACGAAATCGAAAGTATCGCGGGGCTGCCGAATAACTCCCAATTCTATTGGGAGCTGCTGGTCAATGATGTTGCTTCGCTCAGCGGGGCGAATACGACTTATCCGAATCCGGGTTCGACGGTGACGTGGCAGTACACGGCCATACCGTCGGCGCCCGCTAGCCTTTCCAGAAGGGCTGCGCTGGTGCAGAAGCGGCACGCGGGCTGAGGCGTTCAGACTGAGCGGATAAATTTCACGCACATCGCGTGAAATTCTGGAGAGTGCCAGTCGCTAGTAACGAGCAGACCACGGCGGGTCATGGCGCGACTTCCAGCCTGATCAACGTAACCGGTGCGCACCTTGAAGGGACGGCAAGCCTCGCGGGGCTGGTCACGCTGAATGTGGACGTCGCGCTCGCTGCGCCCGTGACGCAGACTGCGCTGGTGCAGCCCGCCCCGCAGTGCGCGAGCTCGGGGCAATTCATCTCGAATCCGTCCGACGCATCCGCGTTCTATGTTTGCGCCGGAACGCCCCCGCAACCGATCGAACGCATCTGCCCGACCGGCCTGCTGTTCAATGCCAAAACCAGCGCCTGTGACTGGCCCGACGTGGTGCAGCAAGCGGAAATGTAGCGGATCTGCTTCGTTCCAGTCGTGCGAACACCGCGATCGACAGCAGCAGAACCAGCGCGACTGAAACGAGTGCAACGCCAAAGTGCCGATAAGCCGTCTCGCGATCCGCTGAAGTCATGAAAATGCCAAACACAGCCACACCGAACGCACCCGCTATCTGCCGGAAGAAATTCACCACGGCTGAGATCATGCCGCCGCGTTCCGGGCCGATTGAGTTCATCGCCATCGCCGTGATCGTCGAAGAAATGAAGCCTATGCCGAAGGTCGTCACCGCGAAGGCCGGCAGCATCAAGCCGTAACTGGTGCGCAGAGCCGGGAGAGCGAGGTACAGCAAGCCGGGAATCATGAGCCAGAAGCCGATTGCGATGCTGCGCTCCGGGCCGTACGTCCGGCTGATCCTGGCGCTCAACAGGTTGGAGACGATCAACGGCAGTGTGACCGGTATAAAGGCAAGGCCTGCCTGCAACACGGTCATCTTCAGATAGTGTCTGAAATATAGACTCGAAAAGAACACCACGCCGAAGTAGACGAAATTCACCATCACAGCGATCAGGAATACCTTCTGCAGTCCGACATTTCTGAAAATATCCAGTGGAATCGCGGGATCTTGCGAGCGCTTCTCGACCCGGATGAAAATGGCGAGGCTGACCACGGCTGCGGCCGCAAGCGCCAGTCTTGCATCGCGCGAAAGCTCCGCGAAATTGATGATGAGAACCAGCAGCGCGGTCGCAAAGCAGAGAAGCAGCAACTGGCCGATCCAGTCCTGGCTTCGTGCGTCGCGCCGCGGTGTGGCCTTTACATGGCGCGCCGTGAGAAAGACGCCGAGCGCGCAGATCGGCAGGTTGATAAAAAAGATGTAGCGCCAGTTGGCAATGGAGTTGATGATGCCGCCGAAAATCGGACCGCTGGTCAGCGCAGCGCCGCCAAATGCCATCCAGATGGACACTAGCGTGAGCCTGAGACTCTTGTTGTCCGGGAGCGCCCAGTTGATGACGGCCAGCGAATTCGGCACGATGATCGCCGCTCCAATGCCCTGAACGAAACGCGCCAGCAACATGGTCGGCACGGTGGGCGCCATGCCGCAGGCGAGCGATGCGGCGCAAAAGACCGCATAGCCGAGAAGCAGAAAATTCTTGCTGCCGTAGCGGTCGCCGAGCACGCCCGCGGAGAGCAGCACAACGGAGAACGACAGCGTGTAGCTATTGACGATCCACTGCAGCATCGCCACGTCTATCTGAAAGTAATGCTGTATCGCGGGCAAGCTGAGGTTGACGATCGAAACGTCGAGCTGCACCACGAAGTAGCCGAGCGACGTGGCCGCCATCAGCAGCACGAGTTGCCACATGCGCATTGTGTTTTTCGCGCCGGCAGTCGCGAACGCGGTCGGGGTCTCGCTCATCGTTCTTCTTCACATGGGGAGGGGGATGGCGGCACGTTGCGCTCCTGCTGCCGCAGTGATCCGAAGGAGACAAGGTGTGCCGGAGTTTTGTGGCCATGCAAGAATGCGATGCGCCAGGATAAACGTCCAATATATTATTCGCTCGGTATTAGGTCGAAGAATATATTAGCGGGGCCGCGTTCAATCAAAGACCTATTGAAGCGCGCACGCGGCTAGAATGCTGGCCGGGTTCGATGGTCGCGTTGGTCCCGCCTGGACCTGCCTAGATCAGGCAATTGGGGCAACGACACATAAAATCAGCACGCAGAAGGAGACATGCATGGCAAGTCCAGAACCAGCCGGGTCCGCTATCCCTGCTACTACCGTGGGCGGCACCGCTCACACGCCAGGCCCCGGCGCTGCGGCGGCGCCAGACGCCGGCACGATCTCCGCGCGCCTCGACCGCTTGCCGGCTACGCGTTCCATCTGGAAGCTCGTCGTGCTGCTGAGCCTCGGCTTCTTCTTCGAACTCTACGATTTGCTCTATACCGGCTACGTCGCGCCCGGTCTCGTCAAAAGCGGCCTCTTGACGGCGACGACGCAGGGCCTGTTCGGCACGACCGGTGTTGCGAGCTTTATCGCCGCGCTGTTCTCGGGGTTGTTCATCGGCACCATCGCCTGCGGCTTCCTCGCCGACCGCTTCGGGCGCCGTGCGGTGTTTACCTGGTCGCTGCTGTGGTACACGGCAGCCAACGTCGTGATGGCGTTCCAGGAGAGCGCCACAGGCCTGAACTTCTGGCGCTTCCTGGCAGGCGTCGGGATCGGTGTCGAACTGGTGACGATCGGCACGTATATTTCTGAGCTGGTGCCGAAGGAGATCCGTGGCCGGGCGTTTGCCTGCGAGCAGGCGGTCGGCTTCACGGCGGTGCCGGTGGTGGCGTTTCTTTCCTATCTGCTGGTGCCGCGCACCTTGCTCGGTCTCGACGGCTGGCGCTGGGTCGTGCTGATCGGTGCACACGGTGCGCTGTTCGTCTGGTGGATCCGCCGGGCGCTGCCGGAGAGCCCGCGCTGGCTGGCACAGCAGGGGCGCCTGGCCGAGGCGGACCGGGTGATGAGCGAGCTCGAAGCGAAGGTGCGCAGCGAGTATGGCCGCGAGCTGCCTCCTCCCGCCGCGCCCGTGCCGGTTGCGCCGCGCGGCAGCTTCCGCGACATGTGGGTGCCGCCGTACCGCAACCGCACGCTGATGATGACGATCTTCAACGTGTTCCAGACGGTCGGTTTCTACGGCTTTGCCAACTGGGTGCCGACGCTGCTCATCAAGCAAGGCATCACGATCACCACGAGCCTGATGTATTCGAGCATCATTGCCCTCGCTGCGCCGCTCGGGCCGGTCATCGGCCTCTTTATCGGCGACCGCTTCGAGCGCAAGACGGTGATTGTCGTGATGGCGGCGGCGAATATCGTCTGCGGGCTGTTGTTCAGCCAGGTTGCGCAGGCCGTGCTGCTCGTGAGCCTGGGCGTCTGCCTGACGCTGGCCAGCAATATCATGTCGTACAGCTTCCACGCCTACCAGTCCGAGCTGTTTCCGACCAGCATCCGTGCGCGGGCAGTCGGCTTTGTCTACTCATGGAGCCGCTTCTCGGCGATTTTTACGGCCTTCCTGATCGCCTCGGTACTCAAGGGGTTCGGCACGACGGGGGTGTTCGTGTTCATCGCCGGCGCGATGCTGATCGTCATGCTCGCAATTGGATTGATGGGGCCGCGCACCAACGGACTCGAACTCGAAAAAATCTCCAGCTAACCAAGGCGCGCGAAGCGTGACTCGTGAGAGAGGCGCAGTGCTCAATCCTCTCAATCAGTGCTTGCGCGCCCACTGGGCGAGCCCCGCGCACGCAACCAGCATCGTGCCGGTGACGAAGAACACGGAATGCAGCCCAAGAGACACACCGATCGCACCGCCAATCACTGGGCCGACTACTTGACCGCAGAATTGCGCGGACTGCAGATAGCCGAGCATTTGCCCCGTTTTGCTCTCGTCGACCGATTGCCTGGCCAGCTTGGCGATGGAGGGCAGCAGTCCGGCGAGCGTCATCCCCATCAGCACGCGTAATCCAGCGAGCTGCCACCACTCTACGACGAAGGCCTGCGGGATCATCACGAGGCCGGTAAGCACCAGGCAGCCGATGATGACGTTCCAGCTGCCGATGCGGTCAGCCAGAGCGCCGAGCCGGGCCGCCGTCAACATGCTGCCGAGCGCGGAACACGCCATCACCACGCCGGCGACGCGAGTCAGGTGATCGGCCCGCACGCCCAGACCGCCTATATACACGGTGATGATCGGTTCGATCGACATATTTGCGAGCAGAACCATCATTGCCGTCACGAGGAGCGCCGCCACCGCCGCGTAATTCGAGCGGCGAACCGGGGTTGCGCTCTGGCTGGCGGCGCGGTTCTTCGCGTGGTCGGCGGGATTGAAGTCCTCCTTGACGACGAAGATTGTCAGCAACGCCGCCACCGCGATCATCGCGCCGCCGGCAAAGAAGGTGCCACGAATCCCGATCCACCCGGGCAGCAGGCCGCCAATCAGCGGTCCGACCAGGTTGCCGGCGAGGGCGCCGGTCGACAGGATTCCCAGCGCCCAGCCGGCCCGCTCGCGCGGCGCCTGTGAGCCGACCATCACGGTGGAGGCGGACGAGTAGCCGCCCACCAGACCGGCGATCAGGCGAAGCGCCACCAGCTGATGAACCGTATGGACGACGCCGATCAACGACATCACCACGGCCATGCCAATGGCCGCGCGCACGAGCATCGGCTTGCGGCCGTAGCGATCCGCCAGACGCCCCCAGAGCGGCGCAGTGGCGGCTGTGCCGAGGAACGTCGCACCGAATGCGACGCCTGACCATTGAATGATGGCCGACGGCGATTCGACACCCAGTTGCCGGACATACAACGGCAGGAACGGCAGCAGCATGCTCAGGCTGACGAGCGTGGTGAACGAGCCGAATACGCAGACCGCGAGATTGCGCTTCCAGTGATTCTCATTGCGCTCGGCGTAACTCGGCGAGATCCGCTGGCCGACTGGACGCAACAGGGAGTGAGCAGCTTGATTCATTTCAACCTCAGCGCGGCAAACAGATCGACAGCCAGGGCAATTGCGAGCGAGGCGGCGCCGATCACGAACAGCATCAGGTAGTTGCCGCCGCTCGCGGAAAACAGGAACGACAGGCCATAGGCGGCAACCGCTTGCAACACGGCGAAACTGGTCGTGGCCTTGCTCCAGGCGGCTTTCTGCGCGGAGGGGTGGTGCACCAGCAGTTCATTCACCCTGCCTAGCACGAGCGGCACGATGCCCGGGGTGAACGCGCCGACTACGACGCTCGACACAATCAGCCCGGCGGGGCCAAGCCCGAGGACCGGAAGCGCAACGGCGACGATCTGCATGACATAGGCGACCCGTAGCGCCGGACCGAAACCGGCGCGGTCGGCGAGGTGCCCGGTAAGCAGGGGACCGACGATGGCGCCGAGGCCATACAACACCCAGTACTGCGCGCCGGCATCCACGCCTTTGCCGAGTCCGCGGGCGACGAAGTCCACCAGAAAGATCATGTGCGGCACGAGACCGGCGGCGTTCAGCGCGTATTCGACATACAACGCGCGCAACGCCGGCGCCGGATGAGCTGCGCGGTGCGCAGTGTGCGAGTGGGCGGGCGCAGCTGCCGCCGGGTCCTGTTGCGGCCAGCCATTCCATGCGACGGCGCTCAGCAACAGCGACACCACGCCCAGCCCCAGCCACGTCTGGGTCAGCCCTTGGCGCAGCAGCAGCGGCACGATCGTCCCCGACGCTGCGATGCCGAGACCAATGCCGGTGAAGATGGCGCCGCCCGCAAAGCCGCGCCGCGACGGCGCGACGTGCGCCAGAATCGTCGGTGCGGCGAGCACCATCAGTGCGCCACCGGACAACCCCGACGCGAAGCGCCACAGGAAGAACCATAAAAACGACACAGGGAATGCGCAGGCAAAGAAGGCGATTGCCGCCAGCAGCATCATGGCGCGCAACACGGTGGCGGGCGACGACCATTTAACCAGCAGGCGTGCGGCAAGCGCTCCGGCCAGATAGCCGCCCAGATTCGCCGCGCCAAGATAGGCCGCTGTCGATGCCTCGAACCAGTGGGCGCCGATGATGGCCGGAAGCAGCGGCGTATAGGCGAAACGCGCCAGCCCGATACCAACCAGGCTTGCACTGGCGCCAGCCACGGTGCCGCGCCACACATTGAAGGCCGGCGCTTCCGATTTACCCGACACTGCGTAGTCCATGCTGCCTCCGCTAAACCAGATACCTCGCCGGGTATCCGTTTCAATGGAGCCAGTCTAGATTGAACCGATTCTGGAGAGAATCGCCTCGCGCCGGAAGACATTCTTCCGCCGGCCGATTCAATCGGTATCGGTAATCAGCTCGAACTGCTTGAAATGGCGGCGCAGGCGCGGGGTCGCGAAATCGACGAAGGCGCGCACCTTCGGGACAGAAAGGCGCCCCTGCGGTGTGAGCAGATGCACGGGGAGCGGCGTGTGTTCGCTATCGCGCAGGACGATCTTGAGCGTGCCTTCCTTGACCTGCTGGGCCACGTGGTAGGAGAACATGCGCGTAACGCCGTGTCCGGCGACTGCCGAGGTCACCGCGGCGCGGATCGTGTTGACGATAAAACGCGGTGTGAATTGCACCACCAGCGGAATCGTCGAGTGGCCCGTCGGCGGAAAGCTCCAGGAGTCCAGACCGAAATGCGTCATCGAGATGATGCGATGCTGGGCGAGATCGGCCGGCTCGTCGATGCGGGGGTGCTTCGCAAGGTAGCGCGGCGATGCGGCCACGACCCGCCGGACTTCGCCGACCGGGATCGCGATCAGCGTCGAGTCGGACAGATGGGCGATGCGCAACGCGACATCGATACCCTCGTCGATCAGGCTGACCGGACGGTCGAGCAGTTGCAGGCGCACCGACACGTCGGGATAGCGTTCGACGAAATCGTCCAGGATCGGGCGCAGCACATCCTCGCCGGCGGCGACCGGTGCGGTCACCGTCAGGAGACCCCGCGGCGAGGATTTTTCATCCGCAACCAGCAGATCGGCTTCCTCGAGTTCGGTGAGGATGCGCCGGCAAGCCGAGGCGTAGCGCTCGCCCGCTTCGCTCAGCTTGATGGTTCGGGTGGTCCGGTGCAGCAGGGCCGTCCCCGTGTGTTCCTCGAGGAAGGCGATGGCCCGGCTCACTGCCGCGGGCGAGCGGCCAAGCCGGCGAGCCGCGCCCGCCAGACTGCCTTCGTCCAGCGTGGCGACGAACACCTTCATCGCGTCGATTCGGTCCATGTTGCGTCAGAGGGTCGGTGGCGTGATTGCCTGCCGAAGTCTACCGCGCAAGGGGCGTGGGACTTGAAAATGCAGGAATTCGATTTCTACACTAATCTGAACAAGCCAATACGTGGGCTCTACTACCGTTATCCCCTGGAGCGACTGAGCCATCATGGAAATCTTCGATGCATTCCACCTTGCCAGGTTGCAGTTCGCGTTCACGGTATCGTTTCACATTATCTTTCCCGCTATCAGCATCGGCATGGCCAGCTTTCTCGCCGTGCTCGAAGGGCGCTGGCTGCTGACCGGCGACGTCGCCTATAAAGACATGTTTCAGTTCTGGTCGAAGATCTTTGCGGTCGGCTTCGGAATGGGGGTGGTGTCGGGTGTGGTGATGGCCTACGAATTCGGCACCAACTGGAGCGGATTTTCCAGCTTCGCCGGCAATATCACGGGGCCGTTGCTGACCTACGAAGTGCTGACGGCATTCTTTCTCGAAGCCGGCTTTCTCGGCGTCATGCTGTTCGGCTGGCAGCGCGTCAGTCCCCGCGGGCATTTCTTCGCCACGCTGATGGTTGCAGTCGGCACGCTGATTTCCACATTCTGGATTCTCGCGTCGAACAGTTTCATGCAGACGCCG
Organism: Burkholderia sp. 4M9327F10; assembly: GCF_005503145.1. GTDB lineage: Bacteria > Pseudomonadota > Gammaproteobacteria > Burkholderiales > Burkholderiaceae > Paraburkholderia. The sequence continues at coordinate 20,865 of NZ_SCNV01000073.1, read as the reverse complement.
CAGGGATACGCTATCCAGAACGGCCATATCGTACCGGTCGACTGGGTGAAAGTGATCTTCAACCCGTCGTTCCCGTATCGCCTCGCGCATATGACCATCGCGGCGTTTATCGTGGCGGGCTTTATCGTCGCCGCTTGCGGTGCGTGGCATCTGCTGCAGGGCCGGCGCGACAAACCGGTTACACGCAGTTTTTCCATGGCATTGTGGATCCTGCTCGTGCTGACGCCGATCCAGATTTTCGTGGGTGATGCACACGGCCTCAACACACGCCAATATCAGCCGGCCAAGATCGCCGCGATCGAAGGGCTGTGGGAAACCGAGAAAGGCGGTACGGCGCTCAATCTGGTCGGCCTGCCCGACATGAATGCGGAAGTGACGCGCTACACGATCCAGATACCGCATCTGGGCAGCCTCATCCTGACCCACAGCTGGGATGGTGAGATCCGCGGCCTGAAAGAGTTTCCGCCTGAGGACCGCCCGTATTCGCCTATTGTGTTCTGGACCTTCCGCATCATGGCGGGGCTCGGCATGTTGATGCTGCTGACGGCGCTGCTTGGGCTGATACTGAGGCTGCGCGGCCGTCTCTATGAGACCCGGTGGTATCAGCGTTTCGTGCTGTGCATGGGGCCTTCTGGAATCGTGGCGCTGCTGGCGGGGTGGATTACGACGGAGGTCGGCCGCCAGCCATGGACGGTCTACGGCGTCTTCCGTACCGTGGATTCCGTTTCGCCGATCGGCTCGCAGCAAGCCGGTGTGTCGCTGCTGATCTTTGTGCTGGTGTACTTCCTGGTGTTCGGCATGGGGGTCTACTACATGATGAAAATGATGAAGCGCGGACCGGAGGAGCATATCGAGGGTAGCAAGTCGCGCCGCCATCCGGTGCTGCGTAATCGCCCGCTCGACGCACTGGAAGGGGAGTGATCGCCATGCAAATCGATCTGCCGGTAGTGTGGGCCGCGATCATCGGACTCGGCGTTTTCATTTATGTGATGCTGGACGGCTTCGATCTCGGCATTGGTCTGCTGTTTCCATTCTTCGAGCAGAAAGGCGACCGGCAAGTGATGCTCAATACCATCGCGCCGGTCTGGGACGGCAACGAGACCTTCCTCGTGCTCGGGGGCGCGGGGCTTTACGGGGCGTTTCCGGTGGTCTATTCAACCCTGCTGCCGGCCAACTATCTGCCGCTGATCCTGATGCTCGTGGGTCTGATCTTCCGTGGCGCGGCCTTCGAGCTGCGCGCGAGGGCCACACGCACCCAGCACGCCTGGGATCTCGCCTTCATGGGCGGCTCTGCACTCGCGGGGTTTTGCCAGGGCATCGTGCTGGGGTCGATGCTGCAAGGTATCAAGATCGTCGACGGCCGTTTCGCCGGCGGCCCATTCGACTGGCTTTCGCCATTTAGTCTGTTCTGCGGCATCGGCGTGGTCACGACGTATGCGACGCTCGGCTGCGGCTGGCTCATCCTGAAGACGGATGGCCAATTGCAGAGCAAGATGCGCGAGGTGATGCGCCCGCTCGTGGGCGTCCTGCTCGCGGTGATGGCCATTGTGAGTCTGTGGACCGTGGCCGGCTTGCCGGCGGTGGCGTTTCGCTGGTTCGGCAGCGGCAATCTCGGCTGGTTTCTGCCGGTGCCGATTCTTGTCGTGGCCTGTGTATGGGGCGTGTTCCGTTCGCTTCGGTTGAAGCATGAAGCGACGCCTTTCCTTCTTACGTTGGCGCTGTGCTTTCTCGGCTACAGTGGCTTGCTCATCAGCATCTGGCCGAACATCGTTCCGCCGTCACTGACGATCTGGGAGGCCTCGTCGAGTCACGCGAGCCAGTTGTTCACTTTGGTGGGCACCGTGATCGTGCTGCCGATCATCCTCGTCTACAACTTCATGCAGTATCGCGTGTTCCGCGGCAAGGTACGGGAAGGGGACGCCGGTTATCACTGAGGGTGACGGCGCAGGCAGGCGGCTATTTCCGCATCATCGCGGATACGAGCAGATGGAATGGAAGGGTCAGCAGTGCGGTAGCGCCGACCCCGACACACCAGAGCACGACCATCCACTTCAGGTCGTTCAGAAAACCATGGCGTCGATCGGATGGCTGGCGCTTCATCGTCAGATCCCCACTGGATTTTTCATGGTTCGCGCGAGGCTTCGAAGTCTGGAGCGTGAACAAACTCGCCGTGCACAACATGCGCTGACGTTGCCAAAGTATTATGGCAGCTTTGCGAAAGACACCCCCTGAAATACCTGGAAAGATTGTGTAAGGACTTGTCGCCCAAGGGGTCTTATTCCCAGGTTCTAATGTCGCCGGCGTGAGGGATGATCCGCGTGCAAGTTCGCCTCACGGGCCCGTATCTGCCCATTGCCGTCTCTCTTAAGGTTAACGGACGCAGTGACGGATTCTTTACCCATATTGCCGATTATTTGACTTGCCCGAAGCTCGCGGCCCGCATAGGGTCCGTGGGACTTCCGACTGACAACGAAGAGGAATCGTTGAATACCTTGTTCGTAAGAACCATTTTGCTGTCGATGGTGGTGCTGCTCTCGGTACGCCTCGCGGTCGTGCTGCTGGTATCCGAGCCCGCGGCAAGCAACGACGGCGCGGCTCAGCAGAGTGCTGTCTTCACCGGACAGCCGGGTTTTGGCGATGGCCTGGAGACAGTCTCCGAGCCGCTCGCCGCGGCGCCGATGGCGCCGGTCTCGCTGGCGCCTGCCGCGATGAAACTCGACCTCGTAGCGCGGCCGAGGATTGTCGATTTTCGTCCGGCTGTGTATGAGGCCCCAGGTTCTGCAGGCCTGATCGGGGTCGCCGATACCTGGGCGCCGCGCATGCCGGATGGAGCGCTCGACAATCCGGCATGGTCCGATGAGGCGCTCGAATCCTGGCCGGTCGATTCGCGCCTGGCTTTTGCAGAATGGGGCTTGTCGCTGGTGATTCTCGCGCTCGCGTGCCTCTTGCTGTGGCGCGTGCAGCGCCCGTTGCGCAATGTCGCGCACGCGGCCCGCGAAACCGCCGCAGCCGCTCAAACGTCATGTGGCCGCCGCGCCGCCGCGGCCGTGCGCGAAGAGGGGCCGAGCGAGTTGCGCTGCGTGGTGCGCGCGTTCAATGAAATGTCGCGGCGCCGCAACGAAGCGCTCGAAGAGCAGGCCACGGCGCTTGCCGCACTCGCTCAGCACATGGAACACCAGGCGGCGCGGCTGCGCAGCCGCGCGCTCGAAGTCAACGAATGGCACAAGCGGGTCGCGTTCGTCGAAGACATCGATTCGTTTTCGGACATCGCACAGCAATTGCTCCAGGTCGCCGGCCGCGGCAACGGTGCGGAGCAGGTCGTTTCCGTCGATGGCTTCCTGCGCGACCGTTTCTCGATGATCGGCACCATGGACGGCGCCTTGTTCGCCTGCGACCTGAAGGCCGGGCCGCAGTTCGTGATGCCGCGCCCGCTGCTCGAACGCCTGATGTCCAACCTGGTCGACAACGCGCTCGAGCACGGCGAGCCGCCCATCGAGATCAGAACCTCACGCGATGCGCACGGCTGGCTCCTGAGCGTGCGCGATCATGGCGCCGGTATCCGCGCGAGCGAAATGGCGAGCGCCACCACGCCTTTCGTGCGCCTGAGCGCCAACCAGGGAAGCCACCAGCACTGGGGGCTCGGCCTCTCGGTGGTGGCGCGGCTGGCGCGCAGTTGCGGCGCGAATCTCAAGCTCGGCAATCATCCCGATGGCGGTCTCTGGGTACGTCTGGTTTTGCCGGCGCGTTGAAATTCGTCTGAATTTTTGAGTCGGTATGTCGATTTGCGGCGGCGCGGTTCGTCGTCAGGTAAAGCATGCTTTGAGGGCAGCGTTGCCCGGCAGCTTTCCTTCACGAACCAAGGTGACCGCCATGACATTGAAGCTGTACGCTCATCCGCTTTCGTCGTACTCCCAGAAGGTTCTCACCGCGCTCTACGAAAACCGTACGCGATTCGAATACCGCCAGATCGACTACGGCAGCCCGCAGGTGATGGCCGAACTCACCGAACTGTGGCCGTTCAGGAAGTTTCCGGTGCTGGTCGACGTCGAGGCCGGACGTACGGTGGTGGAGGCGAGCGTCATCGTCGAGTATCTGGGCTTGTACCATCCGGGGCCGGTCCCGCTGCTGCCGGCCGATCCGCGCGCCGCGCTCGAGGTGCGCAGCATGGACCGTTTCTTCGACAACTATGTTTCGACGCCGCAGCAAAAAGTGGTGGGCGATAGCCTGCGTGCCGAACACGAGCGCGATCCGCGCGGCGTAGCCGAGGCCCGCGCCATGCTGGACACCGCTTACGCTTGGCTCGACAGGACAATGGCCGGGCGTGAATGGGCGGCGGGCGAGCGCTTCAGCCTCGCCGACTGCGCGGCCGCGCCGTTTCTGTTCTACGCGGACTGGACGCATCGCATCGACCCGTCGTTCGCGAATGTGCTGGCCTACCGGCAGCGGCTGCTGGCGCGGCCGTCGTTCGCGCGCGCCGTCGACGAAGCGCGTCCGTACCGCTCGCTGTTCCCGCTCGGCGCACCCGATCGGGATTGAGCGGCGCGGGGCGATTCGAGGCGATTCGGCTCGATTGTTTGCAATCTGACAACTGTGATTTCAGTCTATCGGTATAGACTTCCGATAGGGTTCCCCTAAACTAGGCTCCACTGTTGCGCTGCTTATGCAGGCTGGTAGCGCACCCCCTGGCAACGGAATACAGCGGTAGAAAAGTGAGGTGATCTCATGGTGCAGATACTCGAGGGTGTAGCCGTACTCGGCGCATTTACCCTTTATATGATCCCGTCGATCGAAGCCGATGCGCGCAATCGCGACGACGCTTTCGCAATCACGATGGTGAATGTGCTGCTCGGCTGGACGGTGATCGGCTGGATCGCCGCGTTCATGTGGGCACGCCGCCCGGCAACCGAGAAGCGCTTGACGCATCTGGTGCGCCGGACTCACCGTGCGGTGGCGCGGGTCACGATCGATAAACTGGTCGCGCACGCCGAGCTTCGTGCCGCGCTGCAGCGGCGCATGACCGGCAAGCTGCGCGTGCGCACGCGCGCCGCGCTGGTCCGTCAGTCCTGAGGCGGTGTCGCGCCGCGTGCGGCTTCGTCGCCAGTGAACGGCTTCGCGGCGCCTTCGAGAAAGCGCCGTGTCGCTTCGAACGACTGCAGCATCTGATCCGGCCACGGCGTTTGCAGCATGACGGCCTGATGGTTTTCGAAGGCGCTGGTGAGTAGCTTCGACAGTTCGGGCGATTGCAGATGGCGCAACAATACGCTCACGGCAATGGCGGTGGCCTGGCTGGCGCCGGCCGTCTGCAGTTCGGACGTGGTGAGGGCGGCGAGTTGTTTGTTGATATCCATGATTGCAAAGAGAAAGTGGGTGCGCTTGAGCTGAATTCGCGCGGGCGGGGAGCATCGGGTGCCCGCCGCCCAGCGAGCGGCGTCCGGCATCCGGCGATATAAAAACTAACGGCCACCTTGGGTGGCCGTTTTTGCCTGCGTGACGGTAGGCGTTCGAAGTGGATGATACCGTGCGCCCTGGAGCCGGACAACCCGTGCCCCTTCGCCTCTATCTGCCGTTTTGAAGCGCCGTCTGCGCCGGATACACGGGCTAATCGCGAGATTTCAGATGATTCGGGTTTTAGCGGCAATAGCCGCCGATTATGCCGCACGTGACAGGCGCAATTGGGCCGCTTGGAAACCAGTCTATTTATGCTGAAGCGATTTCAGTCCAGCTTTGAACGGCATTATTCACTGTAAGCCGCACGCATAAAGCGCATATGTGCAAACGTAAAATCGCTCCAGGAATTCTATAAATCGGCCGAGTCGGGCCGTATTGACGGTACCCCCTCTTGCCGCGGCCGTAGGCGCAAGGCGCAGCAGCAAGCCATCTGCTTCAGCCGTTGCCGTCACGGCGTGCCGCCAATCCTCGGTTCAATAAGTGCGTCACTATTCTTCAATCGTTCGAGCCTGGTTAAACATCCGGTGCTCACGATTCGCTTGAGTTTCGAATCACGACGCGTTAAATTCGGCTCGCACGCCGCGGGCGCTGCCAAACAAATCCTGACGAAACACATACAGTTAGTTGTACACCGTTGAGCGGGTTCGGGAACCCGCCGCAGGTCATTTAAGGATAGCGATGTTGCATCAGGTGCAAAGCGACGAAGAAACAACGCGCAGCTATCCGGTTTCTGCCACGCGGATCGCCTCGATCAGTCTGACACTGGCTGTGCTGCTCGGCGTGCTGCCCTTGCTGCGCGGCGGCTGGTTCGATATCCGTTGGTGCGCCGCCTTGTCGAGCGCCTGGCTCGATGTGTTCACGGTCGCGCTCGCGGCGCGGCTAGCCAATACGGGCGGCCGGCGCGCTCCCGCCACTGCTTCTCAACCGTTGGGCTGGCAGGTCTGGCGCCTCGTCTGGTGGCGCGCAGCCGGCTCGGCCGTAATCGCAACTTTGCGCGCGATCCGCTGGCAGCCGTGGGCCGTGCTGCTGTGCGCCGCGCTTGCAGTGGCGGTGGCTTCGCTCGCGTGGCGGCCTCCCGTCCAGTTTGCGCTCGCTGCCGTGTTGCGGCCGCCAGGCGCCGCGCTGATTGCGGGCCTCGCCGCGTTCGCGCTGGCATTCGGCACGCTCGTCGCCGAACTGTTTTTCTCGATGCATGCCGGGCGTGGCCGCGCCTGGGCGTCGCTCGGCAATGTGCTGCGCGCGGCGCTGCTGAGCGCGCTGGTCGCGGCGGTCTGCGCGGTGCTGCTCGCCTACGCGGGCTTTGCGGCGCAGTGGCCGGTGCGGGCAATCGCGGCGTTTAGCGCGGCGATTGCCGGCGAATTCGCGTTGCGCGCCGTGTTCTCCTGGTTCGCGCCGCCGCAGATGCGCAGCGGCGACGCCAGCGTACCCGACAGTCTGGTGGCGAGCCTGCTGCGCTTGCGGCCGTCGCCGCTTGCGCGCTTTAGCGCGCAACTGCGCAGCCGCTACGGTATCGACTTGCGGCAGAACTGGGTGTTGCAGAGCGTTGTGCGCCTGCTGCCCGCGGCGCTTGGCACGATTGCGGTGTGCGCGTGGCTGCTGACCGGCGTCGTGATCCTGGGCCCGGAGCAGCGCGCCGTCTACGAGCGCTTTGGCGCGCCGGTCGCGGTCTGGCAGCCGGGTCTCCATGTGGCGCTGCCCTGGCCGTTCGGCAAGGCGCGCGCCGTCGACAACGGCGCGGTCCATCAACTGGTCGTCTCCGGCTCGCCTGAAGAAAGCACGGGTGCCTCGCCGCTGGTGCCCGCCGATGCCCAGACGCCCGAGCAGTTGAACCGTCTGTGGGATGTCGTGCATGAAGGGGAGACGAGCCAGGTGATTGCGGGCGCGAGCGGCGACCGGCAGAACTTCCAGATCGTCAGCGCCGATGTGCGGCTCGATTACCGCATCGGTCTCTCGGATGCCGCGGCGCGCGCATCGCTGTACCGCGCGGACGACGTGCCCGCCACCGTGCGCGCAATTGCGAATCGCGAGGTAGTGCGGTATCTGGCCTCGCACACACTCGACTCGCTGCTAGAAACGCGTCAGACCGTGATGGCCGACGCCTTGCGCCGCGCGGTGCAGGCGCAACTGAACCGCATTACGAGCGGCATCGAGGTGGTGGCGGTGGTGATCGAAAGCGTGCATCCGCCGGCTGGCGCCTCGGCCGCGTGGCATAGCGTGCAGGCCGCGCAGATCCGCGCCGAGGCGAGTGTGGCGCAGGCGCGCGGGCAGGCCGCCCAGTCGCTCGGCGACGCCCAGCAGCAGGCGCAAACCGCGGTCGCGCAGGCGGATGCGCAAGCGGCCGATATCACCTCGGCCGCCCAGGTCCAGCAAACCAGTTTCAGTGCCGACATGATCGCCGCCCAGGCGGGCGGTCCGGCGTTCGTGCTCGAGTACTACCTGCATAACCTGCAGAAAGGCTTGCAGAACGCTCATGTCACGGTGATCGACGACCGTCTGGTCGAGGGTAATCGCGCCACCATCGACCTGCGCTCGTATGGCGCCGGCGATGTGGCCGGCGCACGGCGGGTTTATTGATGACGGTGCGTGGCACATGCCGCACGGCATCGGACAGACTGCTTCGGGGGATATTGTGAGTTTCAATCATTCGCACGCTCATGGTCACGCACATGCGCATCGCCATCATCACGGCGGGGGTGGCGCACATGGCGACGGTGGCGCTGCAACCGGCGGCCCCGGGTTCTACTGGCGCGTCGCGCTTGCGGCGCTGTGTGTGGTGATTGCGTTTGCGGTTGCGAGCTTCATTCAGGTGCGGGCGGGGCAGGCCACGGTGGTGACGCGCTTCGGCGAGCCGGTGCGGGTGCTGCTCCAGCCCGGGCTCGCGTGGCGCTTGCCGGCCCCGATCGAAGCGGCCGTGCCGGTCGACCTGCGCCTGCATACGACCTCCAGCGGGCTGCAGGACGTCGGCACCCGCGATGGCCTGCGTATCATCGTGCAGGCCTATGTGGCGTGGCGCGTGCCGGCCAATGCAAACGACGTTGGGCGTTTCGTGCGCGCCGTGCGCAATGAGCCTGACGAAGCGGCGCGGCAGATCCGCTCGCTGCTCGGCTCCGCCTTGCAGACCACCTCCGCGGACTTCGATCTCGCCTCGCTGGTGAACACGAACCCGAGCCAGGTGCGCATCGGCGCGTTCGAAGACGAACTGCGCCGCCAGGTGGATGCTCAGCTCTACCAGGCGTATGGTGTGCACGTCGAGCAGGTCGGACTGGAACAACTCACACTGCCGGCGGTGACGCTGGCGGCCACCGTCGAGCGCATGCGCGCGGAGCGTGAGACGGTGGCGGCGCAACGCACCGCCGACGGCAAGCGCGAGGCTGCGCAGATCCGCTCGGATGCGGATCGCGATGCGCGCATCACGGTGGCCGACGCGAACGTCAAGGCCGCGCAGATCGAGGCGCAATCGCGCCAGGACGCCGCGGCGATCTATGGCAAGAGTTACGCGGGCAACCCGCACCTCTATACGATGCTGCGTTCGCTCGATACGCTGAACACCGTGGTCAACTCCAACACCAACCTGATCCTGCGCACCGACGCCGCACCGTTCAACGTGCTGGTGCAAGGGCCCGCAGGACTCGGCCTGACTCAAGCCCAGACGTCGGGCGCGGGCGAGCCGGCTGCTACGAAGAAGGGCAAGCACACCCCATGAGTACGGCCATGGAGACGCCCACCCCATCACCCTCGCTCGGACCCGGTGCGCAGGCCGTACGGCTCGCGTTCTGGTTTGTGGTGGTGATTGCGCTGCTGGCCGCCGGGGTTTGGGCGACCTCGAATATCCGCCGCATTCCGGCGGATAGCCGCGCCGTGGTGATGCGCTTCGGCGCCTTCGTGCGTACCCAGGATGCGGGGCTGCTGATCGCGTGGCCGCAGCCGTTTGAAACCGTGCTGCTGATCCCCGGCAGTGCGCGTCTGCTCGAACAGCGCATCAGCTCGCTCGACCGCGACCCGCGTGCGCGGGCCTCGGACCCGGCCGCCGCCACCGCCACCGAATCGAGCCAGACCTTGCCGTTGCCGCTGGGCGACATCAGCTCGTGGGGTTTCCAGCCCGACGCCTCTGCGCCGGGCAGCACCGCGCCTTTGTTGCCGGATGCGCTGGCCGGCTCCGGTTATGTGCTGACCGGCGACAAAGGTGTCGTGCAACTGAGCGCGACGCTTTATTACCGTGTGGTCGATCCGTATGCGTACGTGCTGCAGAAAGAGCGCCTTGAAGCGGCGCTGCAGCGCGTGGTCGCAGCGGCGGTGGTGGAAGTGACCGCGGCGCGCGATCTCGATTCGATTCTGGTGGCGCGCCCCGAACTGCTCTCGGCCGACCAGCAGATGGCCGTCAAGCGCGAGCAATTGCGCGGCGACATGGCGCAAGCGGTGCAACGTCATCTGAACGCGCTTGCCGCGGCGCATGCGGGCCTGGGCATCGAAGTCGCGCGTATGGACGTGCAGGCCCAGTTTCCGGCGGCGGCGGTGGATGCATTCAACTCGGTGCTGACTTCGCTGCAAACCGCCGACCGCAATATTGCCGATGCGCGTACCGAAGCCGAGAATATCCGCCAGGGCGCGCAGCAATCCGCCGACCAGATCCTGCAAAGCGCGCAGGCGAGCGCCACCGAGCGCGTCGCGACCGCTCAGGCTGAAACCACCACGATCCTGCAACTCGAAACGCCGCTCGATGCCAATAGCGATCCGGGCCTGCTGGCGCGGGCCTATCGCGACCGCATCCAGCAGATCCTGGCAAAGGCAGGACGGGTGACGACGATCGATCCACACGACGCATCGAGCCTCGTGCTGCCGGGGAAAATCCAATGAGCGCGCATTTCGAACCGGTCGAGCATGCTCCGCGGGACGGTGCGGCAGCCTCGGCTAGCGCACCTCATGCGGCGGCCGGACACGGGTTCGGGCATGAGCATGTACATGAGCATGGCGGCCCGCATGGCCACGGGTCCGGACCAGGCGCCGGGCATTCCCACGACGGCGACGGTCCGACGATCGCGTTGTCGGCGCAGGAGCGGCGCGTCGTCACGCGGCAGATTGCGCTTGCCTTGCTGGCGGGCGGCTTGCTGGTGCTGTCGCTGGCGTGGCGCTATTTTGCGCCGGGCGGCGCGCAACTTGCCGAAGTGCTGGCGGGACTCGCGTCGCTGCTGGTGGCGGGACCGGTGTTTGCCGGAGCATGGCACAGCCTGAAGTCGCCGAGCCTGCACGGCGTAACGGACCGGCTGATTGCACTCGCCATGCTGGCGGCGTGGGCGATCGGCGACATGACGACGGCGGCTTTGCTGCCGATCGTGATGACCTTCGGTCATGCGCTCGAAGAGCGCAGCGTGCTCGGTTCGCAAGAGGCGATCCGCGCGCTGGGCCGGCTTACCTCGGGACACGTGCGGCGCGTCAAGGCGGATGGCACGATCGAAGACGTGCCCTATGAATCCGTGCGCGCCGGCGACACGGTTGAAGTGGCGGCCGGTTCGCGCATCCCCGCCGATGGCCTCGTGCGGCGCGGCCGCTCCAGTGTCGATAACGGACCGATCACCGGCGAATCGTTGCCGCTCGATGTCGACGAGGGCAGCACGGTGTTCGGCGGTGCGATGAATCTCGACGGTCCGCTGCGCATCGAAGTCACCCATGCAGGCGAGCAATCGACACTCGGCAAGATCATCGAACTGCTGCAACGCGCGGAGCAGGTCAAGCCGCCGATCACGCAAGTGCTCGAACGCTACATGGGCGCGTATCTCGCACTTGTGCTGCTGATCGCGGCGATTGTCTGGTTCGCTTCGGCCAATGCGTCGGCGATGCTGGCGGTGATTGTCGCCGCCTGTCCGTGCGCGCTGGTGCTCGCCGCGCCGTCCACGGCGATTGCGGGGATTGCAGTGGGTGCAAGACATGGGGTGTTGTTCAGGAATGCTGCCTTTCTCGACCGTATTGCCGAAATCGACTCGCTGGTGATCGACAAGACGGGCACACTCACGCACGGCGAACTGCGTGTCGCCGAGGTATACGTGCAGGCGGGCGTTGCCCGGACCGAAGCCGTTGCGCTGGCGGCGAAGCTAGGGGCGGGCAGTGCGCATCCGGTGAGCCGCGCGCTTGCGCGCTACGCCGCGGCGTCGACCGAGCATGAAGTCGCACCGTTCGAGCGCACCCGCGAATTGCGCGGTCTCGGCGTGGTCGCAGAAACGCCTGAAGGCACCGCCGTGCTCGGCCGCGCCGAGCTGCTGCGGGAGCATGTAGAAGCGCTGCAAGCCGCACCCGCCGAGATCGACGGACCGTGTGTCGGCCTTGCGCTTGACGGCCGGTTACTCGCGTGGTTCGGTTTTGCAGATGCATTGCGCGCCGAGGCTGCCGGCGCGCTTGCCGAGCTACGGGAACTGGGCCTCGTGCATCAAACGCTGCTCACTGGCGACCGCGATGCGGTAGCGGACAAAGTGGCGGCGCAGGTCGGTATTGATACCGTCGTGTCGCAGGCGCTGCCGCACGACAAGCTCGACTATGTGATGCACGAAATGGAAGCGGGGCGTCATCCGTTGGTGGTGGGCGACGGCCTGAACGACGTGCTCGCGATCAAGGCCGGTGCGACCAGCATTGCGATGGGCGAACGGGGCATCGATATTGCCGTGGCCTCCGCCGACATCGTGCTGCTCGGCGACGATCTGCGGCGTATTCCGACCTGTATCCGGCTGGGGCGGCGCTGCCGCCGCACCGCGACCATCAACGCGGCAATCGGGCTGCTCTGGACGGTCGAGATTATCGCGCTCGCCGCAGCCGGTTTGCTCGGGGCCGTGTGGGTGGCGATCCTGCACAACGTCGGCACGTTCATTGTGATTGCGAACGCGGGCCGCCTGCTGCGCATCGACGAGGATTCGGCCTCGCAGCCGGAGCGGGACGAGCATGCCCGCGAGGCGCACCACCCCAACCACGAGTGACCACGGCCAGGCACGCTCCCGCGCAGCGCGGAGCCGTGCGGCAGTTTCAAGGCCCGGCGGTGTGGCTAGATCTCGGCGGTTGCCTTGCCGTGCACAATGGCCGCATCCAGTTCGTCGAGCTGCAGCAGCAGGTCGTCGATCGAGCAGAGTTGGGTCTTGGTGACGTGATGCGCGTCGAGCAACTGGTACAGACGCTTGCGCCAGTACTCGGGTGGCAAGATGGGACCGCCCAGATCCCCGCAGATGGACGGCTTCATCACGCGCGTAATGTGCGCGATGTCCTGATCGATCAATGTAAGCATGTCCCGCCCCCGTGATGGTTTGTATTTGGAATAAACGCCATCATTGTTTTGTCTAATTAATACTCACACTTTAGATCATATTTATCGGATAGCAAGCTGCCTACGTTGACAGGGTGTGGCGCTGCGCATGAGCACGCAGGCCCTTTGCAGACGGGGCGCGGGCGGGCGCGGAACAGGCCCTCGGCATCAAGGAAAACCATGATGGAAACCGGCGGCGAAAGGCCTAGACTGTAACTAAACGTAACCAAGTGTTGCTAATCATAAGTACGGGGATGATCTAAACGGGGCCGCGCCAGAGTGGGCGCACTGACGAGAACGCGGTGGGGTGAAGCCGCGCATATGGGAATGGCCGCAGAGCGATCTGCGGCCATTTTTTTGGGGATCGATTCCGGCTGGGTCTTACGCGGCCTTAGTGGCAGTGCTCTTCCCAGTGATGATTGACCCATACCTTCTGGCACACCGGGCGGTGATAGCCTGCGTAGGCGGTGGTGATGCCCCCGACGGTGACAGCCGCGAGCGTGAGCGCAAACAGAAGTTTTTTCATGGGTTTTTTCTGGTCGGGCCGACCTTGGTGGTGGACGGGCGCGCTATCTTAACGCCAGTAAAATGACAGCAATATCACAGTGCTGCAAAAGCTACAGCGCTTGCGCCGCGTAACCACCGGCTGCGCTGGTTGCGTTGTACGCAAGACACTAGTGGCCATGCCCGCCGCTGCCGCTGCTTCCACCGCCTTGCCATTGACCGCCGCCATGGCCGCCCCCGTGCCAACCGCCGCCGCCATGCCAGCCGCTGCCGCCGTGCCAGTAGCGGCCACCATGCCAGTATCCGCCGCCGTACGGGTAGTAGCAGCAACCTCCGCCGCCCCAGATACTGATTGAGCCGTAGGCGGGCACATAGCCATAGTCGTACCCATACGGATAGCCGGCATACGGATACGCGGGGTCGGCGTAGTAGGCCTGCCCGTAGTACGGGTATCCATAACCTGGCGCGACGGCGCAGCCGGCCAAAGCTGCCACGATTCCGAGCGCCGCAATGACGCGCAACATGACTTTCTCCCTCGATATTCCTGAGAAAGAAGCCGCGACGCCAAGTTCCAGAACAATTGTGTCCAGCGTTTACAAACACGCCGGAGAGCGTCGCAACATGCGGGCTTCAGGAAGCAGGACCTTCGCGAAGCAGGAATTTCCCGCGGAATGAGCCGGCTTTGGTCACGCTTCGAGTGCGAGCGTGGCAAACGTGGCGAGCCAGTGTTCGCCCATATAGTCCCCGGCAACATGCGCAAGGGCGCTGTCGAGATGGCGCTCGGCGGCGTCGATCAACAGCGCGTGGCGTGCATCGCCGGCCGGCAGCGCGCGGGCGATTGAACGCTGGCACCAGGCGCGGCTGAGATTGAGGCCGTCGAGGTGAGCGATCTTGCCGTCGCTCCGGTCGGTTACGGTGACTGGCTCGAACAGCGTGGCCGGCTGGCTTGCAGCGAGCTCCGGCAGGAATGCGCCAAACCATGTGACGAACTGCTCGGCCGGCAGCACGCGCCGCATCAACTCGGCTTCGATCAGCGACGGCGAGAGGAATTCGTCTCCCGCCGGTTCCCACGCCTGACAGGCGACGTCATTCAGATACCAGCGGTGCGCCGTTTCGACCACCAGCGCCACCAGCGAGTCGCGCGAAGTTTGCTGCGCGAAATCCAGTGTCAGCGCGAGCGCGAAAGCCATGTTGAAATGCGTGCCTACCCGCAGCGGGTAAGTCGCCTTAGGCAAAAACTCTTCAAAACGCTCGACGAAGGCCTCGGTTAGCGGTGCAAAGGTTATGCTCCAGCGGGCCGCCTGCGGCAGTTGCAGTTTGTCGATCTGTGCGGAGAGCGCCAGTAGCCAGCCCCAGCCATACGGCCGCTCGAAGCCGCGATTGTGCGGCAGATCGAGATATGCGCGTTCGCCCGCGACGTTGGCCTCGGTGAAGTGCTCATCGACCACGGCGACGATGCGTGCGGCTTCGGGCAGCTCGGGGAATCGCTCGAGCAGATGCAGGATCAGCCAGTAACCATGCACGCACGAATGCCAGTCGTAGCTGCCGTAGAAGATCGGGTGCAGCGCCCGCGGCCCCTGGACGTCCTGCGGACCGGCCAGCGAATGAGTCAGCTTGTTCGGATACTCGCGCGTGAGGTGATCGAGCGCGAGGTTGGCGAATTTCGATGCGATAGCGGAAGTGAGTTGAGCGGTCATCGGCGTCTCGTCAAAAGCGGGTCAAAAGCGGAATACGAAGAGATACATCAGTATCGTGTTGACGGCGAGCAGCAGCAACGCGGTAGGCCATTGCGCCTTGATGACGCCATTCTGATCCTTCAGTTCGAGCAGGGCGGCCGGCACGATGTTGAAATTGGCCGCCATCGGCGTCATCAGCGTACCGCAGAAACCGCACAGCATGCCGATCGCACCAAGGATGGCTGGATTGCCATGGAACTGATGAACGATGAGCGGCAGGCCGATGCCAGCCGTCATCACAGGAAACGCGGCGAAAGCGTTGCCCATGATCATGGTGAAGAGGGCCATGCCGAACGTGTAGGCCGCCACCACCGCGAAGGCCGAATCGACCGGAATCCACGCTTTCACGAGGTCTGAGACCACGTGCCCGACACCCGCCACGGCGAACAATGCGCCGAGCGCGGCAAGCATCTGCGGCAGGATGGCGGCCCAGCCGACCGCGTCCATCGTATGGCGGGCGTCCTTGAGCGCGTGGAGCGGCGCATCGCGCAACATCAGGAGCGCTACGCCGAAGGCGACCAGTGTGCCCAGCACCAGCGAAATGAGCGTGACGCTCTTCGCATCGACGAACGGCACGTACTTGAGGGTAAAGGTGCCCACCAGCGTGACGAACGGAATCAGCAGTGCGGGAATGAACAGCTTGCTGCCAAACTGTTGTGCGCGCGCTTCGCGGCGGCTGGCGGCCGCGGCGCTCGCGCTCTCGGGCTGGCCTTTGCCGAGCTTGCCCGAACCCGCGATCAAGGCGAGCGAGATCGCAAGACAGCCGGTGACGAAGTGCGGCAACTCGCCGCCGAACATAAACGTCAGGGCGTAGATGCCCCAGAACAGGAAATTGACGACGCGGCGCGGATTCGTGCGGTCCTGCAGGTTGAACAGCGCGAAGGCGGCGAACATCAGCCCGGCGAGGACGTAGAGGGTTTCGAGTTTGATGATCATCGCGCGAGGCTCCGGCGCTGGGCGTTCATGCGATACGACAGGTTGCGGTCGAGCAGCATGAGGCGGGCGCAGTGGATCAGCAGTGCGGCGACCGCGGTCGGAATGGCCCACACGGAAATATGCAGCGGCTCGACCACCACGCCGTTCTGCTCGAGAAAGCCCTTGATGAGCAGAATCGATTGAATGGCGATGAAGATGTCTTCGCCGAAGAACACGGCGATGTTGTCGACGGCGGAGGCGTTCGCGCGAATCTGCTGGCGCACTTCATCGGGCAGCTCGCCGTAACGGTTGGTGGCGGCCGCTTCCGCCATGGGCGCGATCAGCGGACGCACCATCTGGGCGTGACCGCCGAGAGAGGTCAGGCCGAGCGCGGCGGTAATCTGGCGAATCACGAAGTACAGCAACAGCACGCGGCCGGTGGTGGCCGCCTGCAACCGCGAAATCAGGTGCCGCGCCTGTTCCTTCAGGCCATTGCGTTCGAGCAGGGCGATCACAGGCAGGGTCAGCCAGATGAGGCCCATGTAGCGGTTCTCGGCGAAGGCCTTGCCGAACCCGCTGATGATCTCGACCGTATGGAGGCCGCCTGCCAGACCGGTGGCGATACCCGCCACCGTCACCACCAGCAAGGCATTGAAGCGCAGCGCGAAGCCGATCACCACGATCGGTATTCCTATCAGAACCAGCATGTTTCCTCCCGTCTCCCTGTGCGGTGGCGATGCGCGCAGCGCGGTTCGCGCCTCGGTTGGCCACGCGTGCTATCCAGATAGCATGAGTCGCGGCGAGGAAATCTAACACGATAAATTATCGATAAATAGTCGATAAAATGGAGTTTTAGGGTAAACGTGGAGCGTTGTCCGCAAGACGGCGGGGGGCGTGGCGACTCTGCGGCCCCCGGACCGTCGCTGGCTAGACCTCTCGCGCTCAATGGGAATCGCGTCGATCTGCGCCACAACAGGCACAATACGTGGCCATGGCGCCCTACACCCGCTGCGTCCGGCACTTGCACCGAAGAGGTCGCGCGTGCCCGGATCTGCTCCTTC
This sequence comes from Burkholderia sp. 4M9327F10, assembly GCF_005503145.1. Lineage (GTDB taxonomy): Bacteria > Pseudomonadota > Gammaproteobacteria > Burkholderiales > Burkholderiaceae > Paraburkholderia. The sequence continues at coordinate 3,922 of NZ_SCNV01000073.1, read as the reverse complement.
GATGCTCTTCATGAACCACACTGTCCCCGATCGCACCGTCACCCCCGCGCACGCCCCGAACTCGCCGCACTTCCTGCTGTTCCTGATCTGCATGTTCGCTTCTGCCGGACAGCTCGCGATTGACATTTACGTCTCCGCGCTGCCCGCGATGGCCCGTTTCTTTGCGACATCGCCCCAGGCGATCCAGTCGAGCGTGTCCGGCTACATGGTGGCTTACGCATTCGGCCAGCTGGTCTTCGGGCCTGTCGCCGACGCCTATGGGCGCAAGCGCGTCATGGCCTTCGGTCTGGTCATCTTCACCGTCGGCTGCCTGCTGTCGCTCGCCGCGCCGAATCTGGAGACGTTCCTGCTTGCCCGCTGCCTGCAGGGCTTCGGCATCGCCACCACCAATCTGCTCGCGAAGGCGATCATCACCGATTCGTTCTCGGGACAGGCGCTGATACACGCGTTCACCTACATGTCGATTGCGTGGGGGCTTGCGCCGATTGTGGCGCCCGTGATCGGCGCCCACCTGCAGACGTGGTTCGGCTGGCAGGCCTGCCTTGTCTTCCTGCTCGTGTATTCGCTGCTGATGTGGGTCGTGGTGTGGCGCTATCGCGAGACGTTGCGGCAACCGGTGCAACTCGCGCCGCGCACGCTGGTGACGAACGCGCGCAAGGTGCTCTCGAGCCCCGTGTTCCAGAGCTGCTTCCTCGCACAGGGGCTGTGCTACAGCATCCTGCTCGTGTTCAACATCGTCGGACCGTTCATGGTGCAGAACACCTTGCACAAGCCGCCGACCTTTTTCGGCTACCTCGCACTCGGCATCGGCATGATGTACTTCCTGGGCGGCCTGTCGAACCGTCTGCATGGCCCGCGCTTGCCGAGCGCGGAACAGCGTTTGCAGATCGGTGCGCGCGTTATGGCGGCAGCGTCGCTGGCGATGCTGGTGCTTGCGTTGACGGTCGGCCTGCGGGTCTGGACGCTCGCTACGCCCGTGCTCGTGATGGGGTTCTGCGCCGGCGCCATGTATCCCACCTTGATGGCCAAGGGCAATTCGCTGTTCCCGCATATCGCGGGCCTTACGAGCGCGATCCTCGGGTGTGCGCTGCTGCTTGTGTCTTCGGCGATGATGGGGCTTGCTGGCTTTGTCTCGGTGCAGGAGTTGACGCCGCTCGCGGTGTTTTTCGTGATCCTCGCGCTGACCGTAGTCGCGATGGTGACGAAGCTGCTGCGGCATCTGGCGCAACTGCAGCCCAAGGCCGTTGTGCCCCCCAGCGGCGAGGCGGCGTAAGCGCGCCAACTGGGCGCGCACTGCGATTGGCGCAGGCCGTCCCGATAGCAGTGGTGACGTAAAGATTGGCTTGCGTGTGCGGGCCGATCACTGCACCGGCTGGTTGCTGGTAAAGAAGTCCACCAGACTCTGCGGCGCGTTGGGGCCGAGACACACTTCGAGTATCCCTTCTGCCGCGGCCGCCTCAGCCGCGCTGCGGGGGAAGAGCTCCTTTTCATACGCTGAGAGCGCGGCCTCCACGTCGTCGGGGTGAGCGACAATGGCTTGCGCAAGTTCAGCGCCGTCGAACATGGCGAGGTTAGCCCCTTCGCCGGACGGGATCATCAGATGCGCTGCGTCGCCGAGCAGCGTCACCCCGGGCACGCGTTCCCAGCGGTGCTCGACCGGAAGTGCATGAATAGGGCGCGGCAAAGGGTCCGTCTCACCGTCGGTGATGAGCGCCGTCAGTTCCGGCGCCCAGCCGTCGAACTCCCCGGCAACCTTGCTGAGCGCAGTTTGCGGGTCGGAGAAGTCGATGCCGTCGATCCATTCCTTTGGTTTGTTCAATTCCACGTACGTGTGCAGCGCGCCATTGGGTTCGCGGTGCGCGAGGATGCCTTTTCCAGGTGCGAGCGCAAACATCCCGCCGCCGCCAACCGCTTGCGCGCTCGCCTTGTGACGGGTGTCGGCGTCGAACAGGTAGGTCTCGATGAATGACACGCCCACATACGCCGGCTGCGCCGAGGAAAGAAGGGGCCGAACTCTCGACCAGGCGCCGTCCGCACCCACGAGGAGGCCGGTGGTCACCGTTGAGCCGTCAGCAAAGGTCAACATGTGTTGTCCGCTACCGAGCGAAGACGCCGCTGTGAGTTTATGCCCCCAGCGGACCGTGCCGGCAGGCAGCGAGTCGAGCAGAATCCGGCGCAGTTCTCCCCGAGGCACTTCAGGCCGGCCGCCTGTGCCGTCGTCGTGATCTTCAAACAGCACCTTGCCGTGCCTGTCGAGAACGCGCGATGCCTGTCCGCCGGGGTGGATGATCTCGAGGAACTGATCGAAGAGCCCCGCTGCCTTGAGTGCGAGCTGGCCGTTGTTTTCGTGGATATCGAGCATGCCACCCTGCGCTCGCGCGTCCGCCGAGGCTTCGGCTTCGTAAACGGTCGCGGCTATGCCGTGGACATGCAGGACCCGGGCAAGCGTCAGCCCGCCGAGCCCCGCACCGATGATTGCAACTGAAGTATTCATCCTGCTCCCTGCTAGTCGAAGACTGCGGCTAAATCTGCTGCTGCCAGCTTCAGCTCGCTTATGGAACGTCATTCCATGATAATATTGGAACAACATTCCATAAGTGTCAAGAAGAGGTATGGGAAAGAAAGCACGCAGCCCTCAGCGGCGGGAGGACTCGCTCTCGCGGGATCGGATCATTGAAGCGTCGATCGCGCTTCTCGACAGCAGCGGCGAGAGCGGTTTGACGTTCCGCGCGCTGTCGGAGCGGCTCGCCACCGGTCCCGGCGCTATCTACTGGCACATCGACGACAAGAGCGATCTGTTGAACGCTGCCTGCGACGCCATCATCGCCCGCACCATGAGCGCATCATCGGTCAGCGCGACGCCAGAGGCAGCTATTCGCGCGCTCGCACTGGGCATGTTCGATGCGATCGACGCTCATCCGTGGGTGGGTTCGGCGCTCACCCGTGCCCCGGGTCAGTTGCCGATGGTGCGTATTTTCGAAGGCATAGGCCAGCAGGTTCGCGCGCTTGGCGTACCGGACGATACGCAGTGGGCAGTGGTGTCCGCGTTGTTGAGTTACATCGTTGGGGTGAGCGGGCAGAACGCGGCGAATGCGCATCTCGCCCGGGAGCTGGGAGCGGATAGAGACAACCTGCTGGGCGAGGTGGCGGCCATGTGGTCCGAGCTCGATCCGCAGGAGTTCCCTTTCACCCGCAGTGTGGCCGGGCAGTTGCGCGCTCATGATGACCGCGCTGATTTTCTTGCGGGGATTGATCTTATTTTGCGCGGGATCGAGTCGGGGCGGGGGCGTTGATCTGAAATGTGATCCGCCCGTTGCCGGGGCGAAATCCTACGCCGGGCATCTTCGGGCCGGCGTTAATGGTTCACGCGTATCTGAACCGCCTCGACCCATACCTTGGCCGAGGGCGGCGAGTCACGTTTCGTCATTCTTTGCTGGACTGTGCTGCGGCCTGCTCGATCAGCTTCGCAACCTCGGCCGGGTGCGACATGTAGGCCACGTGGCTCGAATTGATCTCAACCGTCTTGCTGCCGGCGCGCTGGGTCATGAAGCGTTCCAGATCGGGATTGATCGCGCGGTCCGCGGTTGCCACGACTGCCCAGCTCGGCTTCGTTCTCCACGCTGCGTGCGTGATCGGAACACCGAACGATTGCGCGGCGGGCATCACCTGCGAGACCGCCATGAAGCCGGCAACTGCTGCGGGCAGGTCGGCAGCGAAGTCCTGATGGAAATTGGCCGGATCGATGTACAGGTGGCCGTCGGTGGTCGCCTTGATGGCCGTGGTTGCCGGCGGCATCTTCTTGGTCAGCGCGAGCGGGGTTTCGCCCGTGTCCGGCTGGAACGCAGCCACGTAGACCAGACCCGCGACCTTGTCGTCGTTGCCGGCCTCGGTCACGACCGCGCCCCCGTAGCTGTGGCCGACG
>NZ_SCNV01000072.1 GCF_005503145.1 Burkholderia sp. 4M9327F10 | reverse complement strand
CAGACGCACGCCATCAAGATGAACCTGCCGGTGGGCAACCCGCCGCCGCCGCTCACGCAGCCGGAGGTGGTGCAGATCGACATCGACTTTGACGGCACGATGATGTGGAACGGCACGGTGGTGCCCGACCAGGCAGCGCTGGACGCGAAGCTTGCGCAGGTGGCGGCCGAGCCGGTGCAGGCCGAGATCCATCTGCTGCCGAACAAGCTGGTGCCGTACAAGGATGTGGCTGCCGTGCTGGCTGCGGCGCAGCGCATCGGCGCCATCAAGATCGGGTTGATCGGCAACGAGCAGTACATGCAATAAGGAAGCGCCGCTGCATCGCCGCAGCGGCGCTCGCCCCAATGCCTATCCCAGCATGAAAAAACCTTCACGCATTCGAAGTCGGAGCGACACGCGATTCCACCTATTCTGAAGGCGCTACTTCGGCACCGGCCTGGTTGCTGGCGCAAGACCGGTCGTCTAGCCGAAGCGCGCTATGAGAAACCGGAGGAAGACGCTCATGAAGACCCCCTTGAAGTATGGACTGCCCCTTGGGCTGATGATGGCCAGCGCTTGCGCGATGGCTTCGGGCCCGCTGACCCCGCACCAATGCAACTCCTATCCGTTCCAGCCCACCCACGGCGAGGTCACGCACCGCGACCTGATGCGCGAGCTGAACGAGCTGGAGTCCGTCGGCTACCGGCCGGCGATCGACAACTACTCGCTCGATATCACTGACGCACGGGCCCGTCTGATGGCGAAGTACGAGACGGATTGCAAACCTGACCAGCACGCCGCAGACGTTCCGCCGTCCAATAGCTGAGCTTCTTTCGTGGTGCAGACAGGGCACGCCCCCGAAGGCTAGGGGCGTGCGTCCGGCGATTGCGTCACGCAGCCACGTGCGCCATCCACTCGGCAATATCGTCGACGACCTTGCCTTCGATGCCGTAGTAGCCATGCGGCGATAGCGACGCGCATTGGTTCGACGAATGCTCGATGCCGCCTTGCACGAAGAGCACCGTCGCATGGGTGTTGCGCATCGACTGCGCGATGGGGTCCGCCATCGAAGGCGGCGCAACCTTGCATTGATCGTCCCTGTTCGCGACTACCAGTGCGGGAACGCGCACGTCTTGCGGATGCGCATCGAAAACCGTTTCATGCGAGCCACCGAGAATCGACACCGACTCGGTCAGGATCACGCCCGCGAGCTGCGAGCCTCTGGCGTGCGCGGCCGCATTCATTGCCGCGATCGACCCTTGACTCGTGCCCAGCACCCAGACGGGCGCGTTGGCCTGCTGGTGCGCGAACTCGACAATTTCACGCGTCACTTCGGCGTAGGCAGCGGTACTGCGCTTGCCGCGCATCGATTGATGATCGATCGCATCGACGAGCACGACGCCGTAGCCTTTGGCGGTCCACAGATCGCGCGAGCGGACGACGAAATTGTCGCCATGCTTGATCTGGCCGTCCTTCTCGATGCCTATGTCGTCGGCGCCGCCCGGAAACATCACGATCACGCCACGCACCGCCGACGGCGGCGCGTCATAGAGCACACGTTGAAACGAACCGTCCGGCAGCGGCAAGTCGCGCACCAGCACGCCGCCTTCGGACGCTGCGCCGACTGTCCCGGCAGCCGTGGGTCGATGGTGGTGGGGTTCGTACGCGCAGACCGCCGCAGGTGCGAACGCGGCAACCGAAACCGCGCACACAGCGAGGGTAAGCAGGGAAGAGCGAAGGCAACGGATTTGATTCAGGAACACGCAAAGCCCCCTAAGTCAGTATCTTCAGAACGTCGATTCCATCTGGGTAGACGAGTCAGGGCAGGATAAAAGACAGCGTGCCAAATTGAAAATACATATGAGAGGCGGTTGCCATATCTCATGCATATGGAAACCCGAACCGGGCACACTGCATGCAAAAATGCGACCCGCTAGAATAGTCATAAGCCAAACCTCCTGCCTGTCATGCATTCACACGAATCCCTCCATAAACTCGACATCGTTGCCCGCGACCAGCTCGCGGAGCATCTCCCGGCTCACGTCGTCGCCCACTTGCCGCCGAACGAAGTGATCGTCTTCGCGGTCAGCGATGACGCCTCCGATACCGCACAGTTCAGCGAGCGCTACGGCTTCGGTCTGGAAGACTGCGCGAATACCATTGTGATCCGTTACAAGAAGGACGGCACGGAGCAGTATGCGGCGATCGTGACGCTCGGCTCGCTGCGCCTCGATATCAACGGGGCCGTCAAGGCTCACCTCGGCGCGCAGCGGCTCTCGTTCGCCAAACGGGAGGTCGCGGTCGAACATAGCGGCATGGAGTTCGGCGGTATCACCGCGTTCGGCGTGCCGGGCGATTGGCGTATTCTGGTCGACGCTGCGGTGATGGAGCGCGCGCAAGTCGTGATGGGGGCGGGCGTGCGCGCGGCGAAGCTGTTGCTGGCGCCGGCCCTGTTGCGCAGTTTGCCGAACTGCGAGGTTGCAACGCTGACTTTGCCCGAGGTTCCTGCGTAACCCGAGCGCGCTTCCTGAATTCCTCGTCGTATCAACCACTTGAATCGTTTGCCCGCGAGTTATCCACATCCTTATCAAGCGAATGTGTGGACAACTCGCCTTCCTGCGTTCGCCCGTGCCCAGCCAGCAAAATCCCGGCATGTAATTTAAACCGTATATACTGTTTATATTGTTTATGACCCGGAGATGACAATGAACGAACCCAGCATCAAGAAGCCGACCAAGAAGGCCTTTCACTTCCCGAAGGGCGCGACGGCGCAAGATGCCACGGCTGACAAGCAGGCCGCCGCGCCGGCTGAAGCAACGGTGAAGGTGAAGACGAAGGCGGCGGCTGAATCGAAGGCATCGCGCAAGGCTGCCGGTAAGGCAGCGGCAGCGCCGAAGGTAGAAGCCGCAGCAAAGGAAAAGGCCGCACCGAAGCCGAAAACCGCTACGAAGGAAAAAGCCGCACCGAAGCAAAAGGCTGCTCCGAAGCAGAAAGCCGCATCGAAAGAGACGGCTGTCGAAGCGACCGCAGTCGCCGCAGAGAAGCCGAAGCGCGTCAAGAAAGACACGGCAAAGAAAGAAGTTGTGAAGAAAGAAGCCGTGAAGAAAGAAGTTGTGAAGAAAGAAGCCGTGAAGAAAGAAGTTGAGAAGAAGGAAGAGCCGAAGAAGGAAGAGCCGAAGAAGGAAGTCGTGAAGAAAGAAAAAGTCGTGCGCGACAGCTTCACGATGCCCAAGTCGGACTATGCAAAGATCGCCACCTTGAAGCAGAAGTGCCTCGACGCAGGTATTTCGGTGAAGAAAAGCGAAGTGCTGCGTGCCGGTCTGCTGCTGCTCGAAGGCGCAACGCAGCAACGTCTGCTGGCTGCCATCTCGGCGGTCGAAACCGTCAAGACCGGCCGTCCTTCGAAGGAATAACGCAGGAAGGAAGGTATCAGGCGTTACGCGAACGGCGCACCCGCAACGGTGCGCCGTTTGTCTTTGCGCCTAGCGGATCGACTGGATCTGCGCCTGGCTCAACTCCCAGGTATGCGGCGGCAGCGGAATGAAATGCACCGTGTCGAGATAGGCCTCGTTGGTTTCCGAAGGCACGATCGACCACAGCAGGAAGCGGCGCAGCGCAGCGGCCGTCGCCGGGTCTGGCTGCTTCGTCGAGACCACCGCGTACTCGTAGTTCACGAGCGGATAGGAACCCGAAGCCGGCGCGTACACGAGGCTGAGCCGCTCGTCAGCCGGCGTGCGCGGACCGAGCGATGCGGCGCCCGCCGTGATCGTCTCCCGGGTGGGCAGCACGAATTCGCCGGCGCCATTCTTCAGTGCCGCCGTGCCGAGTTGCGCGGCAGCCAGCTTGTCGCTAAAGCTCACACCCACATAGCCGACCGAGTAGGGCGTCGACTGCAGCGCCTGTACCATCCCGGCGTTGCCGACTGCTGTGGCGCTGCCCGGCACGTTCGGCCACGTGATCGTGGTGCCGTATCCATTGGCGTTTTCCCAGTCCGGCGTGGCGAACGAGAGGAATTGCGTGAACACGAACGTATCGCCGGAACCTTCGGCGCGGCGCAGCGGCACGATCGCATGATGCGGCAGCGTCACACCGGGATTGAGCGCGGCGATCTGCGGGGCGTCCCAGTTGCGGATCGTGCCGCCGTAGATGCCGGCCAGCACGGGGCCGTCGAGTTTCAGATGAATCGCGTTGAGGCCGGGCACGTTGTAGTTGACCGTCTGCGCGGCGATCGCCAACGGCACGTTGATGATCTGCGGATGCTGCCGCATCTCTGCATCGGACATATACGCGTCCGACGCACCGATCAGCACCTTGCCCTCCAGCACCTGCTGGATGCCGGCTTCGGAGCCGGTTGCGGCAATGTTGATGTGAACGCCCGGGTGGGTCTTCGTGTAGGCGTCCACCCAGGTCGTGAACAACGGGTATAGCAGGGTCGAACCGGTCTCTGTGAGTGTGAGGTCTTGTGCGCTGGCCAGCGCGCCTGTCATGGCGAGTGCCGCCACGCACAGCGGCACGGCGGCGAAACGGCGCCAGCTCAGGCGCGGTGCCGGGTTCTTAACGTCGTGAGTCATGCCTCTCTCCGTCGCATTACTGGGAAGCCATCGTTGGTATGGGGCAACAGGGCGGTGCGCAAACGTCTAGTGTCCAATCTCGTCGAGGCTCACGCCGTTCGTCTCGATGCGGAAAACCCACGTCACCACAGCGCCGAGAATCGAGGTGCCCACGAGGATATAAAGCAGCGGGCCGGTGCCGATGCCGGCCAGCAGGATCGGGAACAGGAACGCGGTTGCCACCGCGCCGATCTTGCCGACCGCGGCTGCGAAGCCTGCGCCGGTGCCGCGAATCGCCGTCGGGAAGACTTCGCCTGCCAGCAGATAGGTCTGCGCATTCGGTCCCAGGTTGGTCATGAAATTGAACAACATGAAGCCGGCGAAGATGATGATGGTCTTGGTCGAACCTTCAAAACCATCGGAGAACGAAGCAATCAGCAAGCCCGCTGCGCAACCGATAAAGCCGATCACCTGCAGCCAGATCCGTCCGACCTTGTCCGCCAGGATCACCGCAAAGATAATGCCGACGATCAGCAGCATCGTGATCAGCGCGGCGCCCTTGGCGGCGAGGATGTCGTTGAGGATCAGGTCGGTGACGCTGCGCACGTGGTCGGCCTTGGCGCCGAATGCGGCGCCAAGGATGGTCGGCGTGAAGATGCCGATCCCGTACGTGCCCAGATCCTGCAGGAACCACGGCACTGAGGCGAAGATCGTCGCGCGCAGATTGCGCCTGGCGAACAGCGCCAGAAAACTGCCGTGGCCGTGACCGGTCGCCGCGTCGTCGATCTCGCGCGACAGCGCGATGCTGGTCGGGTACTGCGGGGTGCGCACCAGCAGGCGCGTCGCAGCCGCTTCGGCACGGTCGACCGCGCCGCGGATATGCAGCCAGCTCGGGCTTTCGGTGATGTAGAAGCGGCCGATCGTCACCGCCAGCGCCGGGATGATCGCGGTGCCGTACATCCAGCGCCATGCGTCGAGGTTGGGAACCGTCGAGAGCACCAGAAAGCCCACTGCCGTGCCACCCAGCGCGCCGAGCGCCTGGAAGCCGAACGCGGCTAGCACCAGTTTGCCGCGGCTGGTGCTCGGGATGCTCTCGGAGATGATCATGTGCGCGGTCGGATAGTCGCAGCCGAGCGCGACGCCGAGACCGAACAGGCAGATCACGAGCGAGATGAAGTTGGTGCACGCCACCAGCAGCACGAGGAACGCGACGAAGATGACCATTTCGACAATGAACATCCGCTTGCGTCCGAAGTAATCGGACATGCCGCCCAGACCCACCGCGCCGACCAGAATCCCCATCAGGCTGGCGGCACTGATCAGGCCGTTCTGCGCCGCGCCAATGCCGAACTCGCGCGAAATCAGCGGCAGCGCCACACCGGTCATGAAGACGACAAAGCCTTCGAAGAACTTGCCGGCCGCGGCGAGCGCCCAGATGCGCCATTGCATGCCGGTCATCGGCACGGAGGGCAGGCGTGTGCCGTCCGGCCACATCGGACGCTCGTCGATGTACTGCTGAACGGATTTCACGTTGGCGTGCCGCAAGCTGTCGGAATCTGCCACATCATGCATACCAAGCTCCTTGTGGTGTGTTGCTACTGCGCTTGCGATGGGGTGCAGGAGGCGTGTCGCAGGGACGCGCACTCGTGCTTCGCTGCGTGTCACGCGCGCCCGCGGAAGGGCGCTGGTCTGTCAAATAGAACCTGGCGGATACGGGATGGCGTTTCGGTGAGCGACACGACACCCTCGCACGAACTTGCGATGCCAGGCGCCCATGGTGACGCGCGTGGGTGTCGTACAGATGACAGGAGGGCTATACGGGAGTGCTAAAGGATCATGGGGAGACCGATGCTGCGGCGCAACGGAGCACACCATACGGGCAATGAATGGCTCATTGAGCGCGGCATATCGTACAGTTTGACGACATGTAATCTACGAATAACGTCACTGTAAACTTTGCCGTGAATGACGATGCAGGAGAGGCAGGCGCGCTTCGCTCATACGATAAGGTTAAATCGCAATGTCAAATCCGCGCGCCTGACGCGTTCACCTCACCCGCGGCTGCCTCGCGAGATCTCTTCACCGGCGCGATGCGGCAAGCGCAACGTGACCGGAATCGAGGCGAACGAGCAGAGTCCCACCACCAGGAACGCCGGCCAGAAGTCGGTCCACGCAATATGCGCATGACCGTTCAGGACACGCGTAATCTGCAGCACGATCCCGCCGATCGTCACGCCGAGGCCGAGCGACATCTGCTGCACGACGCTGCCAAGACTTGTTGCACGGCCCACATCGCGGCTTGCGATCTCCGCATAGGTCAGCGAGTTCAGACTGGTGAACTGCAGCGCCGGAAAGAATCCGCCGAGCAGCACCACGAACCAGATCAGCCATGTCGGCGTGCCGGGGAAAAACGCGCCGCAGATCGCGATGGAGATGCCCGAGAGCGCGGCATTGACCACCAGCACGTTGCGAAACCCATAGCGCCGCAACACCGACGACGCGATAGTCCGCATGAACATGCCGCCGAACGCCGAAGCGCAGGTAATCAGACCGGATTCGAAAGCGGTCTTGCCGAGCCCCTCCTGCAACAACAGCGGCAGCAGAAACGGCAAGGCCCCGAGTCCGATCCGGAACAGCGAGCCGCCTGCTACGCTGGCCTGAAAAGTGGGAATACGCAGAAAGCGCAGATCGAGCAGCGGCAATTTGATGCGGGCGGCATACGGCACGTAGATCGCCAGCAAAAACGCACCGCACACGCACATGCCGATGGCGTTGCCGTTGGAGATCGTCTCCCCGCCGATCAGCGACAGCCCAAGCAGAAACAGGGACGCTCCGCCCGCTGAGAGAAAAAAGCCGATCCAGTCGAGCGGCCCCGGGTGCGGCTCGCGCGTATTGGCGATATGGCGATTCGTCAGATAGATGCCGAGCACCCCGACCGGCACGTTGATAAAGAAGATCAGGCGCCAGTGCAGATAGGTTGTAATGAAGCCGCCGAGCAGCGGACCGGCTGCGGGGCCAAGCATGGCCGGCACGCTCAGATAATTCATCGCGCGAATGAACTCGGACTTGGGCACCACGCGGAAAATGATGATGCGTCCGACCGGCACCATCATCGCGCCACCCACGCCCTGCACGAAGCGCGCAAGCGTGAAGGTGGCGAGCGACCCCGAGGCAGCGCACAGCAGCGAGCCGGCCACGAAGATGCCAATGGCGGTGCGAAACACGGTGCGCGCGCCGAAGCGGTCGGCGAGCCAGCCGCATACCGGAATGAACACGCCGAGCCCGAGCACATAGCTCGTTACCGCGATCTTGAGCGTGACCGGGTCGCGGCCGAAGTCGCGCGCCATCGAGGGCAGGGCGGTCACAATCACGTTCGCATCGACACTTTCCATGAACATCGCACACGCGACGATGAGCGGGGCGAGAAGCGCTTTCTGGACAAGTGTCATGGGTACGACGGTCTGAAGAAGGCCTGCGAAGTGCCGATTATGGCATCGGAAGGGGAGGAAATGCTATGAAGTGTTCCCTACATGAAACAGATTGTGCGTCGCGCAAACGCGATTCGCGCGTGAGGCCGCCGGTGAATGCGGGCCGTCACGCGCGGGGGGAAATGAACCGGAGCGAAGAGGCGCGGCTGTCTCAGACCGGCAGGGGCGGCATGCTCGACTGCCTGATGAAGCGCGGCTCCTGGCGCCATTGGGTCGCCTGTTCGAACGCGTAGCCGAGACCGAGCAAGCGGGCCTCGCTCCATGCCGGACCGACAAACGACAAGCCGACCGGCAAGCCGCGCACGACGCCCGCCGGCACCGTCAGATGCGGATAGCCGGCCACGGCGGCCGGTGTGGAGAAGCCGTCGCTGGCGCTGTCGCCGTTGATGAAGTCGGTCAGCCACGCGGTGCCGCCGGTTGGCGCGATGATGGCGTCGAGCCGGTGTTCGCGGATCACCCGGTCGATGCCGTCCTCACGCGCGCCCTTGCGGCAGGCGGCCAGCGCCTGGGTGTAGGCGTCGCTGTCGAGGCCGCCCAGTGCCTCGGCCTGGATCAGCAACTCCTGGCCGAAATACGGCATCTCGCTGTCGCGCTGAGCGTTATTGAAGGCAATCAGGTCGGCGAGCGAGCGAATCGGCGCGTGCGGTGCGAAGGTTGCGAGCCAGAGCGGCAGATCGTGCTTGAACTCGTGCAGCAGCACGGCCTGCTCTTCGCTTTCGTAGCTCACTTTCGGCAAGTCGATCGGGTCGATCAGCTCGGCGCCGAGCTTCACCAGTTGCGCCAGCGCGTATTCGATGCGCTGGTCGATCTCATCATGGCCGGTGAAGAACTCGCGGGCCACGCCGAGGCGCGCTCCTCGCAGCGCGTTCCCGTTCAGCGCACCCAGGTAGTCATCCGGCGCGGGCGCTCCGAGGGTGGCCGGATCGCGCGGGTCGGGGCCGGCCAGCGCGCTGAGCAGCAGGGCCGCGTCGCTGACGGTGCGCGTGATCGGGCCGGGCGTGTCCTGAGTGTGCGAGATCGGAATGATGCCGTCGCGGCTGATGCGCCCAACCGTAGGCTTCAGGCCGACCACGCCCATGATGGAGGCGGGCGACACGATCGAGCCATCCGTCTCGGTGCCGATCGCCATGCGCGTGAGGTTGGCCGCGACCGCCGCCGCCGATCCCGAACTGGACCCGCTGGTGGAGCGGTCGAGCGCGTAGGGGTTGCGCGACAGGCCGCCGCGCCCGCTCCAGCCGCTCGTCGAACGCGTGGAGCGCAGGTTGGCCCACTCGCTCAGGTTGGTCTTGCCGAGGATCACGCCACCGGCGGCGCGCAGCCGCTCGACCAGGTATGCGTCGCGCGTGGCGTGGACGCCGTCGAGCGCCAGCGAACCGGCGGTGGTGGCCATTTGGTCGCCCGTCGCGATGTTGTCCTTGATAACGACCGGCATGCCGTGCAGCGGCCCGCGCAGCTTCCCGGCTGCGCGCTCGGCGTCGAGCGCCGCGGCTGTCCGCAGTGCATCGGGATTGAGTTCGATGATGCTGCGCAACTCCGGCCCGCGCCGGTCGAGCGTGGCAATCCGCTCCAGATAGTGACGGCTGGCGTGCGCTGCGTTGGCCGGGTCGGGGGCGCCATCTGTGCCGGTGTCCTGTGCGAGGTTCGAAGGCAGGGCGGATGCATCCCGTGTGGAGATCGCGGAGGCCAGCAGGCCAAGTGAAGCGAAGAAACTGCGTCGTCTCATAGTGAAGATCTTGTTGAAATGTGAACGTGGAAGACGCTGCGCGGTGCGCTCCCAGGCCGTTGCTGTCGCGCCTCCACAGGCAGGGCGAATCGCAATCGCGCGAGATTACCTTAACAAAATTAGATGACGGCGAAAGCCCGCGCTGGGGACGAGGCGAAGCGGCCACTTTTGTTAAAGATTGAGCACAGGCTGTATTGGAGATAGACGATGCGCTACCATGTTTCGATGCAACGCACAGTACAACAACAAACGCTATGCAACGAATCAAGCAGATTCCACGCGCGGACTGGCCGCAGCGTCTGGACGACATCGGGTTCCACTTCCATTCCATCGACAAGGACGGCGTTCCTCAAACGCCCGACGCGAGCCAGTTTCCGTATTGGCTCGAAGACTCGGCCTATGTGTTCAGCGAGGCCGAAATCGAGGCGTTGTGGGCCGCCACGCGCGAGCTTCACGCACGTTGCCTCGAGGCCGTGGACTATGTGATCCGCGCCAACCTGTTTTCACGGCTGGCCATCCCCACCGGCTTCGAGGGGCTGATCCGCGCGTCGTGGGAGCGGCGCGATCCATCCGTATATGGACGTTTCGACCTGACGCTCGACGCGAACGGCGTGGCCAAACTCTATGAATACAACGCGGATACGCCGACTTCGCTGATTGAATCGAGTCTCGCGCAATGGTTCTGGAAGACCGACGTGCAACCCGCTCACGACCAGTTCAACAGCATCCATGAAGCGCTGATCGAGCGCTGGGGTGTGCTGCGCCGGCATTACCCGGACGTTGGCACGCTGCACTTCGGCTGCATTTTCGATAGCCGCGAAGACATCGGCAATGTCGAATACATGATGGAAACGGCCGTTCAGGCCGGCTGGCGGGTCAAGATTCTCGACATGACGCGCATCGGCGTGGATGCGGCCAGCCAGTTCTACGACGAACAGGATGAGCCGATCCAGTTGATGTTCAAGCTGTATCCGTGGGAGTGGATGATCCGCGAGCGGTTCGGACGCCACCTGATCACGAGCCCGACACGCTGGGTCGAGCCGCCCTGGAAAATGATCCTCTCCAACAAGGCGATTCTGCCGATCCTCTGGCAACTGTTTCCCGATCATCCGAACCTGTTGCCGGCGTCCTTTACGTCCTATCCGTTCGACGGTGTGCCGCATGCGAAGAAGCCATTCTATTCGCGTGAAGGTGCGAACGTGTCGCTGCTGCTGGACGATGGACAGGTGATTGCGCAGGACGGCCGCTACGGTGAAGAGGGGTTCATCTATCAGGCCTTCGCACCGTTGCCGCGTTTTGGCGAACGCTATGCAACCCTGGGCTCATGGGTGGTGGGCGATGACGCAGTGGGCCTGTGCCTGCGCGAGGAGTTTCATCCCATCACCAAGAACACGAGCTATTTCGTTCCGCACTACTTCATCAAGAGTTGAGTTGATGACAGCACATCGAATACAAAAACGGCCGACATTGATGCTGATCGGCGCTGCGGGGGCACTGGCCGGGGCTGGCCTGATTGCGGGGTGTCACAACGACACGCCGGTCCAGGTCGAACGGGCGGAGTACGCGTCTCTGGCCGACTGCGAACGCGACTGGAGCCGTCCCGACGATTGCACGCTGAGTGCGGACGGCGGGCAGCCCGCGTCGGGGTCTTCCGGGTCTTCGGGGTCGTCAGGTTCAGGGGGCTATGCTCACGGCTCGGCCGCCCATGCGCACTGGAATGGACCGTACTACACGCGCAGCGGCAAGGTGTATCACGTGGACGGCGATGTGACCGATGACATCGTGCACGTCTCCAATTCGACCGGGATCAGCGAGTCGACCACGACAGAAGGCGCGCTGTCGGAACATGGTGGCGCTGAAGGCATCTCGCGTGGCGGATTTGGCGAGTCGGCTCATGCCGGCGGCGGGGAAGGCGGGCATGGGGGGTAGGGGCCAGCACCGCGTTTTGCCCATCCCCAGCGTTATGATGACCCCACCTCCAACGACGCCCCTTCACCATGAGCATCGCTCCGCTTCCGCCGCTCCAGTGTCTGATCGCATTCGAATCGGCCATGCGTCATGCGAGCTTCACCAAGGCCGCCGCCGAACTGCATCTGACGCAAAGCGCAATCAGCCGCCAGATCGCACAGCTCGAAGAATTTCTTGGACGCTCGCTTTTCGTTCGCGAGCATCGGGCGCTGCGCCTCACCATCGCCGGTGAGCGCTACGCCAAGCACGTGCAATGGCTTCTCACCAGCTGCTCCGAAGCGACGCTCGACGTCATGAAGCGCTATGGCGACCAGGAACTGACCATCGCCTGCTCATCCGGCGTCGCTGTCCTGTGGCTGACGCCGCGCCTGGGCGCCTTTCGCGCGGCCAATCCGAACGTCCATGTGCGCATGATCGTGCGCGACGGACTCGCTTCGCTGTCGCCCGCGGAATTCGACGTCGGCCTGTACTACATCCGGCAACGCGCCGAGCCGCACTTCACCGCGCGCCGGATCTTCGATGAGGAGGTTTATCCGGTTTGCTCGCCTGGCTACCTTGGCGGCCGGCAGATCGAACCGGTTGATCTCGCTCAGGAAACCTTGCTGATGCAGGAGGACGGCCAGCGCCAGTGGATGTCGTGGCCGGAGTGGTTCAGGATCAATGAAGTGCAGATGCCCGCTTCGCCGAAGTCTGTTGTAGTGAACCACTATCCGCAACTGGTGCAGATGGCGATCCTTGGCCAGGGTGTGGTGCTCGGCTGGCGTCACATGATCGACGCGTGTCTTGATGAAGGCCTGCTGGTGCGGGCCACGCGCGCATCGGCCAGTCATGGCGGCGGCTACTACGTGGTGTCGCCGAACGACCGCTCGCAGAACCAGGCGGCACGCCTGTTCACGAACTGGCTGTTCGGGCAGGCGGAGCAGCAGACGCAGCAAGTCGGGCCAACCCGGTAAGCACCGGCGTTCCGGGCTTCGCATGCGCTGCACGCATGCAAGCATGCGATTCTTTCGTTTCAGAAAAAAATCAGATCTCCTCTAGGATCGGCAGTGTGCATGTGGAGGCGCCGCTCGATCCCGAACCGGCGCGCTGCCGGGCGCCGATTCAGATGAGGAAAGAGACCATGCAAGGAACGCTTTCGCCGCACGTCGCGCTGCCGCTCGATACGCTTGCCCGGCAACGGCGCCGCGCGATTCTCGCGACCATCCTTGGCAACGGCCTGGAGTGGTTCGACTTCACTGTGTACAGCTTTTTTGCGGTGATGATCGCCAAGCTGTTCTTTCCCACCGGCAATGAGCTGACCTCGCTGCTGCTGACGGTGGCAACGTTCGGCGTCGGCTTTTTCATGCGGCCGGTGGGCGGTATCGTGCTGGGCGTCTACGCCGACAAGGTAGGGCGCAAGGCCGCGTTGTCGCTGACGATTCTGCTGATGGCGGGCGGCACCGCGCTGATCGGACTCGCGCCAACCTACAGCCAGATCGGCGTGTGGGCGCCGCTCCTGATCGTCGTGGCGCGCCTGCTGCAAGGCTTCTCCGCGGGCGGCGAAATGGGTAGCGCGACCGCCTTCCTGACCGAATACGCACCGCCGGAGCAACGCGCCTACTATTCGAGCTGGATCCAGTCGAGCATCGGGTTCGCCGTGCTGCTCGGCGCGGCGGTGGGCACCTTCGTGACCGCCAGTCTGAGCGCCGATTCGCTCCATTCGTGGGGCTGGAGGATGCCGTTCCTGATCGGCATCCTGATTGGACCGGTCGGCTATTTCATCCGCAGCCGGATGGACGAAACGCCGGTGTTTAGCGCGGTGGCCGAGGAGGCGAAGAAGGATTCGCCGCTCGCCGAAGTGCTGCAACGCTTTCCGCGCGAAACGCTCGCCAGTTTCTCGATGGTGATCCTCTGGACCGCGACCACCTACGTGCTGCTGTTCTACATGCCGACTTACTCGGTGCGCACGCTGCATCTGCCGCAATCGCAGGGCTTCCTGGCCGGCATGCTGGGCGGTCTGATGATCATGTGTTTCTCGCCGCTGGTCGGCAAGCTCGCCGACCGCTTTGGCCGCCGCGTCTTTCTGTCGGGCGCCGCTGCGTCGATCCTGTTGCTCGCATGGCCGATGTTCACCTATATCAACCGCGTGCCGGCGCTGGCGTCGCTGCTGGTGTTTCAAGGTGTGTTCGGTCTCCTGATTGCCGCCTACACCGGACCGATTCTCGCCGCATTTGCCGAACTCTTTCCGACCAAGGTGCTGTCGACGGGCCTCTCGGTCGCCTACAACTTCGCGGTGACGATCTTCGGCGGTTTCGCGCCGTTCTTCATCACGTGGCTGATCGCCTCCACCGGCAGCAATATGGCGCCCGCCATCTACGTGATGATCGCCGCGGCCATCAGCCTTATCGGAACCTTCTACGTGCGCGACCCGCGCCGTTTGCGCGGCTGAGCGTCGCCGGGAGCGGTTCCTTCAACAAGCAAGGAAACTATTCATGACCATCACGGTAATCCGCGGCGGCAACGTACTGGACCTGTCGCAGGGTCGATTGCTTGAACACCATCATGTCGTGATCGAAGACGGTCACATTGTCGAAGTCACCGACTGTCCCGTCGATCTGCCGGGTGTGCGCATCGTCGAGGCGCGCGGCAAGACGGTGATGCCGGGGCTGATCGATTGCCACGTGCATGTGCTTGCCTCGAGCGCGAACCTCGGCACGAATGCCACGCAACCGAACATCCTCGCCGCCATTCGCGCGTTGCCGATTCTCGCTGCAATGCTCGGCCGCGGCTTCACCAGCGTGCGCGATGCCGGTGGCGCGGACTGGGGGCTGACGCAGGCGCTCGAAGGCCGGCTGATTCCCGGGCCGCGCATTTTTCCCTCGGGCAAAGCGCTCTCGCAAACCGGCGGCCATGGTGATTTCCGTCCGCGCGGCGACATGCTCGAACCGTGTTCGTGCTGCTTCAGGGCGGGGGCGATTGCGCGGGTGGTGGACGGCGTGGACGCCGTGCGGCTCGCCGTGCGCGAAGAGATCCAGAAGGGCGCCACGCAGATCAAGATCATGGCCTCGGGTGGCGTGGCATCGCCGACCGATCCGATCGGCAACACCCAGTATTCGGAGGATGAAATTCGCGCGATCGTCGCCGAGGCGCAAGCGGCCAATACCTACGTGATGGCGCATGCGTATACCGGCCGGGCGATCTCGCGAGCGGTGCGTTGCGGGGTGCGAACGATCGAGCACGGCAATCTGGTGGATGAGGACGCGGCGCGTCTGATGCATGAGCACGGCGCATTCGTGGTTCCGACACTCGTGACTTATGACGCGCTGGCGAAGCACGGCGCCGAGTACGGCTTGCCGGCGGAGTCGATTGCCAAGGTCGAGACCGTGCGTCAGGCGGGGCGCGACTCGCTGCAGATCTATGCACGCGCTGGTGTGCAGATCGGATTCGGCTCGGACCTGCTCGGCGAAATGCATATGTTCCAGAGCGACGAGTTGCGGATTCGCGCCGAAGTGCTGGGGAATCTGGAGACGCTGCGTTCGGCCACGACGATTGCGGCGCAGATCGTCGATCGGCCCGGCAAGCTCGGCGTGATCGCAGCGGGGGCGATTGCGGACGTGCTGGTGGTGGACGGCGATCCGCTGCGCGATATCGGCGTGCTGACCGGGCAGGGCGAGCGCATCGAATATGTGTTTCAGCGCGGCGAAGTGGTGAGTCAACGCGGACGCGTGGCCTAAACCTGCTGCGATGCCCCCGGCACCTCAACCGGTGCCGCTTTAGTCCAGCGCACGGTCGCCAGCAGCGACGCCGCCACGATCAACCCGCCGCCCGCCCAGGCCGTCGCCGAGATCCTTTCCCCCAGCCACACACATGCAAACAGCGCCCCGAACGCCGGTTCGCTGCCCATCAGCAGCGCCACGCGGGTCGGGCTGCTGCGTTTGATCGCATAGTTCTGCGCGAAGAATGCAAACAACGTGCATGCCAGCACCAGATAGAGCACGCAGCCCCAGAAGGTCGAATGTCCGGCGAAGGAGGGCACATGCTGCCATTGCCCGCGTGCAAACAGCAGCGCCACCGCCGCGCTGCCGAATGCCACCACGCCCGACTGCACGGCCGTGACCGTCAACGGCGGCAGCGCCGCGCTGCGCATCGCCCGCTTGGTGACGCAGACGATCAGCGCCCGCAGGACCGCAGCCCCGAGAATCAGGGCATCACCCGGATTGAACTCAAGCGCGCCATCGCCGGCGAGCAGCCACGCGCCCAGCAGCGACACCGCGACCGCGCAGCACTCGATGCGGCTCGGCCGGCGCTTGAGCAGCGACCACTCGACGAGCGGCGTGAACGCCACGCACAGGCTGATCAGGAACGCGGCGTTTGCCGCGCGCGTGAGCAGCAAGCCGAAGGTCTCGCACAGATAGATGCTGAACAGCAGCACGCCGGCGCCGAGCACAGCGCGCAAGGCGCGGGCATCGGCATGCCGCAGGTTTCGCAACGCCGGCGAGAGCACGACGAAGGTGATGGCGAAGCGCAGCGCGAGCAGTCCGAGCACCGGGTAATACGCGAGCGCGCTCTTGGCGACGCCATAGCTGGTGCCCCACACCACGGCAACGGCCAGCAGCATCAGGTCGGAGAGTAATTGCAGGCGTTCTTGTCTGGACACGGCGAACCTCGGATGACGGACTTGTGTGACCGTATTGTCGGGTGTTGCGTGGAGGGTGATAATCGGGTTGCGGTGCATAGCTTTTATATCGCAGATGCACAAATCCCCGGCGCTGGCCGTCCCGCTGCGCTTATTGGTCATTTCCTCCCACGCACGATGAATCCCGACGAACTTTTCGCGTTGTTACCCGATATGGCGGTGTTCGCGCGGGTGGTCGAAGTGGGCAACTTCTCCATGGCGGCGCGCCAGCTCGGCAGCACGCCGTCGACCGTGAGCCGGCAGATCAAACGCCTCGAAGAAGCGCTCGCGACGCGCCTGCTGGAGCGCTCGACGCGCAAGGTGCGTGTCACCGAGTCGGGCGCCCAGGTGGCGCGTTACTGCCGGGAGATGGTGAGCGCCGCCGCCGGTGCGGTGGATGCGGCAGGGCAACTGGCAGGCCGGCCGCAGGGCAAGGTGAGCGTGAGTGCGCCGACGCAATTTGCAAGAACCGTGATCCATCCGCTCGTGCCCGGCTTCCTGCGCGCGTACCCGGAGGTGGATTTGCAACTGCTCTATTCGGACCACGACCTCGACCCGCTGGAAGCCGGTCTCGACCTTGTGATCCGCTTGACTGATCGTCCGCCGCCGGGCCTCGCCGGACGCCGGCTCGGCGAGGTGCGCTGGGTGCTATGCGCGTCGCAGGCCTATCTGGAAGCGCGCGGCACCCCGCAGCAGCCGCGCGAACTCGCCCAGCACGACTGCATCTACCTGGGCGACACGGTCGACGACCACCGCTGGCGCTTGCGGCGCGGCAACCAGACGCAAAGCGTCGAAGTGCGTGGCCGCTATATTGCCAACCATGCCGGGGCGCGGCTCGAAGCGGCCCAGCAGGGCTTCGGCATTGCGAACCTGCCGGAATTCGCCGCCGCCGGTGCGCTTGAGCGCTGTGAACTGGTGCAGGTGCTGGCCGACTGGCAACTGGAGACGCAGGCCTATGTCGGCTCGATCTGGCTGCTCTATCCGCCGAACCGGTTTTTGCCGCTGAAGGTGCGAGCGCTGATCGACTATCTGGTCGAGCATCTGGGCACAGGGAGTTGACTGGTGCGCGCGTGCCGTTGCCGGTGGGCGAGAACCGGATGGCACAATGAGCGAAGCTGCCCGATGCAACGTGCCTCAGTACTCGCCATTCATCTGGACTCACCCGGAGCCGAGCGATGCAAACCCATCCTGTCCGCCTGATCCCCGGCGATGACCTGCGCGCCGCGCTCGAAAATACGCTGCGCGCCCTCGGCCTGGAGGCGGCCTTCGTGTTGCAGGGCATCGGCAGCCTGAGTGTCGCGCAACTGCGTTTTGCAGGTGCCGGGGAAGCCACCGAGTTACGCGGCGATCTGGAAATTCTCACGCTCGCCGGCTCCATCTCGCCCGATGGCGCACATCTGCACATGTCGGTTTCGGACGCGCATGGCCAGGTGCATGGCGGGCATGTGACGCCAGGCTGCACGGTTCGCACCACGGCCGAGATTCTGCTGGCGCTGCTGCCCGAGCATCGCTTCGCGCGCGAGCAGGATGCGGCGACCGGCTATCCCGAGCTGGTTGTTTCGACCCGATAGATCACCAGCTTGAGCGCCGGATCGTCGTTCGCCTGAAACGTTGCGTATTCCGCCCACAACGCTCCCTTCGTCGCATGATGAAGACGCTTGCGTCCTGCAATGGTGGCGACCACGTCGTGCGTTTCCCACCAGCTCGCGAATTCCGCGCAGCCCTCGTACAGGCGCTCCTGCAGTTCGATAAAGGCGGGGTCGCCCGCCCACAGATCGTGGGTCGCACGAAACTGCGCGACCATCCGCTTCGCTTCGCGCGCCCAGCCCGAACCGAACAGGGTCCGCGCGTGCGGGTCCGTCAACATGTAGAGGAGGATGTTGCGCCCGGCCGGCGGGATGGCGCCGAAGTCCTTGAATAGCTCGACGGCCGCCGCATTCCACGCAAGGATGTCCCAACGGCGTCCGGTGAGATAGGCCGGTTCAGCGAGACTTTCCACCACCCGGCGCACCGTATCCGGCACGCTTTCTAACTCGAACGGACGCCGTTGCGCGACGCGTGCGAGGGCTCGCAAATGCGCATGCTCGGCCGGCCCGAGCCGCAGTGCGCGGGCGAGTGCATCGACGGTAGTGGAGGAGGGGCTGACGTCGCGCCCCTGTTCCAGACGGATGTACCAGTCCACGCCGATGCCGGCGAGTTCGGCCACTTCCTCGCGGCGCAGTCCGGGCGTGCGCCGGCGCCGGCCGCCGCCCATGCCGAGCGCGAGCGGATCGAGGCGCTCGCGGCGAGCGCGCAAAAAATTGCCGAGCTCGGCGCGGCTCGTGTCGCTCAGGTCATTCATGTCGCCCATGAAACCCCCAAGGGAGGAACTTGCCAATCCTGGGATAATACCAGCCCTGAATGTGCCGGGAAGGCGCGCCTACCATGACATTTTTCCAGCAAGGAGAGACATCATGAAGGCCGCTATGCTCAAGCAGTTCGGAACGCCGTTGACGATCGAAGACCTGCCCGATCCGCTCGCCGCGGCGGGCGAGGTCGCGGTGGAGGTGGTTGCCGCGCCGGTTCTGTCCTACACCAGTGAGGTATTCAGTGGCGCCAGGCAATATCCGTTGCTGTTGCCGCTCGCGCCGGGTGTTGGGGCAATCGGCAGGGTGCATGCCGTCGGTCCGGACGCGACGCGTCTGAAAGTCGGAGACTGGGTGTTCTGCGACCCCACCGTGCGTTCGCGCGACGACGCAATCTCCCCGGATGTCATGCTGCAAGGCTGGATCGCCCCCAGCGAAGGGGCGCAGCGCATGCAGGGCTATTTCCGCCACGGACCGTTCGCCGAACGCATGCTCGTGCCGATGGAGAACGCCTTTGCGCTCGGTGAGCTCGATCGCGGTGACGCTGGGCGCTGGTGCGGCTTGATGTCGATGCTGGTGCCCTATGGCGGTCTGCTCGCCTCCGGCTTGCAGGCCGGCAACACGGTGCTGATCAGCGGCGCGACGGGTCACTTCGGCAGCGCGGGCGTGGCCGTCGCGCTAGCGATGGGAGCCGGTTGCGTCGTCGCCCCGGGCCGCAACGAGGCGATGCTGGCGCAACTCGCACGCCGCTTCGGTCCCCGTGTCGCGACCGTCGTGCTGAGCGGTAATGAGGCGGAGGACACGGCACGCATGCGCGAGGCCGCGCGCGGGCCGATCGACATCGTGCTCGATATCCTGCCACCGCTCTCCGACGCGGCGCCGGTGCGCGCCGCCGCGATGACGGTGCGGCCGCACGGCACGGTGGTGCTGATGGGCGGCCTGCGGATCGGCGTGGAGTTTCCGTACGCGCACCTCATGCGCAATTGCATCACGGTGCGCGGCCAATACATGTATCCACGCGAGGCGCCGGCGCGGCTCGCGGCGTTGATCCGCAGCGGGCTTCTGTCGCTGGAGGGTTTCGAGGCGACCCGTTTTCCGCTCGCTCAGGTGAACGAAGCAGTGGTGCACGCGGCGGAAAATGGCGGGCCGTTCCGGATCACGTTTATCGAGCCGTGATCGGGGCGTTGCATCCGGCGCGTGGCGACGACCGGTGTGCGCCAGCCGCGTTCCCCGTCACGACCGCGGCGCTTCTTCGGGCGCCGCCGGGCGAAAGCGCGCCTGCACCGCGACGAGCTGGTCGTCCGACGTGGCCACCAGCCACAGGCGTGCGCTCTCCACCATCAGGCGGTTATGGTCCTTCAGCACGCCCAGCGAGGCGACCGTCTGCCACTTCACCGGCGCCACCTTGCTGGTTCGGCCCGACGGCGTGCCGACCAGCAGGCAATACGGGCCGAGCGGCAGGGAGACGAGCGGCAACGCCGGCTTGACGCGAATCCGCCAGTCGATAAACGGCGCGTCGCCAAAGAGCAAGGGTCCGGGCAAGCCGTGCAGCACGGTGAAATCGTAGAGCGCGAGATGTTCGCGCATACCCGCATACAGGCGGCGGATATCGCTCACCACCGCCGCGCGGATCTCATCGTCGAACATGGCTTCTTCGGCATAGCGGGCCTGGGCTTCGTGCGCCTCGCGCTGATAGGCGCTGAAAACCGCCAGCTCCATGCAGTCTTGCGCGGCACGCTGCACATCGGCCGGCGTACCGGCTTCTTCCGGCTTGCCCATTTGTGCCGCGCGCAGAAAGCGGGCCAGCGCGGCTTCCTGAATCGCGGGGCCGTCGATCTGCGGGTCGTCGACGGCGTCCTTGCCGAGCGGCACGTAAAGGTATTTCTCAGCGGCAAAGCGTGACTTCTTGCCATCGTCGAACTTGATCTCGCCGTCGCTGCAATCCAGATAACGCGTGCCGATCCGGCCATGTTCCCAGATGAAGTTTTTCAGCAGGGGGCGCAACGGATGCAGCGTCTCGTGATCGGTCATAAACCACTCCAGTGCCTCGATGGGGCCGGCAGCCGGCAGATGCGGCTGCGGGTTGACGTCCCATCATGGCACGGGAGCCGGTGGTGTGCGAGCGGTTTAGCGCTTGACCTTCGCTTCGAGCAGATCGCCCATGCCGATCCGCTTCGCAAAGGCAATGCGCACGCGTTCCGAGACTTCGAGCACTTCACGCGCGCCGTCGCCGACAAAGTCGATCACGGAACGCATCGGCCGGGTGCCGGCCGGCAGGCCGACGATCCGCACAATCTCATCGGCTACGGCTTGCGGAGTGGCGTCCGGAGGCGTGAGCGAAGAGAGGCGCGCGCCGATCTGGTCCATCACGCCGTCGTAGCGGCTATACGCTGCCGCGGTGGCCGCATCGGCCGGTTTGCCGGCGCTCGGAAAGTGCGCGGTACCCTGCGTGAAAGCGCCCGGCACGACAATCGAGGTTTCGATGCCAAAGCGGGCGATCTCATAGGCGAGCGTGACCGCGAGCGAATCCATCGCCGCCTTCGCGGCGCCGTAGGGGCCCATGAACGGCGGAAAGCCGCCCTTGGTCGTCGTGCTGCTGATCCACAGCATCAACCCGGCTTCCTGCTGGCGCAGATAGGGCAGTACCGCGCGGTTCACGCGTTGCGAACCGAACAGGTTGGTGTCGAATACCTTGACCATCTCTTCCGGCGTAAAGGCTTCCGCGGGTCCCACTACCAGATGCCCGGCGTTCTGCATCACGACGTCGATGCGTCCCTGTTCGCGCACGATGGCCGCGGCGGCCGCATCCGCCGAAGATTGCGACAGCACATCGAGTTCGAGCGGATGCAGGGCGATGCCGCGCGCCTTGGCGAGCGCGCGCAGTTCGTCGGCGCGCGGCTTGTTACGGCCCGCCACGTCGCGCATGGTCGCGTAGACGATGTGTCCGGCCTCGGCGAGCGCCTGGGCCGTGAGCTTGCCGATGCCGGTGCCGGCGCCCGTCACCAGAATGACGTTTTGCATGATGGTTCTCCGTATGGTTCTTGACGGCTGAGGAGGCGAGCGAGGCTCAGGCGACGCCGCCGTTGGCGCGCAGGATCTGACCGTTGACCCAGCCCGCATCGGGACCCGCGAGGAACGACACGACCGCGGCGATATCGTCCGGCTGGCCGAGGCGTTGCAGCGGCGGCATCTTCGCGAACGTCTGGATCTGCTCCTCGGTCTTGCCGTCGAGGAACAGCGAGGTGGCGATCGGCCCCGGCGCCACGGCGTTCACCGTGATGTTGCGGCCGCGCAGCTCCTTGGCGAACACATGCGTGAAGGCTTCGACGGCAGCCTTGGTCGCGTTGTAGACGGCGTAGCCGGGCATGTTCAGCGCGAGCGTCGTGCTCGAGAAGTTGACGATCCGGCCGCCGTCGTTCAGACGTGCCGCCGCTTCGCGCAGCGTGTTGAAGGTGCCGCGCAGATTGATGTTGATGGTCTGGTCGAACAGGGCGTCCGAGGTGTCCGCAAGCGGCACGGTTTTCAGCACGCCGGCGTTGTTCACGAGCACATCCACTTTGCCAAGCTGCTGCTCGATGGTTTCGAACATCCGGCGCACCTCGTCGGCTTTCGCGACGTCGGCTTGCACCGCGATCGCCCGGGTGCCTGCTGCCCGCAGCTCGGCGACCAGCGCGTCGGCTTCGCCGGAACTTGCGGCGTAATTGACAGCGACGGCGAAACCGTCCAGGGCGAGACGGCGGGCGACCGCTGCGCCGATGCCGCGCGAGGCGCCGGTGACGAGTGCGATCTGCTGCTGATGGTTGGCGTTGTTCATGATGCGTTTCCTCAGGTTGGGGATTCAGGGCTGACCCGCTTGCTGTGCCTGTGTGGCCGCTTGAACCACGTGAGTCGACTTCCTGATGCTGCCGGGCGGGTCCGTGAGACGAATCATGGATCATTCCGTTTGGAAGATAATCACCGAAGAATTGGTATCATAGTTCCATTGACTTTAATAATAGTCCGGAGCCCTGCTAATGGATCGTTTTGAGGAAATGCGGGTGTTCGTGCGCATCGCCGAGCGTCAGAGCTTTACCCAGGCGTCTGACGATCTGCAGATTCCACGCGCCACCGTCACCAATCTGCTCAAGCGCATGGAGCAGCGGCTCGGCACGCGGCTGCTCGAACGCACCACTCGCACGGTGCGGCTGACGCCCGACGGCGAGGCCTATTACCGCCGCTGCGTGCGCCTGATCGCGGATCTCGAAGAGGCGGAAGGATCGTTCCGCAATACCGCGCCGAAGGGCTTGCTGCGCGCGAACCTGCAGGGCACGCTGGCGCGCCATTTCGTGGTGCCGGCGCTACCGGCGTTTCTGGCGCAGTTTCCGGAGATCGAATTGCATCTGGGTGAGGATGACCGGCTGGTCGACCTCGTGCGCGAAGGCGTTGATTGCGTGCTGCGGGCGGGGAACCTGCAGGATTCGTCAATGGTGGGGCGGCAGGTTGCGCAGCTCGAACAGGTGACGGTGGCGAGCCCCGGGTATCTTGCCCTCTACGGCGAACCGGCCGAGCCGGCGGCGTTGGCGGCGCATCGCGCGGTCAACTACATTTCGAGTGCGACAGGCAAGGCGGTGCCGCTCGAATTCACTAGGGAAGGAAGTGTGGGCACGATGTATCTTGCCTCGGTGGTGTCGGTTGCGGGCACGGATCTGTACACGGGTGGAGCGCTGGCGGGACTCGGCATTGTGCAGGTGCCGCGCTACCGCATTGCGGGGGAACTAGCGGCGGGGCGCCTGAAGATCATTCTGCAGGACTACCCGCCGCCGCCCATGCCGGTGTCGGTGCTGTATCCGCAGAGCCGCCAGTTGTCGTCGCGGGTGCGGGTGTTTGCGCAGTGGCTGCGGGATATTTTCGAGGCGGCTTCAGGCGGCAGCGCCGTCGCTCCGGGCCGCGGCTCGCACGGATAACGCCTATTGCCTGATCGACCGCTTGTCATTATCAATCTTTGTTTGAAAGTCATTCAAATACCACGCCAATTATCAAATTGGTGGCCTGCAATCAGAATGCCAGCATCGCCGATGCCGACTGCAGCGGTCCGCTGCAGATTGGACGGCATTCATTTCATGGATAGAGAGGCAAGAACATGGATCTGCAACTGAAAGACAAGCTGGCGCTGGTCAGCGGCAGCACCGCCGGCATTGGCCTCGCCATTGCCACCGCACTGGCGCGGGAAGGCGCACGCGTGATCGTCAACGGCCGCAAGCAGGAAGCCGTGGATGCGGCCGTCGCGCAACTGAAGGCGAGCACCGGCGCCGACGTATTGGGCTTCGCCGGCGACCTGAGCAAAGCGGATGCGGCCGATGAACTCGCGCGGCGTTACCCTGGCGTCGAGATTCTCGTCAACAACCTCGGCATTTTCGAGCCCAAGCCGTTCGAAGAGATTCCGGACGAGGACTGGCTGCGCTTTTTCGATGTCAACGTGCTGAGCGGCGTGCGCCTTGCGCGCCTCTTCCTGCCGTCGATGAAGCGGGCCAACTGGGGGCGCATCATCTTCGTTTCGAGCGAGAGCGGCCTGCAGATTCCCACGGAAATGGTCCACTATGGTGTGACGAAGACCGCGCAGATCGCTGCGGCGCGCGGCATTGCCGAGTCCGTCGCGGGCACCGGCATCACCGTCAATAGCGTGCTGCCCGGGCCGACCCGGTCGCGCGGCGTGGGTGACTTCGTCGACAGTCTCGCCAAGGCCGGCGGCAAATCCGCCGCTCAGGTCGAGCAGGAGTTCTTCGAGCACGTGCGGCCGACTTCGCTGATCAAGCGCTTTGCCACGACCGAGGAGGTGGCTTCGCTGGTGGCGTATGTCGCGAGTCCGCTGGCATCGGCGACGACCGGCGCGGCCTTGCGTGTCGACGGCGGCGTGGTGAAGAGCGCGTTTTAAGGCGCCGCTCGGGTCCGCTCGTGGGATCATACGGCTCGCGAGGCGCTTACGCCTTGCGAGCCAAAGGGAAACAGGAGCGGATGAGATGATCGATGGACTGGTAGGCGGGCGGCTCTACGGGGAAGCCCAGATCCGCACTGGGCAGAACGGCAAGCGTTATGTGACGTGCAAGGTGTGCGCGACGACTGGCGAGGGCGACACGCTGTTCGTCAACGTGATCGCGTTCGACGATGAAGTGCAGGCCGGCCTGCTGGCGTTAAGCGACGCGGACAGCGTGGCCCTGAGCGGCGCGCTCACGCCGAAGGTGTGGACCGACAAGAACGGCCTCGTGAAACCGGCGCTCGATATGGTGGCGCACAGACTGCTGAGCGCGCACGATGCGCGGCGCAATCCGGCCGAGGCGTCCTGACCGCCGCTGCCCGGGGCGTGGACCGCCTAGTGACAGACGACCGCGCAGGTCAGCGCAGTCACGCCGGCCACTGCGCCGACCACGGCTCCGGTCGCAAATGTCTCGAGCGACGACGCGCAGCCCTGGAGATTGAGCAACCCCGCCAGCACCAGTATTTTTATCACGCGACTCATTGTGTGTATCCCCCGTGAGTACCGCGCGAATCGTAGCAAGTCCTTGTCTCGATTAGGCTTTCTGAAACTATCCGCGCCTTACGCTGTATTTTTTGGAGAGCGGGCGCGGCTTCGACGTGTCTCGTCGTTGCTTTGTAGTGACCTCGCATTTGCCTTGCACCTGGCCCAACGGGCTGCATCTACGCCGTCGATGGAAAACTGTATAAATATACAGTATAGTGTTTCCTTCAGATCCGCCCTGCGGCGATTGATCCGTATGGTCGGGTGCGGTGAATCCGCGGTAAATCCGCGGTAAATCTTTACGGTCGCAAAGCGGCCGTAAGATGTGGCCAACTCATTCAGACGGTCGGGCAAATTGTCATCTACAGGAAAAATCCGCATTCGCGGAGCGCGTCAACACAACCTCAAAAACCTCGATCTCGACCTGCATACCGGCGAGATGACGGTCGTCACCGGCCCGTCGGGCTCCGGCAAATCCAGCCTGGTGTTCGACACGCTGTACGCGGAAGGGCAGCGGCGCTACGTGGAAACGTTCAGCGCGTACGCGCGGCAGTTCCTCGACCGCATGGACCGGCCGCAGGTGGACCGCGTCGACGGCGTACCGCCGGCCATTGCGATCGACCAGACCAATCCGGTGCGCAGCTCGCGCTCCACGGTCGGCACGATGACCGAACTCAACGACCATCTGAAGCTGCTGTATGCGCGCGCCGCCGAGCTGTTCGACCGCAAGACGGCTCAGGCGGTGCGGCACGATTCGCCGGAGACCATCTACCTCGAATTCGCCGCGCGCACCGCGCAGGGCGATCCGCGGCTCGTCGTCACGTTTCCGGTGGAATTGCCCGAGTCCGCGACCGAAGAAGAGGTCGAACAGTGGCTGTCGGCGAGCGGTTACACGCGTGTCCAGGCGCAGCGCGAGGTGCAGTCGCCTACCGGGCCGCGCAAGCTGCTCGACGTGGTGGCCGACCGTTTCCGTCTGAGCGCGGTCGAGAAGGGGCGCGCGGTCGAGGCCATTGAGGCGTCGCTGAAACGCGGCGGCGGGCGTGTGAACGTCTACGTGCTGCCGCAAGCGCCGGAAGAGTCCGCCGAGCCGCAGATCTGGCGTTTCTCCACCGGCTTGCACAACCCGGACAGCGACCTGCGCTATGCGGACCCGCAACCGGCGCTGTTCTCGTTCAACTCGGCGTATGGCGCGTGCGAAACCTGCCGCGGCTTTGGCCGCGTGATTGGCGTCGACCTCGGCCTCGTGATTCCCGACGAGCGCAAGACCCTGCGCGGCGGGGCGATCAAGCCCATGCAAACGCCCGCGTGGAAGGAGTGCCAGGACGACCTGATGCGCTATGCGGCGAAGGCCGGCATTCCGCGCGATACGGCGTGGTCGGCGTTGACCCGGGAGCAGCGCGACTGGGTCATCAACGGCTCGCCGGACTGGGATGGCAAGTGGCAGAGCCACTGGTACGGCGTGAAGCGCTTCTTCGACTACCTCGAATCGAAAGCGTACAAGATGCACATTCGCGTGCTGCTGTCGAAGTACCGCAGCTACACGCCGTGCGAGGTGTGCGGCGGCGCGCGCCTGAAAACCGAAGCGCTGCTGTGGCGTCTTGGCACGAAGTCCAACGCGGACGCGGTGCTGAACCCGGCGCAGCGTTTCCTGCCGCGTGGCGTGGACTGGAACCGTGCGCAGCTCGAAGCGCTGCCGGGCCTGACCGTGCACGACCTGATGCTGCTGCCGGTCGAACGCATCCGGCGTTTCTTCGACGACCTCAGCCTGCCAAGCGCATTGCTCGACGACGCCTTGAAGCTGCTGCTTGCCGAAGTGCGCACGCGCCTTAAATATCTGTGCGACGTGGGCCTCGGCTATCTGACGCTGGACCGCCAGAGCCGCACGCTCTCGGGTGGCGAGGTGCAGCGGATCAACCTCACGACGGCGCTCGGCACCTCGCTCACCAAGACCCTGTTCGTACTCGACGAGCCGAGTATCGGCCTGCATCCTCGCGACCTGAACCGCATCGTCGAAGCCATGCATCGTCTGCGCGACGCGGGCAATACACTGGTGGTGGTCGAACACGATCCTTCGGTGATGCTCGCGGCGGACCGCCTGATCGACATGGGCCCAGGCCCCGGCGAGCGCGGCGGCACGATCATTTTCGACGGCGCGCCGGACGAGATCCGTGCATCGGGCACGCTGACCGGCGAATACCTCGGCGGCCATCGCCATGTGGCCGATGTGTCGCACTGGTCGAGCCGCCCGGTCAAAAAGGACACGCCGCGCATCGTGCTGGAAGGCGCAAGCCAGCACAACCTGCGGGACGTGACCGTCGAGATTCCGCTGCAACGCCTCGTGTGCGTCACGGGCGTCTCGGGGTCCGGCAAATCCACCTTGATACAGGACGTGCTGTACCCGGCGCTGGCGCGGCATCTCGGCGTCGCCACCGAAGCGCCGGGCGCGTACCGGCGCCTCGTGGGCGCCGAGCAGGTGAACGAGGTGGTGTTCGTCGACCAGTCGCCGATCGGCAAGACGGCGCGTTCAAATCCGGCAAGCTATGTGGGCGCGTTCGACGAGATCCGCAAACTGTTCGCCAAGGTGCCGCTCGCGCAACAGCGCGGCTACGGTCCGGGCATGTTCAGCTTCAACTCGGGCGACGGCCGCTGCCCGACCTGCGGCGGCTCGGGCTTCGAGCACATCGAGATGCAGTTCCTGAGCGACGTGTATCTGCGCTGCCCCGACTGCGACGGCCGCCGTTACCGCGCCGAACTGCTCGAAGTGAAGATCGAGCGCGGCACGCCGGCGCGGGCCCTGAGCATTGCCGACGTGCTTGAATTGACCGTGAGCGAAGCCACCGCGTATTTCGCCGGAGATGCGGAAGTGCTGCGCGTGCTCAAGCCGATTGTCGACGTGGGCCTCGAATACGTGAAACTCGGCCAGCCGGTGCCCACCTTGTCCGGTGGCGAAGCGCAGCGTCTCAAGCTGGCGGGCTTCCTCGCCGAAACGGCGCAGGCCGCCACGGCCCGCGCGGTGAAGCTGGCGCCCGCCTCGCGGCTCTTCATGTTCGACGAACCGACCACGGGCCTGCATTTCGACGACATCGCGAAACTGATGCAGGCGTTCGGCAAGCTGCTGGCGGGCGGTCATTCGCTGATCGTGATCGAGCACAATCTCGACGTGATCCGCGCGGCGGATTGGCTGATCGATCTCGGACCTGAAGGCGGCGACGGCGGCGGCCGGGTGCTGTGCGCGGGCACGCCGGAAACAGTCAAGGCCTGCGCGGAGTCGCACACGGGCCAGGCCCTGCTGCAGTACGACGAGGCGATGAGCGCCAGCGCGGCATCGGCCGCACAAGGCATGCCGCTGCAAAAGGCGCTCACGGCGGCGCGTGCCCGCCGTGCGGTGGAAGGCGAGGACGTGGTGCGCATCGTCAATGCGCGCGAGCACAACCTGAAGGCGCTTGATGTCGATATCCCGCACGGCAAGTTCAACGTCATCACGGGCGTGTCCGGTTCGGGCAAATCGACGCTCGCCTTTGACATCCTGTTCCATGAAGGGCAGCGCCGCTACCTCGAATCGTTGAACGCCTACGCGCGTTCAATCGTGCAGCCGGCCGGGCGCCCCGAAGTCGACGCGGTGTACGGCATTCCGCCGACCGTGGCAATCGAGCAGCGGCTCTCGCGCGGCGGCCGCAAAAGTACCGTGGCCACCACGTCCGAAGTCTGGCACTTCCTGCGCCTGCTATACGTCAAGCTCGGCTTGCAGCATTGCATCCACGACGGCACGCCGGTGAGCTCGCAAAGCGTCGAGTCGATCGCGGCGCAATTGCTGCGCGACCATAAGGGCGAGCACGTCGGTTTCCTCGCGCCGCTGGTGGTCAACCGCAAGGGCGTCTATACCGACCTCGCCAAGTGGGCGAAGGCGCGCGGCAATACCCATCTGCGGGTGGACGGCGAGTTCGTGCCGGTCGACCCGTGGCCCAAGCTCGACCGCTTCCGCGAGCACACTATCGAACTGCCGGTGGCGGATCTGGTGGTGTCGGCCGACAACGAGGCCGAGCTGCGCCGCCTGCTCGACGAGACGCTCGAAGTGGGCAAGGGCGTGATGCATCTGCTTGCGCCGCTCGACGGCTTGCAGGACGCGTTGACGAGCGGCCGCGCCACCGCGAAGTTCGGCACGCTCAAGGTGCTGTCCACCAAGCGCGCCTGTCCGGTGTGCGGCACGAGCTACCCGGAACTGGACCCGCGCATGTTCTCGTACAACAGCAAGCACGGCTGGTGTACCACGTGCGTCGGCACTGGTCTCGCGCTGACCCGCGAGCAGCGCGCCGCTTACGACGACACGGTGATCGCCGAAGACGGCCGTGGCCGCGAGCAGAGCTTGCCGTCCGAGGAGCAGGAGCCGGAAGGCGTGGTCGACGAACCATGTCCGGATTGCCACGGCACGCGCCTGAACCCGGCCGCCCGCGCGGTCACGTTCGACGCGCAGTCGATTGTCGACGTCGCGCAATGGACGGTGAGCGACACGCGCCGCTGGATAGACACGCTGGAACTCACCGGCCGCGACGCCGAGATCGCGCGTGACGTGGTGAGCGAGATCGGCAGCCGCCTGCAGTTCCTCGAAGAAGTCGGGCTTGGCTATCTGAGCCTCGACCGTGCGGCGCCGAGCCTGTCGGGCGGGGAGGCGCAACGCATCCGGCTGGCGGCGCAACTGGGCAGCAACCTGCAAGGGGTCTGCTACGTACTCGACGAACCGACTATCGGCCTGCATCCGCGCGACAACCAGATTCTGCTGAGCGCGCTGCGCAAGCTCGGCGAGAAGGGCAATACGCTGGTGGTTGTCGAGCATGACGAAGACACCATCCGGCGCGCCGACCACATCATCGACATTGGCCCGGGCGCAGGCAAGCGCGGCGGTACGCTGATCGCGCAGGGCAGCGTGGCCGACCTCTCGGCGCAAGCCGATTCGCTGACCGGGCAATTCCTCGCTAACCCGATCGTGCATCCGTTGCAGGCGCGCCGCACGGTCAAGCCGAAGACCAAAACCGCCGCGGCCGTGCCGGAGCAGTGGCTGACCGTGCATGGCGGCAAGCTGCACAACCTGCGTGACGTCACCGTGGGGCTGCCGCTGTCGCGCCTCGTTGCGGTGACGGGCGTGAGCGGCTCGGGCAAGTCCACGCTTGCACGCGACGTGCTGATGACGAACCTGCTGGATGCGGTGGGGCGCTCGGTGCTGTCGTCGCCGGCCACCCGCCGTGCCCGCAAGGCGGCGCAGGAAGAACCGGTGGCCAATCGCCGTTCGAGCGTGCTGGCCCGCAGCGCGCCGCGTGCGCAACTGAACGTCACGCACGACTGGCAAGGCTGCGACGCGATCACCGGGTGGGAAAGCATCGACCGCGTGCTCGAAGTCGACCAGACGCCGATCGGCAAGACGCCGCGTTCGTGCCCGGCTACTTATATTGGCGTGTGGGACGCTATCCGCAAGCTGTACGCGGGCACGCTCGAAGCCCGTGCGCGCGGTTATACGGCCTCGCGCTTCTCGTTCAATACAGGGGAGGGACGCTGCCCGGCATGCGAAGGCCAGGGCGTGCGCACCATCGGCATGAGCTTCCTGCCGGACGTCAAGGTGCCGTGCGACGTGTGCCACGGCCAGCGTTTCAACCCGGAGACGCTGGCGGTCACCTGGCGCGGCAAGAACATCGGCGACGTGCTGACCATGGAGATCGACGAGGCTGTCGAATTCTTCGCGCCCATCACCAATATCGCCCATCCGCTGCAACTGATGAAGGACGTGGGCCTTGGTTACCTGACGCTCGGCCAGCCGTCGCCGACGCTCTCGGGCGGCGAGGCGCAGCGCATCAAGCTCGTCACCGAACTGAGCAAGGTGCGCGACGACATCACGAGGCGCGGCCAGAAGCCGCCACACACGCTCTATGTACTCGACGAGCCGACCGTCGGGCTGCACATGGCGGATGTCGCGCGGCTGATTCGCGTGCTGCACCGGTTGGCGGACGGCGGCCACAGCGTGGTGGTCATCGAGCACGACCTCGACGTGATTGCCGAAGCCGACTGGATTATCGACCTCGGTCCGGAAGGGGGCGTGGGCGGCGGGTCGATTGTCGCGGCGACCGATCCCGAGGGACTTGTCCGGGTCCGCGAAAGCCACACCGGAGCTGCGCTTCGGTCCGTGCTCGAACGCGGGGAAAACATGCCGCTTGCATCCGTTCGGGCCGGCGAAGGCACCCACGGATGACGCCGCGGGGAGACCCCTGTCGCGAAATTGCGACGAGGGTTTTCCCCGCTTGCGGCTAGCGGGCCGCCCAGGCTCGAAATTCGATCTACACTGGGCTTTGTGTCGAGAGTTCACCTCGTAATTGGAGGAAATGCTCTAAACACTGTCTGTTCCCATCAAAAAAAGTTTGACGGACGATTTTGTCTTGATATCGTCTTT
Source organism: Burkholderia sp. 4M9327F10 (assembly GCF_005503145.1). GTDB lineage: Bacteria > Pseudomonadota > Gammaproteobacteria > Burkholderiales > Burkholderiaceae > Paraburkholderia. The sequence goes on along the minus strand of NZ_SCNV01000072.1, from coordinate 6,415 downwards.
CCAGCAGGCGCATCAATGCGCTCGCGCCGGCCGGCGCAAACATCGCTGGCTGCGCGCATGCTGTTTTCTGACTTTCAACTCAACGATTCCAGGCTGGAAGGGAATGCGCTCGCACTTTAGTTGTGCATTCAACCTTCCCGGAGTCTGGATGAATTCGTCCGTCGCCCAGGTAACCGGCCTCACCCGGTTGTCACCCAGGGCGAGCGCCCACCCAATTTTTCAACCGATTTGGCGCCTGACGTCGCGCTTTCAATGAAACTAAATTTGCTTAGATCAAACAAATTTTGACTACTGGATTCTGTCTTGCTATGGTTCCGCCACTTGATAAGAAGGCATCAGCCGCACTCGCGATAGGCAGCAAGATTCGCGCGTTGCGACAGCGGCTAAATCGCACGCTCGATGAAACGGCGAAAGCGGCAGGCATCTCGAAACCGTTCCTGTCGCAAGTGGAACGCGGGCAGGCAACGCCGTCGATCACGTCGCTAGTTGGTATCGCGCAGGCGCTGGGTGTCACGGTGCAGTACTTCGTCGATACGCCGACTGAAGCCAAGTCGGTGTGCCGCGGCGACGAGCTGAAGTTTTTTGGGTTTGCCGATTCGGCCAACCTGTTTGGCAGGCTGACGAACCTGTCGGTGGACCGCAAGCTGGAAGCGATTCTGGTGAGGATGCCAGCGGGCCAGCAACCGTCGGAAGTGACGACGCACGCAGGGGAAGAGTTTTTGTACGTGATGAGCGGCCAGATTGCTCTCACTCTGGAAGGTACGACCTTCGTGTTGCAAGCCGGTGACACCGCGCATTACGAGTCAACGGTCCCGCATGCATGGGCCAACACAGCAGGCGAAGAAACCGTGCTTGTCTGGGTAGGGACGCCGAGGTTGTTTTAGTCGCAGGACATCGTGTTTGAGATGGCGCAGTCTGAATACATTTATAAGTAGTCCTACAGGTTAACCCTTGGTTTTGAGCAGGCAATGCCAATCGGCTAATAAACGGTTCGGTCAAACCAGTTTTATTAGCGGATTGAAATGTATTCGAAAGCAAATCGAATTAATATGTGATGTGTTAGTAGTCCGAAATTAAATAAGCTGGGGTGCCCCGTCTATCTCGCTGCACTGGTCTAGACGTTGTTCAGTTCGTGAAGTTGTAGGGCTGCGGGGCAACTTTGGCGGAATGTGGCGCGGCGTCGCTGCAAATCGAGTAGAGAGGTCGGTGGGACCTCTCATCGCACAACAAGTGTGGCCTTACTGACGAGTGAGAAGGGGAAAAATGAAACAACGGGCATTGGCGCTGGCCATCAGAAGAATAATCTGGGCCGAACTAGCACTGACCACCGCATTCGCCGTTCCGGCGTTTGCACAAAGCCAGCCGGCTACGGCGGGGGCGCCGGCGGCAGCGGCTTCGGGTACGGCAGCAGCTGCCGCTCCGGCAGCGGCTTCAGGCACGGCAGCAGCGACAAACGACAAGAACGTCAAGCAGTTGAAGACGTTTCAGGTGACGGGGTCGCTGATCCGCCAGGCGGACAAGACTGGCTTCAATCAGGTTCAGGTTATCTCGAACAAGGATATCCAGAGCTCGGGTCAGCAGAGCGTCGCCGATTATATGCGCAACATCTCTGCCAATTCGGCCAACAGTTGGGGTGAAGCCAATGCCGACAGCTTTGCGGCAGGCGGCTCCGGTATCGCACTGCGCGGCCTGAGCGAAAAGTACACGCTGGTGCTTGTCGACGGCCAACGGGCCGCACCGTTTGCCTTCGCCGTCAACGGTACCGACCAGTTCTTCGACCTGAATACGCTGCCGCTGAGCGCGATTGATCGCATCGAAGTCGTCAAGACGGGTGCGGTGTCGCAGTACGGCTCGGACGCTATCGCCGGTGTCGTGAACATCATCACGAAGCATGATTTCCAGGGCCTGCAACTCGACGGCAGCTACGGCGGCGCCACGCAAGGCGGCTCCGGTACGACCAAATTCAGCGTTCTCGGCGGCTTCGGCAATCTGGCGTCCGACGGCTACAACATCACGGCCACGGCCAGCGTCTACAAAGACAACGGCTTTACGCTCGCAGATCGCGATACGACCGAGAATCAGGACTTTACGGGCCGCGCATATGGCGGCAATGTGCAGACGCCGACGTATTTCCTTAACCCGAACACGGGTGTTGCGACGGTACCGGGGAATTGCAACGGCACGGTCGCCCCTTACACCGGTAGCCTGACGGCGCTACAAACTGGCGCGGTGACTGGCGGCAATGTGTGCCTGAAGAACACCGCCGAAGACTATTCGCTCGGACCGATGACCGAACGTTACAACGTCAAGGTTCACGGCGATTTCAAGATCAACGACCAGACGACGGCGTACGCCGATCTGTGGGAAAGCAACAATAAGACGACGACGAGCGACGGTCCTGTACCCATCGGCAACTCGCTCCAGTACAACGCGGCCACTCAGACAATCAGTCCGTACTCGGCGATTGTGCCGGCGAACAATCCGTACAACACGACGGGCGCCGCTCAGGAACTGTTTGGTTACCTTCCGTCCACGTACAATTCTGTGACGAACTCGAATTTCTGGCGCGCGGCAATGGGGGTGAAGGGCACCTTCTCGGTCGGCAAGGAAGATTGGGATTGGAATACAGCGTACACGCATTCGATGAGCACGGTAAGCAACACGCTCAACGGTGTGGTCAACGTGAATGGCCTGAACAACGCGCTGAATAACGGCACGTATAACTTCGTCAATCAGACCGCTGCGCCGGGTGTCCTGAACAGCATTCTGCAGTCGGCCGACAACCTCGGTATTTCGAAGCTCGACGCGCTGGACGCAACCCTGTCGACGCCGAACCTGTTCCATCTTCCGACCGGAGACGTCGGCTTTGGTCTGGGTGCGCAGTTCCTGCATGAAAGCGAGCTGATCGAAGAAGGCGCGGCCTATACGAGCGGCGCAGTGCTGGCGCCGAACCTTCAGGAAGTGAACGGCGAGCGCAATGTTGCCGCCGTGTATTACCAGGTCGACATTCCGCTGATCAACAAGATGCTGACGTTCAGCCAGTCGGGCCGTTATGACCACTACAGCGACTTCGGCGGTGCGTTCTCGCCGCGTTTCGCCCTGCGGTTCCAGCCGGTTCAGCAGTTGACCACGTACGCTTCGTACACGCGTGGATTCCGCGCACCGGAGTTCCTCGAGAACACGAACTCGTCGAACCTTGGCCTCCAGCCGGATGGTCCTGGCGGTCTTCCGGAAAACACGATCACCAGGGGCAATCCGGAACTGCAGCCGGAGCGCACGAAGAACTACAACATCGGCTTCGAACTGTCGCCGACCCGTACGACTGACGTAGGCTTTGACTGGTACAAGATCCACGTAGATAAGGCTATCGGCACGCAGCAAGATCCGTCGGCCACTGTCTACAATGCGGACGGCTCAATTGCGTACGAAGTCAACACGTACGAAAACCTGGGCTCGTTCGATACGGATGGTTTCGAAGCGACGTTTGCGCAGTCGCTGCCGACCAGCATCGGTACGTTCAAGTTGTCCGCCGACTGGGCCTATGTGTGGCACTTCAAGATCAACGGCCTCGGTGGCGCGACTTCGGTTGACGGCGCAGGTAATGACCTGACGTACGCTCAGCCGTTCGGCGGTTCGTTCCCGCGCTGGAGGGGCAATACAGATCTGTCGTGGGCGTTCCACCAGTGGACCGCAGATGTGGCATGGGAGTACACGGGCCCTTACTCGAATGCATTGGGTCTGAACTACTCCACGTCATCGTTTAGCCAGTTCAACTTGAACGTTGCATATACGGGCTTCAAGCACTGGACGATCTACGGTGGCATTAACAACATCTTCAACAAGGCGCCTCCGTACGATCCGGAATGGCTGAATGCCAATACCGCAACGCTGACCGGTTACGACGAATCGCTGTACACGTACCTCGGCCGCTTTGCCCAGATCGGTGCAACCTATAAGTTCTAACAAGTTGTAAGCCTGTTGACGACTGTCGCTCCGGCTCTTGTGCCGCCGGAGCGACTTTTTTGTAAGTAGCACACTGTGTTGGGTAAGTAGCACACTGTGAACTTCTCCGTACGTCGCCGCGGCCGGCATGCAGCACCGCCGGACCCGGCCAGCGCGAGAGGAACGCAGGCAATGTTGTCGGCGGCGCGGTCTGCGGTTCTGGACCCGTCGCGCGACACTAACCCGTAACCCAAGGCGCCATGCGACGCCTTAAGTGACCGGGGCGATGGCAACTGGCATCGTTCAGGTCGATCCGACGAACCGCGTGACGGCCATAAGCTGGCGCGCGACCCTACGCATACTGATGATGAGACTTGTGAAGTTTCGGTTGCCGCGCGCTACATGGACGATCTCTTGCGCATCGGCGACACGGCAAGCCGCCGCGCGCGTCGCGCCGGCGCTGGCTGCCGCGCTGCTTGGCGCCATGAGCCTGGGCGTCACGCCGGCTCACGCCGCCTCCGCGATCGCTCAATACGATCAGCCCAAATATCCCGCCAATTTCACGCATTTCGACTATGCGGACCCTGACGCGCCCAACACGGGCACGCTGAACTTCGAGAATTACAACGAACTTCAGAGTTACGACTCGCTCAATCCGTTTCTGGTCCGTGGCGCGGCCGCGCCGGACATTCAGAACCTGATGTTCGACACGCTCATGCAACGCAGCTGGGACGAACTCGCTTCCGAGTACGCACTCATCGCAGACGATGTTGAAGTGGCGCCGGACCTGACCTCCGCGACGTTCCACATCAATCCGGCAGCGCGTTTTTCGAACGGCGACCCGATCACCGCTGCGGACGTGAAGTATTCTCTGGATACGCTGAAAAGCCCTCAGGCCTCACCGCTGTTTAACGCACAGTTTGCGGTGATCAAGAAGGCGACGGTTGTCGACAACCTCACTATCCGCTTTGAGTTCGTCCGTCCCGAGCGCGATGCGCCCCTGATTGCCGGCGACATTCCGGTGTTTTCGCCGAAATGGGGGATGACGCCTGATGGCAAACGCCCGGCATTCGACCAGATATCCAACGTGGCGCCGATCGCGAGCGGCGCGTATCTGATCGAGCAGCGCAAGAACGACAAGGACATCGACTATGTCCGCAATCCGAACTACTGGGCTGCGAATCTGCCTTCGCGCCGCGGCATGTTCCGCTTCGACCATATCCGCTTCAAGCTCTACCTCGACCAGTACACCATGCTGGAAGCGTTCAAGGCTGGCGATGCGGATGTGCACGTCGAGTACAGCGCGACCCAGTGGGCGCGCAAATACGTCGGCAAGAACTTCAGGAACGGCATGCTGAAGCAGGGTGTCTTTCCTGACGGCCCGGCGCAGATGCAAGGCTTCCTGATCAATCTGCGCAAGCCGATGTTCAAGGATGTGCGTGTACGTCATGCGTTGAGTCTGGCGTTCGACTACGACTGGATGAACCGGATGATGTTCTACGGCCAGTATCGCCGGGAGCAAAGCTATTTCGACGCGAGCCCCTTCGCTGCGAAGGGCATGCCGAGCCAGAAGGAGCTTGCCTTGCTCGAGCCGCTGCGCGACAGCGTGCCGCCGGAAGTATTCGGTCCCATGCTGAAGCAGCCCACGACGCTGGCGCCGGACTCGCTGCGCGGCAATCTGCGCGAGGCGCGCGATCTGCTCGCGCAGGCCGGCTGGCACTACCGCGACGGCGCGCTGCGCGATGACAACGGCAATCCAATGACCATCGAGATCATCGATGATCAACCTGGCATGGACCGCCTGATTCTCCCGTACATGCAGGCGCTCGGCATGCTCGGCATCCAGGCCCATATGCGCGAAATCGACAGTGCGCTGTATCAGAAGCGGCTCGACAATTTCGAGTACGACATGACCACCTACATCTACAACCCGGTGACGATTCCGGGTGCGGAACTGGAGCGCCGTTTCGGCAGCAAGGCCGCGACGGAGGTAGGTTCGGAGAACTACCCGGGCGTTCAGTCGAAGGCCGTCGACGCGCTGATCCATGACGTCCTCGCCGCCACGACGATCTCGGACCTCGAAGCGGCAACCCGCGCGCTCGATCGCGTGCTGGTCAACTCGTACTACCTGGTGCCGCAGTATTTTGCGCCGGACGCGCGAATCGGTTACAAGGCCACGCTGGGATTCCCGACGATCGTGCCGAATTCGTACCAATACGAAGATTGGGTGATCGACTACTGGTACAAGAAGCCGCCGGCCGCGCTTAGCGCAGCCGCGCCGGCTTCTTCACCGACCGCAGCAAACTGAGGTTCGCCATGCTTGCATACATTCTTAGACGTCTGTTGTTGATGGTGCCGACCTTGATCGGCGTCGTGACCCTTACCTTTGTCGTCACGCAGTTCGTGCCGGGTGGGCCGGTCGAACAGGTGATGACGCAACTCCGCCACGGCAAAAGCCGTGGCGGAGTTGCGT
>NZ_SCNV01000071.1 GCF_005503145.1 Burkholderia sp. 4M9327F10 | reverse complement strand
TCGCATCCGCTGCTTGCGCAGCGGACGCTTCCGGCGGCCTAACCTTCCTGCGCCGACAAAATGCCCGATCGGCGTCGTGCGTCAGGCAAACTGAATTTTGCAGGCCCGACTACCTAGCACCTTCGGCTAGAGATTTCCGGCTCCAGCGTGCGCGAGATCGAGACGGGGCTTCCGATCAAGGATCTGTACCGTCAGCACGGCTTTTCGGAAGCCAGCTACTCTGCGCTTTGTACATCTTCGTCAAGCATACGCAGGGCCGCCTTCTCGGCGTTGGCAACATGGAGCCTCGCCGCAGCCTCCGCAGCCTCTGCATTGCGCGCCTTGAGGGCCTTGTATAGCTTGTCGATCTCCCGCAAGCTACTAGGCAAGCGATCGGGATGCATCAGGGAAGTTGCTCGCAGCAGATTCACTCTGGAATAGAGGCTCGTCAAGATCTCCTTAGCCAGCGCGTTACCGCAGTTGCCAAGCAGGACGTCATAGAGATCCCCCTTTGCCTTGAGGACACCCTCCTGATCGCCGGCAAAGCCGGCGGCTTTCAGCGCCTGGACACACTCGCCAAATCTGGCTAACGCAACGTCATCCGCATGCCGGGTAAATCCTGCTGCTGCAAAACCTTCGAGCAACCCGCGGATCGCGTAAAGCTCAGACGCCTCCTGCCGATTCATAAGCGCCACCATTGGCCCCTTGTGCGGCACAATGCGTACGAGCTTTTCCGCTTCAAGCTTGCGCAGCGCCTCCCTAATCGAAGTCCGGCTCACGTTGAGTGACTCGCACAACTCTCGTTCAATGAGGCGTGCCCCGGGCGCCAAGCGCCCCGACATAATGGCCTGCCGAAGCGCCTGCTCCACTTGATGACGCAAGGTCTCCGGCCGAATCAGGTCCATCTCGGCTGCCATAATGTAATCCCGTCAGACAATATACACACCAAGATGATACCCCAGTCGCTCGCGTTGCAGAAGGAGTGAAGCAAAGGAGCTGCTGGCACCCGATCAAAAATCTACGTCCTTCGTTTCCGGTCCGATGATGGCACCGACTGCGGCAATTATGCCTCCAGCACATAGCAAGATCGCCGGCGCGGCGTGCCCCGGCGTAACGGCACTGAGTCCGGTGAGATAGAAGGCGTAGAAAGACGGAATGATGACCGACAAGCTGAAGCTAACTCCGAACCCCGTCGCTCTCACATCGGTCACGAAACGTTCATTGATGTACGTGAGAAGCCCCCCCCACGGTGAAGTCACCAAGATGGCGAGTACACATACTAGGGATACCGTGGACACCAACGAAAGGCGCGCTACGTTGGCCAGAACAAAGAGCATTCCAGATCCGGCCGTGGCAATCAACAGGGAGACGACGATGAAGAAGTTCCTGCGCCCTATCGACTGACTCAGAACACCAGCGCCTACATAGCTGAAGATCATCAGCGTATAAGTAACCACCAGCGTCGCGCTCGACTGAACGTAGTTTAGATGAAGGATGTTCGTGAGCAAGCCGACCGGAAGAAACAACGTTATGATGTTTTGAGTGGTCCAGAGCCCTGTCATTAATAGGAACACTTGCGCCAGACTTCGTGCACTTTTGCCTCGAATCAAATCCGTCAACGGCAGACGGTCGACCTTTCCCATGGCTTCCGCACGCCATACCTCCGACTCCTCGACCTTGAACACATAGTAAGCGCTCAACGCAGCCGCAAGCAGTGAACCGATCATAAATGGAATACGCCAGCCCCACTGCGCGTAAGGCGAAGATGCTCCATCTAGTGGGAACAGAGCGAACATCAGCGCCGCGAGCAGATTAGTGGTCAGATAGGCCGCAGGGAAACCCGCAATGATCAAACCACCTACAAAGCCACGTCGATCCTTCGGCGCTGATTCGATAGCCAACGGAATCGGCCCTGTATACCCCCCGCCAAGAAAAATTCCATCAACAAAACGCAACAACACCAGTAACCAATACGACATCATGCCGATGACTTCGTAACCGGGCAACAATGCGATGAGCATGGTGACGGTCGCGAAGCCTGCGCTTGATAAAATGGAGGCGTTCCGACGGCCAACGCGATCCGCTATGACGCCGAATATCAAGGCACCCAGCGGTCGCCCAAGCAACGTGGTGACAAACACCAACGAAGTCAACGGAGAATCGACCAAGTTGCTCGGCTGAAAGAAGAACAGTACGGGTGACAGTACAGCCACTGGAAGAAAGACGTCGAACATGTCAACGAATTCGGAGAAAAACGCACCTCTGATAGCACGCCTTCTCGTCGAGTCGTCAGGCTGTTCGGACGTAGCAGCAGTCGCCACGCACTGAGTTGATACTTCCATGATGCCCCCGATTTCCTATGCTCTTTCGTGTCCAGGATTCAGACGAGCTACCGCTCTTTGACATTTTGCACAGGTCACAGTGGCATCGTTCGGCGCACCTGCTCGCGGCGGTTGTGCAATCGAATCGGACGGAACCACCACGCCATCATCACTTGGCAGCGTCTTCATCGTATTCCTTGATAGTTTCGCTTGCCACACGGAACGCCGAGAGAGCCAGTGGTACACCGCAATACACTGCCGCGTGCATGAGCACCGACCGGATCTCTTCCTTGGTGACGCCGTTGCGAAGCGCACCCCTGACGTGCACCGACAGTTCGTGATGCTGGCTCATCGCCGTGAGCATGCCAAGATTGAGAAGACTGCGAGTCTTGAATGGCAAAGTGGTGTCGCCCCAGATCTCCCCCCAACAATACTCCGTGACAAGTTCCTGCATTGGACGATTGAATTCGTCCGCGCTTTCCCACGACCTCTCCACGTGACTTGCACCGAGTACCGCTTTCCGGTTCTCGAATCCGAGATCAAAACGACTGTTTCCGTTCATCGATTTCTCCCTGCTCCTAAATGGCCAACGTCGATCTACTTACATCGAAACCGGAAAATCCGTGCTCGTACGTATCACTCTTCGCCCGTGCTACGCATCAGTACTTCCGGATTAATAAGATTGGTGGGGGCACCCGTTTCGAAGGCCAGAACATTGTCAAATGCGCCACCGAATAATATTTCGTAGGTATCCTTCTCGACGTAGCCAAGATGGGGTGTCGCGACCACGTTTCTCATCCGGAACAACGGATGATCGGTCGCGGGCTCGACTTCGTACGCATCCACTGCTGCGAAGCCAGGCTTACCCCGTTCAAGTGCAGCCACCAGAGCGCCGCTTGAGACAAGATCGGCACGGCTGGTATTGACGAACACGGCAGTCTTCTTCATTTGCGCCAGGTCAGCCGCCGTGATCGACCCACGCGTCTCTTCGTTGAGACGAAGATGCACGCTCAGCACGTCGCTTTGACTGAAGAAATCGGCCCGGCTCGCAGCCGCCTCGAAGCCATCTTGCCGTGCGCGTTCAATCGACCCGATTCGACCCCACACGATCACCCGCATGCCAAACGCTTTCCCATAGCCCGCGACGATCTTGCCGATACTTCCGTAGCCGAAGATGCCCAAGGTACGGCCGCGCAAGCAGGTACCGATAGACTCGCGCTGCCAGTTGCCAGCCTTCGCGTTCGCGACCTCCTGCGGCACCTTCCGAACAGCCGCGAGTACCAGAGCCCACGTCAACTCCGCGGGTGCGTAGGCATTACCTCCACTCGCGGCCACTGCCACACCGCGTCGGGTGCAGGCTGCTACGTCAATGTGCGCTACCCCCTTACCCGTCTGGCTGATCAGACGTAGGTTAGGCAGACGGCTCAAAAGCGCATCGTCTATAACGGTGCGTTCCCGGATCGGAACTAACACGTTTGCATCGACAAGACGCGCTGCCAGTTCCTCGACATCCGTAACGACGTCTTGATAGATGTCCACGACATGCTCACGGAGCTTCTCGAATACGTCCAAACTCCGCACCGCGTTCTGGTAGTCGTCGGGAATAGCAATTCTCAAAGTCGTTACCGCAGCTTTAGTTTCATTCATGGTTAATACTCCCATTTCAATCACATCTTTCCGCCGTAAACTACTCATTCATCAAGGCGTTCACCTCGCATTCGCACTAGCACCCTAGGTCGTCGGCCCAACGAACATTTTCTCCACTTGCATGTCACGGAACGTATACGGTATTCCTCCTACGCCAAGGCCCGACGCGCGAAGCCCTGCAAACGGCATCCAGTCCGCTCGAAATGCAGTGTGATCGTTGATCATGACCGCGGAGGCATCGAGGCCAGAGTAGGCCTGCATCGCCGTTCCGTAGTCGCGAGTAAATATCGCGGCCTGAAAGGCCACAGGCAAGGCATTGGATCGCTCGATAGCGTCTTCCAGCCGATCGTATGCATAGACCGCAATCACCGGGCCGAATACTTCCTGGGTACTGATCCGACAGTCCTCGGGTGGATTCAATAAAACCGTAGGCGCATAACACGACGGGATTGCCAAGCGGCGCCCGCCAGCAATAAGTTCAGCATGACCGGCGACGGCCTCCTGCACCCACTCATCCCCGCGCTCAACTTCGCTCGACCGGATCAGCGGTCCGACGTCCGTCTCGGCAAGCGTAGGGTCACCCACCAACAGAGAATTCGCGAACTCACCTAGCCTGACCGCCACGTCCCGGCAAATTGACGAATGCGAAAATACACGTTGAACGGAGACGCAGACCTGCCCCGCGTGATAAAAGCCGCCTTTCGCAAGCTTGGGAATGGCCGCATCGAGATCGGCATCCGCCGCGACAATGACTGGTGCGACGCCTCCGTGCTCCAATGCACAACGCGCGCCTGGTGCAAGCTTCGATCTCAGGTTCCAGCCAATCTCCCCGCTTCCAATAAAACTGAAGAATCCGACACGCCAGTCCGAGACGAGACGCATCGCGATCTCTTGCGTGGCCGTGATGACCGGTTGACCCCATTCATCAGGCAGGCCTGCCTCTCGAAGGATTTCCATGAACGTCAAACACGAGAGTGGTGTGTTGGTCGCAGGTTTTACGATGAACGGACATCCCGCGGCTACGGCTGGGCCGATCTGGTGCACGATCAAGTTAAGTGGATGATTGAACGCGCTGACAGCAACCACCACGCCAATTGGTTCCGATTGCGTGAAAGCCACTCGCCCTTGAGTGGCAGCTGTCAGGCACATCGGAATCACATGACCACGTGCGCCGCGCAGCAACTCCGCACAATTCAGTACTCCATCGATAGCTCGCGCAACTTCGACGCGTGCGTCCATCAGCGGTTTGCCACCTTCGCGAGCCACCAGCATGGCAAGCTCGACGGCACGATCGCTCATAAGCGTCGCCGCCCGACGGGGGAATTCCAAGCGCTGCGTGAGGGGAAGCCAGACCGCTCGATTGCGGAGCAGCCGATAAGCTGTTTCGAGCATCTGGTCGACCGCGGCGGAATCTGCGGTTTGAACCGTTGCGAGGAGCGTACCGTCAAACGGAGAGCGCACTTCCTTGGAAGGGCCCCGCGAGCTCCCGTCGGCAATCATCAATCCGTAGTGCGGGACGGTCATTATTTCCTCATGGATATGTTGGTGCGCGACGCTCACGGAAAGGTCACGCCGACCGCACGCGCTGCTACTTTCGCAATTTCAGTGTGGTCGTGGCCCGCGCCGAGGTTATCAAGCGCCTCCGACCATGCTGTCTGGCATGCCGATGAGATCGGAACGATTGCGTCGAGTTGATCGGCCAATTGCAGTGCGATACCGATGTCCTTTACCAACAGATCAAGAGAAAACCCCGCAGCGAATGTTCCTGACAATAGAAACTGCTTGAATTTAGTTTGCGTGTTGTAGTTCATTCCAGATGAGGAATTCAGGACATCGACGACCTGATCTGGATCCAAACCGAACTTCTTCGCGATCAGCAATGCTTCGAGTGCAATGAGAAAACTGCCGGCTTGCGCGAGATTGTTGAGTGCCTTCATCACCTGCCCCGCACCGATCGATCCCATCCTCGTGACTGATCTCCCCAGCGTGCGCAGAATCGGCGTGATCGATTCAATCGTTTTTGCCCCGCCGCCCGCGATAATCGTCAGATCCGCTGTAATGGCGCGGCGAGTTCCGCCGGATACGGGCGCGTCTACCAGCTCAATGCCTCGTGCCTCCAACTCGGCGGCCAACTCCACCGTTTCTCCCGGCACGCCTGAGCTCATATCAATCGCGACGGCACCAGGACGCAGCGCGCTCGCGATACCGTTCTCTCCCAACACTATTGCCCTGACGACCTTGCTTGTCGGCACCATAGTGATGACGATTTGTGCCGCCGTGCCAACATCGCGCAAGGATGCGCATGCGTGCCCGCCTACCTCGGCGGTGAATTTCTCCAGGGTCTCAGGCATTGCGTCGAATGCAAATACTTCATACCCACCCTTGACCAGATGGCTGGCCATCGGCCAACCCATCGCGCCTAGCCCAACAAACCCGATTGCCCTATCCATACCGCGACTCCGTACTTATCCGCCTGCCTGCAATCAGCCGACGTGTCGTGAACAATTGGAACGCCACCGCACCGAAGCTAAACGCGTATCGTCGCGAGGACACAGTCGGTTCTGGCCGACTGATGATTCCACCTCTCATTCGGATAGCGCATTGCCCTTCGTTTCGTTGATCACGTCGGCGGCGATCTTGAAACTATCGAGCGCCGCCGGCACGCCGCAATAGATACAGGCTTGCAACAGCACTTCCTGAATCTCTTCCGGCGTCGCTCCGTTGTTCAGTGCGCCGCGGACGTGCAATCTGACCTCATTCGGACGGTTGAGAGCGCTCAGCATCCCCAGATTGATCAGACTGCGGGTCTTGCGGTCCAGCAACGGCCGGGTCCAGATCGCACCCCAGCACCACTCCGTCGTCATTTTCTGCATCGGTTTCATGAAATCATCGACTTCATTGACCGACTTGTCGACGTACTCCGAGCCAAGCACTTCGCGGCGCACGGCCAGTCCCTTCCTGAACTCAGGGGTATCGAACTCCGGGGGTAACGGCATTCCGCTTCTCCTTGAACAATGTTCTGCGAACAACACCTAATCGGGCAGGGCCTGATTGCTTGTCTCCGGCATGAGCCACGGAACCAGTATGCCCACCAAGTAGATACAGCCGATTGTCAATGCCGCTTCGGACGCACCGCCAAAGGAGCGGATCATCTCCCCTGCAATAATCGGAAAGACCCATGCCAACAACCGAGCACCGTTGAAGATGAGACTGATTGCACTTGCACGAACCGAGGAGGGAAACAGCTCAGCCGGATAAATTGCCATCCATACGTACGCGCACCCGAGCGTAAAGAATCCGTTGACTGGCGCCACATAAAGCATCGTTCCTACAGACTCGACCCACCCATAGGTCACGATCGTCATGACGAAGCACCCGACGAAGGACAGAGAAATAAACGCACGACGGCCGATCGCATCGACGATAAAACCAGCGACGGTATATGCGACGATCGCGCCGACGGTATAAGCGATCGAAACTCTTGGCCCCCAGGCTGTCGCATCTGCAACACCTTGAGCCTTGGCGATTGCTACTGCGTGAACCGGCAACCATGTCGAAATAGCCCACCATCCGACTGACGTGACGACTGAAAGAACCAATGCAAGCAGCGTTCTACGTCGCGACTCAGGTTTGCGGAAAAGATATGCGAGCGGAAACGGCCTTTTCCCGTCTCGATGTTCGGCAGATGGCGTGCGCGTGTCATTACTGTCGATCCATTGTCTATTCTTCACCGCCTCCATCCATTTTTCGGATTCCTTAACACTAAGGCGAAGATATAGAACGAAAATTGCCGGCACGGCACCAATCATAAACATCAACCGCCATGTATCTGACCCTAGTGGATTCAACGATGAGAGGCCATACCAGATGCTCGCCGCGAGGAACGTACCCCAACCGTAACCCGATTGCAGAAAGCCTGCTCCTTTCGCTCGCGCCCTCTCCGGCCATGTTTCCGATACTAGCGCGATGCCTGTGCTCCACTCGCTACCCATGGCCAAACCGATCAGAAAGCGTAATGCACAAAGTGTCCAGAAGTCGTCGGCCGCCGCAGTAACGCCCGAGAAAACTGCGTATAAGAACACCGACCACATCATCACCTTCTTTCGCCCAAGATAGTCCGCCAGCACGCCGCCTACCAACCCACCGATGCCCCATCCCAGCAAAGTCATACCAAGCAACAGTCCTGCGTAAAACGTCGGCGTAACCGACTGCGCTGGAGTAAGAACCGTATGTAGCAAAGGCACCATAACGACGATGAGCGTCAGCGCTTCATATCCATCGAAGATCCAACCAAGGAAGCTTCCCAGAAGGATCTTCCAATGCATCTTCGTCAGTCCGTCGGACCACCCTTTCCTTGCAGTGACCATCGTCTCGTCTAGCGCCATTGCCTGTCTCCACCTTGATTTATCTCGCGCTCGCTATCTCAGCCTTACCCGTTTGAGCTTCGAGGATGCTTACCGGAACGAAAGTTCAATGTGCCTGCTCCCGACCAACGTCCTCCACCTCACCCTCACCAGATTCGCTGATCAAATTATATTCATGTCATACAATCGGTCAATCATAAAATTTGTAATATTCAACGGAGCAAGATCTGAGAGCGTCGAGTCGACTTCGGGGACCGCCGCATACCACCGCCCCCCCCGGGAAGACTGTCTCAGTCTCGGGTTGACCAGGTATGCGATTGGAAGAACAGCTTGTGTGGGGTGAGCCGGCCCATGTTGAGCAAGTGGCAGATAGCGACCGATAAGAACACCGGATTGGACTTGATTGCTGACTTTCTTCAAGCTCAACTGCTGCTCGCGTCTAGAAAAGCCGAGACCAATCCATAGGCGAGTCCGGCTGCTCCCAGCTCGATGATCGGCTACAAGGGTCGACAAGCGACTCCGGCGTAGGCCGACGCCCATCAGATGCCGCCGCGTTCGTTTGCCGACATACCAGCAAGGTGCGTCCCTATCGCTAACCCATGTTATCGATAGGGCTACATTTTTTGGCAAAACTCCCATTTCGGGAAACGCGCCACCCCTGACCTGCAGCTCCATTGCCATCACGTTGCCTATAATCTCCGGATGCCGAACGTTCCGTCGCCACCATCTTTTCCTGACACCGCGTCCCTGTCCGCGCTACGTGCGTGGTACGCAGGTGTCGGCTCGCGCGAGGCGGTCGAACGTTATTGCCCGCACGCACTCGACGGTGGCAGGTCTGCGCGCGGCGTGATCGGACGCATTCGCCGGCAACTCGCTGGTTTTGCGCTCAGCCGTCACCGCACCGATCTCGTCCCGCTGTTCCAGTGCACCGCCAGCGAACGGGCCCGTCACCGCAGGGCCGTGACCCGGGCGCTGGATATCCTGCCGACACTTGCGTTCCCGCAACCACAGGTGAGTGATCTGATCGACGCATGGCTGTCACCGCGCGTCGTTTCAGTGCTGCACCGGCACGGCATCCGGACACTGACCGATCTGACCGTCCGGATTCCCCGTCGCCGGCGCTGGTGGCGCGCGATTCCCGGACTCGGCATGCGCAGCGCACGTCACGTTGAAGCCTTCTTTGCCGCCCACCCGCAGTTGACCGAACGGGCTCGCGCACTGGTCGTGACGGCGATGCGGGAACCCGTGGTGCCGTGGGAGAATATCCGTGTGCCGCATGATGTCGACGGCTCGCGCGGCACCTTTCGCGCGCCGAAGACGATGTGCGCACTCGATGCCGATAACGACTGGCAGGCCATCAGCGCATGGCTCGAACGGCGCGAGGCCGTCGAGACGCAGCGTGCCTATCGCAGGGAAGCCGAGCGCCTGCTGCTCTGGGCGATCGTCGAGCGTGGCCGCGCGCTGTCGTCGTTGACGAGCGAGGATGCGACGGCATACCGCGCATTTTTGCGTCACCCGGCACCGCGCACCCGCTGGGTCGCACCCGCACGCCCACGATCATCGCCCGAATGGCGGCCGTTCACGGGCGCGCTGTCGCCGGACTCCATCGCCTATGCACTGTCGGTGCTCGGCGCGATGTTCCGTTGGCTGATCGAACAACGATACGTGCTGGCGAATCCATTCGCGGGCCTCAAGGTACGTGGCGCGCAGCGCAACGGAGAACTGGATGTCGCCCGTGCCTTTACGGCCGGCGAGTGGGAACTGGTCCGGACCATTGCCGATGGGCTGGAGTGGTCGTACGGCTGGACGGTCCCCGCCGCGCAACGCCTGCGCTTCGTGCTCGACTTCGGTTATGGAACCGGCCTGCGGGCGGCCGAGCTGGTCGGCGTCACGCTCGGTGGCATCGAACACGGCGCGCGCGGCGAACGGTGGCTGCATCTGACCGGCAAGGGCGCGAAGGTCGGCAAGGTCGTACTGCCGCCGCTTGCCCGCTTCGCGCTGGACCAGCACCTGGCGCAGCGCGGCCTGCCCGTAAGCCCGGCGCGATGGTCGCCGGATACGCCACTGCTCGGCCATCTCGATACGCCCGGCGGGATCACCACGCCGCGGTTGAGAGATATCCTGCGCCGCTTCTTCCATGCTGCGGCCGACAGCATCGAGGCGGATCACCCGCAGCTTGCCGGCAAGCTGCGGCGAGCGACACCACACTGGATGCGCCATACGCACGCGACACATGCCCTCGCTGGCGGCGCCACGCTGACGAGCGTAAGAGACAACCTGCGTCACGCGTCGATTTCGACGACCTCAGTCTACCTGGATGACGACGAAGTGCAGCGCATGCGGCAGATCGAAGGCATCTTTGCACGGCGGACTTCCGTGTGACAATCGCCCATGATCCCGTCTATCCAGTTCTGCCCGCTGCGCCGGGCGAGACAGAACTGGCCGCGTTCACGCCGACACCCGCCGAGATCCGCTACGTGCGCCGACAGGTCCGTCAGGAGTCGACGGCGGTTCTGTTCATGACGCAGATGAAGCTGCTGCAACGCCTGGGCTATTTCCCGATGCTGGCAGACGTGCCGCTCGTGATCGTCGACCATGTTCGACTGGCGCTGCGCGCCCGCCCACTGCAACGGGCAGCCATCACGCGCTACGATCAGTCCGGCACCCGGATCCGCCATCAGAAACTGCTGCGCATCCACCTCGGCATTCACCCGTTCGACAACGACGACATGACGTGGCTCGCCGAACTTGCCCGCGAAGAGGCACGGACAAAGGCCGAACTGCCCGACATCGTTAATGTCCTGCTCGAGGAACTGGTCCGGCGTCGCTACGAGTTACCGCCGCTCGCGACGCTGCAGCGGATAGCCGCGCAGGGGCGCAACGCAGTCAACGAGGCGATCTACCGGGACATCATCAGCGGCCTCGACGACACGCTGAGAGGCCGACTCGACGCGCTGCTGATCGTCACGAGCGGCAAATCCGGCTGGGAGGACCTGAAGCGGGAGCCGAAGAAGCCGACCACACGTGCGGTCGCCAGCTTCCTGAAGCACATTGATGGCATCCGGGCGTTCGCCGACGGACTACCGGGATTGCCCGAAAGGTTATCGGTCAGCAAGCGTGAGCAGCTTGTCATCGAGGCACGTGCGCTTGATGTCGCGGAACTCAGGTCGCTCAAGATCAACAAGCGCTACGCGCTCGCCGTACTGTTCATCCAGGCACAGCTTCAGAAGGCACTCGACGACGTCGCAGAAATCTTCATCAAGATCATGCGCAGGTACGAGGCCTATGCGAAGACGAAGATGCAGAAGTACCGGCTCGATCATGCGGAGGCCGTCGACGGCCTGGTCGGACAGTTCCGCGACGTACTGCAGATTCTCCAGGACGATGAAGTGTCGGAGCGTCAGCGGTTGCCGAAGATTCGTGCGGCGCTCGGCGACCCGGCCGCCACGCTCGTACAGTGCAACGATCACATTGCCTACGCCGGGAATTTCGATCTGCCGTTCATGCTTGTGCCATACAGGACACAGCGCTCTTTGTTGTTCCTGTGCCTGGACGCGTTGCCGTTGTGCTCAAGCTCCCAGGACCGGTCCGTGCTGATCGCGCTCGCATGGCTGCAGGGGTTCCGCTCCGCGCATCGTGAATATCTGCTGCTCACGGACAACGATCTCGCGAATCTGCCGCTCGACTGGATGCCTGAGAAATGGGGGCGCGCCGTGTTCCCGCACGGGCGCGACAGCCGCATGCTGCATCGGCGCTTCTTCGAACTGTGCGTGTTCCACCAGATCATGCGCGAACTCAATTCGGGCGATCTCTATGTCGAAGGCAGCGATCAATACGACGACTATCGGATCCACGAGGTTTCGGACGAAGAATTGCGGCGCGAACTGCCTCGCTATTGCGAAACGGTTGGCCTGCCCACGGACGCGAAGACTTTCGTGAAGCAGTTGCGCGAGCAACTGGGCACGGCGCTGGACGAGACCGATGCTGGCTTCCCTGAGAACGACAGCATCGAGATCGGTAACGACGGGCTGATCATCCATAAACCGGGCAAGGAACCCGAACTGCCCAGTCTCACGCTGATCGATCAGGCCATCAAGGCATCGATGCACGAAGTCAGTATCCTGGATCTGCTCACCGAGACCGAGCAGTGGCTCGATCTCCATAAACTGTTCGGACCTCTGTCCGGCTTCGACGCGAAGGTCGATGATCCGCGCAAGCGCTTCATCAGCACACTGTTCTGCTACGGCTGCAATCTCGGACCGAGCCAGACCGCGCGCTCGGTGAAGGGGCTCAGCCGCAAGCAGGTCGCGTGGCTGAACCTGAAGCACGTGACCGAAGAACGCCTCGACAGGGCAATCGTGAAGGTGGTTAACGCGTTTAACCAGTTCGCGTTGCCGAAATACTGGGGCAGCGGCAAGCATGCATCGGCTGACGGCACGAAGTGGAGCCTGTACGAGCAGAATCTGCTGTCGGAGTATCACTTCCGGTATGGCGGCTACGGTGGGATCGGCTACTATCACGTGTCGGACATGTACATCGCGCTGTTCAGCCACTTCATTCCGTGCGGCGTGCACGAAGCGGTCTACATCCTCGACGGCCTGATTGAGAACGGTGCCGACATCAAGCCAGATACGATCCACGGCGATACGCAGGCGCAAAGCGGCCCCGTGTTCGGACTGTCGTACGTGATGGGCATCGGATTGATGCCGCGCATGCGCAACATCAAGGACCTGGTGCTGTACAAGGCCGACAGGCGCCGCAAATACGAACACATCGACAGCCTCTGCCGGCAAACGATCGACTGGAGTCTGATCGAGCGGCATTACGCGGACATGATGCGCGTTGCCGTGTCGATCAAGGCGGGCCGGATGACGCCGTCAACGATCCTGCGCCGCCTCGGGTCCGAAAGCACGAAGAACAAGCTGTATTTTGCGTTTCGTGAGCTCGGGCGTGTGATCCGGACGCTGTTCCTGCTCAAGTATCTGAACGATCCGGAACTGCGCCGCACGATCCACGCGCAGACGAACAAGAGCGAGCAGTTCAACGACTTCGCCCAGTGGCTGATGTTCGGCGGCGAAGGCGTGATCGCCGAGAACGTGCGGCACGAGCAGCGCAAGATCATCAAGTACAACCACCTCGTGGCGAACATGGTGATCCTGTACAACGTGCAATGGATGTCACGCAAGCTGAAGGAGTTGCAGGAGAAGGGACATCCCATCGACGCCGAGGTGCTCACAAGGCTGTCGCCCTATCGGCGCGAACACATCAACCGGCTTGGCGATTATCTGCTGGACCTGCTGCGTCCCATCCTGCCGCTCGATCCGACCATCGATTTCCAATTTAAATCAGTCGCTTAGGTCGAGATGTGGCGGATTTTTAACGAATCCCGGCCAACCCTCAAACCTGTCGGCGGAGCTTCCGGGCGGCGGTTGGCCGCTGGGGGCGTTGGTCGAAATTATGATTTCGCACCCTGGTTCCGGCGAAATCAGACTGCTAGCACCCGCGCTCGCGAACGGTCGGATGCCGGTAGCCTTGATCGCACCTCCCCACGAACCTGCTGCGGCTGGCTGGTCGCATATCGGGATCGCCGTCGATCGCCTGCTGGTTGTGCGTGCGCCCCGAACATCCGACGCATTGTGGTCTGCAGAACAGATCCTTCGTAATGGAACCTGCTCTGCATTGATTCTCTGGCAGCAGCACATTCAGGTTTCCTCGTTGCGACGTCTGCATCTGGCAGCGAAGGCTGGCAACACGCTGTTTTGCCTGATGCGCCCACTGGCGGCTGCTCAGGACGCGTCACCGGCAGAGCTCCGAATTGCAGTGCGGGCAACGGAGAACGGAGCCAGTGTTCAAATTCTGAAGCGTAAGGGTCCGTCCCTAGATGACAGCATGTTTATCGAACTGCGACCGACACCAGTACTCATTAGTCCGCGCGGCCGCGTACCTCGTTCGGTTCGGGAAACCTCTTTTCAGGACGCGGGTCGGCTTTTTACCGAACGCGAAAAGATTCTGGAGTAGCGATTGAATGCGCGCGGCGCCCGACATCACGTTCAGCCCTGCCCTCCAAGTCCCGACGCGAGATCTCGTCTACGCGAGCGGCCCCTCGCCTCGCGTTTTCCACGGCTACGCCCGGTTGCAACCGCGCCTGATCGTCACCTTTGACTTCGTTTGAGGGGGCCGAACAAGGTTCGTTATTATGCTCTGCCTTATGCGCTGCAGCGCATAAACGCTTACCTTGTTCATCCCCCAGTGCGAAAGGATTGTGAATCTACCCTAAATCCTAGCAAAAAACGTCCGTTAGTGATTTTGCGGGCGATGAGATCTGGTCTCTGACGCCCGTAAACTCAACGAGCCAAAAATGAGGATCCTGATGCGGAAAATTTTCCTTACCACCGTTGTTGCATTTGGCCTGCTCGCCGCGGGTGTTGTTCCAGCTTACGCAGCGAGCGACTTTTGTCAGACGGCAGGCCATTATGAAGGAAAGTATGACGGACAATATGACAACGGCACCGTGAGCGCCGACGTCAACGAAAGAACGGGTGTTGTGACGGGAGAAGCGTATTCAGCCCGGAGTGGCAAGACGATTCCTGTCGCCGGAGTCCTCGACAGTAGCGGCGCGATGACGACCGCGGGAGTTCTCGGCTCAGGCTCCGTGTTCGAAGGTCACTTTCTCGGTGACGGTGAAGCATCCGGTAATTGGTCACAAAACGTTCTGTTGAACGGCGATACCGTCAAGGTTGGCGGAGCTTGGGCTCTTGAGCGAAAGTACGTTTCGCAGGGTTGCCAGTAACGATCGGTTGCTGTTCCGGGCGGGGACCTGGCGCCACGTCTGCCGCGTCGCGCTTACCCGAGCCCG
Source organism: Burkholderia sp. 4M9327F10 (assembly GCF_005503145.1). GTDB lineage: Bacteria > Pseudomonadota > Gammaproteobacteria > Burkholderiales > Burkholderiaceae > Paraburkholderia. The sequence goes on along the minus strand of NZ_SCNV01000071.1, from coordinate 23,272 downwards.
GAGCCAGCTACATGAGATTTCACGTTACCGCAATCTGTGTGGACCGAGCTAAATCACAACCGGGGCAATCGATATAAGCCGGGTTCAACAATCAGAAAATATTTCCTTCTTATCTACTGAGCATTTTCAACGGAAATAGATTCCGAATTAACAATCTTTTTCAACAGGTTATTGGGTTTGTGAGACCGGATTTGGTAGTATCCGCTTAAGCCGCCCTTTGTATATACCGAACGCCGTGATGCCCAGCAATGGGTGATTGGGTTATCCGCGATACGACAATTGCAGAAGGGTCCGTAAAGAGAGTTAAACAAAATGTAGAAAGACGGATTCGCAATGAGTGTGGCAAATAATATTGGGCTGTCCATGCGGGGCCTGATTCAGCAGGATCGACTGGTAACGCTCGACACGCCGCTCGGCGCCAATACGTTGTTACCGCAGCGGATCGTAGGCTGTTCCCGCATCGGTCGCGACTTTGAGTTCACGGTGGACGCGGTTTCGACCACGGAGCGCATCGAACTCAAGCAACTCATCGCGCAGCCGGTGACCCTTTGGATACAGCAGGCCGATAGTTCGTACAAGCCGCATAACGGCTACGTTCACACGGCAAGACGGCTGGGTGCGGACGGTGGGCTCACGAGTTTTCAGCTCAGCTTTGCCTCGTGGATGCATTTTCTGCGATTCCGTCGTGATCAGCGGATCTGGCAGGACAAAAGCGTTGACGAAATCGTAACGGACATCTTCAACGCGCATCCTCAGGCAAAGGGGGTGTTCCGCTTTGCCCTGTCGTCGCCACTCCCTGCCCGATCCTACTGCCGGCAGGATGAGGACGACTGGAACTTCGTGCACCGTTTGCTAGAGTCCGAAGGGCTCTATGGCGTCTGGCAGCAGGCACAGGATGGCAAGTCCCACACCCTGGTTATCACGGACCGTCTGCTGACCCTCGGCACGCTCTCGCCGGAGACCGTGCAGTTCTATCGGGCTGGCACCAGGAACGAAGCCGATGCACTCACGCAATGGACGGGTAGCAGAACCATGCAAAGCGTCACGCTGACGACGCGTACCTTCGATTACAAGAATCCGTCCACCCCCTATAACCCCAAAGGCACCAGTGTGCCGACGATGCCGAACCAGGGAGCGCTTCCCGAGCAGGCGGAAGTCTACGAGTACACGGGGGCGTACACCTATCCCAGGCAGGATCGCGGCGATCAGCTCTCGCGCATCAGGATGGAAGAATGGGAGTCTCGTGCGAAGCGCTTCCACGGCGCCGGAGGGTTGAGGGGTGTCGATGCCGGCTTGCGCTTTATCCTTACCGACCATCCCGACCACGACGGTGACTCGCAAAGCCAGCGCGAGTTTGCCGTGATCGAGGTCGCATGGGCCATTGAAAACAACCTGCCGGTTTCAGCCAAGGGAAAAAGCTTTCCCCATAGCCTGCAGACCTCGCTTGCGGAGGCGCGCGCAAACCACGCTGGCGACGCACTCCCAAGCGTGCGACATATGGACGGCTCCGATGGCTTCTACCTGGTTGAGATCGAGGCGCAGAGGACAACCGTACCCTTCCGGAGTCCGCTTGAGCACGGCAAGCCCGAGATGCACCTTGAGTCGGCTATGGTTGTCGGCCCGAAGGGTGAAGAGGTATATACCGATGAGCTGAACCGCGTCAAGGTTCAGTTCATATGGGACCGCCTCAACAACGCCGACGACAGGGCGTCATGCTGGATTCGTGTCGCGCAGTCCGACACCGGTAACGGGTACGGCGGCGTCCATATACCCCGGGTCGGTGAGGAGGTCCTGGTCGACTATATCGGCGGCGACTGTGATCGGCCAATCATCACCTCGCGAATCTACAACGCGGTGACCAAACCACAGTGGCACACCGACGCCCTGCTATCCGGGTATCGGTCGAAGGAATACGGAGGTGCGGGCTACAACCAGATGGTCTTCGACGACTCCACCGGGCAGAACCGGGTCCAGCTTTATTCGACAAGCAGTCGCTCGCAGCTTCATCTGGGCTACCTTACGCAGCAGGACGGCAACAGTCGTGGTCGCTATCTGGGCGCCGGGTTTGACCTGAAGTCCGACGCCTACGGCGCTGTGCGCGCGGGCATGGGGCTTTACATCTCTACGCACCCCGCCTCTGTCGAGCAGCCCCTTGATGCGTCCGACACGCGTGATCAACTGACCCGCGCGCAAACGCTCATTGAATCGCTCTCCCAGGCGAGTATCACAGCGCAGGCTGAAGACCTGAGTATCGGGCAAAGCGCCTTGAAGGACTTCTCGCAGGGCACGGAGCAAGCGATAAGCGCGCCGGGCGCATCTGGTGGCAAGACTGGTGGCGGCGGTACCGGCAGCGCAAATGGCTTCTCGGCACCTCTGCTCCTCATCGGTAGCCCATCAGGAGTCGCGGTGGCCACGCAGAAGGCTGCTCATGTGAGCGCCGATCAGCAGGTGAATCTCGTGAGTGGCGACACGACCTACGTTTCGACGGGCAAGTCGCTCATAGCAAGCGCCGCTGAAAAGATCAGCTTGTTTGTACAGAAGGCGGGTATGAGGCTGATCGCGGCCAAGGGGAAAGTAGAAGTCAGCGCGCAGAGCGATGAAATCCGGGTGAGCGCTGCCGAGAACATCACGGTGACCAGCGCCAACGGTCGGGTGACCATACAGGCGAAAGACGAGTTGATCCTTCAGTGCGGAGGCTCCTACATCCGGATCACGCCCTCGGGAATCGAGGATGGCATGAGCGGTGCACGGGTTATCAAGTCGGCATCGTTCAGCCGTCAGGGTCCGAGTTCAATGGCCGAGCACTTCAACAGCCGGGAGACGACCGCATTCAACGATCCGTATGTGCTTCACGACAAGATAAGCGGTGAGCTGCTGAGGAACCATCCTTACGAGATCGCCCGTGGGGACGGCTCCATCATCAAGGGGATGACGGACGCCGAAGGCAAGACCTCTGTCCAGAAGAGTGACGATGTTGAGACCGTGCTGATTCGCATCCTGCCCCGCAGCGACACGGCCGGCTGACGGGTAAGTGAAATCGCATTGCCCACCGACGGGTTGACTACAGAACATGAGCAACGAGAATGCAGACACCGGCGCAGCGGGCGCGTCGGCTCCGAACGAAAGCGATACCGTTACGCACGTGGCGTTTCCAGATCCGGCTGGCGGTGCCACAGCGCGCGCTGTCCTGACACCGAACCAGGACACTCGCAGCAAGGTCGTCCACGCCGACCTGCGGCCGCCAATCCCGTTAATTTTCCTGCCTGGCGTCATGGGGACGTTGCTCGTGAACAAGAATACGGGCGGCACGGTGTGGGATCCTCCAAACACTGACCACGTGTCCTCGTACGGCAGCGGACTGTCGATTCTTACCGGGTGGTTCGCCGGCGCGTCCTCGCGCCAAAAGCGGTTTGATCCGACCCAGGCGATCGTCAATCCGAATGGACCGGTTGATGTAAGCGGTGGCGACGTGACGGAGCAGGAAGCCCGCCGGCGCGGTTGGGGCGCCTTGCATCGAACCAGCTATTCTCAGGTGCTGGCGTGGCTGGACCACCAGCTCAATAACCCCATGTTCCATGGCAAGTCCGTCGGGGTGTGGCAAAGCGGCGATCCGGAAGGCCAGCACTTTACGTTCAGGAGCCTGCTCGGCACGGCCCCGGCAAATTATGGCGCGAGCGGCTCGGGCGGCGCCCTGTCCAGTGAGTCCGACGAATTCAGACACTTCGCGCGTTACCGCTTTCCGGTCTACGCGATCGGATACAACTGGCTTCAGTCAAACCTCGATTCCGGCCGCGACGTGCTGAACGGGATCGACTTTGTCGATCCGAAAACCAGGAAAGTCACCCGGATCAAGGGCATCAAGGAAATCTGCGCAGAGAACAAAACCGACAAGGCCATCATCGTGACGCATTCGCTGGGTGGCATCGTCGCCCGTGTCGCGTCGGAAGTTCTGGGCGGTGCCGGATCGATCTACGGGATCGTACATGGTGTGCAACCGGCGACTGGCGCGCCGCTCGCGGCGAAGCGCTTTCGAACCGGCGGCGAAGGATTCATCAACCAGAGCCTGATGGGCGGTGACGACGCTGAATTCGTGGCTGTGACGGCGAATGCCCGAGGACCGCTTGAACTCGTGCCAATGCCCGATTATCACAACGGTGCCCCCTGGTGGACGGTCAAGGATCTGGATGGCAACGCCCTGATGTCGCTGCCGAAGAAAAGCGCGCTCACTGAAATCTATCTGAACTCCTCGTGGTACGGGCTGCTCCCCGACCCCAAGGTACTCGATCCTGCAGGCATTGTAACGAAGCGCCTCAAGCAGGCAGGCGGCCGCACGACTGTTCTGGGTAACTTCAGGACGACCATGACGGATGTCGTCAAACTGCAGAATCAGCTGGTGAGCAAATACCACACGAACACGTATGCGTTTTACGGCAACGGGGCACTCAAACCAAAAAGCCAGCCGACTGGTAGCGGCCAGACGAGTGATCAGAAAATGGAACCGAGCGCCGACGACTACCATCTGCTCACGTGGGGCAACGTGTATTGGACTGGCGATATCCCATCGGGCGTCTCCGAGCAGGAGTTGAAGGCGGCCCCGATGGTGAGCGACTACCACAACGGTGAAGTGCAGATCATTCTGCGCGGCAAGTGGGTATCTGTCACCGTGCAACAGGAGGCCTACATCCCACCGAGCGGGAAGGACGTTGGCATTATTCCCGGGGACGGGACTGTACCGATCTGGTCGTCCGAAGCCCAGGCACGGGGGGTAAAGCCCGATGTCGCCGGACCAGCCGCAGAGGGTGTCAAGATGGCGTTCACACAGGGCGGCTTCAGTCACCAGTTCTGCTACTCTCATCCTTGGGCGCGGTGGGCAACGCTCTATAGCATCGTGAAGATCGCGCAAAGTATCGAGGTTCCAGCACAATGAAGCAGCGCCTGACGGTTCGAGTTTTCAGACTGTTTTTACCAATACTGCTTGTTGCGTCCTCTGCGCATGCGCACGCAGCTTCAACTGAGTCGAATATGGTCAATCCCTTCCCTACCGTACGTCCCTGGTGCTTTGGGCACTTCGTCATCGGGCTGCCTACGCAGAGCGCGGTTTCGGCGCAGGAGTTTGCCTACGACGGCTACAAGATAGAAACAGTTCGTAACGTGAGCCAGTCTGAATTTCAGACCAGGGTCGCCGCCCGTGAAAATGAACTACGGACGAAGAGGCGCGTCGACCCGAGCGACGGTAACGTCCCGACGAAATCGGCCCTGCTTCAGATGGCAGCGTCGCCCGATCAGCATTCGCGGATTCTGGTCTTCAGCGATGTTCAGGTGCCGGATGTCGATCTGTCGTTTGATGTCGAAGGATATGCACATGCCGGATCAAACATGTATATCCTAAAGACGCAGGCTGACAGCGAATACCTTCCGAAGCTGGTGACGAACGACGGACCGATTTTGACGGGTGTCCGATATCGTGAAGACCAGACGATTCCAACAGAAAAGGGTTTCTGCTTCGAGGGCGGCTACATTACGGGAAAGACCAGCCAGAGCGAAGATGTTGTGCAGTCCTTTGCTCTGTTGCCAGGTAAGCCCGCGCTTCTGAATATCGAGATTCGCGACGCCGTCGACACAGATGGCAACACGTCGTTGCTTTCTACCCTGCCGGATCTGCGCCGACAAATCGAGAGCAAGGGCGTGGGTGGCCAGGTCAAGGTCCTGCGGGAAGGTAAGAGGAAACTGGCGGGCATGGACGCCGAGGAAGTATTGATGTCGGTTGGCGATGGAGCAACGCACCTCTATCGGTTCTATCTCCTTGCGAACGGCAGTCCTTCAAACGCGGCAGAGCCGCACACTTCCGTTGAGATGGATCTAGGCGATCTTTCACCCGGCGGAAAACTGACCGCGCAGGATGCTTCTCCGCTCGACGAGGCCAGTGCGATAGCGGCGTGGGACGCGTTGCTCAACAGCATGCACCTGCGACCAGGGGCTCTTTAGATATGCAAGCGAAGTCTGCTCACAAACGGGTGCGACCGTGAGACGCTCTGACGTAGTGAAAGGCGACCGTACCATCGTCGGCGGTGTCGTCGAAGCGGGCGATTCAGCCGACATGCTGAACGGTCGGGAGCAGGCCTACGAGGGCGACCCGGTATCTTGCCCCGTCTGCAAGACGACCGGAAAAATAAAGTGCGATGGCCCGCGCCTGCCGACCACCGGACCTGACGGAAGGCAAGCGGCGTTGAGCGATGACCTGTGCATATGCCAGTGCACGCCTAGCCCGCGCCTTGTTGCCTCGCAGGATGCCTCTTACAGCGGCGAATGAGTGCTCAGCCAGATGGCAGCGACCGCAGGGGCCGGTCTCAACGCTCTCCCCTAACTTTTACAACATTCCTCATGCGCAAACGCAGCCTGGGCTTATACGTTTTACTTCTCGCCGTTGCCGCGTCGTCAAGTGGCTGTGGCGTTATGGGCTGTCTGGGCGACCACAATCATGGTACCGCGTGCAATGAGCCGATCTAACCCGCTGGCGTAGTACACGCTGGACGAGCCCCTTGGAATGAAGGCGCAGGTGCTTGCCGGCCGCGGCTGGTTGAGCCTGTCGAGCGCTTCAGCTATTGGGCTTCCATCCGTCGCTTGTCAGCGTTACGGCCCAATGAGACTCGCTCGTGCCGACGCCGTTGACCGTGCGACGTACCACGGGAAACGCCGCCTGGATGTCGACGCTCGTCGCCCAGGCCGCCATATCGTCGATTCGATACGTGTAATAGACCGTCGTGCCCTGATAATCGCCAAGTTTCATGGGAGCATCCCATCTCGTTACCTTTCCCAACGAGAAATGGCCATAGCACAGCTCGCCGCTGCGTAGCTTCGGGGTGTCGTCAGCGATTGGATGAAAATACTTCAAGCCTTCGGCACTGAGTTGATAACGCTCGATCGCCCCTGCCGTGTCGGACTGCCCTGCAGCAATTGGGGAGGCGGTGAGAAGACCGGCATTCTTGAGCGCCTCCATCGCCTTTCCGATTGCAGGAAAGCCCGTGCGGGCGATGTCTGCCTGCGTCAGGTCGACCGGATAGTTGCCTTCCGGCAGGCACGCTAGCTGACCTTTGGCGAGCAACGTGTTTATTGCGGCAGAGAAGTTTTTCTCGCTGGGATCGCTTTTATCGGAGCAGCCGGCGACGGCCGTTGCCATCGTGACGGCTACCAATACGATGTGTGTCCTGTTCATCTGACTCCAATTTCGCGTCTGGATCGCTTTGCTGTCGGTTAAACCAGTTTTGCCAGTCGTTGGTGAGACGATGGGCCGAACCGGGGCGCGGTCAGAATGATATGACAATTTTTCATCGCCCCAACAGCGGCGGCTGTGCCGTACGGCGATTGCGGTTTCGCGGAAAGATTATATACTGTGTTTTTATACAGTATTTGTCCGTAGCTCATGTTTGCAACCGCACAAATTGCAGAACCGGCGCTTGCGGCTACGTGGCCCGGTGCAGAGTTACCTGCTGGTGGTAGAAGATGTTCCGTCGTCGAACCGATCTCCGACGGACGGTGCTTAGCGATTTGCCTTGAGCCTACCGGTAGCTGTAGCCGCGGTACCGAAAAACAGCCGCGTCGGCGCGTGCATGGCCTGTTCCAATGAGCACGATGGATCCGAGCGGTACATCGCTGCCGGCTTATGCCGAGCTGTTCTGCTTCTCCAACTTCACGTTCCTACATGGCGCGTCGCATGCGCAGGAACTCGTCAAACGCGCCGCGCAACTGGGCTACTCGGGACTGGCCGTGACGGACGAATGCTCACTTGCCGGTGTCGTGCGAGCGCATGTTGCGGCGAAACAGGTGGGGCTGCCACTTGTCATCGGCTCTTATTTTCAGTTGCGCAATGCCGATGGCTCGTTCGCGTTCGGGTTGATTCTGCTCGCGCAGAACCGCGAGGGGTATGGCAACCTTTCGGAACTGATTACGCTTGCGCGGACGCGCGCACCGAAGGGGCAGTACCGGCTGACACCGCATGATCTGTCACGCCCCGATCGCGACAGCGCGCATTTGCGTGGCATGCCCGATTGCCTCGCGATTCTGGTGCCGGCATTTCCCGCCAGGGAAGAGGCGCTCGAAGCGCAAATTGAATGGCTCGACGCGACGTTTCCCGATCGCGCGTGGGTGGGGCTTGTCCTGCATCAGCGCGCGATGGACGATATTCATCGTGGTGCAGTCGAGTATGTCGCCGATGCCCAGAACGTGCCGGTCGTCGCTCTCGGTAATGTTGCGATGCATGTGCGTTCGCGAAAACCCTTGCAGGACACGTTGACTGCGATCCGTGTCGGCAAGCCGGTTCATGCGTGCGGTTACGATCTCGCGCCGAACGCCGAGCAGCATCTGCGGTCGCGCCTGCGCATCGCCAATCTTTATCCGGAGCAGACACTGAGCGAGACGCTTGACGTTCTGGAGCGCTGCACCTTCTCGCTCGACGAACTCAGGTACGAATATCCCGATGAGATCGTGCCCAAGGGTTTCACGCCTGCTACATACCTTCGTCAGGAGACGTATGCCGGCGCGACGTGGCGCTTCCCTGGGGGCATTCCGGCGAGTGTCCAACAACAACTTGAGTACGAACTCAAGCTTATTGCGGATCTGAAATACGAGCCGTATTTTCTGACGGTTTACGATATCGTCCGCTATGCTCGCAGTCAGCATATCCTGTGTCAGGGGCGCGGGTCGGCGGCGAACTCGGCCGTTTGCTATTGCCTTCAGATTACCGAGGTCGACCCCGCACGGGGCAACATGCTGTTTGAGCGCTTCATTTCAAAGGAACGAGGTGAACCTCCCGATATCGACGTTGACTTCGAACACCAGCGGCGTGAGGAGGTAATCCAGTACATTTATCGAAAGTACGGACGGAACCGTGCGGCCATTGCGGCAGCGGTGTCCACTTACCGGCCACGCGGCGCGCTGCGTGAGACGGGAAAGGCGCTAGGAATTGATCCGCAGATCGTGGACGCGGTTGCAAAGTCACATCACTGGTTCGACAGCGATCGGGACCTGCTAACGCGTTTCGAGGAGTCCGGTCTTAACCCGGAAACGCCGCTGATTCAGGCCTGGGCGAGACTGGCCTCGCAACTGCTCAACTTTCCGCGGCATCTGTCGCAGCATTCCGGTGGTTTCGTGATCAGCCGCGGCAAGCTCACGCGACTCGTGCCGGTAGAGAACGCCGCGATGGCGGATCGGTCCGTCATTGAATGGGATAAGGACGATCTGGAGTCGTTAGGCCTTCTCAAGGTAGACGTACTCGCGCTCGGCATGTTGTCAGCGATCCGTCGAGCGCTTGATCTCGTCGCGGAGCGGCGCGGTGAGCGCTTCGAGATGCAGGAAATTCCGCCAGAGGACGAGGCGACCTATGACATGATTTGCCGCGCCGACACGATCGGGGTGTTCCAGATCGAATCGCGTGCGCAGATGAGCATGCTGCCGCGCCTGCGGCCGCGAGAGTTCTACGACCTGGTTATCGAGGTGGCCATTGTGCGTCCTGGTCCGATTCAGGGCGGGGCCGTGCACCCTTATCTGCGTCGGCGCCAGAAACAGGAGCCGGTAACCTATCCCAACGAGAAACTGAAGATCGCGCTGGGTCGCACGCTTGGCGTGCCGATTTTCCAGGAACAGGTAATGCAGGTAGCCATGATTGCGGCCGGTTTCACGCCAGGTGAAGCCGACGAGTTGCGCTGTGCGATGGCTGCATGGAAGCGTAAGGGCGGTCTGGAGAAGTACTATGATCGCATCATCAACGGGATGCAGGAACGCGGCTACGAACGGAGCTTCGCCGAAGCGATTTTCGAGCAGATCAAGGGTTTCGGGGAATACGGCTTTCCGGAAAGTCACGCGGCGAGTTTTGCCTTGCTGGTCTATGCGAGTAGCTGGCTGAAATGCCATGAGCCTGAGTCGTTTCTCGCCGCCATGCTTAACAGCCAGCCGATGGGTTTCTACTCACCGACGCAGCTCGTGCAGGACGCGCGGCGACATGGCGTCAGGGTGTTGCCGGTTGACGTGACGAGCAGCGGCTGGGATTCGGTGCTCGAGTCACTCGACGGGGCTGCACGTCCGGCTGTTCGTCTCGGACTGTCGTTACTGCGCGGCATGAGGGATGGCGCCGCAGAGCGTATTGAGAACTCGCGTGCCGTACGGCCGTTCAGCGGCGTGCATGATCTGGCCCGTCGTGCGCAACTCGACCGCCACGACCTGCGCGTGCTGGCTGGTGCGAATGCACTTGCCGCGCTTGCCGGCAATCGTCGCGAGGCTTTGTGGCATTCGGTGGCTGCTGTCCCGGATAAGGACATGTTGTCGGGCGCCGCGATACAGGACGATACACCCGAGCTTGGTGCGCCGTCGGAGGCGAATGATATCGTCGCGGACTACCGGTCGGTCGGATTGACGCTCGGACGTCATCCGCTTGCGCTCTTGCGGCCGCGACTGCTTGAAAGGCGGCTCATGCCGGCGGAATTGCTGGTGCGATATCGTAATGGACAGCTCGCACGCGCGTGCGGGCTTGTCACAGTCAGGCAGCGCCCCGGGACAGCCAACGGCGTGATGTTCATGACGCTCGAAGACGAGAGCGGAGTGGTGAACGTCATTGTGTGGGAATCCGTTCTGGAAAAATTCCGGCGTGAAGCCTTGGGTGCTTCGCTATTGGCAGTGTATGGCGTGTGGCAGCTTCAGGACGAAGTGCGGCATCTGGTTGCCCAGCGCCTGGTGGATATGTCTGACCTACTCGGACAATTGAACATCGTCAGCCGCGATTTCTGCTGAACTGAAGACAAAGGGGACTCGCATGAACATTCGTGTAGGGACGGCTTCGTGGACAGATCCTACCCTGATCAAGAGCAAGCGCTTCTATCCACCTGGCTGCAATAGTGCGGAAGCGAGGCTTCGTTTCTATGCAGGCCGGTTTCCGATCGTTGAAGTGGATTCGAGTTACTATGCCATGCCCAGCGGCGCGAATTCCTTGCTTTGGGTCGATCGAACGCCGGATGACTTCGTGTTCAACATCAAGGCATACAGGCTCTTCACAGGGCATCAGACGGGCCGCGATATGTTTCCGAAGGATATCCAGCCTGCGCTGCCTCAAAACGGCAAGAAGAACCTCTACTACAAGGATGTGCCCGCCGATGTCTGCCAGGAGCTTTGGCGGCGCTATCTCGAAGCTATTGACCCGCTGCGCGCCGCAGGCAAGCTCGGCGTCGTTCATTTTCAGTTTGCCCCGTGGGTAACGAGCGCTCCGAAGGACGCGGAACACGTTGCGCATTGCGCAGACGCTATGTCTGGTTACACGATGGCGGTCGAGTTCCGGAACAAATCCTGGTTTGATGAGAAGCACGTCGCCTCCACGCTAGCGTTCGAACGCGAGCGCGGTCTCGTGAACGTCATCGTCGACGAGCCGCAGGGAACCGGCAACAGCATACCGTCGGTGTGGGAAGTGACAAACGAGCGGTTGGCTCTTGTTCGACTTCACGGGCGAAATCACGAAATGTGGAACGTCAAAGGAGCTACTGCAGCCAGCGACCGGTTTAACTACGACTACAGCGAGCAGGAACTCGAGGAGCTTGCGGATCAGATCAACGCGATCGCGGCGCTGGCCGGACAAACCCACGTGATCTTCAACAATAACTACGAGGACCAGGGGCAGCGGAATGCCCAGACTCTGATGTCGCTCTTTGGGGACTCCGCAGTAATCGCGACATGACAATCTAAGGGATAGCGCCCCTCCGTCACGTTGATCACCATGACAGAGAGGCGCACATTTGAACACGTCTATATTCAGATCAACTTGGGGTGGTATCCCCCAGATAGGTCTGGATCGAAGGCAAGAGGAAGTCAGCAAAGATGCCCGCTCCAATCAACGCCCTCTGAGCCCCCCTGATCTGCTGCGGTGTGAACTGCTGCCAAGCCACGCGAGTCGTTACCCCGCCATTCACTCCCGGCCCGCGGATGATCTGCTCCGTCGAAATGTCGTACCTCCCGCCGCTTCGAACAGCGAGTTGCGTGTCGTTGGCGAGCTGATCCATCTGCGGCGCCGTCCTTGCGCCTACCTTGCCGCCGATACCACCGCCGATAGCGCCGAACGCAAAGCCCAACGCAGCCGAGACGCCTACCGCGCTGCCGCTGATCGACTGCCCTTCGGCGACACTGGTCAGCGTCGTGGTAGCTGCGCCGGCTGCGGCGCCGATTATGCCGCCGGAGAGTGCACCATAGATGACCGGATGCGCGCTGGCGGCGATAGGACCGCTGATTCCAGCCAGCAGGCCGCCGGCTGCGGCACCGATACCCGCGCTGATTCCCACCTGAATACCGAAGTCCTTCCACGAAAAATCGTCGCGGTGTTGCAGCGAATAACCAACCGCTGTAGCACCGCCGCCGATCAGTGCGCCGGCCGCCGCTCCTACCGCTACTGCCGCCAAGCCACTGGCCGCGCCACCGGTCGCGACGATCGCCACACCACTGGCGATCGCTACCAGCCCAATCACCAACCCGGCCCACCAGGCGGTGTGGCCGTCCGGATCGACGTGGTTGAGCGGATTGTTCAGCTCGAAGGCAAAGCGGTTCCACACATTGCATTGCAGCTCGCTGGTGCCGCCAAGACGCGTATCCGGGGTCAGGAACGTACCGAGAGACGGGTCGTAATAGCGTGCACCGAAATAGTAGAGCCCTGTCACTGGATCCCAGGTACGGCCTTCATACAAGGGGATGTCCGGTATCGGGCCGGAGACCGCTTTGACCATGCCGAAGGCGTCGTATGCCAATTGGTTTCGCAGCGCCCCGTTTGCGTCGAGGCAATGGGTAACGCTGCCCTTGTTGTCGCGACGGAAATAAAGCGACTGGCAAGTCCCCGCTTGCGTGACGATCGAGGCGAGCGCACCGGCGCTGTCAAACAGTGTTTTCCGGATGGTCGTTGCGGAGGCGGTTTTCACTACCTGGTAGCAGGGGTTGATCGTGAGCGTAACCGTGCCATCCGCGCTCACCTGACGAAGCCGCTGGCCCCTGTCGTCCGACATCGCCTGCAGAAGCTCCGTGCCGTTGGTATCCTTCACCATGCGCAGGCATCCCAGTCCGTCGTACTGGAACCCGAGCGTTTGTCCGCTCGAGGTCTGCGACAGGGTTCGGCCACACTGATCGCGCGTGGCACTGTAGATTGGGGCACCGCCGCTTTCGACCTGACGCGGGAAATGTGCGTCGTAGCTGTAGCGGCTCGCGTTCTTCATCTGCAAATTGCCGCCGGCGTCGTACTGATAGCTGGTTGCTTCAAAGCCGGGAATCGTTGCCGACACCAACCGCTTGCCCAGGTAAGCGAAACTTTGCGTCGAGTTCGCTGCGCCGTGTTGTTCCTGAATTTGCAGGACCTGGTTTAACTGATCGTACTGATAGTTCGAGCCGAACAGCACCTGCCCGCCCACAGTCAAGGATTCGGCATAAATCTGATCGAGCGGGTTGCGTTGATAGGCAAACGTCGCGCCGTTGTTGTAATTCATCGCCGAATAACTACCGGCGGGCGTAAATGCTGAATAGGTGACCTGCACGCCGTCCAGTGACTGTGCGCTCAACAACCCATCAACGAAAGTGCGCTGCAGCAGCGTCTGATCTGGCAAAGTCTGTTCCACCAGTCGCTTCGTCGGATCGTACTTCGATCGGGTCGTAAAGGTTTGTGCCTCGCCGATGAGCGCCAGCGTTTCCTGAGCGATATTTCCATACTCGTCGTAAGCGAAACTTCGCGTCGACTCGACGGTATCGCCCTGCGTGATAGTGATAACAGAGACGCGCCCCAGTCCATTCGATGCAGTGTCGTATTGGTAGGTAAACTGGCGCCCGTCCTGGAAGGTTGTCGTCAAGACCCGGCCAAGCAGATCGTAGCTGTAGCTGATGCTGGCCTGGGCAGCATCCGTTTGTGAGGATAGTAACCCGGTCGCGGGATCGTATTGATAGCGGATACCCGGCGTTGTACCGGTCGTGTTCTGGTCGGGGTTATCCAGCGAGGTTTTCCGGCTCAGCGAGTCGTAGGTCAGTGTGTTGTGGACGCCATTCGGATCGACCGATTGCCAGTTACGAGCCAGTGGATCGAACTGGAAGTCTGTGACCGCACCGTTATCGACGGCGACGGCGGTTTGCGCGATGCAATCCTTGCCGTCGAACCAATGGTGGGTAAAGGTCTGGACATACTGCTCCGCCGCGCCGGCCGCTTGCGTTTCCGTAACCACACCAGATCTGCCGTAAGCCCACCTGGTGGTCACCGACAATTCGCCATTCGCGCCACCTGGCTGTACTGCAAGAACGGGGCGGTCGAGCGCATCGTACTGGTACGACGCATAAAGCGCCGTCGAAGCGGAGACGAGATCCGTGCAGAAGAATGGAATGCCCTTGCGCGACGGCTTACCGGTGGCGGTGTAATCGAACGTAGCGGTTGAATACTGCTCGCTGCCGTTATTGCTGGTGCGCACGGCGGTCAGCCGCTCGCGCGACAGACCGTCGACGAACCGCAAGTTCGCGAGAAGGCTTCGTACGTTGTCGTCGGGAAATTGCTGCAAGATCAGGTGCTGCGAATAGATACCCTGCTGGCCATCGTCCAGATAGGCAACTGTTTCAAGCGACACGACTTTCGCCGCCATGAACTGATTGTGCATCGATCCGGTCACAAGCCCGGACAGCGTATTGGTGTCCGATTGCGTCCCCGCTGGCACAGGTCCCTGTCTGGCGACGAGACGGCCAAATCCATCTAGCGCCGAGATGGAAATAAAGCCGTTAGCATCCTGCTCTGCGACCTGGATGCCAAAGCGCGGATCGTAGCCGGCATAGCCGATTAGCGCGGTACCTTGCGCATTGCCCGGCGAAACCGTTTGATCGATGTAGGTGTTGTAGGTCGTCTCAAAGACATAGCGGGTGGTGCGATTGCCGGGCAGTGTTTCCGTCACGCGATTGCCAAAACCATCGTACTGATAGGTCGTCGTCAGGAAAACATGGTTACCGCTATCCCAGTTCGCCACTGACTGGCGGTTATAGGTGGTCGGAAAATACGTCGTGGCCGAGAGCGTCAGGTCGCCCTGGTTGAATGTAGCGATATTGGAATCTGCGGCGTTCAGCGAGGCCTTCTGGTGCGTCGGCAACCCTAACACCCAGGCGGTCTGATCGTTGACGACAGCGCGGTAGCGATAAAGCATCTCGCTACTTTGCAACGGCCTCAACATGCCTGGAAGAATGGGGTTTCCTTTGGGATCGGTCTGACTGGGTGATGCGACCACAGCAGGGTCGATATATTCGACATAGCCATACCAGGTCTCGCACAGATTATTCCCATATGCGTCGTAGTGCAGAATATTTCCATTCTGAACGTCAGCAAAGACGTTGGCAGTGACATAGTCGAAAGCACCATCGGTATAGGTGTAACGCAGTGTGCCAGTCGTTACCACCTCAACGCTGTTCTGCTGAGGATAGATCGTCGATGCGCGGCTCAAATAGGTCGTCAGCGTCAATTCCAGCGGCGCACCGCCCGATTCGGAGCTGACAGAGGCTACTTTGCCGGTAAGCGGGAAATCCTGGTTATAGAGCTGGCGCGTCAATAACTGTGTCGATGTATCGAGGGTGCAGACCTGCCGGAAACCCTGCCAGCCCCGCCCTAGCAGATCGATTTGCGCGTCAGCATAGGACAGCGTGTAGCCAAACGAATACGGATGGCGGTTTCTCCCCGGCGCATTGCTCAAGGTATAGCCGGACACCACATAGACAGCCTGACCGATTACAGATTGAATCGGGAACTGTGCAGGCGACAGGTGATTGCAATAACGCTGAGCCGAACTCTTCGGGAATGCGCCATTCTGTCCTCCAGAATAAACGGCAGGATTGGTGAGCGGCTGGTATTCGATGTTGATCAGACCGCCCAATTGATCCTCGATCGAGCTGACCAGATCCGGATAGGCCCCAGCGGACAGGTACGGCTGAATGTTGACACAACGATTCGCGTCGAGATATGCATAAAGAAGATCGGCTTTCCCGCTGCCGGTGACATCTCCGATCAGGAAGCTCAACTGGGGCAGGATCTGGTCGCTGCTTACGGTGGCGGCCTGAGAGTAATTGCCTGCCGGAGACGCCGAGTAGATAGCGAAATTCCAGTTCCCACGCTGGGGATCGGTCCAGCAGCCGAGAATATCGGAAGCATTTCCGCCAAAGAATCCCATTGGAAACAGGTTAGCGCAAGGCGTGAACCCGGCCGACACCGCGCCGGCGGTGAAATGCCCCACGCCATCCGACAGATAGGACTGAAACTTCATCCAACCGTCGCTATCCTGGAAAACCCGCACGATATCGGTCAACCCGTCCCCGTTCGGGTCGGCCGGTAGCATGCTACCCATCCGGGCGAACGGCACATCCAGCAACTCCCCGCTCGAGACGACATTGAATGGAGCGAATGCATTTTTTTCAGCCCGCGTGGTGATCAGGCAGTAAACCATGGTTTGCTGGGTCTCAGGATCCTCGGTCAGCAACACCAGATCGGTAATGCCATCGCCGTTAACGTCGGCGGCAAACAGGCTCGCGCTATTGGCTGGAAAGGGCAAGCTGGTCGCCACACTCGTGGTGTAGCCAAAATACTCACTGCTGCTATCGATCGAAGTGATGTAGCAATTCAACACCAGCGTTTGTGATTGGGTATCGCGGGTCGCCTGCACGATATCGGTTCTGCCGTCGCCATTCAGGTCGACTGCAAAAAACAGATCGTCGTCGGTAAAAGCATTAGAGGTGGTTACCGTCTGCGGCGCAGAGAAACCGTTGCCGTTGGATAAGGCGGTGTCGATGCTCAATGAGTTGCCGTTGCTCGCATCAGGGTAAATGACGAGTAGATCTCCGCGCCCATCGCCATCAACATCAGTCGCGAACAGTTTTTTTGCATCCGGATAGACGGTTTGCAGCCTGCTTGTCGGTTGCAAGGCAAACTCGACCTTGCCGTTGCTGTAATTCGCCAGGTAGGTATCGACGCATAAAGAACCACTATCGGGATCGTTGAAGAACTGTACGACATCGGTGAGCCCGTCGCCGTTGACGTCCATGGACAGAATCTTGCCGCTGCCAAGCACGGTATTCTGCTGACTACTATCGATGGATGGATTGGTCACGTCCTGCCAGGCTACCTCGATGTCGGGCAAGGCTGGGTTGCCTTCTCCTGCCGCCCCGGTCACCGACAGGGACACCAGCCGCGACAGCCGGGTCGCGCAACTGGTCGCATAATGCAGGCTGTAGGTGGTCACGACGTTGTCGGGATTATTTGCCTGACCTATGTAGCTGGTGATTGTGTCGAGGAGGCAGTCGACCTCGATCTTGCAGCCACCGACGTAGGAAACGATTTTGTCGTCGCGCGCGACATATGAAAAAACCACAAAGCGATTGGCCGAGGCGGCCCCGTCCTTGCGCGTCGTGTACTGGATCGTTTGCAGATAATAGGCACCGCTTTCCGGTAGACCGGCCACCGGGCTCTGCGTATACGTATACTCGATCCGGTTGCCGTTCAGATCCTGTATTGCGTTGAGCGCCCACACCCGCACGCCGCCCGCGTTAGCCAGAATCCTGCTGTCCGAGGTCTTGCCGTATTCGTGAATCTCGCCATTCTTCGACACCACAACAAAGCCATCGCTTTCGGTCGTGCCAGCAATCACCTTGACCCAGCACTGGACTTCGGTGGCATAGAGGGCTTCGCTCCCCCAATAATCGCCCGACACATTGAGCAGCCGCTGCCCATCCAGCAACAAACGGTCGCTATCGTTGAAATTGATCGCGCTCTTATATCCGTCGGTTGCGTAGTTGGCGCCGGTGCGCGTAATCGAAGATACGCCTTCGATACTCCAGCCCACGCCCAGTGGGCCGTTGCCACCGCGGTGGTTATAGTTAATTCCAAGGAGCGGACTGAGCCCGTTTATGCCGGGTGGAACCGCGATGGGAATTCGATAGGTCGCCTGACCGCTCGAGTCCACATTAAACGCGCCCTGTTTGATAGCCACTGCAGACAGGACATCGCCATTCTTCACGAGATTAATCACGTCAGACATTCGTGGTTCCTTTGGGCAAGTCAGAAACGCGCCCGGGTCGATGAAGCCAGCGCTCAGAAATGAATGTGGCCGATTAGCCTCACGGTTGATCGGCCAAAATCAATTAGGAAATTTGATCTTATTGACTCTTCTTTTCTGAAGGCGGGAGAAGGTCAGGGTATTGGCCTGTGGGAGGCTGCCCTTCTGGTCCGGTTGAACAGATGAAGTAGTTCGAGTTGGGCAGGGGGAAGAGTGAGGCGTTTGCTGTGGCGCCACTGCCAGCATCGTCCCAGATCAGCGTCGACACGGGTGTCGCGTACTTAACGAGATCGCTTCGCACCAGGGCCAAAGCAGGGTAGTTTTTGGGATCCGGAGTCTGGCCGTTCGTGCCAGGTCCGGTGAAGATGATTGTGCCGATAGCGATGTAATTCGGATCTGTACAATTCGGCTGCCAGAAAGAGTAATCTGAGTCTTTACCCGAGCCTGCGTCACACCAGATTCTTGAGAAGCCGGTGGGGCTCTTGAGGCAAGGATTAGCCGGGTCGTCATTCATTGGTTGAACGATGATGCATGACGACGGACAGGTGTCGGGATAACCCTGAACGGCCACCTGGCCAAGAAAGAAATGGCCTTCCGGCACTGTCGGTTGAAACACGCTTAAGTCCATGTTTGCGTGTAAGCCGTGGTCGGTACCCGCCAGTGTGAAATTTGCGCCGCCGCTGAGAATCGTCTGTTTCAGAAAGCTTTGCCCATCAAGAGCTTTCTCGTCCCCTACATCCTGTGCTTCAGTGCCATTACTGATTGCCATCTTTCTACCTCCGGTTGAGTTAACAGCGGAAAAATTTATGATTTGTATGGAGAATATAGAGGGTCAATGTTACTCGCAAGTGTAAAATGGCTGTGTAATTTTTACCGTTTGTACGCGGGTAAAGGAACCAAAGGCTAGTTGCTGTTTGGCTGGCTAACGGCAAGCGTTGGGAAAATCTGGAAAGCTCGAAAAGCAGGAGGGCAATGCAATGGCTACTGCCGTCACGGAAGTTGAAATCCTTCGCCAATACATTGATGGTGTCATGGCGCGAGCCGATCATCACGCTCGCGGCGTCGACGAAGTTGCACTACTGTTGATCGGCACAATCCTTTGGCGTAAGGATGCAGACCAAGAAATCAAAATCTTGACGAATGTCCTCTGGGTTCATATCGGGAGCAAGCGCTATGCGTTTGCGTATAACCACGCGTCAGGGGAAATCGAGATGCGAGAGGGGGCACGCAAGGTAGTGTCAAACATGTTTTCGATAATTCCGTTACCGCGGCCGCAGTAAAGTTGATCTTTGAAAGGCTATAGTAAATATTCAGTATGCTTTATCTCTGCTGCTCATGTGGTTTAAAGACGACTCGAAAAATTGACCAGGTCGTCCTGTGCGGCACGATCAAGCGCTACACCCCACGCTGGACGATGCTGGGCGAATCCGGCTTCGAGTGCTTGTCGGAGCCGAGTAGCACCCACCAGGCGCCCCACGGCCAAAGTCGTGCTATCTGATGCTCCAGATCTCGCAATCTGCCAGAGGTGCGCGTGCTCGACGGTCGGCTCAAGCTGGTCGGACAGGAAGCTGGCGAAGTCACTTATCGGAAGGATTCCACCCTCAGTGAGTACCGCGCCCAGTTGAACCGCGACTCGGATGATTGACGGCATTGCACCGTTAAACAGGTTCGCGTTTGGATCAATGCGCTGGGTTTCGAACACCGCTCCCGCAATCACGCGCCAAACCCCTGCCGTGTCGACAGACGCCGCCCCCGAAGCATTGAGCCCAATTAGACTCCAGGCCAAGGCCGGGTAGGCCGGGTTGTCGAGGTTACGGTGCGCGTCGTAGCTCAGTTGCTCTCTTAACTCGTAAGTATCTCGCCACAGAGTCTCGAACCACAGTTTCATGTCGGACAGATTCGAGAGCACAAGAGCGACGATGGTTGCCTCCGGCGAATTCGTGGCGAGCCCTGCTGGCCGCCCCGTAGCACTCACAAGCCCTTGCCGGACTGCTTCCGCAAGAATCTCGGCTGCCGCTATTGCATTACCTTGGGCCGCCAGAATCGACGCCTCGGACAAGACACGATGAACTCCCCAGAGGGGCTCCTCCTGGCGTATCCAGTCGAAAGCGGCTTCGCCAAGAGGCGTGATGCGACTTGACAATTGGATACGTAACCTGTCCCGCAGGCTCCTTTGTGCATTCACGTCTGCCTGGGCACGACCTGCCCGGCGCGGCGTGTCTCGCCAGATGATCTGCTGCAGCCATGCGCGGCCGATCCAGTTCCCATCGCTACGCGAGAACATGTTGTCGAGAACATGGCCGAGCCCAGTCTCGACTGCTGCCATGTCTTGCATGTCGGTGGCCGTGAACCGTGTCTCGATCGCATCGAACAAGGCAAAGATGACCACAGGCCCTAGGGGTGCCCCGTCGATCGAGAAGACATTGGGGGATGCGCTTACCAAGGACGCGGCCAAATCCAGATCGATTGGCGACAGGGGATCGCCAAATCCGTGCTGAAACAATGTCGGAAAACTGGCCAGCATTTCCATGTAACGACCGGGCCAGAGGGCTGCGGCAACCTGATGAGCCCAGCCTACTCCAATCGGCATACCGTCATATCGAGGCCAGAGGTCCCGCGACGTCAAAGGTCGTGTGGCGATTGCTTCGGCATACCGCCGCATCCGTACATTAAAGTGCGAATTCCAAAGTGCCTGCAGGTGCGTGCGCAAGAGCGCCAGAAGTGGGTAACTGTCATGTACATCCGCAACGCGACTGCAGACTATGGATGCCAATGTGGCGTTACTGACGTTGCCTAGCATCTGCAATGTCTCGACGATCCCGAAGTTCTCGGGTTGATCCATGCTGACAGCAATCGCGATGGCGGCCTGGCCCATGAGCCAACTCAGGCGAGCGTCTAGATGACGCGCCTGCCCTGGACTTGCGGCGGCGATGATTGCATCGCGCCAGCCCATGAGCCCCGCAGCTGCCAGGCACTCCGCTAAAGTGTTCGCACCTGATACGTCCAGCGGGCGCAACACAAGTGCTCCGAACTCATCCGTTGAGTCCTGGGCACGAAGCCACTCAACGGTCATGGCCAGGGCAGCCTCACCATCTTCTGGGCAAGGAAGGGTCAAGCTGTTGTCAGTCATTGCCTGTGTCTCGCGGCTGCATGTCCTGCGATCGCTCGATCCACTTCGCCAGACGTCGCAGTTGGTAACCGGCTTCCTGTCTCAGCGACCACGGCTGGGTGGGGCGATTGGTCCAATAAGTCTCGAAGGGCTCTGCTTCTGCAAATGCTTCCGCCAGCACGGTGCGTGTTTCTGTGGGTTCGGCGACCAAGGTCATCAGGCTGATCTCGCCCTTACCCATCTGGTTGAACGAGTGACCGGAGTGCCAAACCACATCGTCGACCTGCAAGAAGCGATCATGCAGGCGCCGGATCCGCGAAACCCGGATATCGATTTCCCCGAATTCCTGTGCGGGGTCTCGTAATTCCCTGATTTTCTCGAGCATCTGGTCTCCGAACAAGTCGCCGTTCGTGTCGGAGCGGCGGTTGCGACCAGGCCGAGGATTAATTAGACCTCGGATGGCAACACCTTGGTAGGACGCGGCCGTCGCGAACTCCTGAAGGTCGTCGGCGTCAAGATAGGGATCAACAAGGAAGACTTGAGTCCGGGCCGAGGCGATGAGTTCGCGAATCCACGTAACCGTGTCTTCCCGATCATTTTCGAATAGACGAGCGATGCGTCGGACCAGAGGTGCCTCAGCCGGCCTCAAGTCCCCGATGCGCTCACTGCGAGCCCGCTGCAGCCTCTCGAGTTGGCGGAGCGCGGTCGGCGGTGATTCAGCTAACATAGCAGGCTGCGGACGAACATGAACGGTTCGCGGCTGGGTCAACGGCGCGCGCCGGGGTGGTGCTACTTCTCGTGGATGTCCTTGTGGGGTGTGGCTCACACTGACGCTGCGGAAGAAGAAGCCTGGGGCCTCGTGATCGAGACGACCGCGAATATCACAGACCAGGTCATGGCGAATAGTCGAGACTTGGGAGGGTGCCTGGGCACGAAAACGGCCTAGGGCATCGGGCGTACCTTCTGCACGCCACGCAGGGGCACCCGCACGAAATTCTTCGATGCTCAACCTCAGGGTCGAGAGATTGGCGTTGCGGCGCGGCGCCCCCCCAACTTCAATGGTCTCTCCTGCCGTTGCCGAGCGATCTGCGATGCGGGTACCGCAGTAACGGAGAAGCGGGTTCGGAGCGACCAACACGCCTGAGCCCAACCAGTCGTCGTACGCAAGTAAATCGAAGTAAATATGCTGTCGCAACCATTCCCTAGCGCGGATGAAGGCTTCGACTTCGGTTGAGCCATTTCGGATTGCCTCGACCGGCTCGGCTAGCGCCTCCATCGGGATCAGACGGTGCAGCCGGGGTCTACCATGCCAAGCGGGTGAGAAAGGCGGCGGCTCAGATAAGACTATGAATCCATTGTAGTCAGGCTCAGGCGCCAGGCGGGCCATCGTTATCGGGACGTCGCGGCCGGGGATCAAGGCCCGGCCCTGCTTGAGCGTCTCATACCAAGCGATTGCGTCCGCCAACGATAGAACGATTCGACTAACGCAGAGGCGATCAGATCCGAAGTTCCGCCACCATCCACCATTCGGGGGCTGCGGCGGGACCGGCATCTCCGCAGGCAGAAGCTCGACGGAAACAAACAGCAGATAATTGACGCGAGCCCGAATGAGGGTCACGAGACGGATCACTGCAACAGAGTAATCGCCCTCCACAAGAGTTGGCCATTCGTCGTCTATTGATTCCGGCACAGCGAAAACGGTCTCTTGCATAGCCCAGCCATATGCTTACTTATTCAGATCATCGCGCAGCCCCGGGGTATTCTACGACAACCGAGCCGCATGCATCTCGCCGGCACGCCCACTCAAGATTTTAGACATGGCGTTCCGGGCCTTCATCCTGTAAATCCGGCATCTAGCATCTGAATGATGGTGCAGTAGATCGCTTGTTCGACATCACTCGAAATTCTGGTAGCAATACGGATCACGTCGTTAGTTTCCTGATGCTGGCTTTGCTCTTCGTTCAGTATGCGCGGTCTCAACCGGTAGTCCCCCCGCTTCTAACGGAGTTCAGAAGTAGAGGTCATGCCGCGATGGGCAACTTCTGTTTGGGCGGTACGCCGCCAATGGCCGTGTTCGGCCTCTCGTGATTGTATG
>NZ_SCNV01000070.1 GCF_005503145.1 Burkholderia sp. 4M9327F10 | reverse complement strand
CACCCGCACTCCGCCCACCCTGCTGCAACCGGGCGACCGGGTGTGCTTCACCGTCGCGGGGATAGACGCATGATCGACGTGATTCGCGCGGGCCTCCTGACCACGGTTCAGGATCTTGGACGGCACGGCTACCGGCACCTCGGGGTGGCGATGGGAGGCGCGCTCGACCGCCTGTCGCTGGAAGTGGGCAACCGCCTCGTCGGCAACCGGCCGGACGCTGCCGGCCTCGAGGTCACGTTTGGACCCACCGTGCTACGCTTTCCCCGCGCCACCCGGATTGCGATCACCGGCACCGAATTCGGCGCCACGCTCGACGGCAAGCCGGTCTATTCATGGTGGAGCCTGCCGGTGCAAGCCGGCCAGGAACTGACGCTGCAAGCGGCGCGGCGCGGGATGCGCGGCTACGTCACGGTCGCCGGCGGGATCGACGTGCTGCCCATGCTCGGCTCGCGCAGCACCGACCTCGCCGGACAATTCGGCGGCCTCGGCGGCCGGGCGCTGCGCGATGGCGACCGTCTGCCGGTCGGCGCGCCGTCGGCACGCGCCGGTCGCGGCTTCAGTCCGCAGGCGCCCGAATTCGGCGTGAAAGCGCCCGCCTGGTGCAAATTCGTGCTGGTCCACGAGCCGCTGCGGCGTGGGCGCCACCCGTCCGGCGTCCCTTGGGCCGTGCCGATCCGCGTGCTGCAAGGCCCCGAGTACGAGCAGTTTCCGGCTGCCGCGCAAGAAGCGTTCTGGTCCGACGAATGGCTCGTCACCCCGAACAGCAACCGCATGGGCTACCGGCTCGCCGGCACCGAACTCAAACGCACACGCAACACCGACCTGCTCTCGCATGCGGTCGTGCCGGGCACGATCCAGGTGCCGCCCAACGGCCAGCCCATCGTGCTGCTGAGCGACGCGCAGACCACCGGCGGCTATCCGAAGATCGGCGCGGTGATTCAGGCCGATCTATGGAAACTGGCTCAGGTGCGCCTGAACAGCGCGATCCGTTTTATCCCGACTACGCCTCAAGAGGCGCGTCAGGCTTTGGTGGAAGAAAGAACGTATCTGCGGCAGATCGATGCCGCAATCGCGATGCATGAAGAGCGCTGCGCACGCCAGCCGGCGGTGGCAGCGTTGTAAGACCCAGTAGAGGAAATTATGGAAATCGATTTGAACGCCGATCTCGGCGAGGGTTGTGGCTCCGATGAGGCGCTGCTCGACCTCGTCACTTCAGCCAATATTGCGTGCGGCTGGCACGCGGGCGGCGCCAATGCCATGCACGACTGCGTGCGCTGGGCCGTGCGCAAAGGCGTCTCGATTGGCGCCCATCCGAGTTTCAACGACCCCGAGAATTTCGGTCGCAAGGAAATGGATCTGCCCGCCAGTGAGATTTACGCCGGCGTGCTGTACCAGCTCGGCGCGCTCTCGGCAATCGCCCAGGCCGAAGGCGGGCGCATTGCGCACGTCAAACCGCACGGCGCGCTCTACAACCAGGCGGCGCGCGATCCGAAGATCGCCGATGCGATCGTCTCCGCCGTGCACGACTTCGATCCATCGGTGGCGGTGTTCGCGCTCGCCAATAGCGGCCTCGTGACGGCCGCCCGCGAAGCCGGCCTGGTTGCCATCGAGGAAGTGTTTGCCGACCGCGGCTATCGCGCCGACGGCTCGCTCGTGCCGCGCAAGGAGCCGGGCGCGCTGCTCGACGACGAAGAGGAAGTGCTCGAGCGCACCCTCGCGATGGTGCGCGAGCAACGCGTGCGAGCCGTCGACGGCCGCTGGGTGCCGCTCAACGCACAGACCATCTGCCTGCACGGCGACGGTCCGCATGCGCTGGCATTCGCGCGCCGCATCCGCAGCGCGCTTGAAAATGCCGGCATCGAAGTTCACGCGGCCAACGCCGTGCGCGCCTGAGTCTCGGCGACGCGCATCACGGTCAATCATGAAGTACGCAACGCCCCGCCTCACGCGGGGCGTTTGCCAGCGGCAATAGATAGCAAAACGCGAGCGAGACCCGCAACACGATTTAGTAGTACACAAGGCCGTACCCGCAACACAGCAGGCAGCAGCAGACGCAAACGCAAGTAAAGGCAGTTGCAGTGGACTGACGCGGCCACCCAGAGCCGCGCACAGCAAGTCGGCGCCGGGCACAGCCCGAGGCCGCCTCACGTTAGCCGCCATCAGCGGCAAGGTTAGCAACCCTGTTTGGAGATCCTGATGCAGACAGCAGTCAATCTATGGCCGCTCATCGGCGTGGCCGTGATCATCGTCGGTTTTGTGTTGCGCTTCAATCCGATGCTGATCGTGGCCGCCGCCGCTATCGTCACCGCGCTGGCCGCGCACTTTCCACCTGAGAAAATCCTTGCCGCCATCGGCACGGGCTTCATCAAGACGCGCAACATTCCCCTGATCATCCTGCTGCCGCTGGCGGTGATCGGCCTGCTCGAACGGCACGGCCTGCGCGAGCGGGCACAGACGTGGATCGCCGGCATCAAGGCCGCCACCGCCGGGCGCCTGCTGATCGTTTACCTGCTGGTGCGCGAACTGACGGCGGCGGTCGGCCTGACCGGCCTCGGCGGCCATCCGCAGATGGTGCGTCCGTTGATCGCACCGATGGCCGAGGGCGCCACCGAAACCCGTTACGGCAAGCTCACCGACGCGGTGCGCCACCGCCTGCGCGCCTTCGCCGCCGCCACCGACAACGTTGGCCTGTTCTTCGGCGAGGACATCTTTGTGGCTTTCGGCGCGATCGTGCTGATGACCACCTTCCTGCGCGAAGCAGGCATCGAGGTCGAACCGATCCACGTTGCCGTCTGGGGCATCCCCACCGCGATCAGCGCGTTCCTGATTCACGGCTTCCGGCTGTATCTGCTCGATCGCAAGCTCGAGCGCGAACTGCGCGGCAACGCCACCGCGCAGGCGGCTGCGCAAAGCCCGTCCGCGACAGGAGATGAAGCATGACGCTCACCATCAACTATCTGTTCTGGCTGCTCGGCATCGTGCTGCTGATCATCGGCGGCATGATCCTCACCGACAAGGAACACCCGCGCCGTCTGACCGCCGGCGGCTTCTGGATCCTGTACGCGCTGATCTTCCTGATCGGCGACCTGCTGCCGCCCTCGGTGGTCGGCGTGCTGGTCATTGCGATGGCGCTGATCGCCGGGTTCGGCGGCGTGACAGCCGCGAAGCCCAAGGTGCTCTCGCTCGAAGCCCGCCAGGCGAGCGCAGCGCGCCTGGGCAACAAGCTGTTCGTTCCCGCGCTGACGATTCCGGTCATCACCGTCGTGATCACGCTGGCGGCGAGCCATCTGATCTTCGGCGGCACGCCGCTGATCGAGCAGAAGAACGTCACGCTGATCGGCTTCGGCATCGGCTGCGTGATCGCCCTGGCCGTCGCCTGCGCGATGACGCGCGACACGGTCGGCCAGTCGATGAAGGAAGCACGCCGCCTGGTCGACGCGCTCTCGTGGGCCGCGGTGCTGCCGCAGATGCTCGGCATGCTCGGCCTCGTGTTCTCGGACGCGGGCGTCGGCAAGGCGGTCGCGCACGTGACGACCGCCTACATCAACCTCGACTACCGGTTCGTCGCGGTGGCGGTGTACTGCATCGGCATGGCGGTGTTCACGATGGTGATGGGCAACGGCTTCGCCGCCTTCCCGGTGATGACGGGCGGGGTGGGCGTGCCGATTCTGGTCGGCGTATTCCACGGCAACCCGGCGGTGATGGTGGCGATCGGCATGTTCTCGGGCTACTGCGGCACGCTGATGACGCCGATGGCCGCGAACTTCAACATGGTGCCGGTCGCCTTGCTCGAATTGCCGGACAAGAACGCAGTGATCAAGGTACAGGTGCCGACAGCGCTGACACTGCTAGTGGTGAACATTTTCCTGCTCAACTTCCTGATGTTTCTGTAGACAGCATGACCGCGCCCGGGCCCGCATGATCCCGGGCGCGGCTATTTTGCGATAACAGGATGCCGCCCGACGCCGCGCCCCAAAGCCCCGGCGTGGGAAATTAGGATGTGTCTGATCGAACTGGAAAGGCTTGGGACATAAGCTGGTAGACGTTTTCCCGTCTATCCGCCGGCGCGCACAAGACGAGCACGCCGGCGCTCTCAAGCAGGTTCTCATGGATCAGCATCTTCAAACCGGTGACGCAAAGCAGGACGCCACCGCACCGTCGTACCTCGCCACACTGCTAGCCCACGCGCTCGACATGCATCGCGCCGGGCAGCTCGATCAGGCCGCGCCGCTCTATCAGGAAGCGCTGGCAATCAATCCCGGTCACACCGAAGCGCTGCACTACTTCGGCGTGCTGCAACATCAGCAAGGCAATCACGCGGCAGCAGCCGCTCTATTGGATCAGGCAATCGAGCTGGAGCCCGCCGACGCCGTGTTCTGGAGCAACCGCGGACTCGTGGCCGCCGCGCTCGGCCAGCCTGACGAGGCGCAGCGATGCTACTGGCAGGCACTGCAACTGCATCCCGGGTTCGCCGACGCACGCAATAACCTCGGCGTCACACTGCAAGCGCAAGGCGAGTTCGAAGGCGCGGTACGTCAGTATCGCGCGGCCATCGCGCACAACCCATCGCTGGCGAGCGCGCACCTGAACCTCGGCACGGCGCTCGCCAAACTCGAGCGCCACGACGAGGCGCTTGCGTGCTACGAGCAGGCGCTCGCGCTCGATCCGTATTCCGCCGAAGCGCACTTCAACGCCGGCAACGCGCTGAACGCAAAAGGCGACAGCGCGGCGGCCATCGCCCGCTTTCGGCGCGCCATTGAACTGCGGCCAGGCTTTGCAAATGCGCATGTGAATCTGGGTAGTGCGATCGGCAAGCTCGGCAACTACGGCGAGGCCGAACAGCAGTATCGCTACGCGGTTGCACTCAAGCCGAATCCGACCAACCTCGTGTGCCTCGGCGGCTCGCTCGGCGCGCAGGGACGGCTCGAAGAAGAGGAAGTGTTTTACCGCCGCGCGCTGGAAATCGACCCGGGCTATGTCGACGCTCATCAGAACCTGGCGTGGCTGCTGCTCAAGCGCGGCGACTACGCACAAGGCTGGGCGGAATTTGCCAAGCGCTGGCGCCCGCTCGATTACGCCAATATCGCCGTGCAAGGCGTGCCGGAATGGCATGGTGAACCGCTCGAAGGCCGTAGCATCCTGCTGGTCGGCGACCAGGGGTTCGGCGATCAGTTGCAGTTTCTGCGCTTTGCACGCGTGCTTGAACAGCGTGGCGCGGAGGTGGATGTTTGCGTGCGCGAGCAACTCGTACCGCTCGCGGCGCGCGTGCCCGGTGTGCATCGCGCGTGGAGCGGCAAGGCCGAAGGGCGTTACGACTTCTGGGCGCCGCTGATGAGCGTGCCGTCCTGCATCGGCACGGAGATAGCGACGATTCCTGCTGAGGTGCCATATCTGTTCGCGGACGAAGCCAAGGTGCAGGCGTGGCGAAAGCGCGTCGCGAGCGTGGCGGGCACGCGGCGCAAGATCGGTCTGGTATGGGCCGGCAGTCCGACCTTCGGCAACGATCGCTATCGCTCGATGCGTTTCGCCGATCTGGCGCCGCTTGGCGAACGGGAGGATATCGCGTGGTTCTCGTTGCAGAAGGGGCCGGCTGAGGCACAACTCGCCGACGCACCGGAAGCGTTCCGGCCGTATGACTTCACGGCCGATCTGCACGATTTCACGGAGACCGCCGCGCTGGTGATGAATCTGGATCAGGTGATCGCCGTCGATACGGGCGTCGCGCATCTGGCGGGCGCACTGGGCAAGCCAGTGTGGGTCATGTTGCCGGCGAACTCCGACTGGCGCTGGTTGGAGCACCGCGCCGATTCGCCGTGGTATCCGCAGGCGCGGTTGTTCAGACAGGCTGTGCTGGGAGACTGGACAACCGTGATGAAGAGCGTGGTTGAGGCGTTACGGCAGAAGTAGTAAAGGCAAAGCAGTCGCGGTTTGATCACGGGCGGCGAGGCTAACCCGTAGCACGCTCAACCGCACTGCCCTCACCCCGGCTCCACCACAAATCCATGCTGCCGCAACAACTGCAGCACGCCCTTCGGCCCACCCAGGTGCAGCGCCCCGATTGCCACGAACACCGGCTTGTTCGGCCCGGCAATCAGCAGCATCCGCGCAACGAAACGCCGGTTCCGCTCATACACGATCTTGTTGTCGATCGAATCGGATACCCGCTTGTCGCGCGCCAGCACCTCGGACTTGGCCGCCTGCCAAGCCGCAATCGCATCGGCATCGCCCACCTGCCAGAGCCGGTGCAAGGTCTGCACATCGGCGAGGTTGCCGGCGGGCGTCTGCACCAGATCCTGCGCCAGCATTTCGCGCTGCTGCGCTGACGACAGGCTCGTGAACGAGCGCATCTGCTCACCAAGCGTCTCAAGCCCGACAATCTTGCCGCGTGTGCGCAGATAGACGTTCTGCAACTGCGCCTCGGTACCGTATTCGGTCTGCAGCCCGGCGCTCAACGAATCGTACGTTTCGACCAGCAGCGAAGCGAGCCACGGCCGCATTCTCTTGATCTCATCGAGCGCCGCGGGATTGTCGCGCAAGCGGACTTCGAGCTTGTGCCAGAGCGATTCCGGCAAATACTTCGGCAGACAGGCGCTGCGGCACACACCGTACTTCGACACGTCGTCCTGCGACACCAGCAGATCGTCGGGTGAGAGTTCCAGCGCCAGAGTCGGTGAAGCCGCCAGCGCAGCCAGAATCTGCGGGCGGAACGGCTGGTTCGGCGGATAGTCGGCCGGGTCGCCGACGTGAAGCGTGCCAAGCACGTAGATGGTGGTTGTGCCGCGCGTCGCGACATAGAACGGCATGCGCGCGGGCTGGGTGCGCACCGGACCGCCTGTCGTCGTGCTCGACGAATACGACGGCGGCGGGTTGAAACCGGGCAAGGTGGCACGCGGGTGGCCAGGTGAAACAGGGGCAGCAGGTGTGCCCGGAACCGGCAAGGCCGGCCGGGCGCCTTGCGCCGGGGTAGTCGCAGCCGCGCCCGCGGCATCCGCCGTGGCGACCGGCCAGACCGAACCGAACGAGAGGCCGGCGAGCGTGGCACAAGCAATCAGCCAGGCTCGCCAGCGCAGCGCGAAAACGGCGTGACTGCCGCCTTCACGCAGGCGGCGCGCAGGACGACGCGCCGCCGACGCTTCAGGCATCCACGTCCCCCACCTCCTCGGCGCGGTGGCACGACACCTGACGTCCATCCACTTCGCGCAGCTTCGGTTCCTCGCTGCGGCAGCGCTCGATTGCATACGGGCAACGCTGATGGAACGTGCAGCCCGAGGGCGGATTGAGCGGCGACGGCATCTCGCCTTGCAGCTTGATCTTGATGCTGCGATCCGCCTCGAAAATGGACGGCGTCGCCGACATCAATGCCCGCGTGTATGGATGGCGCGGCTTCGAGAAAATCCGCTTCTTGTCGCCCAGTTCGACCACGCCGCCGAAGTACATCACCATCACATCGTCGGCAATGTGCTCCACCACCGAGAGGTTGTGCGAGATGAACACGTAGCTGGTCTTGAACTGCTCCTGCAGATCCATGAACAGATTGAGAATCTGCGCCTGGATCGACACGTCGAGTGCGGAGACCGGTTCGTCGGCCACGACGATCTGCGGATCGAGAATCATCGCGCGCGCAATCGCCACGCGCTGCCGCTGGCCACCCGAGAACATATGCGGGTAGCGTTTGGCGTGCTCTGGCCGCAGGCCGACGGTGCGCATCATCTGCGCAATCCGCTCGGCGCGTTCGCTCGCGCTCAATGGCGTATTGATGGCGAGCGGCTCACCGAGCGTCTGCTCGACAGTCTTGCGCGGATTCAACGACGCAAACGGGTTCTGGAACACCATCTGCACGCGCCGGCGCAAGGCGGCAATGCGCGTGTGGTCGGCGCCGGCCACGTCTTCGCCGTCAATCATCAGACGGCCGGCCGTCGGTCCCTCGATCATCGTCAACTGACGCGCGAGCGTCGATTTGCCGCAGCCGGATTCGCCAACGACCGCCAGCGTCTTGCCGCGGTCGAGCGAAAACGACACACCGTTCAACGCCTTGACCGTGCCGTGGCCGAACATGCCGCGCCGCACCGAGTAGTGCCGCGCCAACTGGTCGGCGACCAGCACATGGTCGCCCGTCTGACTCGCCTGGCGCCGCGTTTCGGGTACTGCATTCATCGTGCGCCTCCTTGAGTGTGGACGTTGGCATCGCCGGTGAGATTCAGCGGCTTGATACAGCGTACCCTGGTCGCGTCGATATGGCCCGCGAGCGGGGCAAGGGCTGGGCGGGCCTTGGTGCAGTCATCCACGACGTACTTGCAGCGCGGCGCGAACAGACACCCCTTGGGGCGGTCGTCGCGGCCCGGCACCATACCCGGCAACGCAGCCAGCCGCACTGCGCCGACATTGTGCTCGGGAATCGCCGCCAGCAGCGCTTCCGTGTAGGGGTGATGCGGCGCGGCGAAGATATCCGGCACCTTGTTGGTCTCGATCATCTCGCCCGCATACATGACGGCCACGCGCTGCGCGACTTCCGACACCACGGCCAGATCGTGTGAGATCAGCACGAGCGCCATGCCGCGCTCTTTCTGCAGCTTCACGAGCAATTCCATGATCTGCGCCTGGATCGTCACGTCGAGCGCGGTGGTCGGCTCGTCGGCAATCAGCAGCTTGGGATTGCAGGCCACCGCCATGGCAATCATCACGCGCTGGTTCATGCCGCCCGACATCTGGTGCGGAAACGACGCGATGCGATTCTTCGCATCGGGAATGCCGACCTGGTCGAGCAGTTCGATCGCACGCCTGTTCAGCGCGGCGCCGCGCAGCCCTTCGTGCAGCTTCAGCACTTCCTTGATCTGATAACCGACGGTGTAGCTCGGGTTCAGACTCGTGAGGGCGTCCTGGAACACCATCGCGATGTCCTTGCCGATAATCTTGCGGCGCTCCTTCGGCGAGGCTTTCAGCAGGTCCTTGCCGTCGAAGGTAACCTCGTCGGCGCTGACCTTGCCCGGTGCGTCGATCAGGCCCATTAGCGCCATCATCGTCACGCTCTTGCCCGAGCCGGACTCGCCTACTACGCCGACTACTTCGCCCGGCGCGACGTCCAGATTGATGCGGTCGACGGCCGGCAGGCCGTTGAAATTCACCGCCAGATTGCGGATGGTCAGTAGGGTACTCATATCACGCCATCCGTTTCAGTTTGGGGTCGAGCGCGTCGCGCAGCCCGTCGCCGAGCAGGTTGATCGCCAGCACCGAGATCACGATGGACAGGCCAGGCAAGGTGACGATCCACCAGGCGTTATCGATGTAGTCACGCGCCGATGCGAGCATCGCGCCCCACTCCGCCGCGGGCGGTTGCACGCCGAGGCCGAGGAAGCCGAGCGCAGCGGCATCGAGAATCGCCGACGAAAAGCCGAGCGTCGCCTGCACGATCAGCGGCGCGGTGCAGTTCGGCAGCACTTGCGAGAACATCAGCCGCAAGGTGCCGGCGCCCGCCACGCGCGAAGCGGTCACGTATTCCTTCTGCAATTCACCGAGCGCCGAAGCCCGCGTCAGACGGACGTAACCGGGCAACGCCACGATCGCGATGGCAAACATCGTATTGAAGAGCCCCGGACCGATAATCGCCACCACCGCCACCGCGAGCAGCAGCGACGGCAGCGCAAGCAGCACGTCCATGATGCGCATGATCGGCGTATCGGCCCACTTCTCGAAGAACGCGGCAATCAACCCGAGCACCACGCCCGGGATCAGCGCCAGCACGACCGAGATGAAGCCAATCCAGAACGACAGGCGCGCGCCGTACATCAGGCGCGACAACATGTCGCGGCCGGCTTCGTCGGTGCCGAGGATGAACTTCCAGTTGCCGCCGTCGGCCCAGGCGGGCGGGATCTTCACAAAATCGCGGTATTGCTCGATCGGGCTGTGCGGCGCGATCCACGGCGCGAAGATCGCGATGAAGATCAGCACCAGCACGATCACACCGGCCGTTACCGCACCACGGTTACGGGAAAAGTTTGCCCAGAATTCACGGGCGGCCAGTGCACGTCCACTAGGGGGCGTGACTGCTTGGGGGACTGTGTTTTGTATGTCGGCCACGGTTTTACCTCGTATGGCGAATGCGCGGATTCAACACGCCGTACAACAGATCGACAATCAGGTTCACGACGATCACGAGTGTGGCAATCAACAGGATACCGCCCTGCACGACCGGATAATCACGCCGGCTGATTGCATCGATCAGCCACTTGCCGATACCCGGCCAGGAGAACAGCGTCTCGGTCAGCACCGCGCCGGCGAGCAGCGTGCCCACCTGCAGGCCGATCACGGTCACCACCGGAATCAGCGCGTTACGCAGCGCATGCACGACGATCACGCGTCCCGGCGGCAAGCCCTTGGCGCGTGCGGTACGGATGTAATCCTCGCGCAGCACTTCGAGCATCGACGAGCGCGTCATACGCGCCACAACCGCCAGCGGAATCGTGCCGAGCACGATGGCGGGCAGAATCAGATGGCTCAACGCCGACTTGAACGCGCCTTCATCGGTCGACATCAGCGAGTCGATCAACATGAAGCCGGTGACGTGCGGAATGTCGTATTCAACCGCAATACGCCCCGACACCGGCGTCCAGCCGAGCTTCACCGAGAACAGCATGATGAGGATCAAGCCCCACCAGAAGATCGGCATCGAATAGCCGGTCAGCGCCGTGCCCATCACGCCGTGATCGACCACCGTGCCACGCCGCAGCGCCGCGAACACACCGGCCGGCAGCCCGACGATCAGGGCGAACAGCATCGCGCAGATCGACAGCTCGACGGTGGCGGGAAAGCGCGCGAGGAACTCGTCCATCACGCTGGTGTTGGTGATGATCGACATCCCCAGATCGCCGTGCACCGCACGTCCGAGATAGTGGATGTATTGCAGCGGCAGCGGCTGGTCGAGGCCGAGACGGTGCATGGCGGCGGCGTGCATGGCCGGATCGACACCGCGTTCGCCCATCATCACTTCAATGGGGTCGCCGGGTATCAGGTGAATGAGCGCAAACGCAAGGATCGTAATGCCGATGAAGGTCGGAATCACCATACCGATGCGGCGCAAAACGAAGCGGAACATGGTTCGTCCCTATGGTCTTGATGAACGGAAAAACACAACCGGCGACGAGGGCTTGTGACCCCGGTCGCCGGACCATTTCGACCAGTTTTCTAACCGTGCGAAAAGCGGACTGCGTCAGTTTTACCGCAAGCCTCATGGCGCACCTCGCGGCTGACCATCAGGCTCGCGTTACGGCAAGGCTTACTGCACGCCCACACCGTCGAAGCGCGCGTAACCGAGCGGCTCGATGCGCATGTCGATCACCTTCTTGCTGACCGGCTGATACACCGTCGAGTGCGCGATCGGCGAGAACGGCAGTTGCTGCGCGAAAATCTGTTGCGCCTGCGTGTAAATCTTGGTGCGTTCGCCCTGATCCGTCGTCGTGCGGCCCTTCTGGATCAGATCGTCGAACGGCTTGTAGCACCACTTGCTGAAGTTGTTGCCGTTCATCGCTTCGCAGCCGAGCAGCGTGCCGAGCCAGTTGTCCGGATCGCCGTTGTCGCCGGTCCAGCCGATCAGCATCGAGTCGTCCTCGCCTGCGTGGGCGCGCTTGATGTACTCACCCCATTCATACGTGACGATCTTCGCGCGCACGCCGATCTTGGCCCAGTCGGCCTGGATCATTTCCGACATCAGGCGCGCGTTCGGGTTGTACGGACGCTGCACCGGCATCGCCCACAGCGTGATGTCGAAACCGTTCGAGAGACCTGCCTTGGCGAGCAACGCCTTGGCCTTGGCCGGATCGTACGACAGGCTCGGCAGGTTCTTGTCATACGACCATTGGGTTGGTGGCATCGGGTTGGTGGCCGACTGGCCTGCGCCCTGGTAGACCGAATCGATGATCGCCTTCTTGTTGATCGCCATGTCGAGCGCCTCGCGCACATCGACGTTGTCGAGCGGCTTGTGCTGCACGTTGTACGACAGGTAGCCGAGGTTGAAGCCCGGTTGCGACGGCATCGAGATATTGGCTTCCGTCTTCAGCGGCGCGATATCGGCCGGACGCGGATAGCTCATCACCTGGCACTCGTCGCGCTTGAGTTTCTGCACGCGCACGCCGGCATCCGGTGTGATCGCGAAGATCAGCTTCGCGATCTTCACGTCGTTCGGCTTCCAGTAGTCAGGATTGCCGTCGAAGCGGATCGTGGCGTCTTTCGTGTAGCTGCGGAAAATGAACGGGCCCGTGCCAACCGGCTTCTGGTTGATGTCGGCAGCCTTGCCGGCCTTGAGCAGCGAATCCGCATACTCAGCCGACTGGATCGAGGCGAATTCCATCGCCATGTTCTGGATGAACGGTGCGTTGGTTTCCTTCAGCGTGAAGCGCACGGTGTACGGATCGACCTTTTCGACCTTCGCGATCAGCTTGTCGAGGCCCATGTCCGTGAAGTACGGGAACTGCGCCGGGTACGCCTTGTTAAACGGCATGCCCGGGTCGAGCATGCGGTTGAACGTGAACAGGACGTCGTCCGCGTTGAATTCGCGGGTCGGCTTGAAGTACGCCGTGGTCTGGAACTTGACGCCATGGCGCAGATGGAACGTGTAGGTCTTGCCGTCCGGCGAAACATCCCAGCTTTCGGCGAGACCCGGCTCGACCTTCGTGCCGCCGCGCTCGAATTCGACGAGGCGGTTATAGACGGTGAAGGTATTGGCCGTGAAATCGGTGCCCGTGGTGTATTGGGCCGGATCGAAACCCGCGGGGCTGCCTTCTGAGCAGTAGACCAGGGTTTTATTCGGAATCTCGGCGCGCGCGACGTTCGCGCCCATTGCCGATACCGCTGCGGCTGCGACGAGCGTCGTGATCCGCGCGGCGCGCAACAGATTGTTTTGCTTCATGTTTCCTCCAGGTTCGAGGCTGGCTTGCACCAGCGTAGCGCGATCTTACTTGAGCATGCCTTGCAGCAACAAGCGGAGGAAATTCCTTCTGTTCACTATCGGAAACACTTGTTAGGCATAAATTGAGGCCCGTCAACTTGGGTTGGCGGGGCCTCACAAGGCTCTGTGGGCGCCAGGCGGGAGCAAAAGCGCCCATATCCGCCTATTTCAGTCCGACGCCGAGGAATTGCGTCGGGCCGAATGGATCGATCTTGAAGCCGGTAACGTCTTTTGAGATGGGCTGATAGACGGTGGAGTGAGCAATCGGCGTGAACGGCACCTGGTCCTTGAAGATCACCTGGGCATCCATGTAGTCCTTGGTGCGCTGCGTCAGGTCGGTGGTGCTGCGGGCGGCCGTGATCAGGTCGTCGAAGGGCTTGTAGCACCATTTCGAGAAATTGCTGCCTTTCACCGCGTCACAGCCCAGCAGGACGCCCAGCCAGTTATCCGGATCGCCGTAGTCGCCGGTCCAGCCGATCAGAATCGCCTCGTGCTCGCCCGCATGGGCCCGGCGGATGTATTCGCCCCACTCATAGGTGGCGATATTCACCTTGACGCCGATCTTCGCCCAGTCGGCCTGGAGCATTTCCGCCATCAGCCGCGCATTCGGGTTGTAGGGGCGTTGTACGGGCATGGCCCACAACGTCAGATCGAAGCCGTCAGGGTATCCGGCTTCCTTCAGCAGCGCCTTGGCCTTGTCGAGGTCATACGGTGCATCTTTCAGATTCTTGTTGTAGCCCCATTGGGTAGGCGGCATCGGATTGGTGGCAATCTGGCCGGCGCCCTGGTACACCGATTCGATGATCGCCTTCTTGTTGATCGACATATCCAGCGCGCGGCGCACCAGCACGTTGTCGAGCGGCTTTTTGGTCGTGTTGTAACCGAGGATGCCCAGATTGAAGCCCACCTCGCTCGGCATCGCCAGCGACGGATCGGCCTTGACCGCCGCAATGTCCGCAGGACGCGGATAGCTCATCACCTGGCATTCGCCACGTTTGAGCTTCTGCAGGCGCACGGAGGGGTCGACGGTGATCGCGAAAATCAGCTTGCCCACTTTCACGACACCCGGCTTCCAGTAGTCCGGGTTGCCGTCGAAACGGATCGTGTCGTCCTTGGTGTAGCTGCGGAAGATGAACGGCCCGGTGCCGACCGGGAACAGATTGATGTCGGAGGCCTTGCCGGCCTTCAGCAGTTGATCCGCATACTCCGCGGACAGGATCGAGGCGAACGGCATGGCGATCTGCTGCAGGAACGGCGCGTCGACCTGCTTGAGCGTGAAGCGCACCGTGTACGGGTCGAGCGCCTCGATCTTGCTGATGTTCTTCGCCAGGCCCAGATCGCTGAAGTACGGAAACGGCACCGGGTACGCCTTATGGAACGGCTGATCCGGATCGAGCATCCGCTCATAGGTAAACACGACGTCGTCCGCATCGAATTCGCGGGTCGGCTTGAAGAACGAGGTGGTCTGAAACTTCACCCCATGGCGCAGATGAAACGTGTATTGCAGACCGTCCGGGGAAACATCCCAGCTCTCGGCAAGGCCCGGCTCGATGTCGGTGCTGCCGTGGGCGAATTCGACCAGCCGGTTGTAGACCGTATAGGAGCCGGCCGTGAATTCGACGCTGGTGGTGTATTGCGCGGTGTCGAAGCCCGCTGGGCTGCCTTCGGAGCAGAACACGAGGGTTTTATCGGGCAGCGTGGCGGCGGGGGCGGTGACGGGTGTGAAGCATGCCGTGGCGACGGCCAGGGTTGTCAGGGCGGGCAGGCAATACTCGCGAACTGCGAAGAGCATGGATGACACTGTCATGACGTTCTCCGGACTGCAACCGGGCCGGCTGCGCTTCGATCATAGACAGCACAATATTCAGCTTCAATCCAGGGTTCTACCGCGCAAGCACGGCGATTCAGGGCGCGGCTGTGGCGGCGCACCAAAGTGGGCGAGAGAGGGGGTTACGGCGGGAAGGACTGACAGGGAACCGCGCAGCCGACCGGCCGCGCGGGGTGAAACTCATGCTTCAAGCGCCCAGGCGCTCGCAGATAGCCTTGGTTGCCGCCGCATTGTTGAGCGTATAGAAATGCAGCCCCGGCACGCGAGCGTCAATCAGACGCTGGCACAGGTCCGTGACCACATCCAGCCCGAACGCGCGAATCGCTTCGCGGTCGTCACCGAAGCTCTCCAGCCGGCGCGCCACCCAGCGCGGCACTTCCGCACCGCACATTTCGGAGAAGCGCATCAGCTGCGAAAAATTCGTGATCGGCATGATGCCGGGTACGATCGGCACGTCCACGCCGAGCTTGCGCGCGTCGTCGACAAAGCGGAAGTAGGCGTCCGCGTTGAAAAAGTACTGCGTGATCGCCGAATTGGCGCCGGCCTTCACCTTGCGGGCGAAGTTCTCCAGATCGTGGCGCGGCGAGCGCGCCTGCGGGTGGTACTCCGGGTAGCCGGCCACCTCGATCCAGAACCAGTCGCCGAACTCGGCGCGGATGAAGCTCACCAGTTCCGACGCATAGCGGAGCTCCCCCACCTCGCCCATGCCGGACGGCAGATCGCCACGCAGCGCGACGATATGGCGGATGCCATGCGAGCGGTACTCGTTGAGGATCGCGCGCAGGCTCTCTCGGGACGAGCCGATGCAGGACAGATGCGGCGCCGCCTCCAGCCCTTCCTTCGCCATGTCGACGACGGTATCGAGCGTACCCCGCTGCGTCGAGCCGCCTGCGCCGAAGGTGACGGAGACGAACTTCGGCTTGAGCGGCGCGAGCTGCACGCGTGTGGCGCGCAGCTTGTCGACGCCGTCCGGGGTCTTGGGCGGGAAGAATTCGAATGAAAGTTCGAGCGGATTCATGACTCAATCGCCGTTCAAAAAATAAGGCTCACTTCAGCCCAGACTGCGGTTGCCGAAGATAAGCGCGGACAGCAGCCACGAAACGATGCTGTACAGGATCGAGCCGAAGAACGCGGACCAGAAACCCGAGACCTCGAAGCCCTTCAGCAGCGACGCGCACAGCCAGAAGCACAGTGCGTTGACGACCAGAATGAAGAGTCCGAGCGTGAGAATCGTCACGGGCAGCGTGAGCAGGATCAGTATCGGCCGCAGCACGGCGTTGATCAGGCCGAGCACTACGGCGACGATCAGCGCGGTGCCGAAACTGCGGATATGGATCGAGGGCACGAGGTACGTGATGATCAGAAGCGCGAGCGCATTGATCACCCAGGTCAGCAGCACGGTCATGTAAAGCTCCTTTTGGGCTGGGAGTCCGGAATTGAGCGGAACAGGCCGGTATTGCAACAAAGGCGGCGCGGGCATGCCGCGCCGCCTTGTCTTTCACCGGCGAGCCTGTCGGTCAGCCCGACGATGCCGGGCTGGCAACAACTTAATAACGGTAATGGTTCGGCTTGAACGGACCGTTCTTGTCGACGCCGATGTAGCCGGCCTGCTCGTCCGACAGCACGGTCAGGTTCGCACCGATGCGCGCCAGATGCAGGCGTGCCACCTTCTCGTCGAGATGCTTCGGCAGCACGTACACCTTGTTCTCGTACTTCGAGCCTTCGGTGAACAGTTCGATCTGCGCGAGCGTCTGGTTGGTGAACGAGTTCGACATCACGAACGACGGGTGGCCCGTGGCGCAACCGAGGTTCACGAGGCGGCCTTCAGCCAGCAGGATAACGCGCTTGCCGTCCGGGAAAATGATGTGGTCGACTTGCGGCTTGATGTTTTCCCACTGGTACTGACGGGTCGAGGCAATGTCGATTTCCGAATCGAAGTGACCGATGTTGCAGACGATCGCGTTGTTGCGCATCGCTTTCAGGTGGTCGTGGCCGATCACGTGGAAGTTGCCGGTGGCCGTCACGAAGATGTCGGCCTTGTCGGCTGCGTATTCCATCGTCACGACGCGGTAGCCTTCCATCGCTGCCTGCAGTGCGCAGATCGGATCGATTTCCGTGACCCACACGGTCGCGCCCAGGCCGCGCAGCGATTGCGCGCAGCCCTTGCCCACGTCGCCGTAACCTGCGACCACCGCGATCTTGCCGGCGATCATCACGTCGGTGGCGCGCTTGATACCGTCGACCAGCGACTCACGGCAGCCATACAGGTTGTCGAACTTCGACTTGGTGACCGAGTCGTTGACGTTGATGGCCGGGAACGGCAGGCGGCCTTCTTTTTCCATCTGATACAGACGGTGCACGCCGGTCGTGGTTTCCTCGGTCACGCCCTTGATGTGCGCGAGGCGCGTGGAGTACCAGGTCGGGTCGGCATCGAGGTGCTTCGCGATCGACTTGTACAGTGCGACTTCTTCCTCGTTGGTCGGCTTGGCGATCACCGAGCGGTCCTTCTCGGCCTTCGAGCCGAGGATCAGCAGCAACGTGGCGTCGCCGCCGTCGTCGAGGATCATGTTGGCGAACTCGCCGTTCGGCCACTCGAAAATGCGGTGCGAGAATTCCCAGTATTCGTCGAGCGATTCGCCCTTGAACGCGAACACCGGCGTACCTGCCTTGGCGATCGCCGCAGCAGCGTGGTCCTGGGTCGAGAAAATGTTGCACGAAGCCCAACGAACGTCGGCGCCGAGCGCGGTCAGCGTCTCGATCAGCACGCCGGTCTGGATCGTCATGTGCAGCGAGCCGGCGATGCGGGCGCCCTTCAGCGGCTGCTGCGCCTTGTACTCTTCGCGCGTCTGGATGAGACCGGGCATTTCGGTCTCGGCGATGTTCAGTTCCTTGCGGCCCCAGTCGGCCAGCGACAGGTCTGCAACGATGAAATCCTGGGAATCTTTGGAATCGTAGACTGCGGCGTTCATCACGCCCTCCTTTCTAAAAATGACTAGAAATTTGACGTGAGCGCCGTTCGATGCGGTGGATGGGTAGCGCATGGCGCATCCAAGCCCTCCGATTGAAAGCCTCCGAGCCTGGCGGGCGGCCGGCGAATGCTGGTTCGCGGTACCCGTCGCAACGCTCCTCGGAGACGAACGGCGATTGTAGCAAATCGAGATGGCTTCGGGGTGTCGGTTGCGTGAAGGGTCGGGGCGCGGGCTTGGGGCGCGGATCTAGGACGCGGTGTCGCTGCGCGCGCTCAGCGAGCGCAGTTGCGCGAAATTGGCTCGGGTGGTCTCGAGAAACCGTTCGGACAACCGGAACGATTCTTCGAGATCAGCCTGAACCGGGGCCTGCATGCCGAAACAGATACGAAAGTAGCGCTCGGCATGAATGCGCGGGTGGTAGTGCATGCGCACCCGCTTCGCGTCGGTCAGGCGCTGGTTGCCGAACAGCTCGCGCAGCGCCCAGGAAAACGCGCCGTCTTCGCCGCCGTTACGGCGAAAAAACGCGTCCATCGGGAAACCGCCAAACGCCGCGTAGACCGGCCGGCGAATCACCAGGCTGCTCGGCACGGTATTGCTGAGCGTCGCGGCGTGAGTCTCGAACTCCGGATGCCCGGCAAGCTCGGCCGGAAACCCGGCGTATTCCACGTCGAGCCGGATCGAGGCTTCCGTCGGGTTCTGCGCGAGATAGCTGCTGGCCGCCGCGAGTGCGCCGGGAAAGTACTCGTCGTCCGCGTCGATGAAGGCGAGGAGCGGCTGCGTCGCGTGCATCGCCCCCCAGTTGCGGGCTCGCGCCGCACCGCCGTTCACGGGCATCTGCAGCAGACCGACGCGGGGATCGCGCTCACCGTAGTGCCGCACCACCTCGATCGAGGCGTCCGTCGAGCCGTCGTCCACGACGACGATCTGCACCGCCTCGGGCTGGATGACACAGCTTTCCAGGGTACGGGCGAGCGTCGCCGCTGCGTTGTAGCAGGGAATGATGATGGAAATGGGCAGCATAGGCGTAGAGAAACGTGGCGAGGACGGCGCGAAAATGCGGCGGCAAAAGTGCTGGTCATCATAGCGCGCGCGTTGGCCGGTTCGTCCTGAAAATGGTGGCCGGAAGGCGCCTGGACCGGCTCGGGGTCGCGGCAGCGCAGCCTCCTCCCGTAGGGAAGATTCCTGATTAATCGTTACTGAAAGTCACTACAGACCGCGGCTCGACATAAATATAATGACTCGTTATCTTAAGAGTCATTCCAGATTGGAATTGTGGAGCAGAGACCTTGGAACTTCGCGCCCTGCGCTATTTTGTTGAAGTCGTGCGCCAGCAAAGCTTCACCGTGGCCGCCGAACAGATGTTCGTGACCCAGCCGACCATCAGCAAGATGGTGAAATCGCTGGAAGACGAGATCGGCTCGCCCCTCCTGCTGCGCGAGGGACGCCAAATGGTGCTGACCGACGTCGGGCGCATCGTCTATCAGCGCGGTCAGGATGTGCTCGCCGCACACGCGCAATTGCAGGCCGAGCTCAACGACCTCGACACGCTCGGCCGCGGCGAACTGACCATTGGCATTCCGCCGATGGGCGGCTCGCTGTTTACACCGGCCATCGC
Organism: Burkholderia sp. 4M9327F10; assembly: GCF_005503145.1. Classification (GTDB taxonomy): domain Bacteria; phylum Pseudomonadota; class Gammaproteobacteria; order Burkholderiales; family Burkholderiaceae; genus Paraburkholderia. The sequence goes on along the minus strand of NZ_SCNV01000070.1, from coordinate 19,455 downwards.
CGCTTTCCGGCAACGCTATCCGAAGATCGACCTGAAGCTCTTCGAGCAAGGTTCGCGGGCCATCGAAGCCGCGCTGATCAGCGGTGAGCTGGAGCTGGGCGGCGTGCTGCAACCGGTCGACCCCGAACACATCGACGTGCTGCCGATGACCCATCAGCTGCTCTGGCTGGTCGCACGCCGCGGCTCCCGCTGGGACGGCCTGCCGCACGTGCCGCTCGCGGATCTGGCGGGCGAGCCGTTCGTGTTCTATGGCGAAAGCCTTGCCCTCAACGATGTCGTGCTGAGCGCCTGCCGGGCGGCGGGCTTTGCGCCGACCATCGTCGGGCGCAGCGGGCACTGGGATTTCATGGCGGCGCTGGTGCTGGCGGGCGTGGGCATCGCGCTGCTGCCGGCGCCCTATTGCCGGCGGCTCGACGCCACGCAGTTCACCTGCCGGCCGGTGGTCGAGCCCGAGATTCCGTGGGAAATGGCGATTGGCTGGCGCCGCAACGGCTACCTCTCGCACGCGGCGCGCGCATGGCTCGACGTGGCGCGTGAGACGCTGCCCGCCCAGCCCGGCGACGATCTGATGCAGTGGCCCGACATCGGCATCACCGGGCTTGCGCCGCAGGATGCCGGGCCGGGCGACGCCTAGCGCGGCCTGAGTGAGGCCCGCAGCGCCGCACTCAGGCCGCCGCTTACCGTTACTGCTGGGCTTCGACGAACTCGATGCGGCGGTTGGCAAAGCGGCCGCTCTCGGTGTCGTTGTCCGCCACCGGACGTGCGTCGCCGTAACCTTGCGCGATCAGCGAGTCAGCCGGCACGCCGGTCTTGACGAGGAACGCGCGCACCGACTCCGCACGCTTCTTCGACAGCGACAGATTCACCGCGGCAACGCCTACGTTGTCGGAATAGCCCGCTACTTCGAGCTTCGCTGCGCGGCCGTTGCGCGAACAGGCCATCAGCACCTGGGCCGACTGACGCAGGTCGTCGATGGCCGATGCCGGCACACGCGCACTCGCGCTCGCGAAGTTGATCACCTGCAGGTTCAACACCTTGACCACATCGGCCACCGCGCAGGAGCTATCCGGCGCGAGCAAGCCGTTGATCGCGCTACGGAACGTCTGCGTCGCATCGGCCACGGCCTGATCCACGTTGAACGAGCCGATCTGGTAGGTCGCACCGAACAGCGACTTCAGGCGGTCGAGCCAGCCGAGCTTTGCGTTGGCAGCCGCGCCGCTCAGTTCGATGTGCGGGCCATCCAGCTTCACTTCCGCGCCCGGCAGCGCCATCAACGGCAGCAGTGCGTCGAGATGAGAGAGCCAGTCGGCCGGTCTGGTGTCCGGGTCGACGGCGATATTGGCGGTGAAGTGACCGGCGCCGAACTTCTTCGTCAGCGCGTCGAGCAACGCGGCTTTGTCGGCTTCGCTGCCAACCGTTGCCGTCAGCGTCGGCTTGCCGGCCGGATCGACCGTGAAACTCAACTGGCTGTCTTTGGTGGGAGCCGGTGCGGCGGCAGGCTGCTGAGCCTCGGTGGCACTTGCGGCGACAGCCGGAGTGGCACTTTCCGAAGCGGCAGACGCCGACACTACGCTTGCCGAAGCGGCCGTGGCCGCGGCCGCGGCCGACGCAACGGTGTCGCTTGCCGGAACGGCCGGCGCGGAGGCTGCGGCCGGCGCCGATGCCTCGGCCACAACCGGTGCGGAGGCCTCTTGCGCCGCTGGCGCCACCGTGTCTGCGCCCTGCTCATGCTGGCAGCCGCGCACGAACAGGAACGCCAGCACCGCGGCGATGGCGGCGAGCAGCCACCACAGCCATGTGTGCGAGCGCCGCTCCTCACGCACAACGGCGTCGACCGGCACGCGCGGCCCGGCCGGAGCGGCGTGCACCGGCGAGACAACCGGCGTAGCGGGCGCCACCGGATTCTCGATATGCGCCGAGACCGCCTTGAGTTGCGGCAGGACGCTGCCCACGAAGGCGCCGACGCCACCCAGACCGAGCACGGACAGCAGGCCGTCGTTCAGGTACGGAGTGATCACCGGCAATTGATGGCCGAGCAGTGTCGGCAACTGGCCGACCCGGCCCTGCCCATCGAGGAAATGGCGTTTCAGGACACCGAAAAGGATCGCGCCGACTATGCCCGTCAGTGCATGAGCCGACTGCACCGGCACACCGGTTTGCGCCGCGACCGCATCGCTCAGGTTGTCGACGGGCCGGTCGGTCACGTGCGTGAGCAATTGCCGGCCTATGGCTTCGAGCTCGCTCAGGCCACCCGTAGTGGCGAGCAGTTGCGGCAGTTGTTCGCCGATATGCGCGTTGACGTCCGGCGCCATGATGGCGGCAAACAGCGAGCGGGCGCCGTCCAGCGTCGCCCCCTTGTGCATCAGTGCGGCGACGAGCACCGGCGCAGCCGCGCCTATGGCCTTCTCCGTTGCCTCGGCCGGCAGCCCGAAGCGCGGGGACAGTTGCCGCACTACGCTGTCCGTCAAAGCGGACTGCATCAGTTGGATTACGTTAATACTCATCGACTCGCTTCCTTGAAATTCGAGGCGCGCCACCTGACACGCTCATTTTCGCCGCAAGAGTATAGGGGCGTGAAAATCTCAAAAATGCGTCGACACGATTAATGACGTAAATTAACAATATTTTTCAGATATCTTCGATAGGCGATTTATTTCTTGAGAGTTTTGTCAGCGCCATCGTTGCTAGGTGGCCCACGCACCAGGAAATTTCCGTCAGAGCCTTCGGGTTAATCTGGCAGATCGGTGCGAGATTATCTGAATGAATGACTACGTCGTAGATATGAAAAATCATTGCACGACAAACAATTCTCTTTTAATCACCACGACCTGCGCCTTTTATAATAGATAATCGGCGTTATATCGAAATACCTCGTGCAGGCGAGGCCACCTGGCCGGCCCCGCCTCGCTCCCTTCAATCGCCCCCCTCAAGCGACCGCACCCGCCGCCGCGCCGGCCCGCGCCACCGCTCCCGCGCGCCGCGCCGTCGCAATGAACTCGGCGGCGCGCTCACCGATCATCACCGTCGGCGCATTCGTATTGCCGCCGATCAAGGTAGGCATCACAGACGCATCGACGATCCGCAGACCCGTCACGCCGCGCACCCGCAACTGCGGATCGACCACGGACGCAGCATCGCTGCCCATCCGGCACGTCGCCACCGGGTGATAAATCGTATCGGCATGCGCGGCAATGGTCTCGCGCAACTCCGCGTGGCTCTGGCCGGGATGCGTGTACAACTCCTTGCCGCCGCGCACCGCGAGCGACGGTGCGTCGAGAATCCGCCGCGCGATCTGCGCCCCTTCCAGCAGCAGGTCCATGTCGCGCGAATCGCTCAGAAAGCGCGGATCGATCACCGGCGCTTCGCGTGCATCGCCGCTCGCCAGCGTCACCGTGCCCCGGCTGTGCGGACGCAGCACGCACACGTGCAGCGAATAGCCGTGACCCCAATGCATATGGCGGTTGTGATCGTCGACCAGCGCGGCGCAGAAGTGCAGTTGCAGATCCGGCCGCTCGAGCGTGGGCCGGCTCTTCAGGAAGCCGCCCGCCTCGGCCACATTGCTCGACAGCATGCCCGTGCCGTGCCGCATGAAGCTGACGAACTGCGGCAGCATCCGCGCGATCCCGCGGATCGAAAAGCCGGTCGGCTCGATCGACGCCACCCGCTTGTTGATGGTGAAGTCGATATGGTCGATCAGGTTCTGACCCACCTGCGGCGCGTCATGAATCACCGGCACACCGAACGATTGCAGATGCGCAGCCGGTCCGATCCCCGAGCACATCAGCAACTGCGGCGTATTGAATGCGCCCGCCGCGAGCACCACCTCGGCACGCGCTTCGAGCGTTTCGGTGCGGCCGCCGCGGACGATCTCCACACCACTCGCCCGCTTGCCGTCGAAAACCACCCGCAGCACCGTCGCATCGGCCAGCGTGTGCAGATTGGGCCGCTCGCGGCCGTAGATGTAGGCGCGTGCCACGCTGCAGCGCCGTCCGTCGCGCTGCGTGACCTGGTAGAAGCCGATCCCTTCCTGGTCGGCGCCGTTGAAGTCGGCGTTCGGCCGGTGGCCCGCTTCCAAAGCGGCCTGCACGAAACGTTGCGAGAACGGATTGCGATAACGCAGATCGCTGACGGTGAGCGGGCCGTCTGCGCCGTGCCACGCATCGGCGCCGCGCTGATTGCCCTCGGCACGGCGAAAGTACGGCAACACGTCGGCCCACGCCCAGCCATCGCAGCCGAGTTGCGCCCATTCGTCGTAATCGAGCGGGTGGCCACGCGTGTAGATCATGGCGTTGATCGCACTCGAACCGCCATAGCCGCGCCCGCGCGGCTGGTAGCCGCGGCGCCCGGTGAGCGCGGGTTGCGGCGTGGTTTCGTAGCCGTAATTGGTCTTGAGCTTCTTGGGGACGACGGCCGCGACGCCAACCGGCATGTTGACGAACAGGTTGCGCTCGGTGTGCGGCCCCGCTTCGATCAGCGCGATTGTCGCGTCGGGACAGGTGTCCGCCAGCCGGCCCGCCAGCGAACAGCCGCCGGACCCCGCACCTACGATGATGTAGTCGTATTGCATGCGCTCCTCCTGTTCGGGCCGCGTTGCGCACGTACCCTGTCGGCCGGAGTGAGCGCTTTAGCGCTTACCCCGATCCCATGTCTCGTGCACACTTGTCTACGTGTGTTCCTGCGCATTGTAGGGAGCGTTGCCGGCGCGCGGCGGGTTCGCGCCAGAGCGATCCCTCTAAACGAAATGCGCAGCGCGACCCTATGATGAAAGGCGGTGGCCGAGGTGGCGCTAGCCGCGCTTGAGACCCACAAACACCGGCATAGCGTGACCTGCGCGGCATGCAAATACGTTATTCAAACGCAGCGCGACACGCCCGAGCGCGACGACAAGCGGCGCTGCGTGCATCGATAAAACAGCGCCCCGAGTGCCCCCGGGTGTCCCCGGGTGTCCCTTGAATAGCGCTACGCGCACCGAGGGTGCGCATCCGGCAAACGGAGACAGCAGATGGAACGGTATGGCCCCGGCAAAACGCACGACGTCACGAACCAGGTTCCGCCCCTCGCGGATTACAACCTGTTCGCCTGCGATACGGCCCTCGTCGCCGCACTCGAGCGCGACGGCGCCGCCTGGCATCGTGAGACGCTGCTGCGCCACGGCGCCGCGCTGACCACCCCGGACACGCTCGCGCTCGCCGAACTGGCGAACCGCCATACCCCCGAACTGTTCACACATAGCCCGCGCGGCGAGCGCATCGACGCACTGGAATTTCATCCCGCATGGCACAGCCTGCTCGCGCTGCTGCGGCGCGAGGGCCTGCATGCCCTGCCGTTCTCCGATCCGCAGCGCGCCGCCATGGCGGCGCGCTGCGCCGGCTACTTCCTGCACGCGCAGATCGAGTCCGGCTCGCTGTGCCCGCTCACCATGACGTTCGCCAGCATTCCCGTGCTGCAGCGCGAGCCGGCGCTGTTCGAGACGCTGCGCGACAAGCTCTATGCCCGCGAACACGATCCGCGCGACCTGCCGCTCGCGCAGAAGCGTTCGGCGATGATCGGCATGGGCATGACCGAGAAACAGGGCGGCTCGGATGTGCGCAGCAATCAGACGCACGCTTATGCCACCGACGGCGGCGGACGCGGCGGCGCATACCGGCTGGTCGGCCACAAGTGGTTCTTCTCCGCGCCGCAATGCGACGCCCACCTGGTGCTCGCCCGCACCGACGATCACGAAGGCCTGTCGTGTTTCTTCGTGCCGCGCTTCGCCCCCGACGGCAGCAAGAACGCCGTGCAGATCCAGCGGCTGAAAGACAAGCTCGGCAATCGCTCGAACGCGAGCAGCGAGGTGGAATTCCTCGATGCGTTCGGCATCCTGATTGGCGAGGAAGGGCGCGGCGTGCCGACCATCATCGAGATGGCGAACTACACGCGGCTCGACTGCGTGATCGGCAGTGCGGCCTTGATGCGTGCCGCGCTGGTGCAGGCGATTCACCACGCACGGCATCGCAGCGCGTTCGGCCGGCATCTGGCCGAACAGCCGCTGATGCGCAACGTGCTCGCCGATCTCGCGCTGGAATCCGAAGCGGCCACGGTCCTGTTCATGCGTCTCGCGCGCGCTTTCGAGGATGCCGCCAGCGCCCCCGAAGAACGCGCGTGGCGGCGCATCGTCACCCCGGCGGCCAAGTACTGGGTCTGCAAGCGCACGCTCGAATTCACCGGCGAGGCCATGGAAGTCTGGGGCGGCAACGGTTATGTCGAAGAAGGGCCAATGGCGCGCTTCTATCGCGAGGCGCCGGTCAACTCGATCTGGGAAGGCTCGGGCAACGTGATGTGCCTCGACGTGCTGCGCGCCATGGAGCGCGAAGCCGATGCCGCGCAGGCCCTGTTCGCCGCGTGGCAGACAGAGGCGCAGGCGCATCCCGCGCTCGCCGCGGCGCTGCAGCGCCTTGCCGCCACGCTCAGCGAGGCGCCGCACACGCGCGAAGCCTCGGCGCGGCGGATCGCCCAGCAACTGGTGCTGATCGCTCAGGCGACGCTGCTTGTGCGCCACGCCCCGGCAGCCGTCGCGGATGCCTTCATCGCCACGCGTCTGGCCGATGGCTGCGGCGAAAGCGGCCGGGTGTACGGCACGTTGCCGGCCAGCTTCGATCATGCGGCGATTATCGAGCGGGCTTTCCCCGCTTGACGGGTAACTGGATGGGCATCCTGATGAACAGCTCGATGAGCGGCCTGACAAACGGCGCTCACCGCTTCTCCAACCAACCAGCCAGCCAGTCAGTCAGCACAACGACAAGCGCGGCCCACCGCGCATCAACATATCCAGCAAGGGAGTGGACATGAAGAACGATCTGCCTGAGATTGCCGCGCTCGAAGCGCTGCTGCGCGAGCAACGGCTCAGCTATCTGCGCTCGCCGTATCCGTCATGGGAGACGCGCGCCGCCCATCTGAAGGCACTGCGCGCGATGTTGCTCGACAACCGCGACGCGCTCGCCGAGGCCATGAACGCCGACTTCGGCAACCGCGCGAAAGAGGAGATCCTGCTCGCGGAATTCCTGCTGGTGAAAGAGGAGATCGACGCCGCGCTCAGGCACGGCAGACGCTGGATGAAACCCCAACGCCGCAGCACCAACAAATGGCTGTTGCCGGCGCGCGCCAAGGTGCTGCCGCAGCCGCTCGGCGTGGTCGGCATCATCGTGCCGTGGAACTACCCGGTGCTGCTCGCAGCCGGGCCGCTGGTGAGCGCCCTCACCGCCGGCAATCGCGCCATCATCAAGATGTCGGAGCTGACGCCTCGTACCTCGGCGCTGTTCGAACAACTGATTGCCCAGACCTTCGCGCGCGACCAGGTCACCGTCGTCAACGGCGACGCGACGCTCGCCGCCGCCTTCAGCGCGCAACCGTTCGATCACCTGCTGTTCACCGGCTCGACCAAGGTCGGGCACGAGGTGATGCGCGCGGCGGCCGAACATCTGACGCCGGTCACGCTCGAACTGGGCGGCAAGTCGCCTGCCATCATCGGCCCGCAGGCGCGTTTCGACAACGCGGTCGACAACCTGGTGGCCGGCAAGACCCTGAACGCAGGCCAGACCTGCATCGCGCCGGACTACGTGCTGGTGCCGCGCGGCAAGGAGCAGGCTTTCATCGAACGGGCGCGGGCCCGGATGGCCGCGATGTACCCGAACTTCGAGCGCAATACCGATTACACGTCGATCATCTCCGAGCGTCATTTCGCCCGGCTGCTGCGCCTCGTCGACGAGGCGCAGGCGGGCGGCGCGCAACTCCATCCACTCGCCGACGGCGGCGCCGATCCGGCCAGCCGGCGCTTTCCGCTGATCGCCGTCACCCAGGCGCCCGACGAGAGCGCGCTGATGCAGGAGGAGATTTTCGGGCCGCTGCTGCCGATCGTCCCCTACGACACGCTCGACGAAGCAATCGCCTGGATCAACGCCCGGCCGCGGCCGCTCGCGCTGTATCTGTATGACGAGGATGCAACAACCATCGAGCGGGTCGAACAGGAAACCGTCGCCGGCGGCATGGCGGTCAACGAAACGCTGATGCATCTGGCCTGCGAGAGCCTGCCGTTCGGCGGCGTGGGTGCGAGCGGCATGGGCGCCTATCACGGCTATGAGGGTTTCGTGACCTTCTCGAAGATGAAGCCGGTGCTCACTCAGGCGCGCTGGAATGCCCGCGGGCTGATCGCGCCGCCGTACGGCAAGCGCGTCAATGCCCTGCTCAAGCTGATGTTGCGGCTGTAGGGTAGGCGGCCCGCGTCGCTTCGGATGCCCTAATAGCGTTTGGGGACGACTGGTTCGATGGCGGTCGACGGCGGCTCGTCCGCCGCGCCGCTTTCCAGCCGGTGCAGCCAGGCCAGCAATTCCGCCACCGCCTGATAGAGCTGCGGCGGAATACGCGAGTCGAGGTCCACCTGCATCAGCAGCGACACCATCTCAGGCGCCTCGTGCACATACAGGCCCGCCTCCTTGGCGCGCTGAATGATCATCTCTGCGACGAGTCCGTAGCCCTTCGCGACCACGCGCGGTGCGAATTCGCTGCTTTGGGCGTCGTAGACGAGCGCGGCCGCGCTTTTGCGATGCCTGCGGCTCATCACATATCCCAGTCGAAATCGGTGTCGGGCGTCGTGGTCGGCCACTGAGCGCGCTCGGGGCGTGCCGTACGCGACTGACGTTGAGGCCATTCGGAGCGCTCTTTCCTGTCGGGCCGCTCGGATTTCGCGCCGCGGCGCGGCGCATTGGCCACTTCGCTGGCCGGCGCCGTGCGCGCATAGGCCGAAGCCGCCGCGGCCTGGGCCGCCGCAGCCGCCGCGGCATTCGGCGTGGCCCCCGGCGCCCCGCCGCCGATCTCGCGAATCGACAGGCCGCTCAGTTCAATCCCCGCCGCAGCAAGACGCTGCCGGAAGCTGTCGCTTTGCTCGGCGAGCCGCGCCGCGCCGAGCGGACTGGCCAGCACGCGCGCCGACAGCCGGTTGCCGTTGAGGACCAGCTCCGCATCCACCGTGCCGAGCAGCGGTAGCGACAGCGTAAGCCGGGTGCGCCACGGATAATCCTCCTCCGTGCCGGCGCCACCGCCGCCGCGCTCCCATTCGTCGCCTTCCTGCTGGATGGTCCAGTCGAACCTGGCGCCCGGCCACGCTTCGCCGCTCCAGCGAAACTGTCCCGTGGCGAGCATGTCGAGCTGCTGGCGCACCAGCGGCACCGTCGCCGCATTAATCGCCGCGGCTACCGATTGGGTGGTCTGGGTCGGCGTATCGCCGAACTGCGCCGTAGCGGCATGCAGCGCCGCGCGCTCCGGCTGTGAAGAAAGTTCGGATAGCGAATTTGCCAGCACTTCGCCGGCGGCAAAACGCGCCGCCTGCGGCGACTGGATCGAGGTCGCCGAGCGCGTCGCGGCGCTGGCCTCGGGACCGCTGTTACCCGTTTGCGTCGCGCCCTGCCGGCCCTGCTGCGCGGCGGCCGAACCGGACTGGCCGGCGCCGTCGCTGTCCTCGGCCCACTCGAGCGGCAGCTGGACCGTGCCATCGAGAACACGGTTTTGCGGTTCGCTGGCGAGGTCGCCGAGCGTGAGCTGGCCCGCCAGCCACTGCGCGAGATGCGCTTCGTAGAAGAGGCCGCTGTCCGACACGGTCTGTTCGAGCGCGGCCGCGAGCGCCGCAACCGGCAACTGTGAGGCCGCCACACTGGTCGCGGTGGTGGCCGCAGTACCGCCGGCCGCAGCGCTGTTCGCGCTGCCGCCCGTGCCGCTCGTTCCATCGGCGAGGTTCGCGGCATTCGCGCCGCCCGCCGTGCCGGCAGCATTGGCCGCATTGGCTTCGCCCGAGCCGGCGGCGGCGCCTGCCGTCTGGGCATCGAGCGATTCAAAGAGGGGAAGTTCAGCCATCTCGACGTCGAGCGACGGAGCGGCGGGCCAGATCGGCAACTGGCCGAGCACGGCCGGGGTGGCGTCGCCACCGGACAGCACAATCGCGTTGAGCGTCTGCGCCACGGCGGACAAGATGGTCTGCGCGGACGCGGGCGGCGGCGTCGGTACCTCGGGCACGCCCGGCGAGACAGGAGCGTCCGTACTCAGCGCGGACGCGCCGGTTTGCGAGGCGCCCGTGGCGCCAGGTGCAATGTTGAGCAGACTGTCGACCCGGCTCGCAAGCAGCGAAGCGATGGCCGTGTCGATTCCGTTCATGCCGGTTCCTATGGGTTTACCACCGTTGGCTGCGCGCGGCTAACGCAGTCAATTTATCGCAATCAAAAAAACTCAGCGGGCTCCGTACAACTCTTTGAGCACCCGGGCCGGCCGGCCCGCAAACAGCGCCGACAGGTTCGCCATGCGGGGGTTCGCGAGGTCCCGGATGGCCGCATCGTCCGCCAGAATCTGGCGGATCAGGTCGTATTTGCGCGCGCGCTCCACTTCGTCGAGCCTCACTCCGGTTTCCGCCTCCTGCAATGCGTCGACCAGGTGCCGGTACTCTTCCTGCAAGGGCACCAGATCGTTCCAGAGGGCACGACGCGCTGCTGTCAGCATGCGTGCGGAAATCGCTGCGATCGCCTCGTAGCGGGCAAAATATTCTGCGTTCGAAGTCATCTCATACTTTCCGCGGCTGGCTGTGCCGCCATCCGCGCGATCTCCGGGGCTATCCCGATCCAGGCTTCTTCGAGCGTGGCCAGCAAGCGGTCAACTTCGACCAGCATGGCTTCGCTCTGCTTTACGTTAGCTTCGAACAGACGGCGCGACATGTAGCCATACAGCGCGTTCAGACGTTCGCCGATTTCACCGCCCGCTTCGACGTTGAGCGACGCCTGCAGCCCGCTTTCAATAATCCGGATTGCCTTGCTGATCGCCTCCCCGCGCGCCGCCACCGACGTCACTCCACCTTGCTGCAGATGCATGCGCGCCTGAGCGATAGCCTGGCGGGCACCCTGATACAGCATGACGACCAGACGATGCGGATTGGCACCCATCACCCCTGTCTCGACGCCGACACGTGCGTATGCGTTGGCTCCAGCGTGTCCTGGGGAAAACATCGGCGCTCCTCCTATACTGCGGAATCGGAAAGTATGAGACGTCTCTCCGCGGCGCTTGGTCGCACCCGGATGTCTGCCTGTACCTGGTTATCGGATGGGCAACCGAAAAGCTTTAGGCCGCTGTAAGGAGGTTTAAGGCGAAATGCTGCAAAATGTAGCAGGCATAGGCGAAGCGAAGCCGCGCAACCCATCCCGGCCGCAAGTCCCCGCTCGCAAACCGGCCACCGGCTGCCCCGGCAACTGCCAGGCCGCCGGCACACCCACCAGCCGCTACGCCGTCAAACCGACATCTGCATGATGTCGTTGTAGGCGGACACCAGCTTGTTGCGCACCTGCAGGCCGAACTGGAAGCCCAGGTTGGCCTTCTGCCCGTCGATCATCACGTCGTTCAGCGACACATTGGACGCGCCGACTTCGAACGCCTGCGCCTCACCGGCCGCGGCTTGCTGGTCGCCGCTGATCTTGTCGAGCGAGGCCTTGAGCGCCGAAGCAAAACCGCTCGAGCTTGCCGCACCGGACTGATCCGCCACCGATTCGGTGCCGCCGGCGGCTTGCGCGGCCATCGCCTGCATCTGTTGCAGCGCCGACGAAAGCGCGTTCACGGGCATTGTCATGTTCTCTCCAGATGGAAGGTAGAGCGGCGCAGCCAAGCCTGCCGATCTGACCGACAGAATATCAGCGGGCCCATTTCGAAAGCCGCGAAACTGGGGGGGAAACCCTGCTCTATTCGAGCAATCGGGTTGGCCGTGCCTGCGCATAATTCCAATCGTGAAAGTCTCTGTCCGTGCGCCCGCCGACCCCGGTGCGGCGGCAGGCGGCAGGACCCCAGGCATCCCCGGAGATACCCGACGCATGGATTCGTCAGCCAACTCGTTGATCAACCCCGACGCCCGCATGGGCCTCGCCGGCGCGCCAGCGTCAGGCGTCGCCACGCCTGGCGCCGGCCAGGCCGGCGGCGCCGCCGACCTGGGCGGTGGCGGCCTCGGCGGCAACTTTAGCCAGCGCCTGTCCGGTTTGACGCAGATGCGCGGCAACCCGCGTGCCCCGCTGATCTTCGCGGTGGCCGTGCTGGTCGCCGTGGTCGTCGGCCTGTGGCTCTGGTCGCGCGCGCCGGACTATAAGGTGCTGTACAGCAACCTGTCGGACCAGGACGGCGGCGCCATCATTACCGCGCTGCAGCAGGCCAACATCCCCTATAAGTTCTCCGACGGCGGCGGCGCGATTCTGGTGCCGTCCGAGCAGGTGCACGAAATGCGCCTGCGTCTCGCCTCGCAGGGCCTGCCCAAGAGCGGCTCGGTCGGCTTCGAACTGATGGACAACGAGAAGTTCGGCATCAGCCAGTTTGCCGAGCAGGTGAACTATCAGCGCGCGCTGGAAGGCGAACTCGAACGCACGATCGAATCGCTCTCGACGGTCAAGTCGGCGCGCGTGCACCTGGCGATCCCGAAGCCCTCGGTGTTCGTGCGCGACCATGAGGCGCCGTCCGCCTCGGTGCTGGTGAACCTGTACCCGGGCCGCGTCCTCGACGAAGGCCAGGTGATGGCGATCACCCATATGGTGGCCTCGGCGGTGCCCGAGATGCCGCCGCGCGGCGTGACGATCGTCGACCAGGACGGTAACCTGCTGACCCAGCCGCCCGCCAGCGCCGGTCTCGACGCCTCGCAGCTCAAATATGTCCAGCAGGTCGAACACAATACGCAGCAGCGCATCGATGCGATCCTCGCGCCGCTGTTCGGCGCCGGCAACGCGCACTCGCAGGTGAGCGCCGACGTCGATTTCTCGCAGGTCGAGCAGACCTCGGAAAACTACGGCCCGAACGGCACGCCGCAACAGGCCGCGATCCGCAGCCAGCAGACCAGCTCCGACACCGAACTCTCGCAAGGCGGCGCCTCGGGCGTGCCGGGCGCGCTTTCGAACCAGCCGCCGCAGCCGGCCTCCGCGCCGATCAACGCACCCAATGGGGCGAGCGGCACGAGCACGACGCCGATCAGCGACCGCAAGGATGCCACCACCAACTACGAGCTCGACAAGACCGTGCGTCATGTCCAGCAGTCGATGGGCAACATCAAGCGGCTGTCGGTCGCCGTGGTGGTGAATTACCTGCGCGTGGTGGATGCCAAGGGTCACGCGACCATGCAGCCGCTCACGGCCGACAAGCTCGCCCAGGTCAACCAGTTGGTGAAGGACGCGATGGGCTTCGATGCCCAGCGCGGCGACTCGGTGAACGTGGTCAACAGCGCCTTCACCGCCGACGTCGATCCGAACGCCGACCTGCCGTGGTGGCGCACGCCGGAGATGATCGCGCTGGCCAAGCAGATCGCGACCTACCTGGGCATCGGCGCAGTCGCCCTGTTCCTGTACTTCGTGATGGTCAAGCCGGCCTTGCGCCGCGCCTTCCCGCCGCCGGCGCCGGCCGTGGCCGCTTCCCTGCCGTCGCCGGACGAGCCGATCCTGCTCGATGGCCTGCCGGCCTCCGCAAGCAGCGGCGCCGCCGGCGAGGACGACGGCGAGTCCGATCTGATGTCGCTTGAGAGCGATAAGCACAAATTCGAGCGGAACCTGGAATACGCACGCAACATCGCGCGCCAGGATCCGAAGATTGTCGCAACGGTTGTTAAGAGCTGGGTGTCCGATGAGCGCTGAAGGCGTAGTGAAAAGCGCGCTCCTCCTGATGTCGATTGGCGAGGAAGAAGCGGCGCAGGTATTCAAGTTTCTGGGACCGCGTGAGGTCCAGAAGATCGGTGTCGCGATGGCGGCGCTGAAGAACGTCACACGCGAGCAGGTGGACGAAGTGCTGCACGAGTTCGTCCGCGATGCCGAACAGCACACCGCGCTGTCGCTCGATTCGAGCGACTACATCCGCTCGGTGCTGACCAAGGCGCTCGGCGACGACAAGGCCGGTGCGATCATCGACCGGATTCTGCAAGGCAGCGATACGAGCGGTATCGAAGGCCTGAAGTGGATGGATTCGGCGGCGGTGGCCGAGCTGATCAAGAACGAGCACCCGCAGATCATCGCGACGATCCTGGTCCATCTGGACCGCGATCAGGCCTCCGAGATCGTCGCCTGCTTCACCGAACGGCTGCGCAACGACGTGCTGCTGCGCATCGCCACGCTCGACGGCATCCAGCCGGCGGCGCTGCGCGAACTGGACGACGTGCTGACGGGCCTGCTGTCCGGCAGCGACAACCTGAAGCGCAGCCCGATGGGCGGTATCCGCACGGCCGCGGAAATTCTCAACTTCATGTCGAGCAACCACGAAGAAGGCGTGCTCGAGAATGTCCGCCAGTACGACGCGGAGCTGGCGCAGAAGATCGTCGACCAGATGTTCGTGTTCGAGAACCTGCTGGACCTGGAAGACCGCGCGATCCAGCTGCTGCTGAAGGAAGTCGAGTCGGAAGCGCTGATCATCTCGCTCAAGGGCGCCCAGCCCGCGCTGCGCCAGAAGTTCCTGTCGAACATGTCGCAGCGTGCCGCCGAGCTGCTCGCCGAAGACCTGGACGCCCGCGGCCCGGTGCGCGTCTCCGAAGTGGAAACGCAGCAACGCCGCATTTTGCAGATCGTGCGCAACCTGGCGGAAAGTGGTCAGATCGCGATAGGCGGCAAGGCGGAAGATGCATATGTCTGATCAGGATCCCACGCGCAAGGCTAGCCTCTCGGCCTATCAGCGCTGGGAGATGGCCTCGTTCGACCCGGTGCCGCCGGCGCCGCCCGAACCGGTCGACGACAGCGGCGCCTTCGAAGCCGAACTGCAGCGCCTGCGCGATGCGGCGCACGCCCAGGGCGTCGCCTCCGGCCACGTGGCGGGCCAGGCGCTCGGCTACCAGGCCGGCTACGATCAGGGACACGCGCAAGGTTTCGCCCAGGGCCAGGCCGAAGCGCGCGAAGAAGCCGCCCGGCTCGCGGCCTTGGCCGAGACGTTCAAGGCCGCGCTGGATGGCGCGCAACATGAGATTTCGGAAAGCCTGGTTGCGCTCGCGCTGGATATTGCGCAGCAGGTGGTGCGCCAGCATGTGCAGCACGACCCCGCCGCGCTGATCGCCGCCGCCCGCGAAGTACTGGCGGCCGAACCGGCGCTCACCGGCGCACCGCACCTCGTGGTGAGCCCGGCCGACCTGCCGGTGGTCGAGGCGTATCTGATGGAAGAATTGCAGGCGCGCGGCTGGTCCGTGCGCACCGACCCGGCGGTCGAGCGCGGCGGCTGCCGCGCCCACGCCAGCACCGGCGAGGTGGATGCCGGTATCGACACACGCTGGGAGCGGGTTGCTGCCGCCCTCGGCAAGGCAAGCACATGGTGAAGCCGACCATCGCGGAGATCCGCGCCAGCGACCTGACGCCGCTCGAACAGGAGCTGGCGCTGGCGTCGTTCGGCGCCCAGGCAGCCGAACCGGAGCAGGACGCGCCGCGCTCGAAGGCCGCCCCACGGACCCCCGTCGCACAAGATCCCCGCCATGGCCGTTCGACCTCCGCATTTGCCGCCGCCAGCCGCGACGCCATGCCAGGCGCCACAGGCGCCCCGCGTCCCGCACCGAACCCCGCGCTCGCCAACAATCCTCACCTGAACGCCTGGCGCGGCCAGCTTGACGAACTGCGCGCCCGCAACGCCATCTCCCGGCCGATGCGCGCCTGCGGCCGGCTGACCCGCGCGGCGGGCCTCGTGCTCGAAGCGGTGGGGCTGCGCCTGTCGGTCGGCGCCGAAGTGATGATCGAACTGCCGCAGGGCAGCTCGCTGCCGATGGCGGAGGCCGAAGTGGTGGGCTTTGCCGGCGACAAACTGTTCCTGATGCCGACCACCGAAGTGATCGGCCTTTTGCCTGGCGCCCGCGTCTATCCGCTCGAAAGCGCGCCGATCGCCGATCCGATGGCCGGCGCCAAGCGCCTGCCGGTGGGCTGGGAACTGCTTGGCCGGGTGCTCGACGCGTCGGGCCGGCCGCTCGACGGGCTCGGGCCGCTCGGCGCCAAAGCCGACGCCCCACTCTCCGCCCCGACCATCAACCCGCTGAACCGCGAGCCGATTCACAAGGTGCTCGATGTCGGCGTGCGCGCGATCAACGCACTCCTCACCGTCGGCCGCGGCCAGCGCATGGGATTGTTTGCCGGCTCGGGTGTCGGTAAATCGGTGCTGCTCGGCACGATGGCGCGCTACACCAGCGCCGAAGTGATCGTGATCGGCCTGATCGGCGAGCGCGGCCGCGAAGTGAAGGAATTCATCGAACAGATTCTCGGCGAGGACGGTCTCGCGCGCTCGGTGGTGGTGGCCGCCCCCGCTGACGTCTCGCCGCTCTTGCGGATGCAGGCCGCGGCCTACTCGACCTCGCTCGCCGAATACTTCCGCGATCAGGGCAAGCACGTGCTGCTGCTGATGGACTCGCTGACCCGTTATGCGATGGCGCAGCGGGAAATCGCCCTGGCCGTCGGTGAACCGCCGGCCACCAAAGGTTATCCGCCTTCCGTGTTCGCCAAGCTGCCGGCGCTGGTCGAGCGCACCGGCAACGGTCCGGCAGGTGGCGGATCGATCACCGCGTTCTACACTGTATTGACCGAAGGCGACGACCAGCAGGATCCGATTGCCGACTCGGCGCGTGCGATTCTCGATGGCCATATCGTGCTGTCGCGCTCGCTCGCCGAAGCCGGCCACTATCCGGCCATCGATATCGAGGCCTCGATCAGCCGCGCGATGACCGCGCTGATCGACGAGCCGCACCTCGAAAAGACGCGGCTTTTCAAGCAGATGCTGTCGCGTTACCAGCGTAACCGCGACCTGATCAACGTGGGCGCCTATTCCAGCGGGCGCGACCAGTTGCTCGACCGCGCGATCGCGCTGTATCCGCGCATCGAGGCGTTTTTGCAGCAAGGCTTCCGCGAATGCGCGGGATTCGACGCTAGCATCGAAAGACTCGATGCGCTGTTCACCCAAGGAGGCTGAGGATGGCGAAGCATTTCCCGATCAAGACGCTTATCGGCCTCGCCCAGGACGATGTGGACGCCGCAGCGCAACGGCTCGGCCGCGCGCAGCGCGAGTCGAGCGAAGTGCAGGCCCAGCTCGATGCGCTGGTGCGCTACCGCGACGAATACCACGCACGCTTTAACGCCACCGCACAGAGCGGCATGCCAGCCGGCAACATGCGCAATTTCCAGGCGTTCATCGACACGCTCGACGCCGCCATCGACCAGCAGCGCAAATTGCTGCTGGCGGCCAATGCGCGGGTCGAGGCCGCGAAACCGGAATGGCAGCGTCACAAACAGAAGTTAGGCTCTTACGAAGTACTACAGGCACGTGGCGACGCAGCGGAAGCGCAGCAGCTTGCGCGGCGCGAACAGCGCGACGCCGATGAACACGCCGCACGAATTCTCAGGATGCGCGCTGAGGGCGTTTAGCCCGCGCGCCGGTTTCAGCCCCCGGGTGTCAAAGCAGCAGCGCTCCAGCGGGCATTGATCGCAGATTGACCGGGTCACCGGATAGACAGGATCAGCCATGTCGCCACTATCGTTTATCAGTTCGCTGTTCGGTTCGTCGGACAGTTCGCCGACGAGCAGCACGCCGGACAGCTCCAGCGCCCAGCCGTTCGCGCAGACCTTGCAGCAGAGCATCGACTCGCAGAACAGCGCAGCGCAAAGCGCGAGCACTGCCGCGCCGAGCGCACCGGCCCCGGCGCCGACACCTGCGCCGTCGCCGTCCGCATCGGCATCCGCCGCATCGGCGAGCGCGCAGGCGTCTGCACAGTCGAACAACCAGACCTCGAGCAGCAGCAATTCGAGCAGCGCGGCGGGCAGCCAGAGCAGCAGCGCTGCCGGCAACAGCGGCACGACTTCGGCCTCGTCGTCGGGCAACACGCAGCAGGGCACGGGTAACAGCAGCAACGGCTCGACCCAGCAAAGCGCCAGCAATTCCGGCAACACGACGACCTCGGCGGCCGCCGCTGCGGTGGCGGCCCAGTTGCAGGCGCAGGCCCAGCTCCAGGCCAATGCGAACGCGAACACGAATGCCAACGGCACCAACACCACTGCGACAGACGACGCCACCACGGCGCTGACCGACGCGACGGCGGGCACATCGGGCGCAACCGACGCGACAGCGGACGGCGCGCAGCACGGCAAGCACGTGGGCCATTCCGACGCCAAGTCGATCAGCGACGCGCTGCAAGCGGCGCTGGCAGCGTTGAGCGGCGCCCAGGGAGCGGTACCGGCGCAGGCGGCGAACGTAGGCAACGCGACTAGCGCGGCGACGGGCACGAGCGGCCTGAGCGGTGATACGGGTCTCGCGCTGCACGCCTCGACGAGCAGCAAGACGCTGGCGAGCGGCTCGATGCTGGGCGACGCCAAGGGCAAGCTGGGCGAGAAGCTGGAGCAGACGGCGACGACGGCCTCGGGCACGGCGGACACGGTGGCGAAGAATGCGGCTGACGCACTGGCGGCGTCGACCACGACGGATACGCAGGACAGCCTATCGTCGCTGAAGAGCACGGCAGACGCGGCGAATGCTGCGCTGGCGGCGAGCCAGGCGGCAGCCGCCAGCGCCTCGAGCGCGACGACGGCAGCGGCCCAGGGCGCGAACCCGGCGGCGGCGGCTGCGGCGGCAAGCACGCTGGCGCCGACGGTGGGCACATCGGACTGGGAAGAGGCGTTGGGACAGAAGGTGGTGTTCCTGTCGAATGCGCATCAGCAGAGCGCTGAGCTGACGCTGAACCCGAAGGACCTGGGACCACTTCAGGTGGTGTTGCAGGTTGCCGATAACCATGCACATGCGTTGTTTGTTTCGCAGCATCCGCAGGTGCGGGAGGCCGTTGAGGCGGCCCTGCCGAAGTTGCGGGAGCAGATGGAGCAGAATGGGATTGGGTTGGGGAGTGCGAGTGTTAGTGATGGTTTTGCCAAACAGGCTGGGCAGCAGGGGCAGTCTGGGGGTTCTGGCAAAGGGGGCTCTAATGGCTCTGGGCTTGCCTCCGGCGGGGATTCTTCTGATGCTGATGCTTCTGTTGCTAATGTTGCCGTTCGGCGGTCTGTTGGGTTAGTCGATACGTTTGCTTGATTTTTTGGGTTTTGAGGTTTTGGTTTGCCTGCGGCGGTTTGGTTGGTGTTCCTGCGGTTTTGGCCTTTCCTTGTTGTCTTGTCGGTCTATTGGCGTTGCCCCTGTGCGGGGCGGCACCTACTTTTCTTTGCCGCCGCAAAGAAAAGTAGGCAAAAGAAAGCGGGCTGCAACCGCTAGCCGGTAGTGAGCCATCCCGGTCTGCCACCGGGAACGGCCCAAGACAAGACCCGCTCTCGCACCGCCCTCGTTAGTGACACAGCACTCATCCGTTCCGGCGTTGCGCTACGCGCCCCGCCGAAGGGCACAACCGTGGTGGGCACGCGCACGCCACCACCCTGGTGGACCTGACCGGTGACGCACGAAGTGCGGAGGCGGGATGAATGAGTGCTTTGTCACTGACGGGGGTGG
>NZ_SCNV01000006.1 GCF_005503145.1 Burkholderia sp. 4M9327F10 | reverse complement strand
GGCTGCTGGGGGGGCTGCGGGGGTGACTGTAAAGGCGGCAACGCCGCACGCGTCGGCCCGCTCGCCGGTGCTCGAAGTGCGCGAGCTGGCGGTCGACTACACCTTGCCCGGCCGCTGGTTCAGCCACACCCGCATGCGGGCCGTGCATCCGCTTTCATTTGCGCTGCACGCCGGTCAGACACTGGCGATTGTCGGCGAGTCGGGCAGCGGCAAGACCAGTGTCACGAAGGCGATCATGGGCCTCGCGAAGCGCGCCCAGGGCGAGGTGCTGCTGCATGGCGAGCCGTTTCTCGAGGCGGGCCGGGAACGCTTGCATGCTGCGCGCCGGGCAATCCAGATTGTGTTTCAGGACCCTTACTCGTCGCTCGATCCGCGCATGCGCGTCGATGCGCTGGTGCGCGAAGGCTTGCGCCTCGACCGCACGCTGGATGCGGCCGAACGCAGCGCGCGGGTGGCGGGCGCTCTCGCCGACGTGGGCCTTGCGGACTATGGCGCGCGCCTCGTGCATGAACTGTCCGGCGGCCAGCGGCAACGGGTCGCGATTGCGCGGGCACTCGCCAGCCGCCCGGCGGTGATCATCGCCGATGAGCCGGTGTCGGCGCTCGACGTGACCGTGCAAAAGCAGGTGCTCGACATGCTGGTGGCGTTGCAGGCCCGCTATGGGTTTGCCTGCCTGCTGATTTCGCACGATCTTGGCGTGGTGGAGCAGATTGCCGATCAGGTGGTCGTGATGCTGCGCGGCCATGTGATCGAAACGGGCAGCCGGGATGAGGTCTTCGACACGCCGCGCCATCCCTACACCCAGCGCCTGTTGCAGGCGGTTCCCGAGTTGCGTGGCGACCGGGAAAGCGGATTTAGCGTGCAAACCCGCGCGGTGCCCGCCGACCCCATGCCGCAACGGGACTATTTCAATCCCGAGCAGGGCGAGGGTGGCGCCGCGCACTGCATATTGGCCGAGGCGACGCCGGGTTGCCCGACACACCGCGTCGCCGTGCGCGGCGCGCCGGCGTAATCACCTGCTCACGATCGCGACGCATCCTCGCGCCGCGAGCCGCCGCCGACGCTTCGGCCGGCGTCGTGTGCCATTTGCCAGTAGCCCCAGATCGACACCAGCGTGAGCAGCCCGGCGCAGAGGAAGGCGATGCGGAAGTCGTCCAGCGTGAAGACGTGGCCCGAGGTCTCGCCGTTGAAGACGGCCGCGCCGCGCAACGCCACGGCGCCGAAGGCAATGCCGAGGCCAATTGTCATCTGCGCCGCCGCGCTCCACAGCGTGCTGGCCGCGCTCATCTGCGGCTGGGCCACGTCGGCATAGGCAAGGGTGGCGAGCGTCGAGAACTGCATCGAACGCGCCACGCCGTACACGAACACCACAAGCAGCACCCACGCCAGCGGCGACTCGGGCGTCAGCAGGCCGCAGGCGATCGTAAACACGCCCGCCACCGCCACATCCACGATCGACACCAGCCGGAAGCCATAACGCTGCAGGATGCGCGTGGTCAGCGCCTTCATGCCCAGGTTGCCGAGCGCGCTCGCCAGCAACAACAGCCCTGACTTGAAGGCCGACAGCCCGAAGCCGATCTGGAACAGCAGCGGCATTAGATAAGGCACGGCGCCAATTCCGATGCGCGTGAACGAGCCTGTCACCACCGTCACCGAGAAAGTGGGGATTTTCAGCGTCGAGACGTCGATCAGCGGGTGCGGATGGCGTTGCGCATGGCGGAACGCGATAAAGCCGAGCACCAGACCCGCCGCCACGAAGGCGCCGGCGATCCACGGGTTTTCGCCGGGCTGGCTGGCGAGTTCCGCGCCGTACAGGACCGAAGTGAGGGTGGCGCCGCTCAGCAGCAGGCCGACGACATCGAGCGGCCGGCGTTCGCTGCCGCGCAGGTTCGGCACCAGCGCGACGACCGCCGCCATGACCGCGATGCCGAACGGCACGTTCAGCAGGAAGATCCAGCGCCAGTTGGCGTAGGTGGTAATAAAGCCGCCCACCGGCGGTCCGACCACCGGCGCCACAATCGCCGGCCACGTGATGGTGGAAATCGCCTGCATCAGATGGCTCTTTTCGGTGCTGCGCACCACGATGAGCCGGCCGACCGGCACCATCATGGCCCCGCCCATGCCCTGCAGCAGACGCGCGGCGGTGAATTCGGCGACGTTTTGCGACATCCCGCACAACACCGAAGCCAGCGTGAACACGGCAATGGCGCTGAAGAACACCGTGCGCGAGCCGCAGCGATCGGCCACCCAGCCGCTGACCGGAATGAAAATTGCCAGCGCCAGCATATAGGCGGTCATGCCGAGGCTGAGGCTATTCGGCCCCACGCCGAAGGAGCGCGCCATTTGCGGCAAGGCCGTGGCGATCACCGTGGTGTCGAGGTACTCCATGAAAAAGGTCGCCGCGACGATGTACGGCAGCCAGCCAATGAAGCCTGGACGTGTTGGTGCGCCGCTCATTGCATCCCCCCGGGAGGCCAGGCTGGGACGGGGGCGTCGGCACGGACACGCTGCCGTTCGTGCGGATGTTGTCTACGTTTCATGCTTTTCCTGCTGTCTCTGAGGTAGAATAGCAAATCCCAATCACTGCGATTTAAACAATCAACTTTTTCTATTAAGCGTTTCTAGACATACTCTACTCACTTTCTCAACCACGTACCAAAGAGGACGCAGCAAATGCCGATCATCAACAGCCAAGTCAAACCTTTCAAGGCAACCGCTTACCACAACGGCGACTTCAAGACCGTCACCGAAGAAAGCCTCAAGGGCAAGTGGTCTGTTTTCGTGTTCTACCCGGCGGACTTCACGTTTGTGTGCCCGACCGAGTTGGGTGACCTGGCCGACCGTTACGCCGAATTCAAGAAGATTGGCGTTGAAATCTACAGCGTGTCGACCGATACGCATTTCACGCACAAGGCGTGGCACGACACCTCGGACACGATCCAGAAGATCCAGTATCCGATGATTGCCGATCCGACGCTTGCTATCTCGCGCAACTTCGACGTGCTGATCGAAGAAGAAGGCCTCGCGCTGCGCGGCACCTTCGTGGTCAACCCGGAAGGCGAAATCAAGCTGTGCGAAATCCACGACAACGGCATTGGCCGTGACGCCGGCGAACTGCTGCGCAAGGTGCAGGCAGCGCAATACATCGCGGCTCACCCGGGTGAAGTTTGCCCCGCCAAGTGGACGCCGGGCGCAGAAACGCTGACCCCGTCGCTCGACCTGATCGGCAAGATCTAAGCGCTCAGC
Organism: Burkholderia sp. 4M9327F10; assembly: GCF_005503145.1. Lineage (GTDB taxonomy): Bacteria > Pseudomonadota > Gammaproteobacteria > Burkholderiales > Burkholderiaceae > Paraburkholderia. The sequence continues at coordinate 239,118 of NZ_SCNV01000006.1, read as the reverse complement.
CTAGTTCGCTGCTGCTTCACCGCTAGTTCAGATTCATTGCATCACGCGCCACTCGCTGGCGTGTCTCCGTGTGGACCGCTTCGCGCCCAGGCAGTTTCTGGCGCAAGCGGGCCGCACGGCTCCCCGCCACGCCATGTGTGGCGCCTGGAGCCCAACCTCTCGTCACGGAATTCGAATAGCCATGCTGGACGCCAATCTCAAGACTCAGTTGAAATCGTACCTGGAAAAGGTAAGCCGGCCGATCGAGATCGTCGCCTCGCTCGACGATAGCGCCAAATCGCAGGAACTGCAGGCGCTGCTCGACGACATCGCGTCGCTTTCGGAGCGCGTCACCGTGGTCGAGCGGCGTGGCGACCAGGAGCGCAAGCCCTCGTTCTCGATCGGCGAACCCGGCAAGGAAAGCGGCATCCGCTTCGCCGGCATCCCGATGGGACATGAATTTACCTCGCTCGTCCTCGCGCTGCTGCAGGTCGGCGGCCACCCCGTCAAACTCGACGACGCCGTGATCGAACAGATCCGCGAACTCGACGGCGACTATCAGTTTGAAACCTATTTCTCGCTGTCATGCCAGAACTGCCCGGAAGTCGTGCAGGCGCTGAACGTGATGGCCCTGATCAACCCGCGCATCCGCCACGTGGCGATTGACGGCGCGGTATTCCAGAACGAAGTCGAAGCGCGCCAGATCATGGCGGTGCCGACCATGTTCCTGAACGGCGAAGTGTTCGGCCAGGGCCGCAGCGGCGTGAAGGAAATTCTCGCCAAGCTCGACACCGGCGCAGGTGCCCGTGCTGCCAAGGAACTGGCGAAAAAGCCGGTGTTCGACGTGTTGATCGTCGGCGGCGGCCCTGCGGGTGCAGCGGCGGCGATTTACTCGGCGCGCAAGGGCATCAAGACGGGCGTGGTTGCGGAACGCTTCGGCGGCCAGGTGCTCGACACCCTCGCGATTGAAAATTTCGTCTCCGTTCAGGAGACCGAAGGACCGAAGTTCGCCACGGCGCTCGAGCAGCACGTGAAGAGCTATGAAGTGGACATCATGGACGTGCAGCGCGCCGAAGCGCTGGTTCCCGGCCGTATCAACGAAGTGCGCCTCGCGAACGGCGCGGTGCTGAAGGCGAAGACGATCGTGCTTGCCACCGGTGCCCGCTGGCGCGAAATCAACGTGCCGGGCGAGCGCGAGTACCGTAACCACGGCGTGGCCTACTGCCCGCACTGCGATGGCCCGCTGTTCAAGGGCAAGCGTGTGGCGGTGATCGGCGGCGGCAACTCGGGCGTCGAAGCGGCGATCGATCTGGCCGGCATCGTCCGCGAAGTCACGCTGCTGGAGTTCGGCGCGCAACTGCGCGCTGACGAAGTGCTGCAACGCAAGCTGCGCAGCCTCGCCAACGTGACCATCGTGACCCAGGCGCAGACCAGCGAGATCACCGGCGACGGCAAGAAGGTCAACGGGCTTGTCTATAAGGACCTGCGCTCGGGCGAAACGAAGCAGATCGAACTGGAAGGCGTGTTCGTGCAGATCGGTCTGGTGCCGAACACCGAATGGCTGAAGGGCACGGTCGAACTGTCGAAGCATGGCGAGATCGTCGTCGATGCCCGCGGCGCGACCTCCGTGCCGGGCGTGTTCGCGGCCGGCGACGTGACCACGGTGCCGTACAAGCAGATCGTCATTGCCGTGGGCGAGGGCGCGAAGGCTTCGCTGTCCGCGTTCGATCATCTGATCCGCAATAGCGCGGACGATGAGGTGGCAGTCGAGGAAGACGCCGCGCTCGTGGAAGGCTAAGCGTTCTTCGCACCCGGCGGGCGTGTCTGAGCGCCCGCCGCCCGGTGCCTGGCCTGTGTTGACTGCTGCATTGCAATAGAGCCCGCCTGAGTGCGGGCTCTATTGTTTTGTGCTGCCGTACTGCCCAGCGAAGGCCTTGCCAGCTTGCACCGGCGTATCTTGCGCGCGTTTTATTCACACGCTTGACCCACGCCACCGCTCACGCGGCCGCCACCACTTTGTTTGGAGTCCGATGCCTGGATTGATTGTTTGGTGAAGCGACTCGTCAGGCCATATAAATCTGAAAGCCCGACCAGACCTTTCGCCGCAAGCGCCTCAACGTATGCGGACGACGGGCACCCTACAACAAGGAGGGAGACAATGGCATCTACGCAAGCGGCGCCTGCGCGCTGGGTCGACAGCAAGCGCTACCTGTGGCTGCTCGGAGCGCTGACGATTACTTTGCCCTTGCACGCGGCCAATCTCGCGTTGCACACCGGCTGGCATATCTTCTGGTGGTTCGGCCCGATCTTCGTGTTCGGCATCATCCCGGTTCTCGACTACGTGATCGGCGACGACCCGAGCAATCCGCCCGAGGAAGTCGTCACCGTGCTCGAACGGGAGCGCTATTACCGGCGTATCGTCTACCTCGCGACGCTGATCGAATACGTGTCGTTCTTTGGCGCGCTCTGGATCGTCGGAACGCATGCGCTTGCCTGGTACGACTATCTGGGCTTTGCGCTATCGCTGGGCGCGGCCACCGGCGTCTCGATCAATACCGCTCACGAGCTCGGACACAAGACCGACCGCTTCGAGCGCTGGCTCGCCAAGCTCACGCTGGCGCCTGTTGCCTATGGGCACTTCTTTGTCGAGCACAACCGCGGGCACCATGTGCGGGTGGCCACGCCACCTGATCCGGCCAGCGCCCGCTACGGTGAATCGTTCTGGGCATTCTTGCCGCGCACCGTGTTCGGCAGCATTGCGTCGGCGTGGCGGCTGGAGAAGGAACGGCTGGCGCGCAACGGTCAGTCGCCGTGGACGTGGCGCAACGAGGTGCTGCATTCCTGGGCGATGACCGCTGTGCTGTGGGGTGCGATGATTGTGTCGTTCGGCAAGGTGGTGGTGCCGTTTCTGCTGATTCAGGCCGCATACGGTGCGTCGCTGCTCGAAGTGGTCAACTATCTGGAGCACTACGGGCTAGGCCGCAAGCGGTTGCCGAGCGGCCGCTACGAACGCTGCCGCCCTGAGCATTCGTGGAATAGCAATCGCGTCGTGACGAACCTGTTTCTGTACCAGTTGCAGCGCCATGCCGATCATCATGCCAATCCGACCCGCTCGTATCAGGCCCTGCGCCACTTCGACGGGGCGCCGCAACTGCCGTCGGGCTACGCGACGATGATCATGTTCGCGTATGTGCCGCCTCTGTGGTTCCGCGTAATGAACCCACGCGTGGTGGCGCATTATGGCGGCAATATGGAGCAGTCCAATATCAAGCCTGCGATTCGCGAGCGGGTGCTGGCGGAGTTTGCGGTGGCGCGGGGCTAAAGAAGGGCGATCGAGTTTGCCGAGCTAACCACTAGACCAGTATCTTTTAGGGATAAATCTGCCTAATAGATAGGTTTTTAAGAGGCAACCGTGTGGTGTCGGGCTCCGGCGGCATATCTTCTGGAATGCGTAGAAAAGAGAAATGGAATGGCCTGCACCCTGCGACTGTGATTGCTTTGCATCACTGGTAAGATCAATGTCGTCCGCGCGTGTGCCGATGATTTGACCACTTACCAACTCATTCCCGAAGCAACCATGGTTGATATTTCACATGAAACTGTCGAGCAAACGGAACATCGTCTCCGACGAGTAATCACAGAGGCGCGATTGCTGATATACCCTGACGCATATACGTTCGTTGAATTTCCGCTGGATCAATTTCCCAAGGCTGTGAGTTCCGATGCGCTTGCCCTTGTGCGAGACGACAACGTCTGGAGTCAGCTTGTTCCGAGCCGTGGTGTGGAGAAAGAACAATTCGGCATCTTTCGGTTCCATTTTCCTGCAGGTGCAGACAACAGCGGTTTCGTCGGCTGGCTAGCCACGCATCTCAAGAAACGATTTGGTACAGGCGTATTTGTGACGTGCGGACAGAATTACGCAGATGGCGGTATCTTTGATTATTGGGGCGTTCCTGCGGCGCTGGCAGAAGAAGTGTTTGATGAGATCAGGCAACTTGTCCAGGGGGCGTAGCCATCACCCTTAAAACTCACTGCCGGCGGAAACAGTGCGGATGGCGGTCGTATTTCGTTCATACGTTCACCGGCGGTCCGGGGGCGCAAGCAAGTGAAGCGAACATGAGATGGTTGCCCGCAAATTCGCAATGAACGCTGCCGTGCGCAGGCGTTCGATCGAATAGTCCGCACGCGAGATATTTGCAACTTGCCGCTCGGTGACAATCATACGCATACGGCGCCCCCGTCCCGTCAATTGCCTGATGTAGCTCGTACTCAATCGACCCCGCGAACGCCCGAGTGCCAGTCACGTCGGGTCTAGGCTAATACAGGCTATTGCCCAACCGGCATATTTTCCTGCGCACCGGGAAGCGGGTTAAAGCAAATCGCAATCAGGCCGTAAACACAGGGAGAGATCGGCAGCATTGTTAGAACGATCAGGAGGGCTGCATCATGACCGAGTCGGGACTGCAGGCAACCAACCTCACCCTGGATCAGGCGTCCGAGGCACCGCCGCCGGCTGCGGCAGCCTCTCCCGGCGAGCCCGCCGGACCCTCCACCGGGATAATTCCGGCCGAGCCCGCCGCTCCTTCCCCCATCGTCCTGCTCGTCGACGACGAGCCGAGCATTCTCTCGGCGCTCAAGCACGTCCTGCGTTCAGCGCGCTACGAAGTGCTGTGCGCAGAAAGCGGCGCCGCCGCACTCGAGATACTCGCCGCCACGGAAGTCGACCTGATCGTCTCCGACATGCGCATGCCCAATATGGACGGCGCGCAATTCCTGGCACAGGCGCGAGCAATCTATCCGCAGACCGTACGCATTCTCCTGACCGACCATGCCGAGCTCGATCCGGTGGTCGGCACGGTCAAGGAGGGTGGGATCTACCGTTGCCTCACCAAGCCTTGGGACGACCACGATCTGCTGCTGACGCTCGAACAGGCGCTTGAAAAACGCCAGCTACTCAAGGAGACCGAGCGGCTGGTCGGGCTTGCGCAGCAGCAAAACGAGGAATTGCGCCGTTTCAACGCCAACCTCGAAGCACAAGTGCTGGCGCGCACCGAGGAGATCGGTCAGACCTTGATGTTCCTCGAAGATGCGCAAAAGGATCTGAAGAACAATTTTGCGGCCATGGTGCAGGTCTGCGCGAGCATGATAGAGCTGCGCTGTGGCCTGTTGGGCGGCGAGTCGTTGCGGGTTGGCGAAGCGGCAAGGCATCTGGCGTTCGCCTTCGACATGAGCCCGGCGCAGGCGCAGGAGTTGTTCTTCGCGGGGCTGCTGCACGGCATCGGCAAGCTCTCGCTGCCCGACGAACTGCTGCATAAATCGCTTGACCGGCTCACAGCGGAGGAAAGTCAGCTTTACTACCAGCACCCGCTGCGCGCGCAAATGGTGCTGACGCCGGTGCATCAACTGGATCGTGTGGCCTACCTGATCCGCCATCAGTACGAACGCTTCAACGGCCGCGGCACGCCCGATAACCTCGAGGGTGCCGAGATCCCATTGGGTGCGCGGATTCTGGCGGTGGCGCGCGACTTCGAAGGGCTGCGCCGCGGCGGTATTGTCCGCCAGCCGGTGTCGACCGAGCAGGCGCTCACGATGCTCAAATCGCAAGCCGGCACGCGCTACGACCCGGAGGTGGTCGACCGTTTCGTGGAACTGGTGAGGAATCCGGCCGGTCTCGGCGGCGCGGCGCAGGTGCTGGAGATCAACGGCTCGCAACTGGAGCAGGGCATGCGGCTTGCCGACGACCTGCGCACCGCGCGAGGCGTGCTACTGCTGACCAAGAACAGCGTTGTGTCGAGCCATCAGGTGGCTCAGGTGCGGCAGTTCGAGGCTCAGGAGGACGCACCGTTCTGCATTCTGATTCAGGCGGATTCGGTGCCCGGCGCGCATCGCGCGGGGCATGAGGTCAAGGCAGCCGCTGTGTAGCACGCAGCGGCGCGCGCTCAGGCTTCGCCGTGCTCCGCGTGATCGTGGCGCACGGGGGTTTCGTCGGCCACCGCCGCGCAAACGGCGTCGGCAAAACGCTGCAACGAAGAGAGCGAGCCGCTGACGCTATGATAGGTTTCCCGGCCAATGCGGGCATCGAGCAGGATCTGTAACCCTGCTGTCCGGGCAATTTTGACGATATCCATGGCCGTCCCCTGGTGAAGCGGCAAGCAGACTGTTATTCCGCATCGGGCAAGTCGCATCTTGGTGCGCTGGATCGCTTGCTCGCGCGAAGCTGGCGAATGAGCGTGGATTCCTGTGAACCACGCTTGAATCGTAGTTGCGCCATTTATCGGGCGATGGTTCGAACAACAGGCAATATGCGGGGCAATTCGCTTGTTCGGCGTGCTGCGTGAAGGGGGAAAGCAAGGGCGGCCTTGTCGTGACTTGCGGCACGGGCCCGTGCTGGGGGCGCGTTTCCTCGCGCCCGATTTCTTCCATTAAGACCAAAGCTCCGACATCTCGATGTTGCGCAGGTCGAACACCAGCACTTCGGCGTCGTGCCCCTGCGTGAACGTCAAGACCTGTTCGTTGCGCACCCGCGCGCCGTCGCCTTCTCCGAGCGCAACGCCGTTCACGGTAACGCTGCCGCGCGCCACGTGGACATACGCATAGCGGTCAGCGGCCAGTTCCAGGCGGGCGCTCTCGTCGCCGTCGAACAGGCCCGCGTAGACACGCGTGTCCTGTTGCACCATCAGCGACTCATGGGCGCCGTCCGGCGAAATGACAAGCCGCAGCGCACCGCGTTTTTCCGCCGCGCCGAAATGGCTTTGCTGGTAGCGCGGCGGCGTGCCTTTGAGCGCCGGTGCAATCCAGATCTGCAGGAAGTGCACGGGGTCGCTGTGCGAATGGTTGTATTCGCTGTGGGCGACGCCAGTGCCCGCGCTCATCAACTGGATGTCGCCAGGCACGATCACCGAACCGGTGCCCATGGTGTCCTTGTGTTCCAGCGCGCCTTCCAGCACGTACGAAAAGATTTCCATATCGCGGTGTGGATGCTTGCCGAAACCTTGAGCCGGTGCGACGCGGTCGTCGTTGATCACCAGTAGGTCGGAAAAGCCGTTCTGCTTCGGGTCGTGGTAGTTGGCGAAGGAAAACGTATGACGCGAGCTGAGCCAGCCGTGCTCCGCGCGGCCGCGTTGATTGGCGTGTCTGATGTCGAGCATGTTCTTTCTCCTTGACTGTGCGATCCGGCGAAGGTTGTCGTCCGTGATCCATGAACAGCAGTGTACGTCAATCAATGTGCTTATAATCATGCCTGAATCGGAAACACTGTCGCATTCAGGTAGACAATGTTCGGGCAGCAATCAGGCTAAGTGGTCAGGAGCAAGGCAACAGGAGTAAGGCGATGCAACTCGAAGACATGCGGATCTTCGTCGCCACCGTGGATGCGCGCAATTTCACCGCCGCGGCCAACCGGCTGGCGCTGTCGAAGCAGTTCGTCAGCCGGCGCGTCATGGCGCTCGAAGAGGCGCTCGGTGTGCGGCTTCTGATCCGCAACACGCGCAAGCTCGCCGTCACCGAACTCGGCCAGGAGTTTTACGAGCGGGCGCGGCGCATTCTTGGCGAGGTGGAGGAAGCGGAACAGGCCATGTCGCTGCGGCGCGGGGCGCCGCATGGGCTGCTGCGCCTGAGTGCGCCGATGTCGTTCGGCATGGTGCATCTGTCACCGCTGGTGGCCATGTTCCTCAGGAAGCACACCGACGTGCGCTTCGATATGGAGCTGAGCGACCGCACCGTCGATGTGGTCGGCGAAGGTTTCGACATGGCGATTCGCATCGGCACGCTGGCCGACTCCACGCTGATCGCGCAAAAGCTCGCCGAAGTGCGGATGGTGGCCTGTTGCAGCCCGCAGTATCTGCGCCGGCGCGGCACGCCCGCGGAGCCTGGCGATCTGGAGGGGCACGCGTGCCTCGCGTACGGACATGGTGGCCCGGCGAGCTGGGAGTTCGTGGTGGACGGCGCGCACAAGGCGGTCGAAGTGCGCGGGCCGCTGCGGGCGAACAACGGTGAGTTGATCCGTGACGCCGCCATCGCTGGGCTGGGGATTGCCCGCCTGCCGGATTTCATCGTCGCGGCGGCGCTCGGGAGCGGCGAACTCGTCAGCGTGCTGGAGCCGTTTTTGCCCCGGCCGGCGGCGCTTTATGCGGTCTATCCACTGCACCGGCAAAGCTCCAGCACGATCCAGGCGTTCACCGCGTTCCTGCGTGAGCAACTGACGAAAACGTTGCGTGCCTGAGTGCATCTGTTCTCGCCTCTGCTTCCGCCTCCGATTCCGCCTCTGATTCCACCTTGCAGCGCTTTAGCGATCAGGCCCGGATATTGCAACCGTCAAACCGGGCGGAACGGCGCCGCATCGACCGTGAAGCCAGCCTCGCGGGTGCGTTTTGCCAGCAGTGGCTACACTTGCAGCCAGCGGCTCGATGGTCTGTGCTGACCGCTGAAAAAATTACATGGCGAGGCAGGTCAGCGTGGCAGCCATTACAGTCACGCCGGGGAATTCGGAACGCGGGCAGTCAATTCATTCGCGCTCAGCGCGATCGGAGGATTGGTGTCGAACAGACGTACAACGCGGGCGGTCCCAAGCCCCAACCATCCGGCGGCAGCGCGTACGCCCTGGCTGGCCGTCGCCGCTCTTGCGGGCCTGGCTGTCATGCCTGCCCCAGCCAGGGCTCAAACGCCAGCGCCGCTGCAGGAGTGGCAGTATTCCGCAGGGGTTCCGCTGGAGAAGCTGATGGAGCCGCAGATTCCCACCTGGCAAATCGCGGTGGGTGCTGCAGCAGCCTTTCAGCCGCGCTATGACGGTGCAGACCGTTATCACTTCGAGGGCGGCCCAAGCGTCGACATCCGCTATAGCGACCTTTATTTCGTTTCAACGGGGGAGGGCTTTGGCGCCAACGTGCTGCAGGGTCCTAACTGGCGGATCAGCATTGCCGCTGCCTACGATCTGGGCCGGCGCGGCCAGGACGACGACGAGCATCTGCACGGCCTAGGCAACATCAACCCGGCGCCTGAGCTCAAGCTGGCCGCTGATTACGTCATCTCGAAGAGCTTCCCGATGGTCTTGCGTGCCGATATCCGGCGCAGCTTCGGCGGCTCGAACGGCTGGATTGGCGATCTGGGCGCATATATGCCTTTGCCGGGCAGCTCGAAGACATTCTTCTGGTTCGCCGGGCCGAGCCTGACGTTTGCGGATTCGAAGTACATGAACAGCTGGTTCGGCGTCAGCGAGGCCCAGGCTGCCGACTCCAGCTACTCGTACTATCACGCGAGTGCCGGCCTTAAGTCGGCGGGCTTTGGCGTCAGCGCGATCTGGTTTTTCCAGAAGCACTGGTTTGCGTCCTGCGACTTCGCGCTCGAACAGCTTGTGGGTAGCGCGGCGCGCAGCCCGATTACACAGCGTTCGTCCAACGGCGTGCTGGATCTCTCGATCAATTACCAGTTCTGAGCAGGCAGGGCCAACGCTCGGGTGGCGCGGCCCGGCCGCGCCACGGTGCGTGTCTAGCAGAGCGCAGCCGGCGCTGCAGCGAGCGCGTGATTTTGTCCCGCCCTGAGCAGACCTTCGACCATGCGCGCCTCGGCCCGCGCGATCGTTTCGAGCGAGGCCGCCGACAGTTGGGCATCCAGGACCGAAAGCGCCGCGCACAGGTGCGGATACGCGTCATCGCTCAGGCTCCAGTGGTCCTGCCGATGCTCGGCGGCGTCGAGCTGAACCATCGCGGCGTGCGCCCCTTCGACATACACCAGACCTTCCGGCTCAAGTCCGAGACGGCACAGTTCCTCGGAGACCAGAAAGTGCCGGCCAAGGGTCATGAACAGATCCCGTGAGCCATGGCCGCGCCGGAACGCATCGAGGGCGGTATAGCACTGCAGGAGCATCGCCTGCGTGACCGGCTCGTGCGCCGCGCGGCTGAAAGTGAGGGCGCGCAGCAGCGGCGACATGGCCGGCTGGTTGCGTTTGCGGCTGTGCGACTTATTGGGCATGACGGTTTGACCTCGTTCTGTAACGCTCGACCCGCCGCCGGAGCTTTCTGCAGGGAGTGCACCGGCGGGGTAGTAAGCAACCATGAGTGTGCGTCTTGTCACCATCATGGCAAGCGACAATTAAAGCAAGCTTAAATCGCAAGCGTGAGGTGAACGGGATCATTACGATCGCGAGTCCGGCGGCCGGTTGCCGAAAAAAAAGCCCTGTCCCGTTGGGGACAGGGCTCGACAGGATGGAAGAGTCGCACAGGCGCGTGGATGCATGCCGACCTGTTCCCATCGCAACAACGCTGTTGAAACGAACTGCTGCTTAAAACGTGGTCCTTTACCTCTACTTTGCTGCAAACCCCTGTTACTTTTGTTGCATGTGATGCGAGAAGCGTTTTGGTGATGCATTTACTGCTACTGCGTGAGGACTACTGGTACGGCTTGCTGCGTGGTCGATACATGGTGCTGCTTTACGCCTGCTGCCTACTGCGCGTTCTTACCAGGTGTTGCCTGTTGCTGACTGCCGTCTTGCGTGCTGCGTGATGCGTGCCAATACAGCGGCGTGTTGCTACTGCGGTTTTCCACTACTGCCGTTCACCACTACTGCGGTTCTCTACTGCCACTTCTGAAACTGCCCTGCAGGTACGGTCAAAACAACGCGGGGGGAAGACCGCGTATGGGCGGGATGGTCCGTCGCGCCCATGGAAACCAGTGTAAAGAGGAACCCATGAAAACGATCCGGCGAAACGAGGGGAATTGACGGCGCAGTTCAACGAATTGCCAGAGGGTGCTGTCCACAGCGGGTTAAAGTGCGCTCGGTTCTGATGCACTTGTACCTGTGCGACGGTTAAAGGGTGGCGGCTGCCACCTCATGCAAGGATCGCGCTCACCGGGACATTGGCCTCGCTGATGCCGGCACGCCGATCATGTTCATCAGGCGTCGTTCTTCATCGCACTGTCCCTTGTCTAGCTCAATTCAGCTTCGTCTAGTTCGATTTGGCCGACATCGCAATGTGGGTTCTTTGTTGCGTCTCCAGCGGCGGCGGGGCATTGCCGGTTAATCACAGCGTGTCATCCAGCCGTCGTGATCTCTCACGTAGCCTGTCATCCAACGCGAGGGAGGGTATATCGTCAGATGAGTTGTTGCCGTTTTCGCGCCTTACTCAATTGATATGGATAACGAATCAAATTGCAGCGATGTGTTCCGGAAACCGAAGTGGCGTTCCTGATGCAGAGGGACTCTGCTTTATTCGGCAAGCCGTCGTTGCTACGGCGCATGAGGAGTCAGCCATGTTCCACGCTGCGAGCCTTGCGTTGCGCACCGAAGCGGTGCTGCCGTGCTCGATCTTGCGCACCTTGGGGCGCACAACGCACACGAGCATGCAAGCGTTAAATCTGATATTTGGTCAAAAGACCGTCAGGCGGTCAGTTGACCAGATCGGCATAAAACTTGCCTCAATCAGCCGGGTGAGCAGCGCATGCGGGGTGGCCAGGTCGCGCCCTGGCCGGTTTGCGCAGCGTGTGGAATATGGACCTGTCGCGTCGGGCTGGAGGACTGTCACGCACTGGAAAGGAAGCAATCCACGAACGGGAGGACATCATGTTCGAGTCCGCGCCTATTACGGCCAGCAAGGTAGTGGATGGAGAAACCGTGCGCGCCGAATATCTGTGCGATACGGGACGTCTGCGCATTATCGGTGAGCGAGCCGTGCATGCAGAATGGTTCCCACCGCATTCATGGTTCGCGATTGCATCGAGTTCGGGGCATAGCCGTTGGGGCACCCAGCCGGACGAAGCCGACCTGTTGCTGCTGATCGACAATTACATGGGGTATTCGCGTCACGACGGCTTCGCGCTCGTGCGGCGTTAATCGCAACAAAGCAGTCCCTGGCGTACAGCAACAGCTTCTCCTCAAAGCGTGCTGTAATTCTGACCAGATCTGGACGTGACTCAAACTCTCCATGCAGATTAATATCCTGCTTCAGACCGGGGCAGCGAGGCGCAATCGCCATGGCTACCATTCATCGTGAGATATTGATCGACGCGCCGCCCGGGCAAGTCTGGGATGCCGTGCGCGATATCGGCGCACTGCATACACGTCTGGTGCCGGGCTTCGTCGCCGATACGCAACTGGAGGATGGGGCGCGCATCGTCACCTTCTGCAATGGTATGGTTGCACGTGAACTGATCATTGATGTCGATGACACAACCCGCCGGATCGCGTGGGCAACGGTTGGCACCGCCATGAAACATTACAGCGCTTCCTTCCAGGTATTCCCTGAAAATGGGCGTACACGCGGCGTCTGGATTGCCGATTTATTGCCTCATGAAATGGCGCCTGCTATTGCTGCGATGATCGAGCAAGGCCTTGCCGCGATGAAGCGTGCCATGGAAATGCCGCTTGACCGGTGATAGCACCCGAAACGTCCCGCTGGAGCGAACGAAATGCTAGTCCATATTTTCCGGGGTCCGGGTCGCGTGTTCGGTTTCACGCTGGATGAGGCCGGGGCGAATTTGCCTGCCATGTTCGCCCCTTGGGTTTCATTTAAATCGGTCGAACTGAATCGCGATCAAGCGACGCCCGGCGTGAAGCCGGGCGAGTGTCTTGACGATATTGCGGAACATGGCTTTCACATTACCGATGCTCACGTTCGCATAGCCGACAAGGTAATCTCAGGCCACGCTTAGTCCGCCCGCGGAGATTGTGAGGACCGGTTGCGCCGGATGCTGAAAATAGCGCTATTGCGTGAGCGGAGTCTTCAGCATTAACCGTGACTGTCGACCCAGGCGCGCGCCCAATCGAGGCCCGCGAGGCGGGCGTCATCCTCGCTATCGAAGGTGCCGAGCACACCGGAGCCTTCCACCAGCTTGCTGCCGCGGGTAATCGTGCCGCTCGCGGCGTAGCCGTCGTTCTGGACGATGGCATGGCCCCAGATCGCATAGCCCTTGTAGGTTTCAGATTCCATTTCTTGTCTGCATAAGAGGCTATGCCGGTTGCGGCCCAGACCGCAACGACGGCGTGTGATTCCCAGCGCGCCCCTGGTTGTGACCGTTAGCGAAGCACGGAAACAGGCATATGCCCGGTACTCACCTGCAGGATATTGCCTTCCGGCGTCACGATCCGGGGAATGTCGATAAACCGCGGATTCGTCGCTTTTTTCGACGCATCGTTGCCGGCGTGCTTACCTGCCGACGCTTTCGCGAGCGGGTCTGCGATACGGCGCGGCGCTGCCTTGGTCATGCCATGCGAGAGAAGCGCCGTTTTGCCGGTCCTGGGTTTGCATTTGCCGACCGGCTGGCCAATGCGAGCCTCTGGCGGGTTCCAGATCTCCACATAATGCTCGCCCGCCACGGCGGTTGACGCGACCGCCAGCAGCAGGGCGGCCGCGCTCACGAATCGCAGCATGTCTTCTCCGTAGGTTCGCCCGACAGGGCCCGGTGCGCTAAACAGCACGGCAACTTGCCTCAGTTCCCGCGCATGAACCGTCACAGCCTTCGCGGCAATGACGGTCACGCACTGCGCGGCCGACGCGCAATTGACGCCCAGGAAAGAGGATTACGGATACTGTACATCCATACAGGTTTTTGTGCAATCGGGTTCCAGCCGGGTCCTGGCCTCACTCGATCGAGGCAACCTAGGCCTGCCGGCGCCCAAGGTTCAGACGTTTAGCGCCTCCGGCTCCTTGCGGCGGATGGCAACAGCCACCGAACTGCCGACAATCAGGACGATGCCGAGCAGCGACAGCATGCCGACCGACTCGCCCCACAACACATACCCGAACACGGTGGCCCAAACGATGCTCGTGTAGTTGAACGGCGCGAGCACGCCGACCTCGCCGTGGCGGAATGCCGAAGTCATCAGCAGTTGCCCGGTGCCGGCAGCCACGCCCAGCAAGACGAGGATGCCCAGGTGCGCGAGGCTTGGTGTGCGCCACGCGAAGAGCAATGAAAGACCCATCACCACGGTGCCGATCAGGGTGGAATACAGAACGATCAGGCTGGCGTTTTCGCTCGCGCCGATGCGCTTGATCTGGATCACCGAAAGCGCGCCGAAGATGGCGCTCAGCAGGATCAACAGGGCGCCTGTGAGGTTCGACGAAGCGCCGGCGGGCCGCACCACCAGCACGATGCCGATGAAGCCGAATACGGCGGCGAGCAGGTCGCGGCGGCGCAGTGCCGCTTTCAGGAGCAGAGGCGAGAGGACGATCAGGAACAGGGTTTCCGTATAGGCCAGCGCCACCGCTTCGCTGAGCGGCACATAGCGCAGACCGGCGAAGAAAAACGCCAGCGAAGCCATTAGCGCGACCGCGCGCTCGAGATGCGCGCGCCAGTGGCGGGTGCGCAGCATCCGGGGGCTTTGCCTGGCGCGCGCGGCGAGCAGCAGCGCTGGGCCGAGGCCGAACAGCATGCGGAAGAAGGTGATTTCGTTGGCCGGGTAGTGTGCCGTGATGGACTTGGCCAGCGCGTCGACCACGGCGAAGCAGAACATTGCGGCGAGCATCTGCGCGATGCTGCGCAGGGGCAGGGTGGAGCTGGGCGTGGTGGCGATCTGCATCGAGACTCGGGGCGTTGGAGACAGGGCGGGTGTGCGAGGTGTGGCACCTGAGGCACAAGCGGCGGCGGCCGCGCGGGGTCCATGATAGCCCTGCAACCACCCGTTACGCGCTCGCGTCCCTATCGCCCAGGCAGCATGCCTGGGTGGCGCCCTTAGGTAGCTCATGTAGCGCGCTCAGGTTGCAAGCTCATGCAGCACGCTGCACGCAGCAAGCTCACGCAGCAAGCTCAGGTTGTAAGCTCATGCAGCAAGCTCAGGTTGCACGCTCGCGCAGCGCCCCTGCTTTCGTCTGCGCGCGCCACTGCGCCGGCGTCATCCCAACCTGCCGCTTGAACACCCGCTGAAACGCCGCATCCGACTGATACCCGACCGCCTCGCCGATTTCAGCAATCGCGAGGCTCGTTTGCGCGAGTTTGCGGCCGGCCAGCGCCATGCGGATTTCCGTCAGGACATCGCTGGCCGAGCGGCCGATCGCCTCGTCGAAATGGCGCGCAAACGTGGCGCGCGACATATGACATAGCTCCGCCAGCTCGGGCAAGGTCCACGGCCGGGCGGGTTCGTCGAACATCGCCGCAAGGGCCGGTTGCAGGCGCGGGCGCTGCGCGAGGGCGAGCAGGCCGCGCGGCGGCTCGTCGGCATGGCTCGCAAAACGCAGCGTCAGCGCGAACAGGGCGCCTGACAGATGGTTCACCAGGGTCTCGCTCGCCGGCCCCTGTTCAAGCGCCTCTTCGCGCATGAGCTGGATCAGCCGCGCAAGCCGGCTACTGGCGAATTCATCGTCGCGCGGCCCGGTCTGCGCGTCGTCTCGTGGCGCCACGCTATGCACGAGCAGGCGCCCCGGCAAATGGTCGCGCAACAGCCGCTGCGGCACCGCAGGCAACAGAAACCGGCCACACAGGATATCGGCAGCCGCGCTCGTGCCTCCGGTTACGCCTTCGCTTATGCCTTCGCTCGCGCCTTCATTGGTCACCACAGTCAACCCATTTACCTGGCGCCTGCTCGCCGCCAACACCGCGCCGCCGCTGCCATCGTGCAGCACGTGCGGCGTGCCGGCCGGAAACAGCACGATATCGCCCGCCGTCATGCGCAACGGCGCGCCGTGCTCGTCCTCAATGACCGCTTCGCCACGCAGCAGCACGTGATAGGGAATCTCGCGCGTCTCTGCGGCCGGTTCGTCGATCCGCCACGGCGCGCCGAAATGGCAGCGCACGTCGAGCCGGCCGGCAACCGGCATCAACGCGAGTAATCGGCTCAGCAGATCCATAACGGGGTTCCAGTTGGACGGGATAGGGGTCGAGACGTTTGGGCATAATTTTGCTAGATTGTGGCATTAATTTACTCGCCGCGTCTCGCTAAACTGACTCTCATGCCATACGACATGGCTAGCAGTTGCAGACAAACCCATCTCAAGGAGTCAATCATGTCCCGTCTTACCGCAATCAGCCCTGAAGCGGCTACCGGCGCCGCCGCAGAAGTCTTTGCCAAAATCAAGAAGGCTGCCGGCAAAGTGCCGAACGCCTACGCCACCGTCGGCACGCATAGCCCGGCCGCACTGGGCGCGATGCGCAACGTCGACGCGGTGCTGGCAAGCGGCAGTCTCGCCAAGGCCGAAATTGAAGTGATCAAGCTGGCTGTCAGCGAAGTCGCGGGTTGTGACTACTGTATTGCCGCCCACACGTTGATGGGCAAGTTCGCCGGCCTGTCGGCGGACACAATGAAGCAGGTGCGTGCCGGCACGGCAAGCGGCGATGCGAAGCGCGATGCGCTGGTGCGCTTTGTCCGGACCCTTGTGACGACGAGCGGCACGGTGCCCGCCGCCGATGTCGAAGCGATTCGCGCCGCAGGCTACAGCGAACAGCAGGTGATCGAAATCCCGCTGGCGATTGCGTCCATCACGTTCACGAACCTGGTGAACCGCGTGAACGACACCACGCTGGATTTCCCGGCCGTGGCCTAAGGTGGGGAGCGGCGGATAGCGGTGCTTCGGTGACACGTGCAGCTTACCGCCGCCCAACGCCGCTCACCCCAGCAACGCCTGCAGAGCCGCTCGCGCGCTGTCGACAAAGGCCAGAGCCAGCGTCGACAGCGGCTGGGCGGCGGCGCTGGCCAGATAGCACTCATCCGGCAACTCAGGCAGAAACGGCTTAACGGCCACACGGCCATCGACAAACGCCGCGGTCACCGGATCGATCAGGGCGACGCCCGCCCCATTGGCGACCAGCGAGACGATGGTATGCGACAGTTGCGCCTCCACAGTCAGTTGCCGTGAGACGCCGTGCTCAACGAAAACCCGGTCTATCACGTTGCGTGCATCGAACCAGCGCGGAAACGAGACGAAGGCTTCGCCGCACAGATCTTCGGGCCGCAGCACGTGTTGCGTGGCGAGGCGGTGTCCGAGCGGCACGATGCAGCGCATCGGCGCGTCGGTAAGGCGTTCGAGTTTCACCGCGGGATGCGGGATTGCCTCCGCAGCAAAACCGACATCGCAGCGCTGCGAGGCGACCAGCTCCACAACCGTGGTCGAACTATGCGTGAGCAGCGTCACGTCGATGCCGGGGTGCGCGGCGACAAAAGCCGTCACCACGCGCGGCAGCAATTCCAGCGCGAGCGCGGGCGACCCCGCGATGCGCAACGAGCCGCGGCGCATGGCGCGAATCTGCTGCGCGGCCTGGGCGATACGGTCCATGCCGACAAACGCACGCTCGACCTCTTCATGCAGGACATGTGCCTCGGCGGTGGGCACGAGCCGCCCCTGCTGCCGCTCGAACAGCGTAAAGCCGACGCTGGCCTCGAAGTCGGCCAGCAGGCGGCTCACCGCGGGCTGCGAGACGTGCAGCGTCTGGGCGGCGCGGGTCACGGTATGGCGCTGCATCAAGGCGCGGAACGCCTCGACCTGGCGGATCTTGAGGTCGGAAGAAGCCATAACATTCCAGCATGGATAACTGAAAAAACGGTATTTGACGCGTCCTTTCGCTAGCCCGAAAGTTGAGCCCATTGCCTTCTATAGGGGACTTGACGCGTGGCGGACACCCATAATATCGGATCGATGCCTTGGCGGCTCGGGTGAGCGCCCAGACACAGGCACAGCAGGCGCGCCGCGCGGCGCGGAGCTTCGATGTGGTCGTGGCTGGCGGCGGACTGGTGGGCATGGCGCTCGCCTATGGCCTGGCGCGGACCGGCCAACGGGTCGCGGTCTGCGATGGCGACGACTCCGCGTATCGCGCCGCCCGCGGCAATTTCGGGCTGGTCTGGGTACAGGGCAAGGGCAGCCGCTGCCTGCCCTACGCACAGTGGTCGCTCGATTCGTCGCGGCGCTGGGGCGCATTCGCGGCGCAATTGCTGCGCGAGACCGGGGTCAATCCGTGTTTTGTCCGGCCGGGCGGCTTCGAGTTATGCGAGGGCGCGCAGCAACTGGAGGACGGCCGGCGGTTGCTCGAGTCGCTGCATGAGCGCGACGCCGGGCTCGACTACGAGGTGTTTGATACGGCCGCGCTGCGCCGGCGCATTCCCGCTGCGTCAGCCGGACTCGCCGGCGCCCTGTACTCGCGCAACGACGGCCATGCGAACCCGTTGTTCACGTTGCGGGCGCTGCATGAGGCGTTTCAGGCGCTCGGCGGCGTGTACCTGCCTCAGCATGAAGTGACCGACGTGATTCCCCATAGCGGCAGCTTCACCGTCGTGACGAGGCGCGCCACGCTGGAGACAGGGCGGATCGTGCTGGCGGCGGGTCTCGGCAACGCGCGCCTTGGACCGATGGTCGGTCTCGACGCCCCGATCACCCCATTGCGTGGCCAGATCATGGTCACCGAAAAGCTCGCGCCGTTTCTCGACTACCCCACGCTCGTGGTGCGGCAAACGCGCGAGGGCTCGGTCATGCTGGGCGACTCCGCGGAAAACGTCGGTTTCGACGACGGCACCAGCCGCGCCATCATGTCCGACATCGCACGGCGCGCCCAGACCGCGTTTCCGCTGCTTGCCCAGGCGCGCATCGTGCGCGCCTGGGGGGCGCTGCGCATCATGACGCCGGACGGCTTGCCGGTGTACGAGGAATCGCCCGCGCACCCCGGCGCTTTCATGGCCATTTGCCATAGCGGCGTGACGCTGGCGGCCGCCCATGCGGACCTGCTGGCGCCGTGGATGGCCGGCGGCCCGCGTCCCGCTGTGCTCGACGCTTTCACCACAGCCCGTTTCCATGCTTCTGCACTGAGCCATCATGTTTGAGTTATTGCCGCTGAAGGCGGCCGCTACCTGTTCGATTGAGATCGACGGCCGGACGGTTCAGGTGCCGGACAGTTTCACGGTCGCCGCCGCCTTGCTTGCGAATGGCTGGGATGCGTGCCGGACCTCCGCGATAAGCGCCGCGCCGCGCGGGCCGTTTTGCATGATGGGGGTGTGCTTCGAGTGCCTCGTCGAGGTGGACGGCGTGCCGAACGTGCAGGGCTGCATGACGCCGGTCCGCGAGGGCATGCAGGTGCGGGCGATGCAAGGCAAGGCGAGGCTGGCATGAGCGAACTACGCTGCGACCTGTTAATCGTCGGCGCCGGGCCCGCCGGCATGGCGGCGGCGCTGACGGCGCGTCGTCAGGGGCTTTCGGTGATCGTCGCCGACGAGGCCGTGCAACCGGGCGGCCAGATTTACCGCGCGGCGGCTGACTCGCCACTGGCAGATCCCGCCATACTCGGCGCCGAATACGCGAGCGGACAGGGACTGATTGCCAGCTTCCTCGCGAGTGGCGCGCAGTACCTTGCACAGACGCTGGTCTGGCAGATCGAAGCGGCGCCGACGCCCAGCGCCATGCTGACCTGTCGCGGCGCCCACGGTGGCACGCTGCAAGTCCACGCGCAAGCCGTGCTGCTCGCCACCGGTGCGCAGGAGCGGCCGTGGCCGGTGCCTGGCTGGACCTTGCCGGGGGTGATGGGGGTGGGCGCCGCACAGACCTTGCTGAAATCCGGCGGCCTCGCGCCCGGCGCGGATACGGTGCTGGCCGGCAGCGGGCCGCTGCTCTGGCTCTACGCGTCGCAACTGCTGAGGGCGGGGCGCACGATTCGCGCGGTTGTCGACACCACGCCGCGTGGTGCATCCCGCGCCGCGTTGCGCTATCTGCCGCGCGCCTTGCTGGCGCCCGACTATCTGCTCAAGGGCATGCGCATGATGCACACGGTGCGGCGCGCAGGCGTCGAGGTCTACCGGGCCGCGCAAGAACTCGAAGTGCTCGGCGAGACGCACGCCTATGCGCTGCGGTTTCGGGTCGGCGCCCATCTGCATGCCTTTCCGGCCAGCCAGGTATTGCTGCATCAGGGCGTGGTGCCGCGCACCAATGCGGCGCGTTCGCTAGGCTGCGCGCATCGCTGGGACGCGAGGCAGGCCTGCTGGCGTCCGCAAGTCGACTCCTGGGGCCGCAGCAGCGTGCCGCGTGTATGGATTGCCGGCGACGGCGCGGGCATCGGCGGCGCCAAGGTCGCCGAACGCGCGGGTGAGCTGGCCGCGCTCGATATCGCCGCCGCGCTCGCACGTATCGATACCGCAACCCGCAACCGCGCCGCGCGCGCAGCCCGTTCGTCCACGCGCCGTCATCTCGCCATCCGCCCCTTGCTCGACGCCATGTACACGCCCGAAACGGCGCTGCGCCGTCCGGGCGACGACGTCATTGTGTGCCGCTGCGAAGAGGTCAGCGCGGGCGAGATCCGGCGCATTGCCCGGCTCGGCTGCACCGGCCCGAACCAGATGAAGGCGTTTTCGCGCTGCGGCATGGGACCGTGCCAGGGACGCTGGTGCGGCACGACCGTAGCGGAACTGCTGGCTGAGGTGCAGGGGCGGCAGCCGGAAGAAGTCGGTTACTACCGCATCCGCGCGCCGATCAACCCCGTGAGCATCGCGGAGATCGCAACCGCCATGCCCTCCGGCGACCCGTTGGAACGCGGCGAATTTCCAAGTTGAACGAGGCGGGCGCCTTTATGCAGAAGATCGGCACAAGAGCGCGCCGCAACTGTTGTCCCATTGATCTCATTGCCCGGAGTGCTGTGATGAAACGAAGCTGGAAACTGGCTGCATCCGTCGTGTTGATGGCGCTGTCATGCGCGGCGTCGGCGAAAGAATGGACCACGATCCGGTTCGGCGTCGACGCCACCTATCCGCCGTTTGAATCCGTCGCCAAGGACGGCTCGGTGGTCGGCTTCGACGTGGACCTCGGCAATGCCCTCTGCGCCAAACTGAAGGCGAAATGCGTCTGGGTGCAGTCGAGCTTCGACGGCTTGATCCCCGCTTTGCAGGCACGCAAGTTCGACGTGATTCTGTCGTCGATGGCGGCCACCGCGAAACGCCGCGAGCAGATCGACTTCACCGACCGTCTGTACCGCAACCAGGTGCGGCTCGTGACCGCGAAGGGTTCAAGCCTGCTGCCGGACGGCGCCAGACTGGCGGGCAAGAAAATCGCAGTGGAGCAGGGGACCTTGCAGGAGACCTACGTGCGTGAGAAGTGGGCGCCGCTTGGCGTCGAGTTGACGGCCTACCCCAACTACGATCAGGCGTATGCGGATCTGGCCACCGGCCGGGTGGACGGCGTTCTGGTGGATGCGGTGCAGGCCCAGTTGGGTTTCCTCGACACGCCGCGTGGCCAGGGCTTTGCATTTGCGGGCGGCACCGTGTACGACCGCAAAATCATGGGCGACGGCGACGCAGCCGGGGTGCGCAAGAGCGATACGGACTTGCGCGAGGCGCTTAACGGCGCCATCGCGGAAATGCTGCGCGACGGCACCTACAAGCGGATCGAAGCGAAGTATTTCGACTTCGATATGTACGGGCAGTGAGGCGCATCTGGCGCGCGTGCCGTCCTTCCCACGCCACCTGCTTTGCATATGCGCATTGATTGGTTCGCCTCGCGCTGACGCGTCCTTATCCTAGACGTCGCGACGGCGATGGGCCGCCCGCTTGCGGCGCATCGAGCCGTCATGAACTTGCAAAGGACGCATATGGCTTCATCAGGACAGACCAACCGCGACGCACAGCCGGCCGATGCCAGCCGTCGTTCGCTTCTGAAAGCAGCCGCGGCGTTGGCCGTCGGGACCGGCGCCGCGCTGGCGGGAGGGGCCGGCGCGTTGCTGGCGAGCCAGCCCGCGCTGGCGCAAGGCAATCCGAAAACGCTACGCATCGGCTTTCAGAAATACGGTAACTTCGTTGTCCTGAAGGCACACGGCACGCTCGAAAAGAGACTTGCATCGCAAGGTGTCAGCGTGCAGTGGCTGGAATTTCCCGCCGGGCCGCAACTGCTGGAAGGCCTGAATGCGGGCGCGGTGGATGTCGGCACGGTCGGCGAAACGCCGCCCATCTTCGCGCAGGCCGCGGGCGTCGACTTTGTCTATATCGCCAACGAACCGCCGGCGCCCAAGGGCGAGGCGCTGGTGGTGCAGCAGGATTCGCCGGTCAAAACGGTGGCCGACCTGCGTGGCAAGAAAGTCGCGCTCAATCGCGGCTCGAACGTGCACTTCCTGCTGGTCAAGGCATTGCAGCGCGCGGGTCTCGCTTACACGGACATCGTGCCGGTCTATCTGACCCCGGCCGACGCCCGCGCAGCCTTCGTGCAGCGCAGTGTCGACGCATGGGTGATCTGGGATCCGTATCTGGCCGCGATCGAGCGTCAAGCAAATGCGCGCGTGCTGACCAATGGCGAAGGGCTCGTGCGCAACACGCAGTATTACGTCGCCACCCGCAAGTTCGCCGAAGCGCAGCCGCAAGTGCTGCATACGCTGCTCGACGAACTGAACGAGGTGGACACGTGGGGGCGCGGCAACATTCCTGCGGTGGCCGCGCAGTTGTCGCCGCTCGTCGGTCTCGATACCGCCACGCTCGAAGTCGCGCTCGGACGCGCCGGCTACGGCGTGCAGCCGATCACCGATGCGACCCTCGCCTACCAGCAGCAGATTGCCGACACGTTCAGCGACCTCAAGCTGATTCCGAAGAGGCTGACCGTCGCGGATGCGCGCTGGAACAGCGAGGGGTGATCGGACCCTGGCGCAAACGGGGACTCCGGGCATGACCGGTGCACCAGGTACGCCGGGCGGTACCCGGCAGCCGCACTACATGCCCTTGAACTGATCGGCATACAGGCGGCTCACGCTCAGTTTCGCCGGATGGCTACGCAGGTTGAGCGTCAGCTTGCCCGACTCGTCGCGCGAGGCGCTGGCAATCGCGTCGGCGCGCACCACCGTGCCGCGATGGATCTGCCAGAACTGCTGCGGGTCGAGTTGCAGCAGCAGGTCGCGCAACGAGGTGCGAATCAGGTGTTCGCGCTCGGCCGTCATGACCCGCACGTACTTGTCCGCCGCCTCGAAGTACAACACCTCGCCGACCGGAATCATTGTGATCGTGTTGCCGGCGCTCGCCTGGATCATGCGCAACGGGGCGGCGGCCTTCGCCGTGGCGGCCGCAGGGTCGAGGCTCGCTGCGCGAGGCGCCGCGGCGCCGAACAGTGCGCGCAACTGATCGATCATCGGCGCCAGCGCCGCTTCCTCCGCCTGCGTTTGCTCACGCGCCTGCAACGCCGCTTGCAGGCGCTCGCAGGTTTTGGCGAGCCGCTCGGGTTGCACGGGCTTGAGGACATAGTCGAGCGCGGCGCGTTCGAACGCTTGCAGCGCATATTCATCGTAGGCGGTGACGAACACGAGCAGCGGCAAGGGCCGGCCCGAGTCGGGCCAGTCTTCTGCCAGCGCCTGCGCGGTTTCGAGGCCGCTCATGCCCGGCATGCGGATATCGAGGAACAGCAGGTCCGGTTGCAGCGCAAGCCCCTGCTGCAGCGCCGAGGCACCGTCGCCAACGCTCGCGACAATACGCATTTCGGGCCACAGGCGGATCAGCTCGGCTTGCAGGTTGGCGGCGAGCAAGGGTTCGTCTTCGGCGATCAGGGCTGTGGCGTACATAAGTGGAGACCCAAAAAGAGGCGGCCGGCGCTCAAGCAACGGGCAGGCGCACAACGGCGAGCGCACCGCCGCGGCCGTCAGCGGGCGTGGTCAGTTCAAGGGAGGCTGCGTCGCCGTACAGGGCCACGAGCCGTTCACGCACCTGTTGCATGCCGAAGCGGCTGCCATGCGCCGCCGCGCCAAGGCCCACGCCGGTGTCGCGCACGCTCAGGCAGAGGCCGTGGCCGTCGCGCCGCGCGCTGACTTCAATCTGTCCCCCCGACACGCTCGGTTCGAGGCCGTGCTTGACGGCATTTTCGACCAGCGGCTGCAGCAGCAGCGGCGGCACCGGCAAACTGCTGAGATCGGCGGGTAGATCGAGTGTGCCGCGCAGCCGTGGCCCCATGCGTACCTGCATCAACTCGAGGTAATCGGCGATTCGCGCAAACTCGGCGGAAAGCGCATGCGAGTCCGAGCGCGAGGCGTCGAGCGTGGCGCGCAGGAAGCCGTTCAGATGGTCGAGCATGGCCTGGGCCCGCGGCGGATCCTGGCCGATCAGCACGCGCAGGTTGGCGAGCGTATTGAACAGCATATGCGGCTCAAGCTGCGACACCAGCAGCTTGAGCTGATTCTCGGCGGCGGTGCGCCGCGCGGCCTGGGCCTGCGCTTCGCTCGCGGCGAGGCGGCCGCGGGCATAGAAAAAATACGTGAAGCCGATCGAGACGGCAAACGCGGGCGCGAGAGCCGGCAGCAGCGTTTGCATATTGCGCAGGAAACCGGGCGCCGGGTGATGCGTGCCGGTCAGCAGGTCGCCCAGCGCATGGCCGCCCAGATAACCCACCGCCGCGGACATGGCCACCCACGGCGCCATCAACGCCCAACCGGGCCAGCGCCGCTGCGCTACCGGGTTGCCTGACGGGGTATCCGGGCTGGCGGCGCCTGGCCGGACAGGTTTCGTCGAGAAGCCGTAGCGGCCCGCTTCGATCAACGCCTGAATACACAGCGTAACGGTGCACGAGTAGATCAGATTGGTAAGAATCGCCGTATCCGAAAACGGGGTGAACAGGAAAGTGCTCGCCAGTGCGATGAGAATCGTGATCCTCAGTTCACGCCAAAGCCAGTTGAACATGATGCGGTACGAGGGCATGGGGCTGTCCGGGTTCGGAGGCGGGTCAAGCGGTTTGGCGAGGGATGGCGGCGAGGGTGGGCAGGTTGTGCGGACACCGGCCGCGCGCTCCGGTCCGTGCAGCGGATTGTAACGGCTCGGCGCCCGGGTCCTGTGGGAGCGCCTGGGGAAGGCCGCGCCATTCTGCACGCCAGTCCAGCCGGCTGAGTGCCGCGCGCCGGATCAATATGCGGCATCGCGCGACGTCGCCTGCCGTACCACGCGCCACACCGTCAGCGCGCGGGACAGGAAGGCACCGCTAAACGCGCCGTAGGCGAGGCCCGCAAGGGCGGCTACCCCAGTGTCGGCGCCAAGCCCGGGACTGGTCGCCAGCGCTACGCCGACACCGAACTTGATGCAGAACACCCCGAGCATCAAGACGAGCGGCAGCCAGCTACCGGGCATCAGCACGCTGCGCTCGGCTTCGAGCCAGCGCACCTCGCCCCACACACGCAAGGATTGACACCCGGTCAGGACGACCGCCACGCCGGCAGCCCAGGTGAAGAGCGCCGTCGCTTGACCGGAAAATGCGGACGTGAGGCCGTAAAGCGACAGGATGGCCATCACAACGGGCAAGCCGGTGGCGCTGCGCAACGATCTGCGGCGCGGTACTGTCTGCTTGAACCCGGTTGCGAGCAGCGCGGCGAGTACGCCCCAGACCCAGTCGGGGGTGTGCTGGAGTATGCCGTCGAGCATGGCGGCGGGCATGTCCCAGCCCCAGAGCCAGTCGGGCGTCTGCCGGAAAATGTCGTTGAACATGGTGGTGGGCTCCTTGTCTATCAACGAAGGTTGCGATGCCGCACATGTTCAGCCGGCTTGCCGCCATGTTCGAGCGGTTTGCGACAAAATGACGAGCAGTGGCGCGAAACGGTCCGGCTCAGGCGCGAAGCGTGGCTGGCGCGCGGGCCTCTGAGCTTGCCCGGCGCGCAGGCTTCCGAATGCGCAAGGCGCGCGGGCCTCTGCACGCGCCCGGTGCGGGTGCTCCTGATCGCGTGCCTGAAAGCCTATGTAATCTGCACTGATGGTTGCCGTACAGAAGGAGCGGGGCGAAGGTCCTACGTTGGGAACGGGCTCCGCATGCCGGACACCTGCCAGGATAGAGGTTGCATGACCATGAGACTGTGCTTTCCCAACGCGCTGGGCCTGCTGGCCGCGATCGGCGCGACCCTCTATACGATCTCGTCGGCGGCGTACGAACTCGACGCGCAACTGGATTGCAGCTCCAACGCGCATAGCTTTATTGCTTCGCTGCAAAGCGACCAGTTCATCGAAGCGGAACCGATGCATGTGGAAGCGAACTCCGTCAACGCGTTTCGCCCCACGCGCGGCAGCGAGCTGACCGCCTTCGGCTTCCGGGTCTATGCGGTGCTCGGCTACGACCAGAACGACCAGCTATTTCACAAGGGCAGCGGCCAGGCCATGACGGGGTCGTTGTACGGCGTCGTGGTGTTCGGCGCGAGCGATTCGGTCAAGGTGCATCTGCATGATGCCGGCAGCGCGGCGGCGGTGCATGATGTCCTGCCGCTGGTGATGACGGCGGTGGTGTGCAAGAGCAATTGAGCCGGGCCCGGCCGACGAGCCGACAGGCAAGAGGGTCAAGTCCGGGTCAAGTCCGGGTTACGTCGCGGCACGCCAGACCGATTCAGCTCCGCTCGCGCAGCACGTCCGCCAGCGCATCTTTCACGTCGCTGATCACGCCTTGCCAGTTCCCGTCTGAATCGCGCGGACGGAACAGATACATATCCTTGGGGTACCACGGCGACTGCGTGCCTGTGCGGTGCCAGCGCCAGTCGACGCCCCGGCGCGGCAGCATCAGCCAGCAGGCCACGCCTAGCGCGCCGGCCAGGTGAGCGATGGCGGTGTCGACGCAGATCACCAGATTGAGCTGCGCGACAATCGCGGCGGTGTCGCCGAAGTCGCCAATCTCCTCACCCACGCACAGCGCCGGCTGCCGCGCCGCACATGCCCGCGCCTCGGCCTCGGCGCCACCCACCTGCAAGCTGACGAAACGCACGCCGGGCACTGACCACAGTGGCAGCAACTCGGAGAAATGACGCAGCGAGCGCTCGGCGTCGTTGTCGTGTGCGGGGTTGCCCTTCCAGACGAGCCCGACGCGGATGCCGTCGCCCGCCAGCCGCGCACGCCACTTCTCGAGGCGCTGGGTGAACACGCCGACATAGGGAATCGCCGCGGGGATGGACTCCAGCGTCGTGCCGAAGCGGCCCGGCAGGCTCAGCAGCGAGTCCCAGTAATCGTGCGCGTGCAGCGCTTGCGGGTCGGTGATCAGCGCGTCGATGCCGTGCACGGTCCGTAGCAGCGGCGCCAGCGCCGGTTTGCAAACCACCGAGAGCTTCGCCAGGCCGCGTGCCTTCAGCAGGCTCGCATAGCGGACAAACTGAATGGTGTCGCCATAACCCTGCTCGGGCAGCAGCAGGAGCGTCTTGCCCTGCAGATCCTCGCCGCGCCATTGCGGAAACGGCAGGGCGCCATGCTCGCGGAATACCTGCGAACGGGCTTCGTAATGCGGCCAGGCTTGGGCATAACGGCCCGCGGCGAGCAGCATCAGTCCATAGTTGAAGCGCACTTCCGGGTCGTCGGGCTGCAGTTCGAGCGCGCGGCGATACTCGGTCTCGGCTTCCTCATAGCGCCGCAGGCCTTCGAGCGTGTCCGCCAGGTTCGCGCGGATCTGCGCGGCGTCCGGCAGCGCCTCGAGCGCGCGCCGGTAGTGATCCACGGCCTCCGGCAAGCGGCCCGACTTGCGCAGCAGATTGGCGAGGTTGTTGTGAGCCACGCCCTGGTGATCGCCGGTTTCGAGCGCGGCGCGGTACAGGCTTTCGGCAGAGGCGAAGTCGCCCTTTTGCTGGGCGTCGAGTGCCGCATCGACAAGCTGAAGGCCGGCACCGGACGTGCGGCGTTGCGGAGGCTGCTGGTTCATGCGACAGGTGGTTGGCGCTCGAAGGCGGCAAGCGGTGTCTTTCAGATGGAACGTTCGGCACTTCTTCATGGCCGCGTGGCGGCTATTTCAAGGCCTTTTCAAGACCACAGCGAGGCCCGCGTGCCGTACCAAGGCAACTCGCGCCATTTTACTGCTGCGCCTACCATCGGCACACCAACACGCAAGGTTCTGAAACTATCGGCGCACACGATATATTGGATGCTAAATAACGATTTTTCATTTGCATATAACCGACTTAGGATGCACGGGTACGCTGCCGCGGCCCTACCGCAGTGCGTCAGCGTGGCAATAGCGGGCGTCACGCGGTTCATGCAGCCGGCAAGACCCAAGGAGGTATCGATGGAACACCATCCGCGCACGCAAAACGAAAAACTCGAGGTCAAAACCACCACGTGCTACATGTGCGCCTGCCGCTGCGGCATCCGCGTGCATCTGCGCGACGGCGAAGTGCGCTATATCGATGGCAACCCCGAGCATCCGCTCAATCAGGGCGTGATCTGCGCGAAGGGCTCGTCGGGCATCATGAAGCAGTACTCGCCCGCGCGCCTGACGCAGCCGCTGATGCGCAAAGCGGGCGCCGAGCGCGGCAGCGCACAGTTCGAACCGGTCTCGTGGGAGGTGGCGTTTGCGACGCTCGAAAAGCGCCTCGCCCATCTGCGCGCCACCGATCCGAAAAAGTTTGCCCTCTTCACCGGCCGCGACCAGATGCAGGCGCTCACCGGCCTGTTCGCCAGGCAGTTCGGCACGCCCAATTACGCGGCCCACGGCGGTTTCTGCTCGGCCAATATGGCGGCCGGGATGATCTATACGATCGGCGGCTCGTTCTGGGAGTTCGGCGGCCCCGATCTCGACAACGCGAAGCTGTTCTTCATGATCGGCACCGCCGAGGACCATCACTCCAATCCGCTGAAAATCGCGCTCTCGAAGTTCAAGCGCGCGGGCGGCCGCTTTATCGCCATCAACCCGATCCGCACTGGCTACGCGGCGATTGCCGACGAATGGGTGCCGATCCGCCCCGGCACCGACGGCGCACTGTTCATGGCGCTGATTCACGAACTGCTCGCAACCGGCGCTTACGACCGCGAGTTCGTCACACGCTATACGAACGCGGCCGAACTGCTCGACATGAACGCTGCCAGCGACGCGTTTGGGCTGTTCGTGCGCGAGCCGGGTCTGCCCGAGGTCAATCCGCTGTTTCCGCAAAACCACCTGTGGTGGGATCTGAAGACCCAACGCGCGGTTCGGCATCACACGCCGGGCGCGCAGCCCGCTCTCGAGGGCAATTACACGCTCGACGACGGCACGCCCGTGGCGCCGTCGTTCGCCTTGCTGCGTGAACGCGTGGCGGACACCACACCGGAATGGGCGTCGGATATCACCGGCATTCCCGCGGAGGTGATCCGCCGCCTCGCGCGCGAAATGGCGCAGACGGCACGCGATCACAAGATCAGCTTGCCAATCCCGTGGACCGACGCGTGGGGCGAAACGCACGAGACCGTGACCGGCAATCCGATTGCTTTTCACGCAATGCGCGGCCTCGCGGCTCATTCAAACGGCTTTCAGTCGATCCGCGCACTGGCGGTGCTGATGTCGCTGCTCGGCACGATCGACCGGCCCGGCGGCTTTCGCCACAAGTCACCGTATCCGCGCGCAGTGCCGCCCTCGGCCAAACCGCCGAACACCCCCGATGCGGTGCAGCCGAACACACCGCTCGCCAATGGGCCGCTCGGCTGGCCGGCTGCGCCCGAGGACCTGTTTATCGACGGCGCCGGCGAGCCGGTGCGGATCGACAAGGCGTTCTCATGGGAATACCCGCTGGCCGTGCACGGCCTGATGCATAGCGTGATCACCAACGCGTGGCGCGGCGATCCTTACCCGATCGACACGCTGCTGATTTTCATGGCCAACATGGCGTGGAACTCGTCGATGAACACGGTCGAAGTGCGCAAGATGCTCGCGGACAAGCACGAGAACGGCGAATACAAGATCCCGTTCCTGGTGGTCTGCGACGCCTTTCAGTCGGAGATGACCGCGTTCGCCGACCTGATCCTGCCCGACACGACCTACCTGGAGCGCCACGATGCGATGTCGGTGCTCGACCGGCCGATCTCGGAGTTCGACGGCCCGGTGGATTCCGTGCGCGTGCCGGTAGTGCCGCCCACCGGCGAGTGCAAGCCGTTCCAGGAAGTGCTGATCGAACTGGCGAGCCGCCTGAAGCTGCCCGCCTTCACCACCAAAGAGGGCACGCGCAAGTTCCGCGACTATCCGGACTTCATCGTCAACTTCCAGACTGCACCGGATTCCGGCGTGGGGTTCCTGATCGGCTGGCGCGGCAAGGACGGCGACAAGGCGCTGGTGGGCGAGCCGAACCCGAACCAATGGGAACAGTATGCGAGCCACAACTGTGTGTTTCATTACACCTTGCCGGAAACGCTGCAATACATGCGCGGCGTGAATGGCCCGTATCTGAAGTGGTCGGTCGAGAACGGCTTTCGCAAGTTCGACACGCCGATCGTGATCCAGCTCTACTCGGATGTGATGCAGAAATTCCGCCTCGCCGCGCAAGGCAAAACGGCGGGACGGCAACCGCCTGAGCATCTGCGTGCACGCGTCGAGCGTTACTTCGATCCGCTGCCGTTCTGGTACGAGCCGCTCGAGCTCGCCGCCACGGATCGCGCGCGTTTTCCGCTGGCCGCCGTCACGCAAAGGCCGATGGCGATGTACCACTCGTGGGACTCGCAAAACGCCTGGCTGCGGCAGATCCATGGCGAGAACTACCTGTTCATGAATCCATTGATGGCGCGCGAGCAGGGCATCGGCGACGGCGGCTGGATCTACGTCGAATCGCCGTGGGGCAAGGTGCGCTGCATGGCGCGTTACAGCGAGGCGGTGGAGCCGGGCACGGTATGGACCTGGAACGCGATCGGCAAGGCCGCGGGCGCCTGGAATCTCGGAGCGGACGCCAACGAATCGCAGCGCGGCTTCCTGCTCAATCACCTGATCACCGACGAGTTGCCCGGCGCCACGCCAGGCGAGACCCGTATGTCGAACTCCGATCCGATCACCGGGCAGGCGGCCTGGTACGACGTGCGGGTGCGCGTCTATCCAGCCGAAGCCGACGCGGATCACACCTTGCCGCAATTCGCCCCGATGCAACCGTTGCCGGGATCGACGGGCGCACCCCAGGCCGGGTTGGCCCGCCGCATCGTGCAAACCTACTTCGCCGGCCGCGGCGAGTTCGCGGCGCGCCTGCGTGGCGCCGGCAAGCAAAAATGATGAGGAACCTGCAATGACCCAGATGGCGCTCGTAATCGATCTGAACGTCTGCGTGGGGTGCCATGCCTGCGTGACGAGCTGCAAGGAATGGAACACGTCGGGCGAGGCCGGCAGCCTGGCCGACCTGCGTCCCTACGACGCCGATCCATCCGGCACGTTCTTCAACCGCGTGCAGACCTTCGAAGCCGGCGAGTTTCCGCTCACCGATACAATCCACTTTCCCAAGTCGTGCCTGCACTGCGAAGACCCGCCGTGCGTGCCGGTCTGTCCGACCGGTGCGAGCTATAAGCGCAAGGAAGACGGGCTCGTGCTGGTGGACTTCGACAAATGCATCGGCTGCAAATACTGCGCATGGGCTTGTCCCTACGGCGCACGCGAGCTCGACGAAGAGCGCCAGGAGATGACCAAGTGCACGCTGTGCGCGGATCGCATCCATAACGAGGCGTTGCCTGAGCGCGATCGCAAGCCGGCCTGCGTGCTGGCCTGCCCGACTTCGGCGCGGCTTTTCGGCGACATTCACGATCCGGAGTCGGTGGTGTCGCAGGCGATCCGCGAGCGCGGCGGCTATCAATTGATGCCGGAGTGGGAGACCAGGCCCGCCAATCACTATCTGCCGCGCCAGAAAACCACGGGCTGCGGTGGCGAGGCCTGCTCATGCAAGTCGCAGAGCGGCGCCGAGGCTTTGGTTGCGGACACCACGAGCGCGCCTCGCGCGCGTGCTGATGTCGATGCTCCGCTTACGCAAGGACAGTCGCGCGCCGAGCGGCGCGGACCCGTCGCCGGCATGTTCGAGCGCGTCTTCAATATCCTGAGTCTGGGGAGGGGCGCATGAAGCCCGCATTTTCCGTCGTGTTTCTGACCACGCTGAGCGGCGCGGGGCAGGGACTGCTGATCGCGCTATTCGGCGTTGAACTGGCCGTGCGGCTTGGGCTGGTTACGGCCGGCGCTGTGCCGCCGCAGATGTTCTTTGTGCTCGGTGCGGCGCTCTCGGTCGTGCTGGGTGGCCTTGGACTGCTGGCTTCGTTTTTCCATCTCGGCCATCCCGAGCGCGCCTGGCGGGCCATTGCGATGTGGCGGACATCATGGCTGTCGCGCGAATGCCTTGCTTTGCCGGTGTTTCTGGGCTGTGCTTTTGCGTATGGCGTAGCGCACTGGCTCGGCTCATCGTGGTCTCTCGGGATTGGCGCTTTGGGTGTGCTCGCCAGCCTCGTGCTGTTCGTGTGTACTTCGATGATTTATGCGTGCCTGCGTTTTCTGCAGGAATGGGCCACGCCGCTGACGATGGTCAATTTCGTGCTGCTCGGTTGCGCGTCGGGCTTCACGATCGCGACCGCCTGCGCCGCCTGGTTTGCGCCGGGGCTGGTGGCCGGATTGGCTGTCTGGGCGGGTGCGTTGACGCTGGCGGGTGGCGCGAGCCGTGTGGCATCGCTGCTGCGCAATGCTCGCCTGCGGCCTAAATCGACCGTGCAGAGCGCGACCGGCATCAAGGCGGCGAAACTGGAGCAGAAGTCGCGCGGGTTTACGGCCGGTGCATTCAATCTGCGCGAGTTCTTTCACGGCAAGACGCCACAGGCGCTGCGCCGGATCAAGTGGACTTTTCTGGTTGCTGCGTTTGCTGTGCCGGTGGTGTTGATCGCGTTGGGTGGCAGTGTGGCGTCTTTGGCAGCCTCGTTCTGGCTGCTGTGTGCGGCGTGTACCGTGCAGTACGCAGGGCTGGTTGCTGAGCGCTGGTTCTTCTTCGCGGAAGCACGGCATCCGCAGAATCTTTATTATGGGCAGGCTGCCTGAGGGCGCTTGGCAGTGCGGCTCTCAGGCAGTTTCGTTCCCGCTGCCGGCGGCAGGCGTTAACGCCTGCCGCCGACGCGGACACCCATCATTCAGCGTGTGACGCCGCAACCGCAGGAACCGCCGCACCCGACCCACCCGACGCCGCCGCGGCCGGTTGCGCAGCGGCCGCCCGCGGCGGCGCATCCTTCACATAGCGATCAAACCACCGCTGCATCTCATACGCGAGCTGCTCATTCGATTCAAGCGCCGAGTACCAGTGCGGCTCATGCGGCAGCATCACCAGCCGGGTCGTGCCGCCGTTGCCGCGCAGTGCTTCGTATAGCAGCGTCGCCTGCAGCGGGGTCGTGCCTGGATTCGCGTCGTCCATGCCGTGCACGATCAGGAGCGGCGTCTTCAACTGGTCGGCGTAGAAGAACGGCGACACCTTCAGATAGACATCCTCGGCTTGCCACACCGAGCGCCGCTCGTTCTGGAAGCCGAACGGCGTGAGCGTCTTGTTGTAGGAGCCGCTCGTCGCCACGCCGGCGCGGAACAGGTTGGAATGCGCCAGCAGATTGGCCGTCATCAGCGCGCCATGACTGTGACCGGTCACGCCGATGCGCTCCGGATCGACGACGCCGAGCCGCACCGCCTCATCGACCGCAGCCTTGGCGTCGGCCACGAGCTGCTCATTGTAGGTGTCGTAGGCATGCTTCGGATCGCCGATGATCGGGAACGAGACGTTGTCGATGATCGCGTAGCCGGCCAGCAGCATCAGCCGGTAGTTCTTCAGGCGCGTGAAGGTCTGCTCGGAACCGCTTACCTGGCCAGCCGTCGCCGCATCGGCGTAGTCGAGCGGGTAGGCGTACAGGATCGCCGGTACCCGCGTGCCTTCCTGATAGCCGGGCGGCGTGTAGAGCGTGAACGACAGGTCGACGCCGTCGGCGCGCTTGTATTTCACCAGACGCTTCTTGATCTGGCGCACCACCGGCGTCGGATCGATCAGATGCGTGATGGCGGTCTCGCTCGATGCATAGCGGGCCTCACCCTCGGGCGCGTCGACCGGGGCGCCGAGCGTGCGCTCGAACAGGTTCGGCGGATCGGCCGGTGTCTGGTGCCACGTCAGGAACGACTGCGTGCCCTCGCCGGTGAATGCCACGAAGAACTCATAAGCCGTCTTGTCGCTGCGGAACAGGCGCTCGGTCTTCAGGGTCGCGAGGTCGAGGCGGTCGAGGAACGGCCGGCTGCCGGCCGGCGAGGCGCCTTCGCCGGCGAGGAAAATTGCACCGTTGTCGATACGGATCACCCGGAAGCCGTTCGGCTGCATGCGGGTGACCGGCGTGCCGGGGTCCGCGTATTGTTCGTCGCTCGACATGTCCCACAGCACCCGCTGCGTGAGTTGCGCGGCATCGACATCGACGAGGAAGGTGCGTTGCCAGTGGCGGTTGTGGTCGTACTCGCTAAGCAGCGCGAGATCGGGCTGCGAAGTCCATCCGAAGCCCGCAAAGCGCTGGTGCAGGCGCGTCACTTCACGCGGCGCGCTGTCGAACGGCGCCTTGAGCATCATCACCTTGTCGCGCTCCGGCACGTCGACGTTCCAGTCGCCCTGGTCCAGTGCTTCCGCCCACACGAGCGTGGCCGGGTCGGTTGGCCGCCATGAGAAGTTGCGCGGCCCGAGCGGCACGCCACCAACCGGCACCCGGTCGGCCAGCGGGCGCGACACGATCCGGTGCGTGGCGATGTGCGTGCGGTTCGCGATGTCCCACACCGTGTAATCGTGCGGGAAGCGCTCGGCGGTCGTGACGTAGGAATACGGCCGCTGGATCGTCGACACCAGCACGTGCCGGCCGTCCGGCGCCGGTGCGATGCCGTCGAACAGCGCGGGTGTCCCGAGCGGCGTGACAGCGGCCGTGCGTGTGTCGACCAGGGCGAGCTGCGAGGCGCCGTAGTAGTCGAACAGCGCTTCGTCCTGCACGTTCCTGAGCGTATCGCGCGCCTCGTAAGTGCTGCTTTGGCCACGCTTGCCGTCGGACTCCTGGATGCTCGGGCCGACCGATGCCTCGGTGGCTACCGGCGGCGGGCCGCTGTGCGCGGGAACCAGCTTGACGAGCAGGGAGGTCTGGTTGGGCATCCAGTTCAGCTCGTCGGCGAACATCGGGTTCAACTGCACACCCGGAATGCGGCGGACCGCGCCCGTTTCGCCATCGCCGACCCACAGTTCGACCGAATGCGCGGTCACGTTTTCGAAGGCGAAGCGCTTGCCGTCGGCGTTCCAGCGCGGACGGGTTGCGCAGACACCGGCCGGCAGCGCGACCGGCAGCGTGGCGCCGCCCGCGAACCGCGTCAGCTCGAAGCGGGTTGCACACGCCGGGATGCCATAACCGCCGGGCGTGTCGTGCCGGCTACGGTTGGCAGGTTCGATGCGCACGCCCGCGAGAGCCAGGAACGGCGTCGCGACCCGCGCAATGGACGGATATTCCTGCCAGGTGACCAGCAGCGCCCGGTCCGCGCTCGGGCTCACGACCGGCGCCGGCTGCGGCGGTGCCAGTATCACATCGAGGATCGCTTTGGACGGCTGGTTGTAACCCGAAGCGGCGGACTGCGCCACGGCGGGCGCCGGCGCCGCCGTGGTGGTCGGCTGGGCGAGTGCGGCTTGAGCGGTGATCGACAGGACGAACGCGGCAATGGCGAGAGGGGATGTGACGGAGTGAGAGGTCATCGTCGGCGTGGCTGGTTTTGCGGAAATGAAGTCGTCAGATGAAGCACAACGCGCAGTATTGCATGCGGCGGGCGCCGGGCCTCGGGCACGTATGTCAAATCTTCGCCCGGCGCGGCAAACCGGTTTGGTAAGATCCGCCTTTATATCCGTGCGATCCCGTCATGCTGGCACTCAAGCTCACGCTTGTCCCCGTGTTCCTGTTGGTCGTGTCCATGTCGGGCAAGTGGTGGGGGCCATCCGTTGCAGGCTGGCTCGCCGGGCTGCCGGTGGTGGCGGGGCCGATTCTCTATCTGCTGGTGCTGGCCCACGGGCCGCAATTCGGCGCGCATGCCGCCACGCTCTCGCTTTCGGCGATTCTCGCCTCCGAAGCCTTCAATTTTGCCTATGCCTGGACTTGCCGCGCCCGCGCGTGGCCCATCGCGCTTGCGGCGGCGCTTGCTGCCTGGCTGGCCGCGGCGTGCGCGCTGTCGTTCCTGCCCGCTTCGCCGCTCTGGGCGCTCGGCGCGGCGCTGGCGGCGGTGCTGTTCGGGCAATCCTTCCTGCCGCGCAGCACGGCTGTCGCTGCCGGCGCAACGTTGAGCCCCACTGACCTCATCAGCAGCATGCTCGCGGGGATGGCGCTCACGCTCTTGGTGACCTCGCTGTCCGGCTGGGCCGGCGCGAGCTGGAGCGGCTTGCTCGCGGTGTTTCCGTTGCTCGGCAGTGTGCTGTCCGTGTCGTCGCATCGCGCTCATGGCGCCGACTTCGTCATTGCATTGCTGCGCGGCATGGTGCTCGGGCGGTTTTCATTCGCGGCGTTCTGCCTGTTGCTGGCGTTTGTACTGCCGCATCAGGCGCCGCTCGTTGCGTTTCTGGAAGCGGCCGCACTGGCTATCTGCGTGCAGGGCTGCACCCGGCGTCTGGCGAGCGCAAGCCGTGCGCAGGCCGTGGCGCGGGACGCCGTGGCGGCTGAGTAAGCACGTCACCGCGCCATTGCAGGTTCGACCCTGGCCTACTCGAGCCGCGCGAAGCGCACGGCTCGGGTAGGGCGATAGCACCCATGTCGGAGACTCACACCGGGCAGTTCAGCATCCACTGCACGCCGAACCGGTCCGTCAGCTTGCCGTAGAACGTCCCCCAAGGTTGCAGGCCGAGCGCGGTGGTAATAATGCCTCCCGCCGCGAGTTGGCCAAACAGCGTCTCCGTCTGCGCCGGGCTGTCCATCGTCAGGATGTGGGCGGACCCACGCATGGGCTCCGCGTCGTCGTTATCGGACGCATAAAACAGCACGCCCGGTCCCTCGAACCTGGCGTGCATGACCCGCCCGCGCATGGCTTCGTTGCGCACCGGCATGCCCGCTTCGCCGTGACGCATCAGTTCAGTCACGCGCCCCAGACCGCATTGCGTGTAGAAGCTGAGCGCCGGCTCGCAGTCCGTCGTGAAGAACAGATAGTTGGAAAGCTGCATGATACGGAATCCTAATCAGATGATTTGCACGGGTTCAGGCAAAGGATGACAGGAATCAGCTTGGGTGGGTCACAAGACGCTCAATTGCCGCGGAGACACGGTTCAAGCCCCGCTCACGACCGCCTTGCTTGCTCGGGATAGCCGTGGGCTACATGCATCCGTTCCTGCGCAGCCAGCAGCGGCTCGAAGAATTCCGCTCGCTGCGGTGTGCCTCCCGCGACCTGATTGATCTCGCGAATGCCAATGGTCTGGCCGCTTGCGCCCCAGTTGCCATCCGGCACTTCGTGGATCAGCACCCAGTCGCCGCCGCGCTGCGGAAACGTGCCGTCAACGTCGAGCGTCTCGGCCACGATCGCATTGATCCGCGCATGCAGGGCGCTCTTGTCCACCTGCGAGGCGGCGCCATACGGGTAGACCACGTCGAACAGGAAGCGGCCGCCCTTCGGTGGATCGAGATCGGGCTTGCCACCGACGAACCACTGCGTTTTCGGATCCACTTCGTCGAACAGCACATAGGCTACGGCGCGGCCGGCAGGGGTGTCGGCGCCGACCTCTGCAACCAGGATCGCCGCGGTGAGCTGTTCGGCGAGCTGGGCCTTCTGGGCGGTGGTAAAGGCGCCGCGCTGGTGGGTGATACGTAGCAAAGGCATACGATTCTCCTCGGGATATGCGCCGGCAATTGCCAGCGCTTCCCCGGTAAATTATATTGGGATCGTAATTTAATCAAGAATTATGTGACGATCGTCATGTAAAAGGAGAGCTGGCATGGCGCGCTATGCGCAAGGGCATAAGGAAGAGAGCCGCGCCCGGCTGGTGGATGCGCTCGGGCGGGGCTTTCGCAAGCAGGGTTATGGCGGCAGCGGCGTGGACGGTCTTGCGCGCGAGGCGGGTGTGACGCACGGGGCGTTTTACGGGCATTTCCGCTCCAAGGCGGAGGCTTTCGCCGCCGCGGTGGCGCAGGGCCTGCAGGATTTGCGGCAGGCCGTGGAAAGCTTGCGCGCCGAGCATGGCAAGAACTGGCTGGGGGTATTTGCCGCGTTCTACATGGGTTACAAGCGGACCTGCGAACTGGGCGACGCCTGCACCTTGCCGAGTCTGTCGGCGGAGATCGAGCGGTCGGATCTGGCGGCGCGTACGGCCTACGAGGGCGAGTTGCAGCGCGTCATGGCGGCGGTCGCGGCGGGTTTGCCGGAGGGCACCCAGGCCGAGCGCGAGGCGAGGGCCTGGGTATTGCTGTCGTTGCTGGCGGGCGGCGTGACGCTGGCGCGAGCCGTGCCGAGCGAGGCGACCGGAGAACAGATCGCCGCGGCGGTTCAGCAGGCGGTGAAGCTGTTGGGCGGCGTGGCCGAATGAGCGGGTTCGAGCAAGGCGCTCATTTCAGCCCATCGATCCCCGGTCGTGCAAGATGCATCACGTCGTAGACTTCGCCACCGCGAGCGGGATCGGCGGGCGCCGACGAAAGCGTAAACCGGATCAGGCGCCAGGCCGACAAATCGAGCGCCGCCCAGACCGCAACGGTGTCGGCCCGTGCGGCTATCTCGCGGTTGGCTTCGATCTCCCGCGCCTGCAATGCCGCGCGATCCTCAGTGGCCTTTAGCGCGCGCTCGTCCCGGTAGAGCGAGACCGCGTTGCTCGCGTGTCCACGCCGCGCATCGAGCGGCAACCAGGTTTCGATCTGCGGCCGGCCAAATGAATCGATCACCGCCTGGAAACGCTCACCCATCAGAAAGCGAACCGTCGCATCCGAATCGGACCACAGATATACCGATGCGTAGAGATTGCCTGCTGCGCCATTGCGGTTGCGCTCCTGCACGGCAAACACCTTGCAGACGAGGCCCTGCGTGTCATCCCACAGTGGGCCGCGCTGGGCCACGCGCTGACGGATGATCTGCATATCGTAGTCGGCGGGCAGCCGGTGTGAATATTGCATCGCGAACATGTCGTGCTCCGTAGTCTGAAGGAACCGTTCGCAGTGTGCACCGATGCGGGCCTTCAGTGAAGACCCGCATCGCGATAGCTGTGATAAGGGAAGTAAATCGCCGGCGCGCAGTCAGCGCACCGCCGCGTGCTGGGGCATCGTGCCCGGCCGCATGGCTTACTGGCTCGACTGCGCCGATCCGTTCGTGGACGGACCGTAGCCGTCGGTGCCTTGCGTCTGCTTGCGGGCCGCTATGCGCGCTTCGGCGGCCTGGATATCCGCGGGATAGTTGTAATCGTTGGTTGCGCCGGGATTGTAGCCGGCCTGTTCGACCTCGACCAGTTGTTCGCGGACCTGCGCGCGTGTGAGGGGTTCGTTGGCCGACTGCGCGAACGCGGCAAGCGGCGCGGCGAGCAAAGATAATGCGGCGACAGCATAGGCTAGTTTTTTCATTGTGTGCTCCCTGCAGGATTCGATGATGGGCCACTGACGCCGGTGCAGCGCCAGACGCGGCACGACAGGCCCGTGTGGCTACATTTTAGTAACGCGGCGTGCCTGTCTTTGCACGGGTTTGCACAACTCAGTATTGCGCCGGACGTGGGGATGAAGGCGGTGGCGTTCGCGCCGGCTGGCGGGTGTTAAAACAGCTCTTTTTGCCCCGTCATCAACGCAGAAAAGTCGTCACCGAGAAACGGCAGGATCGCATCGGCGACCGGCTGTAGCTGGCGTGTCAGGTAGTGGTCGTAGTCGATCGCCGCGCGTTGCGTCTCAAGCGGTTCGGGGCCGGCCACGGTCATCACATAGGTAATCCAGCCGCCGTTCTGATACTGCAGGGGGCGGCCTTGCTGCAGGTTGAATTCGTCGGCCATGCGTGCCGCCCGCGCGTGCGGCGGCACGTTGCGTTGATAGTCGTCCAGATTGCGGCGCAAGCGTCGCCGGTACACCAGCAAGTCGTCGAACTCGCCCTTCACCGTGCGCTCCACATAGTCGCGCACATAGTCCTGATATGGCTGCTGCTTGAAGATGCGCAGATAGAGTTCGCGCTGGAACTGCTGCGCGAGCGGGGTCCAGTCGGTGCGCACCGTCTCCAGGCCTTTGAAGATCATCTCGTCGCTGCCGTCCGGCCTGGTCACCAGTCCGGCGTAACGCTTCTTGCTGCCTTGCTCGGCGCCGCGAACGGTAGGCATGAGAAAGCGCCGGTAATGCGTCTCGAACTGCAATTCGAGCGCGCTCGCGAGGCCGAAGGTCTGCTGCAGGTGTTCGCGCCACCATTCATTCACGTATTTGACGAGCGCGCGGCCGATATGCGTGGCCTGTTCCTCGGAACGGGCCCGCTTTAACCAGACGAAAGTGGAGTCGGTGTCGCCGTAAATGACCTGATAGCCGCGGGCCTCGATCAGCTCGCGGGTACGGTGCATGATCTCGTGGCCGCGCATCGTAATGGAGGAGGCGAGCCGCGGGTCGAAGAAGCGGCAGCCGCTCGAACCGAGCACGCCGTAAAACGAGTTCATGATGATCTTCAACGCCTGCGATAGCGGCTTGTTCTGTTGCCGCTTGGCGGCCTCGCGCGCCTGCCAGACCTGTCCGACGATAGCGGGCAGGCTATGCTTGTTGCGCGAGAAATGTGCGCCGCGAAAACCGGCGACCGAGGCGCTCTCGTCCGGATTGCGTATTCCCTCGACAAGCCCCACCGGGTCGATCAGAAACGTGCGGATGATGGAGGGGTAGAGGCTCTTGTAGTCGAGCACCAGCACCGAATCGTAGAGACCCGGCTGGGAATCCATCACGAAGCCGCCGGGGCTCGCTTCTCCCGCCGTATCGCCGAGATTCGGCGCGACATAGCCCTGACGGTGCATGAGCGGCATGTACAGATGCGTAAATGCCGCCACCGAGCCGCCGCTGCGATCCGCGGCGAGCCCGGTCACGGTGGCGCGCTCCAGCAGGAAGTTGAGCAACTCGGTTTTAGCGAAAATCCGCGTAACCAGTTCGCAGTCCTTGAGGTTGTAGCGGGCCAGTGCCGGCTTGTCCTCGGCGAAGCGCCGGTCAATTTCCGCCATGCGCTGATAAGGATTGTCGATCGATTTGCCTTCGCCGAGCAGTTCCTGGGCGACATATTCGAGGCTGAAGCTCGGGAAGCTCCAGGTGGCGGAGCGCAGGGCCTCGATGCCGTCGATAATCAGGCGGCCCGCCGCAGCCGCGAAGAAATGGTTCTGATTACCGCCGTGCTCACGCCACTCCATCACGTCGCCGCCGCGGCCGAGCCGCAACGGTGTCTGATAGCGCTGCGAATGCTCCTGCAGCACGCGCAAATCGAACTGCACCAGGTTCCAGCCGATCACCGCGTCGGGATCGTGCCGCGCCATCCAGCCATTGAGCTTTTCCAGCAGCAGGGCGCGCGTGTCGCAATACTCGAGCTCGAAATCGAGGCCGCCGGCGTCGCCGTTCGGCGGTCCGAGCATATACACCTGACGCTGCCCGCAGCCCTCCAGCGCGATCGAGTACAGCTCGCCGTGCGCGGTGGTTTCAATATCGAGCGAGACGAGTTTCAAGGCCGGGCGATACGCCGTTTCGGGTTTCATCTCCCCGTTGAGCCAGTGCCCCGCGCCGGCAGCCTCGCCGCCGAACACCACCGGCGCGGTGATGAAGCGCTCCATCAGGTAGCGCTCGGGCGGGCGGATATCCGCTTCGTAGACGTCCACACCGAAGTCTTTCAGCAGTTTTTCGAGCTTCAGCAACTGACGGTATTGGCGGCAATACAGGCCGAGGACGGGGCGCTGCTGAAAATCGGTCAGTGCGAGCGGGCGCAGTTCGACCTGGCGTTCGTTGCGCAGCACCCATTCGGCCTGCTGGTGCTGCTCGGCCGGGATGAACGCGACCGAGGTCTGGGGCGGCAGGCGCACGTGTTGCGGGCCGCTCTCGGTCGCCAGCCAGAAGTCGACTTCCGTGCCAGCCGGCGTGTCCCGCCAATGTCGGGTCAGAAGAAAACCCTGCTGTTGTTGAACCACTGCAACCCTTTATGAACCCGTTATCTACCCGTTTAGAGACTATTTTACTTGCCAATCGCCCCCAAGCCGCTCCCCGCAGGCATGCCAGGCGGGGCCGGCGCGCCCCCGCCGGCGGCCCCGAGGGTAAGGAAACGTAGTGTGTAAATGTCGGCAAACCCTTGCCTGGCGTGCCTTCTGCGGCGAGGGTGCGGTAACATGGCGGTTCCCGGCGCCCGTCCGGACGGCGTCCAGACGCCCGGAACGGGGGGCCGCGCCTGGTACCGCGTCTGGCACCGCGCTGGGAACTGAGCCGCCCGCGGGCCTGTCGTAGCCTGCAACGAGGGTGTCCAGCCGGGCACTCGCGGTGCCGCGGGTTTGCGTAGAAGCGCCCGGATGAGGTAGGGTGGCGGGTCTGGCGCTGTTTGAAGGCGCCGGTTCTATCAATACAGAAAGGGATGTGCAATGAACAAGCAGGAACTGATTGACGCAGTTGCGGCAGCGACGGGCGAAAGCAAGACGGCCACCGGCAAGTCGATCGATGCGATCATCGAAGCGGTGACGAACGCGGTGTCTCAAGGAGAAACCGTTCAGCTGATCGGCTTCGGAGCGTTCTCGACCGGCGCCCGCGCTGCGCGCGTCGGCCGTAACCCGTCAACCGGCGCGGAAATCCAGATCGCTGCGGCCAAGACGGTGAAGTTTACCGCCGGCAAGGCGTTCAAGGACGCGGTCAACGCTTCCTGATCGTTGCGTCGATCTCCGCGCGGCCGCCACCCCTCAGGGAGGCGCTGCGCGGTGCTTACGGGCTCGTAGCGTGCCGGCTGGCCGGCGCGGCGAGCCCGTTTCCGATGTGTTTCAATCCTCCGGCAGTCTCCCCTCGGTCCTCCCTCAGTCTCCAGTGAGCGCCACCTGATTCTTGCCGTCGCGCTTCGCCTTGTACAACGCCAGGTCCGCGGCTTCGATAAGCGAAGTCATCGGCGCTTCGCCGGTCGGAATGACCGAGGCTCCGCCGATACTGATGGTCACGAATTGTCCCGTTGACGAATTGGCGTGCGGCACTTGCAGCGACTCCACCTCGCTGCGGATTTTTTCGGCCAGCGTGCGCACGCCCTGCAGTTGCGTGCCGGGCAATACCACCGCGAATTCCTCTCCACCGAAGCGCGCAGCCAGGTCGCCCGGCCGTCCCAGGCACCGTTCCACTGTCGCGGCAATCTGCTTGAGCACTTCGTCGCCCGCCACGTGGCCGTAGGTGTCGTTGTAAAGCTTGAAATTGTCGACGTCGATCATCAACAGCGACATTTCCGCGCGGTCGCGCGTGCCGCGGCGCCACTCGGCGCTGAGATACTCGTCGAGATAGCGCCGGTTCGAGAGGCCGGTCAGGCCGTCCGAATGGGTCAGCCGGCGCAGCTCCAGATTGGCCTCCATCAGTTGCTGCTGCGACTGGCGCAGCGCGCGGTAGGCTTCGTCGCGCTGCAGCAGGCTGACATACGAGCGCGAGTGGTAGCGCAGCCGTGCCACCAGTTCGATGCGGTCGGGCAGCTTGACGAGGTAATCGTTCGCCCCGGCGGCAAAAGCCGCGCTTTTGATCACCGGCTCCTCCTTGGTGGACAGCACGATGATCGGCACGTCGCGGATAGCCGGCGTCGCGCGGTACGCCTTGACGAGCGTCAGCCCGTCGATGCCGGGCATCACCAGATCCTGCAGGATGACCGTCGGCCGGGTCTGAACGGCGGCCTTCATCGCTTCGTCGGCGCGCGCGCAGTAGTGGAAGTCGATGCCGTCTTCGCCCGCCAGCGCCTGGCGCACCGCCTCCGCGACAATCGCCTGGTCGTCCACCAGCAGGACCATGACCGGCTGTTCGGCCGGCAGCGGAACCTGCAGCGCCGCCCGGGCCGCTTCGAGCGTGGCGTCGGCGCCGTCTTTTGCAATGGGCGTCGTGGCTCGCTGGTCAGGCGAGCCGGTTTGATCATTTGCCATATCTGTTACCTGTTCCGGAAACCCGTGTCACGCGTGTCGTGCCATTCATTCTATTCATCCCATTCTCATCGTTTGACGTTCGCCGTCAATTCCGCCGCAATGCTGCCAAGCGGTAGGATCCGGCGCGCCGCGTCGAGTGCGGCAGCGGCCTTCGGCATGCCGTAGACCGCGCAACTGGCCTCGTCCTGGGCGATCGTCAGGTAGCTCTTCGCGCGCATCGCCTTGAGTCCGATGGCGCCGTCGCGGCCCATGCCGGTGAGCAGCACGCCGATGGCCTCGCCGCGCCAGTGCTCGACCACGCTATGAAAAAACACGTCGACAGAGGGGCGGTAGGGTGTCGCGGACGGCTCGCCGGTGTAGCCGAGCGTGCCGTTGCGGGTCAGTTGCAGATGGTCGTTGGTCGCGGCCAGCAGGGCTTCGCCGCGGGTGGGCTGGTCGCCGTGAACGGCGACACGCACTTTCAGCGGGCTCTGGCCGTCGAGCCATTGGGCCATGCCCTCGGCAAACGCCTTGTCGACGTGCTGCACGATCACGATGGCGCCGGGGAAATCGGCCGGCAGCTTGCCGAGCAGCGCCGCGAGGGCGCTGGGGCCGCCGGCGGAGGCGCCGATCGCGATCAGCGTGGGTGCGCCGCGCGAGGTGCTCGCGCCTGGCCGCGGCGCGGCCGTGACGACCGGCTTGTCGAGCAGGCGGCCGATCTGGTCGATCTTGGCGAGCAACGGCTGGGCGGCGTCGGCGAGGCGAATGTCGGCGAGCGTCGGGGTGTCGACCGCATCGAGCGCGCCTGCGCCCATCGCTTCGTAGACCCGCCACGCGTTGGCGCCGACGCTGCTCGTCACAACGAGAATCGCGCAGGGCGCCTGCGCCATGATGCGGCGTGTCGCCTCGACGCCGTCGAACTTCGGCATGAT
Source organism: Burkholderia sp. 4M9327F10 (assembly GCF_005503145.1). Classification (GTDB taxonomy): domain Bacteria; phylum Pseudomonadota; class Gammaproteobacteria; order Burkholderiales; family Burkholderiaceae; genus Paraburkholderia. Next base: position 194,623 of record NZ_SCNV01000006.1, on the reverse strand, counting down.
CAGGTCCATCAGCACCACGTCGGGCGGCTGCGCGAGACAGAAGTCCACCGCCTGGGCGCCGTCGGTGGCAACCCATAGCACGCGATGCTCGGGCCGCAAGGCGATCGCGCGGCGCATGGCTTCCACCGCAAGCGGCAAGTCGTTGACGATGCCGATGTTCATGTATGGGCTTCTCCGATCAGGTCGTGCACCGCATCGAGCAGCGCTTCGTCGTGGAAGCTGCCCTTGGCAAGATAATAATCGGCACCGGCTTCGAGTCCCCGGCGGCGATCTTCGTCGCGATCCTTATACGAAACGATCATCACCGGCACGGATTTGAGCAGTGCGTCGCGCTTGATCAGCGTGACCAGTTCGATGCCGTCCATGCGCGGCATGTCGATGTCGGTGACCACCAGGTCGTAGTGCGTGTTGCGTAGCGCATTCCAGCCGTCCATGCCGTCCACCGCGACGGTGACCGTATAGCCGCGCTTCTCCAGCAGCTTGCGTTCGAGTTCGCGCACCGTCAGCGAATCTTCCACCACCAGCACGTGCTTGCGGGTGCGTGCGGCGACGCCGTGCGCGCGCTGCACCTTGTCGAGCTGGCCGCCGCGCACGAGCTTGTCGACCGAGCGTAGCAGGTCTTCGACATCGACGATCAGCACCGCCTCGCCATTTTCCATCAACGCGCCGGCGGCAATGTCCTTGATCTTGCCGAGGCGGCTGTCTAGCGGCTGGACCACCAGCGTGCGCTCGCCGAGAAAGCGGTCGACGGCGACGCCGTAGGTGCCGCGCTCGTCGCCGATCACGACCACCGCGACATTGGCGCGCGTCTCGTCCGGCGCATCGGTGCCGAGCAACTGGTGCGCGGTGACGAGGCCGACGGGCCGGTTGTCGAAGGAGAAATGCTGCTGCCCCTCGAGCATGTCGATGCCGCCACGGGCCAGTTCCAGCGTGCGGCGTACATGAGCCAGCGGGAACGCATAGGCCTCGCCGCCGACCTCGACCAGCAGGCTGCGGATCACCGAGAGCGTGAGCGGCAACTGCAGCACGAAGCGCGTGCCATGGCCGGGTTCCGTGACGATGCGCACGGTGCCGCGTACCGCCTTGACCATCTCATGCACGGCATCGAGTCCGACGCCGCGGCCTGAAACGTCGGTCACATGAGCGCGCATCGAGAAGCCCGGCAGCAGCAGAAAATCGAGCAGTTCCTGATCCGAGAGGCGCGCCGCGGTTTCCCAGTCCGCCAGTTGGCGGCGCACGATTGCGTCGCGCAGGGCGTCGAGGTCGACCCCGGAGCCGTCGTCGCTGACGCTGATCAGCAACTTGCCGGCGCTATGGCGGGCTTCCAGCGTCAGCGTGGCTTCGGCGGACTTGCCGCGGGCGAGACGCACCTCGGGCGCTTCCACGCCGTGGTCGAGTGCGTTGCGCAGCAGATGGCCAAGCGGCGCATCGAGCATGTCGAGGATGTCGCGGTCGATCTGGGTGGATTCGCCCACAATCGAAAAGCGCACGCGCTTGCCGAGCGAGCGCGCAAGGTCGCGCACGATGCGCGGATACGCGTGGGTCGCGTCGCCGAACGGACGCATGCGGCATTGCAGCGCCTCGTCGTAGAGCTGCTGTGCGAGATGGCTGCTGCGGCGATCGAACCGGTCGAGCTCGTCGATGCGCGTGGCGAGCAGATGCTGCATGGTGCCGAGCGTTTGCCGCACGGCGTCGAGCGCGGCGAGCGCCTGCGGTTCGAGGCGTTCGGCGAGCGTTTCGTAACAGGTGTCGAGCGCGCGTGCCGCGTCGCGGTGGGTGCGCTTGACGCGCAGCAACGATTCGGCAAACGGTTTGAGCCAGCGCGATTCGACCAGCGACTCGCCCGACAGGCTCAGCAGCCGGTCGAGATTGTCGGCGCGCACGCGCAGCATGCGCTCCGGATCGCGGGCGCCGTGCAGATTTTGCGCAGCGCTGAAGCCGGCGACGGGCGGGGCCGTCGACGGGGCCGGCGTAAGCGGCGGCTCTGCCGCCGGTGCTCCGCCGGCCGGAAATTCGCTGGCGGGTTCTTCCATGGCGGGCGCTGTCGCGGCAGGGCTGGCCGACAGCTTGGCCGCGTCGGCGCCGAGGATGGCGAGCGCGGCGCGCATGGTCGCGTCGTCGTCCGGGTTCGCCGATGGGTCTGCGAATGGGTTGGCGAATGGGTTGGCGAATGAGTTTGCGAATGAGTTTGCGAATGGGTTTGCGGCTGGCTCCGCCAGCGCATTCGCGGCGAGCAGGGCGCTCCAATCCTGCCCGGCTCCGGCGTGTTCGGACCCGCCAGGCGCAGCGCCAGGCACGGCGCTGAAGGCCGCAAGGCGCGCCACGAACGCGTCGACTTCGGCCCGCGTGAGCGCACCCGCCGGGTCCGCCTCGCCGGCGCGCAACAGCAGGTCGACCCCGCGCAGCAGCTCGTCGATATGGGCAGCCGAGAGCTGCAACGCGCCGCGTTGCGCTGCCACGAAGCACTCTTCCATCAGATGCGCGATGTCCACGCCATCCTGCAGGCCGATGATGCGCGCCGCGCCCTTCAGCGAGTGCGCGGCGCGCATGCACGCCTCCAGTTGCGCCGCGTCGCTCGGCGCATGTTCGAGCGCGAGCAAGCCGCCGGAGAGCACGCGTGTTTGCGTCTGCGCCTCCTCGCGGAACAGGTCGAGTAATGAACGGCGGCTCAGATCGTCGTCGAGACTCATCGCAAACTCCGGGCGAGCGATTCGAACACGCGGTCGGTGTCGAGCAGGCCGACGGTGCGCTCGCGCCAGACCAGCACACCGCGCGCATGCGAGGCGCTGGTGTGCGCCAGGGTGGTCGGCACCGGCAGCAGCGCGTCGGCGGCAAAGCGCACCACGCCTTCGACCTCGTCGACGGGGAAGGCGACCGCCTCGCCGCGGTGTGCGGCCACCAGCATGCGCGCGTAACTGTTGCGCGCCGCGTATTTGCCGCCGGCCGTGCGATCCAGATGCAGCAGCTCGCCGAGCGACGCAGCCACAGTCAGGGCGCCGCGGATATTGACGAGCCCGAGCACGATGCGATTGCGCCGGTGCGGCAAGGAGTGAATCGGGCGAATGTTATCCACCTGGCGCAGCGCGGCGGCCGGCAGGGCGAGCCATTCTTCGGCAATCCGAAACACCAGCGCAGCGTGGCTGGCGGTCGAGTCGTCTGGGACCGCGGACGTCTCCAGCCCGGGGCTCACCTTCCCGCGCAACAGATCCGGTGGCGTCGTTTGAGCGGATTCAGCCGCCGATTCGGCGAGATCCGCGTCGCTGAACGGACGATCGAGCAGCCGCGCTGCCGCCTGGGCGAACACCGGGCAGTTCAGGCAACGGAAATGCTCGACCAGCTTCGGGCACGACTTGTCGCCGCGCGTGCCAATGCGATTCCAGCAATCGTCGACGAAGGCGATCACGCCTGCCGTCTCAATGGCGCCGTGAGCCATGCGCGCCTCGTGGTGAGTTCAGGGGCGCGTCGTCAGGCGGCGCGGCTTTTGCGGCGGCACGCTGCGCGCGCCGCATGAGTTGCTGTGCCCCGGCGCTGTCGCCGGTTACTTCGAGCAGCGCCGCCAGATGCGTGAGCGCTTCGTAGTGCCCGGGCTCGAGGTAGAGCGTCTTGCGGTAATAGTCGCTGGCGTCGGCGCTGTGGCTTTGGGCGTCGGCGATCAGGCCGAGCAGGTAAAACGCCTCGGCGTGCGGCCCGTTCACGATGGCGAACTCTTGTGCTACACGCTCCGCCTTGTCGAACTGGCCGGCGTCGGCGAGCCGGCGCGCCTCCTCCAGCGACACCGTTGGCGTAGGCGAGAGGACCGGCGTCGCGCGGCTGTGGGCAGACGCGGTCTTTGGCGTGCGCGGCGCAGCACGGGCCGGTTTCAGGGTTGGCGGGTTGGCGGCGGGCTCCCCCGCGGGCAAAACGGCGTTTGACGCTTGCATGAACGGCAGTGGCAGCGTTTTGCCGAAAGCATCGTTGCCCGCTATGTCGACCGTGCCGTCCATGCCGCCAGGCGCTGCGCCTGCCGCGTAGCCTGCTGCATAGCCCGCCGCCGCACCAGGATTCGCGGCCTTGCCGAACAGCGTGAAGCGCGGCTGCGCCGCCTCGTCGGGCGGCATGCGCTGAAATGCGAATGCCAGCGGGATACGCGCCGAACTCAGGGTATGGCGCATCATCAAGCCGGTTTCGGCAGGTCCGACGAAGATCGTGCCGCCGTCAGCCAGCCGCCCATCGAGCAGATGGATGGCGCGATCCTGGGCGTCGCGGTGAAAATAGATCAGCACGTTGCGGCAAAAAATAAAATCATAGCGTGCGCCGGCGCTGGACGACGGCTCGAACAGATTCGCCTGCGCAAAGCGCACGGCTTGCCGGATGCGTTCGTTGAGCACCCATCCTCCGTCGCCTGGGGTGAAATGGCGGTCGCGGAACGCGTATTCGCCGCCACGAAACGAATTGCGTCCGTAGACGGCCTGCTGCGCCAGCTCAATCGCGCGGGCGCTGATGTCGAGCGCGTCGATCGTAAAGCGCTCCGCTCCGATTCCCGCGTCGAACAGCGCCATGGCCATCGAATACGGCTCCTCGCCGCTCGAGCACGGCACGCTCAGCACGCGCAGCACGCGCGACGGATCGCGCACCAGCTTTTCATTGGCGAGCCGCGCGAGCGCGACAAACGCCTCGCGGTCACGGAAGAACCAGGTTTCGGGCACCACCAGCACTTCGACGAGCGCGAGGCGTTCATCCGGCGAGCTGTTGAGCAATTGCCAGTAGGCGTCCACCGCGCCGTGCGCGAGACCCGCAGCGGAGCCGGCCGGCTGCGTGACGCGCACGCGCTCCAGGATGGCGCGCTCCAGCGCGTTGATGCCGAGCGAGGACGCGTCGATCCCGGTCTCTTGCGAGAGCCAGGCTTCGAAGCATGGGTCGGTGGCATTCATGGGGCGCGTCGGATAGCTATGCGGGTTGTGGTTCAGGAACTCGCTCGGGTTGCAGTTCAGGGCGCTCGTCACAGCGACGCCAACGGTTGTGGCGCAGCGGCGGGCGGAAACAGCAGGGCCTTCACATCCTCGCCAAGCATCTCCTGCACATCGACCCATTGCACGAGGCCCATGCCGTCGTTCGCGACCGGGCCGAGCCAGCGCGCGTGCGGCGTGGCGAGGCCGCTATCCGCGAAACGCTCGCGTTCGATGCGCCGCGTCTGCGTGGCGCGTTCGACGATCAGCCCAAGCAGACGCGGCACCGCCTGTCCCTGCGTTTCGTCGCTGCCATCGTGCGCGGCGCGGGGCTGCGCCTCCAGCGCACGGTACTGGACCAGCACGAGGCGGGTGGAACGAAGCTGGCGGGCAGGGCGCCCGAGCGCGAGTTGCGACACGTCGATCACCGGCACCGGTTCGCCGTGCCGCTCGAACATTCCGGCCACCCATGCGGGCGCGCCGGGAACCGACTTGGTGGGGGCGAGCGCCAGCACCTCGGCAATCCCGGCCGCATCGAGCGCGTAGCGGTCGCCGTCCAGATCGAACAGGAGGAAGAGCATCGCGATGGCCCGTGTTTAGCGTGAGATGGACGAGGCGTGCACGGCGTACAAGGCGTCTGTCACGCGTCGATCTTGAAGCGCGACACCCCGGTGCGCAACTGGTTGGCGACCAGCGTCAGGTCGTCGATCGCCTGCGACGACTGACGCAGCGACTCCGCCGTTTGCTGCGCGGCCTCGGACAGTTGCGACAACGCCTGGGTGATCTGCTCCGCGCTGGTGGCCTGGGTCTGCATGCCTTCGTTGACCAGCTGGAAGCGCGGCGCGAGCGTCTGCACTTCGTTGATGATCTGCGAGAGCTGGCCGCCCACCAGTTGCACGTCGCGCATGCCGCGGCGCACTTCCTCGGAGAACTTGTCCATGCCCATCACGCCGGCTGAAACGGCCGACTGGATTTCCTTGACCGTCTGCTCGATATCGTAGGTCGCCACTGCGGTCTGGTCGGCAAGCCGGCGGATTTCCGTGGCGACAACGGCGAACCCGCGCCCGTATTCGCCGGCCTTTTCGGCCTCGATGGCGGCGTTCAGCGACAGCAGGTTGGTCTGATCGGCCACTTTGGTGATGGTTGCCACCACCTGATTGATATTGACAGCCTTCTCGTTGAGGATCGACAGCTTGGCGTTAACCGAGCCGGCTGCTTCCATCACGCTGCGCATGGTGTCTTCCATGCGCGTCAGGCCGCTTTGGCTCGCGCCCGCGAGCGTCGCCGACTGCTCCGCTACGTCGGCCACTTCATTCATCGTGCGCAGCAGGTCGCGCGAGGTCGCAAAGATTTCGCGGGATGTCGCGCCGATCTCGGTCGTGGTTGCGGCCGTTTCGCTTGCCGTGGCCTGCTGTTCCTTGGAGGTGGCGGCGATCTCGGTGACCGAGGTCGTGACCTGCAGCGACGACTTCTGCGCCTGTGAAACGAGGCTCGTCAGTTCTTCGGCCATGCGGTTGAAACCGTTCTCCAGCGTGCCGAACTCGTCGCTGCGGCGCAGGTTCAGACGCTGCGCCAGATTGCCGGTGCGCATGATGTCGAGCACTTCGACGAGCCGCGCCATCGGCACCGTGACTGCGCGGAACAGCGCATAGCCGGTCATGAGCGCGACCAGCAGCACGATACCCAGGGCGGTGGCAAGCGTGATTTCGGTGCCGGTGACCGAGCTGCGGATCAGCTCGGCCGAGTCGTCGGCCTGGGTGTGGTTTTCGGCGACGAGGACGTTGGCGGCGCGAATCACGTTGTTCCATGTGGGCGTCAGGCGGATGAAATCCGCCTGGGCGGTCGTCCGCGAGGTGCGGGCATGGGTCACCGCCTCGTTGAAAAGCTGGATGTACTGGTCGTAGGCGGCCTTGAAGCTGTTGAAGTGCTCGCGGTCGTCTTCGCGAAAGACCGTGCCCTGGTAGTCGGCGGTGGCCTTGTCGAAGTGGCGCAGGACGTCGGGAACGAGGTCGAGGTCGTGCATCATGCTGGGCTCGTCCGTATCGACGAAGATGGCCCGTTCGAGCGTGACATAGCTTTCGTTCGAGGCCGCGCGCAGCGCCGTGGCGTAGTACAGGCCCGGCACGGAGTCGCGGCGCAGGCTGAGCGCCTCGTCGTCGATGGAGCGCAGACGCGTATAGGAAATCACGGCCATCACGACCATGAGCAGGAATAGCGCGCCGAAGCTGAGTACGATGCGCGCGCCAAGGGTGAGCCTGCCGCTGCTGAGCAAGCCCGACAGATTTGCGTTGCTTGCGCGTGGCGTGACGGTGGCCATGTTCGATGCCTCTCTGACGGATTGATACGCGGGCGCCGCGCGGAACGCACGGATTCGCCCGATTCGGCCAAGCATGTTCGGCCAAGCATATGACGCTACACCGGTGGCGGGAAGGGCCATCGGATGAATAGTGGGGGTAAATTGTGCCAGATTAGGCTACCGGGCGGGCAGGCCGGCGGGCGGTGGGCCGGACGGACGCATTTCCGCGGCTTCACCCGCTGTGGCGGCAGTGCCCGTTCAGGCGAATCTTCTTGCGCCACATTACTGATCGGAAATGACAAGGTAATCATTGCATGCGGGATTACCCGGGTATCGGAATTTAAAACCGATTATTCAGAAAGAATAAAATCCGTGTGATTATCAATTGTAAAGCGTGCGGTTATTCAAAGCGAATGATTATTTTACGTATGTAAAATCTTTATTGACGTCTTGTCAGCTAAGGCAATTCGGCTAAGATTCGCATTACAAAAAATTACAAGCTTCGGGGATAGGTGTGACGGAGAACGTGTATCGCACGCAATCCAGTACATTTTGTTAGCCCGGCACTACCGTGCTGGTCAGCAGGTGGCCGCTTGTTCTCACGAGGAGGCATTATGCCATTAACGGCATCGTCTTTTGTTACGCGCTTTTCGACAACAACACGTCGTATCTCGGTTTTATCGTTAATCGGATTATCTTCAACCGGTCTGCTGACTCCGGCAGTTCACGCCCAGGTCAATCCGCAAGACTGGATTTCCACTAAAACCCGCGCATTTATTGCGCCGCAAAAAAATACCCCGGAAAATGGCGCATTGCTTGCGCCGCTGGCTACCTCGAATGCAGGCACCGAGGCGGCGGCGAATAAGCCGTTACACGTCGTCGTTACGCTGAAACTGCGTAACCAGCAGGCGCTGGAAAAGTTTATTCACGAAGTCAATCAACCCGGCAGCCCGAATTTCCGTCAATACCTGAGCCCGCAGCAGGTGCTGGACACCTACGCGCCGACCGAGGCGCAAGTGGCGGCAGTCCAGCAATATCTGACTCAGGCCGGCTTCACCAACGTCAAGGTGGCGAAGAACCGGATGCTGGTGACCGCCGACGGTACGGCAGCGACGGCAAGAACGGCGTTCAACACCAGCCTCGTGCAGTTTAACGACGCCGGCCGCCAGGTCTACGCCAACTCGAGCGATGCGCAGGTGCCGTCGGCATTGGCCGATGTGGTCGATACGGTGCTGGGTTTGCAGAACGTCGTGACCGCGCATACCAACTATCACCTTGCGAGGCCGGCGCAGCCGGGCGCGAGCGTGGACCTGCCGGCACGCAGGAGCGCTGCCCAGACCGCTCAATCCGCTCAGGCGGTCGTGACCCCGCACAATCCGGTCGAATTTTCGAGCCTGTATGGCGCCGGCAGCACGCCGACGGCCTCGAGCACGACCATCGGCATTATTTCTGAAGGCGATCTTACGCAGACCTTATCAGATCTGCAGACCTTCACCAGCAACAACTCGCTCGGTACGGTATCGACCAATGTCGTGCAAACGGGTGCGTCCGGCAGCGACTACAGCGACACCTCCGGCACGGTGGAATGGAACCTCGACAGCCAGTCGATCGTCGGCGCCGCGGGTGGCGCGGTCAACCAGCTGATGTTCTATGACGCGCCCTCGATGAATCTTAGCGACATCACGGCCGCCTATAACCAGGCCGTCTCCGATAACGTCGCCAAGGTGATCAACGTGTCGCTGGGGGTCTGCGAAGCCGACGCCCAGCAAGGCGGCTCGCAGTCTGCCGATGATGCCATCTTCAAGGTGGGCATGGCGCAAGGGCAGACCTTCTCGGTCGCGGCAGGAGACCACGGCGTGTACGAATGCCAGAACGGCGTGCCGCCGTCGAACCTGAGCACGTATAGCGTCGGCGAACCGGCCACCTCCCCCTACGTGATTGCGGTGGGCGGTACATCGCTCTACACGAACAACGGCCAGTACGACCATGAAACCGTCTGGAACTCCGGCCTCGACAGCAACGGCGCGCTGTGGGCAACCGGCGGCGGGATCAGCCAGTACGAAACCGCACCGAGCTGGCAGTCGGCTGTCACCGGCAATCAGCAGCGCACCGTGCCGGATATCGGCTTCGATGCAGACAATGCCAGCGGCGCGATCCTCGTCTATCAGGGGCAAACCACGGGCACGATCCCCGGCTACGGTCCGAACGATCCGAACGTGGTGGGCGGCACGAGCCTCGCTGCGCCGATTTTCTCCGGCATCTGGGCGCGTGTGCAGTCGGCCAACAACAACGGCCTGGCGTTCCCCGCCTCGACGATCTACAGCAAGGCTCCCGCCGACCCGAGCCTGATACATAGCGTCGTCTCCGGCAACAACGGCATCACGCAAGGCGGTGTCACGTATGGCTATAGCGCCACCACGGGCTTTGACTTCGACACCGGCTGGGGCAGCTTCAATATCGCGGAGCTGAACACGGACTTCGGTTCGGCGCCGGCCATCGCCTCGAGCGGCAACGCGGACAGCAACGACACCGGCAGCCCGGCGGATCTGTTCAGCATGATCGCAAGCCTGTTCCATAGCTGGTGGTCGCTGCTGTCGGGATCGTCGGCGACCGCGTAACCCGGCCACTCACCACAAGCTTCATGCAGATCGAGTTGTGCCCATCCCAGGCATCCGGATCCATGGATGCCTGGGATGACTAATCAGTAGCACGCAGCAGGAGCTGTCAAAGCAGTACAGGGGTTGTTTCGTATCACCATAACCAGGATGAAGATGAAAGAGACACAACGTGCAATGCCTGCCGTCTGGGCGGGGCCGATCCGGCGCGTCGCGGAAGTGGCGTTGACTGCCGGGATTCTTGTGACCGCGGGTTGCGGGGGCAGCGTCAGCGGCAGCAACGATACGCCGACTCAGGCTGACCAGACCTTCACCGATCCGGTCGCGTATTCGCCCAAGGGCGGCGACAGCCTGAGCGCCGCGCAGGTTGCCGAAAAGGCCGCCGTGACGCATCATCAATGGAGCGCCGGCGGCACGACGGTCAACTACACCACGACCACCGGTCACCTGACCGCCAGCGATCCGAACGGCAATCCGCAGGCGACCATGTCGTATGTGGCATACACCGCCCCGTCGGCCAACGGCGCACCGCGTCCGGTTACTTTCTTCTACAACGGCGGCCCCGGTTCGTCGTCCGTCTGGCTGCGGCTCGGTTCGTTCGCGCCGACGCGCGTCGCGACGCCCGACCCGCAGATGACCAACTGGCCGAATTTTCCGCTGGTCGACAACCAGGAAAGCCTGATCGACACCACTGACATGGTGTTTATCGATCCCCCGGGGACCGGCCTGTCCGAAGCGATTGCGCCGAATACCAACCAGACCTTCTGGGGCGCCGATCCGGATGTGCGGGTGATGCGCGATTTCATCCAGCGCTATCTGACGGTGAACAACCGCAACAGTTCGCCGGTCTATCTGTACGGCGAATCGTATGGCACGCCGCGCACCAACATGCTGGCGCTTTCGCTGGAGTCGGCCGGGGTTCATCTGACCGGGATCGTGCTGCAATCGTCGATCCTGAACTACTTCGCGGACGTGGGCGAAACGAACGCCATCACGAACAATAACGCCAGCGACTATCCGATCGAGCTGAAGTACAGCACGGATTCGATGATCGGTTACTTCGTGACCTATGCGCAGGTTGCAGCGTACTTCAACCAGGTCTCGCCGGCGCCGGTCAATCTGGGCGCGTACGCGCAGCAGATCCAGAGTTTCGTGACCACGCAGTATGCGTCGCTCGCCCAGTACGGTCCGAGCAACAACTTTGCCGGCTCGCCGGTACTCACCACCCCGCCGGTTTTCCCCAGCAACAACACGATTGCATCGTGGTCGAGCCTCACCAGCATGTCGCAGCAGGCGCTGAATGCGTACTTCGGCAGCGCGTACTACGGCACGGCGCTGGTGCCGGGTTCGACGATCGGGCGCTACGACGGCCGTGTCTCACTGCCGAGCAGCGATCCGCGCCTGCAGGCCGACTCGGACCCGTCGGACATCCTGATCTCGCAGCCGTTCACCACGGCGCTTGCCACGCAGATGCCGGCGTATCTCGGCTACAACGCGCCGAATGCCACGTACCAGACGTTGAATAACGACATCATCGGCTCGTGGGACTTCAGCCATGGCGGCCAGGCGGTGCCCGATACGATTCCCGATCTGCTGGCGGCGCTTACGCTGAATCCGCAGTTGAAGGTGCTGTCGGAGAACGGTTATCACGATCTGGCGACTCCGTATTTTCTGACCGAGAACCAGTTGGCGCGTCTGCAGACGGTCTCGGGCCTGAATGCGAACCTGCAGGTCACGTTCTATCCGGGCGGCCACATGATCTATCTGGACAACAACGCGCGGCCGCAGATGAAGGCAGACCTGAAGTCTTACTTTGCCGGTACACCGATCGGTGGCGCACTGTCGCTCGCCAATCTGCCCCCGGCGTGGTCAGACGAAAGTCCGGCTGGGACGCCGACGCTTACCGCAATGAAAGTTGCGCCTTAAGCTCACACTGAGTTCACATTGAGCGGGCTGCGGTCGATGAGTCGCCCGCTCGCTTTTCTTGCGAGTCATCTCATGCGTTTTATTCCTGTCTTGCGGTATGTCGCTGCGGCGACGGTTCTGTGTTCCGCTGCGGCCGGCGCCTACGCCACGTCGGTGCAGTCGGTTTCCGATGCAGTGCCGGCGAACGGCGGCGGTGTCGATGGTCCGTTCTTTCCGCGCGCTCACAGCGGTGTGGCGGCGCCTGCTACGGGTGTCACGCTGCAGCGGCAAGCGCAACAACGTCTGGTCAACAGCCTCGGTGCGGAGGGCGCGCTGCAGAATGGCGCTGCGATCACCAAGGCCCAGGCGCAAACCGACGGGCTCGGTTATGTGGCGGCGCATTTCGATCAGATCGATACCGCGCGTAGCGGCACGGTGACGATGAAGGATGTGCAGCAGTATCTGAAGCAGCAGAAGTGAGGGTGGGGCGCCGCGGTCTGCTTTGATGCCGCCGCGGTGCTGAGCCAGGGCGTATTGTGCGAAACGGAGGGCCGTCGTTTGACGGTCCTCCGTTTTGTTCGTGAAGTTCTGGAAACTTGCTAGGGCCGCGCGTTACCGCTGAACTCAGTGGCTCGCTTCATTCCATGCCGGCAGCGTTGCGCCGTGATAGACACTCAGGATTTCCGCAGCCACATTAGGCTGCTGGTAACTTTGCACGAGCGTTTTCACCCAGGGCGCGTTCGCGTCTTTCGCATTGACCGCAAGGAAGTTGCGGTACGGGTTGCCGCTCACCTGCTCCTGTGCGATCCGCTCCTGCGGAATCTTGATGCCGGCCTTGATGGCCCAGTCCGTGTTGATCACGGCAGCGTCCACGTCGCCGATTGCGCGGCCCACGATGCCCGCGTCGAGTTCCTTGATATGGATATGCTTCGGATTGTCCGCGATGTCGCGGGCGGTCGGCAGCAGGCCGACGTCAGGGCGCAGCGTGATCAGATGCTGTGCCTGCAGCAACAGCAGCGAGCGTCCTTCGTTACTCGGATCGTTCGGCACGGCGACGGTTGCGCCGTCCGGAAGATCGGCCACCGACTTGACCTTGCGCGAGTACAGGCCAATCGGCTGCACATAGGTATAGCCCACCGGCACGATCGTGTAGCCGCGCGCCTTGATCTGCGCGTCGAGATACGGCTTGTGCTGGAACGAATTGGCGTCCAGGTCGTGTTCCGACAGCGCCTCATTAGGTTGCGTGTAATCGGAGAACGTCGTGATCTTGATGGTGAGGCCCTGCTTGGCGGCGTTCGCGGCAACAACGCGCCACACGTCCTCATCTTCACCGGACATGATGCCGACGCGCAGGGTTTGGGGAGCCGCCAGCGAGAGTTGCGAGGTGGCGATACCCAGGCCGAACACAACGGTGGCCAGCGCGGTTTTCAGCAGGTTTCTTTTATTCATGAGACACGGTAGTCATGTGGTTGATGATGGCCGAATGCTATGTAACCAGGGTGGTCGCTGGCAAATACTTTTCCGTTCGTTACTAACTCCGCTCAGGCATATAAGAAAAACGCGAGCGCACGCTATCCGCAACTTCTCATAAGCAATTTCCAATTCGATAGTAGGCGTGGCAAGCCTCTACTGGTCCAATAGACGGTTCAACCTGTTCGCCACAAGCGTTAGGCAGGCTGTGCGCTTCTCCATCAAAAGGGGCTGAAGCGCCGCGGCCGCACGGGTGTCATCTCTGTCGGTACGAACCATCATGTCTACTCCTGAATCCCCCTCTGCCGAGGCAACCTTGCCGCGGCGTCCCGACCCAGCCCGCGTACGGCGTATCGCCGATGATGCAGAAGCGCTCGCCGCCGCGCACACCCTGGCAGAAAGCTTCGCAGCGGGTGCAGCCGAGCGCGACCGCCAACGCCGGCTGCCCTGGGCCGAACTCGATCTCTGGTCGGAAAGCGGACTCGGCGCGATCACAGTGCCGCGCGAGTACGGCGGCGCCGACGTGTCGTATGCAACGCTGGCGGAAGTCTTTGTCATCCTGTGCGCTGCCGATCCGGCGCTGGGGCAGATTCCGCAGAACCATTTCGGTGTGTTGGGTGTGCTGCGCGAGATCGGCACGCCGGCACAAAAGGCGCGTCTCTATGGCGAAGTGCTGGCGGGCCTGCGGCTCGGCAATGCCGGCCCGGAGCGCCGCTCGGCGAGTGTCAAGACGATTCTGCAGGGGACGACGCGCCTCACCGCGACGCCCGGCGGTTTGCGTCTGAACGGCCAGCGTTTCTATTCGACCGGTGCGCTCTTCGCGCATCGCGTGCCGGCGCGTGCGACAGACGACGAAGGCCGTGCCGTGCAGGTCTGGGTGCCACGCCATGCTGCGGGCCTGACGGTGGTCGACGACTGGAGTTCGTTCGGTCAACGCACCACGGCAAGCGGCACGGTGACCTTCGAGCAGGTGCCGGTCGATCCGCAGGACGTGCTGCCGATCTGGCAGCTCGCCGATCGTCCGGGGCTGTTCGGGCCCAACTCGCAGCTGGTTCAGGCGGCAATCGATCAGGGTATCGCGCAGGCCGCCGTCAGCGATACGCTCGCTTTCGTGCGCGAACGCGCGCGCCCGTGGGTCGATTCCGGCCTCGAGCACGCGACCGACGACCCGTACATCATTGCCGACGTTGGCCGCCTGCAGATCGATCTGCACGCCGCGCATGAGGTATTGCAGGAGGCAGGGCATACGCTCGACGCCATCGCCGCCGCGCAATCGATCGACGCCGAGGCCAGCGCACGCGCCTCGGTCGCAGTGGCTGAAGCCAAGATCCTGACCACCCGCATCGCGCTGGAAGCGAGCGAAAAACTGTTCGAGCTGGCCGGCTCCGCCTCCACGCGCGCAGCCCATAACCTCGACCGTCATTGGCGCAACGCACGCACCCACACGCTGCACGATCCGGTTCGCTGGAAGTTGCATCTGCTTGGCAACTATCACCTGAATCACGTGCTGCCCGCGCGTCATTCGTGGAATTGAAACATGACTCTTGATCTTTCCGTAGAAGCACGCGGCGCCGTGGCGGCGAACCCATTGCCTGCCGGATTGCGCCCGCCGGTGACTCCCGATCTGATTGCAGACGACGCGCACGCCCTACTGACTGCGCGGCGCCTCGCTGCGAAATTCGCGCCCGAAGCCGCGCTGCGCGATCGTGAACGACGTTTGCCATGGGACGAACTCGACGCGTTCGTCGCGAGCGGCCTCTGGGGTATCACCGTGCCGCGTGAATTCGGTGGTGCCGGGGTGCGCAACGGCACGCTTGCGGAAGTGACCGCGATTATCTCGGCGGCCGACGGCTCGCTTGGACAGATTCCGCAGAATCATTTTTACGCGCTGGAAGTGCTGCGTGTCGGCGGCAGCGCCGAGCAGCAGCGTTTTTTCTATCAGCGTGTTCTGGCGGGCGAGCGCTTCGGCAATGCGCTGGCCGAAATCGGCCACAAGGACTTCAAGCGCCGCACGCGGCTCACGCGTGGGGCGGATGGGTGGCATATCGACGGCCGCAAGTTCTATTGCACCGGTGCGCTCTACGCGCACTGGATTCCCACTCTCGTGGTGGCGGATGACGAGGGGCGCGACGTCACCTATCTGGCCTTCGTTCCGCGCGACACGGAGGGCGTCACGGTCACGGACGACTGGGATGGTTTCGGCCAGCGCGTCACCGGCAGCGGCTCGGTACAGTTCGAGCATGTGCGTGTCGAGCCGGAATGGGTCGTGCCGTTTCAGGTCTCGTTCGAGCGTGCCACGACCATCGGGCCGCTCGCGCAGATCATCCACGCCGCGATCGATCTCGGCCAGGCCCGCGGCGCCTTCGATGCCGCCTTGCAGTTCGTGCGCGAACGTTCGCGGCCCTGGATCGATGCAAAGGTCGAACGCGCCGCCGACGATCCGCTGACCATTGCGCAGTTCGGCGACCTCGCGGTGCGCCTGCGTGCAGCGGACGCGCTCGTGCGCCGCGCGGGGCGTTTTGTCGATGCCGCGCAAGCGAAGCCCAGCGACCGTTCGGTGGCCGAGGCGTCGGTTGCCGTGGCCGAGGCACGCGCGCTTACCACCACCGTGTCGCTGGACGCGGGCTCGCGCCTGTTCGAACTGGCCGGCACCGCAGCCACCCTCGATGGACTCGGACTCGACCGCTTCTGGCGCAACGCCCGCACCCACACGCTGCATGACCCGGTGCGCTGGAAGTATCATGCAGTGGGCAACTTCTATCTCAACGACAAGCTGCCGCCCCGGCATGGAGCCTTGTGATGGCGAAGAAACAGATTCTGCTCAACGCGTTCAACATGAACTGCGTCGGCCATATCAACCATGGCCTGTGGACGCATCCACGCGACCGCTCCACGGACTATCGCCTGCTGCCGTACTGGACCAACCTCGCGCGCACGCTGGAGCGGGGCCTGTTCGACGGGCTGTTTCTGGCCGATATCGTGGGCGTTTATGACGTGTATCAGCACAACGTTGACGTCACGTTGCGCGAGTCGATCCAGTTGCCGGTCAACGATCCCACGTTGCTGGTCTCGGCAATGGCGGCGGTGACCGAGCATCTCGGTTTCGGTGTGACCGTCAATCTCACGTATGAGCAGCCTTATCTGCTCGCACGCCGCTTCTCGACGCTCGATCATCTGACGCAAGGGCGCATCGGCTGGAACATCGTCACCGGCTATCTGGACAGCGCGGCACGTGCGATGGGGCTCAACGAGCAACTGCCGCACGACGAGCGTTACGAGCGTGCGGATGAGTATCTCGAACTGCTCTACAAGCTGTGGGAAGGCAGCTGGGAACAGGGCGCGGTGCTGCGCGACAAGGCTGGCCGCGTGTATGCCGATCCGGCCCGCGTGCATCAGGTGAAGCACGCGGGGCGCTACTACAACGTCGAGGGCTACCACCTGGCCGAGCCGTCGCCGCAGCGCACGCCGGTGTTGTTTCAGGCGGGCAGCTCCGGGCGTGGTCAGCGCTTTGCGGCGCGGCACGCCGAATGCGTATTTATCTCGCCGCCGAACCGGACGGTCGGACGCGAGACGGTGCGTACGTTGCGCGAGCAACTGGTGCAAGCCGGGCGGCAACCGGACGACGTCAAGGTCTTCGTGGGGGCGGCGGTGGTGACGGGCGCAACCGAAAGCGAGGCGCGCGAGAAGTATGCGGACTATCTGCGCTATGCCAGCCGTGAAGCGGGGCTCGCGCACTTCGCTGCCAGCACCGGTATCGACTATGCGCAATACGATCTCGACGCGCCCGTCGACTATGCGCCCACCAACGCCATCGAATCGGCTACACGCACGGCGAAGCAGCACGGCTGGACCCGTCGCAAGCTGCTCGAAATGTTCGAGCTGGGCGGGCGCTATCCGGCTATCGTCGGCACCGCCGCGCAGGTTGCGGACGAACTGCAGGCGTGGGTCGAGGAAACGGGCGTGGACGGCTTCAACCTCAGCCGCACTGTCGTGCCCGAGAGTTACGAAGACTTCATCGATTTCGTCGTGCCCGAGTTGCAGAACCGCGGGCTCTATAAGACCGCTTACGCTGAAGGTACGCTGCGCAACAAGCTGTTCGGTGAGGGCGACCAGTTGCCGGAGCGCCATGCGGCGGCGAGTTTTCGACACCGGACGGCCGAGACCGCTTAAGTCGCCTGACTTGGGCCGCTTAAGTCGCTTGGGCCACGTGGGCCGCTTAAACGTCAACAAGCGCCAGCAAGCAGCCTCAAACAAGCGCACATGAAACTGGGGCCTCTGCGGCATTTGCCGCAGAGGCCCCAGTTTCCAGGCCCGTATTCGCGGTGCAATTACGGAACGAAACGGCCCTCGGCGGCAATTTCAGCCAGCGGCTTGCGCGGGCTTTGCACTTCACGCGCCTGCAGCGCCTCCGGCAGCACACTCTTGTCGCCTGCGCGGCCGATCGCAATCCCCGCTTCGATTGAATACACGTCAGGGACGGCCAGTTCCTTGCGGATCTTGTCACGCTCGATGCCGGCCAGGCCGTGTGCATGCCATCCGGCGAGGCTCGCCTGCAGCGCGAGATAGCCCCACGCCGCACCTGAGTCGAACGAATGGGTGGGCGCGGGCACTTCAGCACTCGCACCGGGCGGCGTGAAGGTGCTCTTCGACAGCACGATCACGATGGCCGCTGCGTGCTGTGCCCAGCTCTGGTTGAATTCGTTGAGAAAGCCGAGAAAGCGCGTCCACTGTTCCGTGCCGCGCCGTGCGTAAGCGAATCGCCAGGGTTGCGAGTTGTAGGAGGAGGGCGCCCAGCGCGCCGCTTCGAAGAACGTCAAAAGCGTTGCCTCTGGAATGACCTCTTGCGTGAAGGCGCGAGGCGACCAGCGGTTGAGAAACTGTATGTCGATTGGATGTTCTGCGGCGCGGGCGTTCGATGTGGTCATGGCTCTGTCCAGAAGAAAGTAGCAATGCGATCATGCCCGCGCGAGGCGGGCATGACAATCCCTTTGAACCTTTGAAGGCCGCTGAAGCTGAATCAGCGGCGTGGGAGCACGGCGCCTAGAAGTCGAAGCCCGGGCCGCCCGCACCCGGACCGCCGGCAGGCGCTGCCGGTGCGGCATCCTTCGGCGCTTCATATACGGTGGCATCGGTCGTCAGCAGCAGACCCGCAACCGAAGCCGCGTTTTGCAGTGCAGTGCGCGTGACCTTGGTCGGATCGAGCACGCCCGATTCGACCAGATCGCCATACTCACCGGTCTGTGCGTTGTAACCGAAGTTGCCGTCGCCTTGCGAGACCTTCGCCACTACGACGCTGGCTTCCTCGCCGGCATTGGAGACGATCTGGCGCAGCGGCTCTTCGAGCGCACGCAGCACGATCTTCACGCCTGCGTCCTGATCCGGGTTGCTGCCCTTCAGGCCGGCGATCGCGTTGCGAACGCGGATCAGCGCGACACCGCCGCCCGGCACCACGCCTTCTTCGACGGCTGCACGGGTTGCATGCAGGGCGTCGTCAACGCGGTCTTTCTTCTCCTTGACCTCGATCTCGGTGGCGCCGCCCACCTTGATCACGGCGACCCCGCCGGCCAGCTTGGCGACGCGTTCCTGCAGCTTTTCGCGGTCGTAGTCGGAGGTGGCTTCCTCGATCTGCACGCGGATCTGCTTCACGCGAGCTTCGATCGTCGCCGAGTCGCCGCCGCCATCGATCACCGTGGTGTTGTCCTTGCCCACTTCGATGCGCTTGGCCTGGCCCAACTCGGCCAGCGTTGCTTTTTCGAGCGTGAGGCCGGTTTCCTCGGCAATCACCTGGCCACCGGTCAGAATCGCGATGTCTTCAAGCAACGCCTTACGACGGTCGCCGAAGCCGGGCGCCTTGACCGCCACCGTCTTCAGAATGCCGCGGATGTTGTTCACCACCAGCGTCGCCAGCGCCTCGCCTTCGACATCCTCGGCGATGATCAGCAGCGGGCGGCCCGCCTTGGCAACCTGCTCCAGCACCGGTAGCAGATCGCGGATGTTCGATACCTTCTTGTCGTGCAGCAGGATGAACGGGTTGTCGAGAATGGCAACCTGCTTGTCCTGGTTGTTGATGAAGTACGGCGACAGGTAGCCGCGATCGAACTGCAGCCCTTCGACCACTTCCAGTTCATCGGCGAGCGACTTGCCGTCTTCGACGGTAATCACACCTTCCTTGCCGACGCGGTCGATCGCCTCGGCGATCCGCTGGCCGATCGATTCCTCGCCGTTGGCGGAGATCGTCGCCACCTGGGCGATTTCCTTGCTGGTGGTCGTCGGCTTGCTGATCTTCTTCAGCTCGTCGATGGCGGCAATCACCGCCTTGTCGATGCCGCGTTTCAGGTCGAGCGGATTGAGACCCGCTGCAACGTATTTCTGGCCTTCGCGCACAATCGCCTGGGCGAGCACGGTGGCAGTCGTGGTGCCGTCGCCGGCGGCGTCGCTGGTGCGCGATGCGACCTCTTTTACCAGTTGCGCGCCGATGTTCTGCAGCTTGTCGGCCAGCTCGATTTCCTTGGCGACCGAGACGCCGTCCTTGGTTACCACCGGTG
Source organism: Burkholderia sp. 4M9327F10 (assembly GCF_005503145.1). Taxonomy (GTDB): domain Bacteria; phylum Pseudomonadota; class Gammaproteobacteria; order Burkholderiales; family Burkholderiaceae; genus Paraburkholderia. The sequence continues at coordinate 174,867 of NZ_SCNV01000006.1, read as the reverse complement.
CGCCGAAGGTGCGCTCCAGCACCACATTGCGGCCCTTCGGACCCAATGTGACCTTGACTGCATTGGCGAGGACGTTCACGCCTTCGACCAGTTTCGAACGCGCGCTGTCGCTAAAGACGATTTCTTTGGCTGCCATGTTGTGTTGCTCCGTTATTGGTTAACTACCGCGACAATGTCTTCTTCGCGCAGCACCAGCAGATCGGTGCCGTCGACCTTGACCTGCTGGCCCGCATATTTGCCGAACAGCACGCGCTCGCCGACCTTCACGTCCGGTTCGATGCGCTTGCCGTCGCTATCGCGCTTGCCGGGACCGACGGCGAGAATTTCGCCCTGATCGGGTTTTTCGGCGGCGCTTTCGGGGATCACGATGCCCGAAGCGGTTTTTGTCTCCTGATCGAGACGTTTGACGATCACGCGATCATGCAAAGGACGTAGGCTCATTTAGATATTCCTGCGGTGGAGATTTGGCACTCTTCGCTGGCGAGTGCTGACCGAGGTTGAGTATAAGAACCGGTAAGAGGGCGCTCCAATAACGAATCCTCAGATGCTTATCGGCGTTTTGCTGTTTAGGTTATGGGGCGCGGGGCGACCGGTTTGCAGGGCGCCTCGCCGAGTGCAGATTTGCATATATGAATTCGTCGTTTTGCCGATGCTGCGTGCATAGCTACCATGCAACGCTTCAGTGACTCGTGCGAAATCCGACATCATGTCCACCGTTGCTTTTCCTTCGACGAATGCCGATACGTCGGCACAGACAGAAAGTGCGCCCCGTCACAGCGTCATCCGCACCGCTCAGGATGTCTCGGGTATCGTCGACGCGGGCGCTGCGAAAGGCAGTAACGCAAAGATTGTGATTGCCATCGCGCTCGGCGGAGTCTTTCTGGATGCCTACGATCTGACCTCGCTGGCGTATGGCATCAAGGACATCGCGCGCCAGTTTTCGCTTTCGCCGGTACAGGTGGGCTTCGTTTCGTCGGCGATCACGTTCGGCGCCATTCTTGGCGCACTGTTTGGCGGTTACCTGACCGACCGGATTGGCCGTTATCGCGTCTTCATGGCCGACATGCTGTTCTTCGTGGTCGCGGCGATTGCCGCGGGCCTCGCGCCGAACGCATGGGTGCTGGGAGGGGCGCGCTTTCTGATGGGCTTCGGCGTCGGCCTGGATTTGCCGGTGGCCATGGCGTTCCTGGCCGAGTTTTCGCGTGTGGCGGGCAAGGGAAACAAGGCGGCCAGCGTAGCGGCATGGTGCCCGGCATGGTATGCCGCGACCAGCACCTGCTATCTGCTGATTCTGGGGCTGTATGCCGTCCTTCCCGAGCATCAGCTGGGCTGGCTGTGGCGTCTGACGCTCGCGTTCGGCGCGGTGCCCGCCATCGTGATCATTCTCGTGCGCAGCCGCTACATTAGCGAGTCGCCGGTGTGGGCGGCGAATCAGGGCGATCTGGAGGAGGCTGCGCGCATTCTCAAGCGCTCGTATGGCGTGGACGCCGTCGTCGAGCGCAGCGAAACCCCCGTGAAGGCGCCGCGTGCCGCCTCATGGCGCAACTACGGCGTGCTGTTCAACCGGACCTACCGCAGCCGTACGATTCTCGCTGCGACGATCGGCGCAGCGTCGTCGTTCGGCTATAACGCGATCATCTTCGGCTTGCCGGTGATTATCGCCAGCTTCTTTCATCAAGGCCCGCTTACGACCATCATTGCGGCGCTGACGCTGAATCTGGCGTTCGCATTTGTCGGCGGATTGATCGGCGTGCGCACCGCGCCAACCGTGGGCGCCTGGAAAATGACCGTGCTGGGGCACTCGCTGCAGTTCGCGTCGCTGATCGGGCTGGCCTTGATCGGCAAGCCCGGCAGCGGTCTGCTGGTGGTGCTGGCCATCCTGCTGCTCGGTGGTTATCTGTTCGGGCAAGGTTTCGGGCCGGGATCGCACTCGATGACCTATGCCTCCCTCAGCTATCCCACCTCGCTTCGCGGCATAGGCGTGGGTTTCAACCAGACCCTGGTGCGTTCGGCGTCGACGGTGTCGCTGTTCCTGTTTCCGGTCCTGGCGGCCGCTCTTGGGACGAAAGTGTTCTGGGTGATTGCGATTGCGCCGCTGACTTCGCTACTGGTGTTGCTGGCAATCCGCTGGGAGCCGTCCGGGTATGACATTGACTCGGAAGACTATGTTGATGCGCATGCCGCCCGGACGGAATCGCCGGTCCCAAGCGCGTGAGCGTGATTGAGCGAGGTCTGACGGGCGGCCTCGCTCGCGCTGGTTGCTTTGTTGTACGCAAGCCAATCTTAAGCCAATGTTGGTCCGCCATTCCCGATCCGGGAAACCCTCCTGCGACCACGCACCGTGAGCTTCATGACTCCCGTCGTCCCGCGAGACGACCGGTTTGCGGCTGTCGCTCGTCCACAGTTCCCCACGCCTTTCGGTGCTGATCACCACTGGCCTGTCATTCGTCCTTAGTCGCGCCGGTAGGTGGTAATACTTTTTACGACCTAATCGCGCCAGAAAAATATATTGGACGTCTCACCGGCGCGCTTGCACTATTCGTATCTTCCCCCAGCTCACGGCCGCCGTGCGCGCCTGCCAGCCGCGGCCTGAGGGCTTCCAGCGCGCCGCCACCGTTCGCAGCGGTGCTGCCGGCCGGGCTGGGCACCATTCTAATTTTGATAACCACAATACCTGAGGATACAGATGCCTGATTACCGTTCGCGAACCTCGACTCATGGCCGCAACATGGCCGGCGCCCGCGCCTTGTGGCGCGCCACCGGCATGAAGGACGGTGATTTCGGCAAGCCCATTATTGCGGTGGTGAACTCGTTCACCCAGTTCGTCCCCGGCCACGTGCATCTGCGCGATCTGGGCGCGCTGGTCGCGAAGGAAATTGAAGCGGCCGGCGGTGTGGCCAAGGAATTCAACACCATCGCGGTGGATGACGGCATTGCCATGGGCCACGGCGGCATGCTGTATTCGCTGCCCTCGCGCGAACTGATCGCCGACTCGGTGGAATACATGGTCAACGCGCACTGTGCGGACGCCATGGTTTGCATTTCCAATTGCGACAAGATTACCCCTGGCATGCTGATGGCCGCCATGCGCCTGAACATCCCCGTCGTGTTCGTCTCCGGCGGCCCGATGGAAGCGGGCAAGATCAAATCGCCGACGGACGGCCAGGTGATTGCCAAGATCGACCTGATCGACGCCATGATCAAGGCCGGCGACTCCCGGGTCAGCGACGCGGAAGTCGCGGAAATCGAGCGCAGCGCCTGCCCGACGTGCGGTTCCTGCTCGGGCATGTTTACCGCGAACTCGATGAATTGCCTGACCGAGGCGATTGGCCTCGCGTTGCCCGGCAACGGCACGATCGTCGCCACGCACGCCTGGCGTAAGAGCCTGTTCGAACAGGCCGGCCGCCTCGTGGTGGACCTGTGCCGCCGTTACTATCAGGAAGAAGACACCTCGGTCCTGCCGCGCAGCATCGCCAGCAAGCAGGCCTTCGAAAACGCCATGGCGCTCGACGTGGCGATGGGCGGCTCGACCAACACCGTGTTGCACCTGCTGGCCGCCGCGCAGGAAGGCGGCGTCGATTTCACGATGTCCGATATCGATCGCATCTCGCGCAAAGTGCCGTGCCTGTGCAAAGTCGCGCCAGCCACCGACAAATACCATATCGAAGACGTGCACCGTGCCGGCGGCATCCTCGGCATTCTTGGCGAACTGGCGCGTGCGGAACTGCTGGACCTGTCGTGCGGCAACGTGCATAGCGGCACGCTGGGCAATGCGATTGCGCAGTGGGACGTTGCCGGCGGTGCGGGCGAAGAAGCGCAGAAGCTGTTCCGCGCGGCGCCGGGCGGCATTCCGACCACCGTCGCGTTCAGCCAGGAAGCCACCTTCGCTGCGCTCGATACCGACCGCAAAAGCGGCTGTATCCGCAGCAAGCAGAACGCCTATTCGAAAGACGGCGGTCTCGCCGTCCTCTACGGCAACCTCGCGGAGAAGGGCTGCATCGTCAAGACCGCGGGCGTCGACGAATCGCAATGGGTTTTCTCGGGACGCGCGCGCGTGTTCGAAAGCCAGGACGACGCCGTCGAGGCCATTCTGGGCGATAAGGTCGTGGCGGGCGACGTGGTCGTGATCCGCTACGAAGGCCCCAAGGGCGGCCCCGGCATGCAGGAAATGCTTTACCCCACGTCCTATCTGAAGTCCAAGGGCCTGGGCAAGACCTGTGCGCTGTTTACCGATGGCCGTTTCTCCGGCGGCTCGTCGGGGTTGGTGATCGGTCATGCTTCGCCGGAAGCCGCGGAAGGCGGCACGATCGGGCTGGTGGAAGAGGGCGATGTGATCGAGATCGACATTCCGAACCGCAAGATGCATCTGGCCGTGGCGAACGACGAATTGGCGCGCCGCCGTCAGGCGATGGAGGCACGCGGCGACAAGGCATGGCTGCCGGCGAACCGTGAACGCGTGGTGTCGCAGGCGCTGCAGGCTTACGCTGCGCTTGCTACCTCGGCGGATCGTGGCGCCGTGCGGGATATTTCGCAGCTTAAGCGCAAGTAAGGCCGAATGAACTCGCCCCGCTGCGCGAACGCGCAACGGGGCGAGTTTCGAACGGCGCCTGAACAATCCACCTTTATTTACATTGCACCGGGCCGGAGCTGCAGGTTTTCGCGGTGCTGCGGTCCGCGGGGGCCGTAGTCGAGTTCCGCCCCAAGATTGCTGCTTCGGGTGATGGCGGCAGGAGCGTCGCACGGGTCCATGATCGACTCGACGAAGAGCAGCCTGTCATTCGGCGCGGCAAGCGCTTCTTGCAGATCCCCGCACGTTTTCACCACGTACGATCGCACCGGGGCCCCCGGATGGAGTACTTTCGGCAGGTCTGCATAGGACCAGTTGGCGACGTCGTTATACGGCTCGTTCTTGCCGATATAGCCGCGCTCGATCGTGTATCCCCCGTTGTTGATCAGCAGGATGGCCGGCTTGTGATCGTGTCGCAAGATGGTCGACAGTTCCTGCGCCGTGACCTGGAAGGAGCCATCGCCGATCAGCAGCACATGGCGACGCTCCGGCGCCGCGGTCAGCGCACCGAGGAGGGCGCCGACCGAATAGCCGATGGACCCCCAGTTGATCGACCCGATAAAGGTGCAGCCCGGCGGGAGCTTCAGACCGAGAATGGAAAATGACGTGCCATTGTCGACATATATGACGTCACCGGGGCGCAGGTAGTCCTGGATCGCCTGCCAGTAGGCAGCCTGGGTCAACGTGGCGGAACCGTCGGCTCGCGCGCCCGGCGCTGTTGCCGGTGCTGATTCCCGCGCCGTTGCCAGTGCTGCAACAGGCTGCGCAGGGCGGGTCGTGACCTGCGGGACCGTTTCGATCACGCCGCGCAGCACTTCCTTGAGCGTTACGGCCTGATAGTTGTCGTCACCGATGTCCACAGCGTGCCCCCGCGCATGGATAGTGCCGGCCGGCAGCGTGGCCGTGAAATCGCCCGTGGTCACCTCGATCGGCCGGTAGCCGATGGCGAGCAGGCAGTCACTGCTCTCGATCACCTCACGCACCCCCGGCTCGCTGCCTCTGCCGGCGTAGATGCCAATGTAATGCGGGAACGATTCGTCGATCACGCTCTTGGCCGCGTTGATCACAGCCAACGGAGCTTGCATCTTCCGGGCCAGTTCCATGAGGTCGGCGGCGACGCCGAACCGGGCCGCGTCCGCATCCACGAGGATCGCGGGCGAAGTAGCGGCAGACAGTCGTTGCGCAATCGCGTCGATGCTCGAGCGCAGCCGTTCCGGATCGCAGGGCGGCTCGGCCAGGACGAGCGGAGCCGACGGCACCTCGATCTCGAGATAGGTGATATCGGACGGCAGCTCCATGTACACCGGCAGCTTCTCCCGCCAGGCAGTGAGAATCAGCCGGTCGATCTCGACCACCGCATTGCGCGGCGTGATCCTCGCCTGCGCCGCGGTCACCGGCGCGTAGGCGCGAAGGAAGTGATCGAAGTTTCCGTCAGCCATGGTGTGGTGCATCCCGAGGCCGCGATCGACGGAGCGCAGCGGGATCGAACCGCAGATGCAGATGGTCGGCACGTGCTCGGCATAGGAGCCGGCTACGCCGTTGATCGCGCTCAGGGAGCCGACCGCATTCGTGACGAGCAGTGCGCCCAGGCCATTGAGCCGGGCGTAGCCGTCCGCCGCGTAGGAGGAGACCAGCTCACCGGTATTGCCAACCCATTCCAGCGTGCCGCCATCGTGGAGCTGTTGCAGGAGCGCGAGGTTGTAGTCGCCTGGAACGCCGAATAGATGCCGGATGCCGGCTTCCTCAAGACGGCGAAGCAGGAAGTCGCCGATCGTCATACGTTGGGTGGGGTTGCCCATCTGATGCGTGGTATTCATATAGGACTCCTGATCTGAATCATAAGAAGAATGCGCTACCGCGTTCGACCCGACTCCGTGGACTTCGATGCTGCATCATGCATGTCCGTGGACATGCTGGAGTCTTCAATGCCATCAAGCAGTGCGGTCACAACCTGTTCCATGTCGTGCCGGTCTTGCGGAATAACGACATGGTACGATCACGCATGATCGCCAGTCCGTAAGATTTCTTGCATTTCAACATGAATTTTCACGTCTTCCCAGACAATTTCTGATGCAGGCCCGGCTATGGGATTGAGCGCTTCCGTAGTTGAAACGATCTCCGGCAGCCCCTGGTTTTCCTCGCTGCCGCCTGCGGAACAAAGCAACCTTGCTGCGAACAGCACGCTGGTTCGTATTAACGTTGACGAATCACTGTTCCGGCGCGGCGATCCGGCAGATGGCTTTTACGGAATCGTCGACGGTCGCTTAAAAGCGTCGAACGTGCGCAGCGACGGCAAGGAAGCCATTCTGTCCATTCTGGAGCCCGGCAACTGGTTCGGCGAGATGTCCGCCATTACAGGCTGGCCGTATGCCCACGACGTCATTGCGCTCGAGACCGCGCAAGTTCTGAAGCTTCCGCTCGAAGCGTTCCACGCGTGCATGCAGAGCGCCGCATTTGCGAAATTGATTGCCGAACTGCTGGCTCAACATACGGGCCTTCTCTACCAGATGCTTGAAGACGCCACGCTGCATTCCACGCGCGCGAGGATTGCCCGTCGTCTCGTGCGCCTCGCGCACGGCGACGCCACCCTGGCCGCCGGCAACCGGTCGGACATTCAGGTTTCACAAGACACGCTTGCGATGATGCTTGGAATTTCGCGTCAGACCCTTGCCCTCGAACTCAAGGAGATGGCATCGAAGGGCGCTCTCGCTTTGCGTTACGGCAAGGTCGAAATTGTCTCGATGGACGTCCTCAAGTCATTCGACGACTAGTTCGCGGCAAAGGCCCATTTGTAACGCATCCGCCTGGCAGATAAGGAACCGTAGCGAAGCCGTAACACGAGTAATGCGCGCTCACGTTACCGTGACTGCTTACGCAGAGCGTCGCACCACGTCTCGTGAGGAGCACGCGTGCATGCGTTCGATGGTTGGGCGCGCCTTCATGCGAAGGTGCTACGTGTCTCGCGCCTGTAGCGGCTCAAGGTCAGTGCAGACCCGCCGAGAATCCCGCACGTATACGATGGCTCAACGCTTGACGGAAACCAGAGTCATTGTCTGATAGCAGGAAGTGGATTTTTAAACTGCGCATACCGCCCGGCGCGTCGGCACGCTTACTGCGAAGCTGCTTGCGCCATGCGTCCAGGGTCTGGATCGTGCGTGCGCCGCGCCTCGCAGCGATTGCCGCAGCCGTAGCCAGCCTTACCGGTTCTTACGCCCAGGCCCAGCTCACTGGGGCCGCCGCACAAGCGCAATCGCTTGACGGCCCCTGGGGACTGCGTCTTGCGCCGCAGCTCGAAGAGCATCTCTTGCGTTCCGGCGACTCGGCGGTCATCTTCGGCATAGCCGATGCGAGCTACGCCGTGTCGGACAGCGGTATCGCGCTAAAGGGGCATGGCGAACTGCGCGTGGGCACTACCCTGATGAAGGGCGATGCCGTTTACTACGACGCAGATACCGACGTGGCCGATGCGTATGGGAACGTGCACGTCGTCAAGAACGGCGATGTATTTATCGGTCCCGAAGCGCATCTGACGATCGATGCTTCGCAAGGTTACATGGTGACGCCGAAATACCGCTTCACCATGACGGGCGGGTCGGGCCACGCCCAGCGTATCGACATCGTCGACAACGACCAGTCGGTCGTGCATCGCGGCACCTATACGGCATGCCAGTGCGCCGACGATCCTGCCTGGTACGTCAAGGCCACACGGTTCGATATGGACAATGGCACTGATACAGGGGTCGCGCACAACGGCGTGATCTTCTTTCAGGGTGTACCTATCTTCGCCAGTCCCTGGATGTCGTTTCCACTCGACGACCAGCGACGAAGCGGTCTGCTTCCGCCAACTTTCTCGGTCAGCTCGACGAATGGCGTGGATATCGAGGTTCCCTATTATTTCAATCTGGCGCCGAACTACGACTTGACCCTTACGCCGCGCATCCTGTCCAAGCGTGGCGAAATGCTGTCCGAGAACTTTCGCTATCTCTCATCAAGTTATTCCGGTTTCCTAACGGCCTCTTACCTGCCGGACGATGCGATTACCAGGACCAACCGCTACGCGATCACCTTCGTGCACAACCAGAATCTGGGGAACGGCTTTGGGGTGTACGTCAACTACAACCGGGTATCGGATTCGGAGGTGACCACCGACCTCGCGGAGGGCAGTGCCGTCCCGTTGACTTCGACAACGGAGTTCCAGCAGGAAGCCGGCGTGACCTACAACAGCGGGCCGTGGTCGGTGCTGTTCCGGGACCAGCACTGGCAATCGTTCACGACCAGTCCTTCCTACAACCGCGAGCCGGAAATCGATGTCAAGTACGCGAAATACAATATCGCCGGCTTTGATTTTGGCGCCGAGGCCGACGCGACGCGCTTTACCATTTCGACCGCGGATTCCACGCAGGGCAGCCGCATCGTATTCGACCCGTATCTCAGCTACTCGATCGTGCATCCGGACTGGTTCTTCACGCCGAAGCTGCAATGGCATTTTGCCAGCTACGATCTGTCTTCAATCGGCAGCACGGCGCCGTCTGGCCAGCCCAAGACGTTCAGCTATAACGTCCCGACGCTGAGTCTCGATTCCGGGCTGATCTTTGAGCGAAGCGTCAACCTCTTCGGCAATAGCTATATCCAGACGCTGGAGCCACGCCTTTACTACGTCTACACACCGTATCGCAACCAGACGTTCGCGCCGATCTTCGATACTGCCCAGGCGGACTTTGGCCTTGCCGAGATTTTTACGTCAAACACCTTTGTGGGCGGCGATCGCGTCGCCGATCTGAATCGCCTGACGAGCGGGCTGACAACACGGTTTATCGATCCAGCGAGCGGTGATGAGCGGGCACGCTTCACGATTGCCCAGGAATACTATTTCACCAATCCGCAGGTTACGCTGGTGCCGGACGAACCCGAGACCGATCTGCGCGGCGCCGCCGTGACCGTTGGGGCCTCTTACAAGATAGGGCGTGGTTTCTCGGCAGAGCAATCGGCACAGTACGATGAAGAATACGATCGCATTGACGACGCCACGGTGGGTTTCACATGGAAGCCCGCGGAGCGGGAGATCCTCAATGTGGGGTATCGCTACATTCGCGACAACACCACGATTGACGACGAGCCGGAAAACCAGTTCATTCTGTCGACCCAGTGGCCTCTGACGCGCAACCTCTCAAGCGTCGGCCGGGTCAACTACGACATGCTCACGCACCGGCTGATCTCTGGCTTGCTCGGCGTTCAATATGACGCGCAGTGCTGGTCGATCAGCGTGGCCGTACAGAAGTACAGCGAAGAAGACGATACGACCGGCCAGCCGGCGAGCGGCACGCGCGTGTTGATGCAACTGCAGCTCAAGGGATTTTCCAGAATCGACAACGGCCTGCTCAATCAGTTCAAGGCCAGCGTTCCGGGTTATACACCGCTGCCGTCCTCGACACCGCAGGATTCGCGCTTTAGCGACTACGAGTAGGCGCGGCCAGGATCAACCAGGACCGATGGAGCACCGTGCCGATAACGATGCTCCATCTGTCCGGTTATGCCGCGCCTGAACTCTCGTCAATGAACTGCCGGCTTTGATACCGTCGAACGGGGCAGGCGGAATGTGAAGTCAATTTACCACGGGGCTCATTGCAAACTGCGTGGGCGGTTGCATGGTCAATGCACCGTTCAGTCTGGCCATGCTCTGCGGCGGCAGCGAATACGCGATCCATCCATAGCCGGCGTGTCTCAACAGAAGGACGACACCGTCAAACAGCGGGCTTCGGTCGACATGCCAGCACGGGTCGACCTCGAGCGAGTAGCTCCTCGACTGCTCCGGTTGTGGCGACGGGACTGGCTGCATGCGCGCGCGAATCTGGCCCAGTTGAGCGATGAGGCTATCAATTTCCTTGGCGTCGAGCAGAGCGGCACTATTTCCGATCACAAAGCGCAAAGCGCCGTGTCCGAATTCCTGTAAGGGTTCAATCGACAAACTCTGGTACATAGCAATACCTCTAAATATGGGAAGCTGGTTCCTGGTGCGAAGCCCGCGCGCCTGACGCTCGCGATAGCCTCCGTTTCTCCTCGGCCCACCTTCTTTGCATGCCTCTGTGAGGGTCTTTATACATTGATCTTTGAGAGACCAGCATAGTTCAGATTGCCGCTAAAGAAGTTTCTGACTGTTTACGTGTTATTAGAATTGCAAGGTACGGCGCTTGACTGCGGCCATGCGATTTTTTTGTCGCGCCATATGTCCCGGATTACTAGTTTCGGACCACGAAAGGAAGGGTAAGTCCGTTGTGGCTCATTGCCAACGCTTTGCGAAAGGCGGTATGCGCTAATGACGAGGTCCGCTGAACGCTGGCTAACCAGCAGTGCGGATATCAAACGGCAACGTGTTGTGTACGTCGAAAAGAATCCCGATGTTCGAGCCAATCCGGCTGCGTCGTGCACAGCGTTATCCAAGCTTATCCTCGGAGAACCTGAAATGAAAAAGTCCGTTGTGACTCTGGCGCTGCTGGTTGCTGCCGTCAAGGTCGCTTACGCTCAAAACAGTATTACCTTGTACGGGGTAATCGATGAATCGATCCAGTACACCCATAACGCAACGCCGACCGGCAGCAATCAGGTGGGACTCTATTCCGGCAACCTGTCGGGCAGCCGCTGGGGACTGAAGGGCTCGGAGGATCTGGGCGACGGACTGAAAGCCATTTTCCAGCTGGAAGACGGCTTCAACGTGAACAACGGCAAGATGGGCAGCTATAACGGCACTACCTCGGAATTCGGCCGCCAGGCGTATGTCGGTCTGCAGAGCGACCGCTACGGCACGTTTACCGCCGGCCGCCAGTACGATCCGCTCGTGGACCTGGTTCAGGGCATTACCGAAGATAACTACTTCGGCAGCACGTTCGCGACCGCGGGCGACGTAGACAACTACGACAACAGCTCGCGCACCAACAATGCGCTGAAATACGTGTCACCGGTATTCAGCGGTCTGCAGGTCGAAGGCCTTTATGCACTGGGTGGCGTGGCAGGTGCGGGCGGCTCGGGTCAGACGTGGTCGCTGGCTGCCGCGTACAACAACGGCCCGCTCGCTGTCTCCGCCGGCTACTTCGTGGCAGACAACTCGGAGTCCAGCACCGAACGAACCGGCTGGTCGTCGACATCGGACGGTACGTTCGATGGCCCGGTCAACTCCGGCTACGATACGGCCAAGTCGATTAACATCGCTCGCGTGGCTGCCCAGTATGTTGCCGGTCCATACACATTCGGTCTGAGCTACAGCAACTCGCAATACAAGGCTGACGCCCAATCGGCTTTCGCGGATACGGAAAAGTACAACACCGGACAGGCCTTCCTGAATTACCAGGCGACACCGGCATTGTTGCTGGGGCTGGGCTACAGCTACACGAGGGCGAGCGGCGACACGGGTGCATCGTATAACCAGATTTCGCTGGGCGCAGACTACAACCTGTCGAAGCGCACCGACGTGTATCTGGTCGGGGCATGGCAACACGCCAGTGGAGATCAGTTGAACGCGGACGGCACCGTGAGCAGCGCCGAGGCTTCCATCGGTTCGTATGGCGTAGCAGGAACCAGTTCGCAGGAAATGCTCAGCTTTGGCATCCGCCACAAGTTCTAACAGGACGAACGGGCAAGCGGCCTGAAAAGCGGCCTGAAGACCGCAGAGATCCAGTCACCTACATGAGACGAGGTGACTGGATTATCTCCGCTTCGCCGGTTTCGCTGCAATCGCTGCAATCGCTGCAATCGCTGCAATCGCTGCAATCGCTGCAATCGCTGCAATCGCTGCAATCGCTGCAATCGCTGCAATCGGTGCAATCGGTGCTGTCGTGGCCAAAGGCCAGAAACTGCTCGACGATATCCGTCATCGAATCGACGGCGCGTACCACGTCCTCGCGCACGCAGGCCTCGTCCATCATCTCGGCGCGCAACCGTAACCGCGCCAGCGGCGTCTTCAGATCGTGCGCGACACCCGCGAGCATCACCGCGCGGTCGTTTTCTGTGCGCGCTACTTCCTCGACCATCTGGTTGAAGCCACGGGTCAGCTGGCGTAGTTCGCGAGGCCCGCGCTCCGGCACCGGCGGCACCATCTGGCCGCGCCCAAAGCGCGCCACCGCACCTGCCAGAGAACGCAACGGCTGCTGCAATTGCCATGCAGCAAAGAGCGCAGCCATTACCGCAGACATGAAGATGGCAATGAGCCATGTCAACGTGTTCTCGAGCGTGTGAGGCATCCCCAATGGCTGGAGCGGCACCACGATCCAATGTGGGTCGGCGGGCTCGTGGACCCACAGCCCCGGCATCTTGCCCAGCTTGCCGACGCGCACCTGGGTGCCTGGCGGCATCCGCTCGCGCACGTCATCGAGAAAGCGGCTCAAGGGGGTATCCGTATGTGCCGGCAGAGGCGGCAGGTGGGCGCTCGCCAGATCGACGATGCGCACCCGCGAGGGCAAGGGCAGGGCAGGTGTGTGGGCGATGTGCTGGCGCACCGCATCGACGAGAAACGCCGCCTCTTCAACGACATAGTGGGTTTGCATCTGGCCGCCTTCCATGCGGAACAGCGCATACCAGGCGAAATGCGACAGCAGCAGCACCACGACGACCAGCAATGCCAGCCGTCCAAACAGCGAGTCAATGGTCCGATGCATGTTGTTCACCATCGGGCACAAATACATAGCCGCGGCCGCGCACGGTTTGAATAAAGCGCGGGGCGGAGGGATTGGTTTCAAGGATGCGGCGCAGACGCCAGACCTGCACGTCGATACCCCGGTCCGTGCCGTCGTATTGCAGGCCGTGCAGCAGTTCGAGCAGGCACTCGCGGCTCAGCGTGTGCATCGGATGATTGACGAAAATCATCAGCAGAGCGAACTCGCCTGGGGGCAGTGTGAGCGAGCGGTCGTCCAGATTCAACGTGCGTGACTGAAAATCCAGCGTAAAGCGGCCGAACGTGAAGACGTCGCTTTGCGACTCCGCGATGGGCGTCGTCGGCAGCGAGTGACGGCGCCGTAGCACGGCTTGCACGCGCGCCAGCAGTTCGCGCGGATTGAATGGCTTGCCCAGGTAGTCGTCCGCACCCAGTTCGAGTCCGATGATGCGATCTGCTTCGCCAGTGCGCGCGGTCAAGATGATCACCGGCGTGTCGTTGCCGGCGGCGCGCAGGTTCTTCAGCGCCGTCAGACCGTCCACACCCGGCAGCATCAGATCGAGCACGATCAGATCCGGGCGCTCGTGCTCAAGCAACTCCTCGAGCAAGTCAGCGTCGTGCAGCAGCGAGACCTCGATACCCAGACCGGCCAGATAGGTGCGCACCAGCTGGCGAAGGTCGACGTCGTCATCTACGACAAGTATTTGAGTGGCCATGACATGAAGACTCGCGGACAGGAACTGAATTTATAGTTCAGGCAATCCCCCGAGAAGTTGCCGTGTTTTACGACGCTGGAGGGTATGTAAGGAAGAGGAACGCTTGGAAGAACCGGTTTCCCCAGCACGGAAAAGAGCTCGATGCCCCTGCGGAGTGCTGCGCGGAGCCTTTACGCGTTAAAACGCCGGCATCGGCATGCATGGCGCGGGGTAATCCAGCGTAACCGGTACGTAACGAAAACCGCCATCGTGCCCGCTACCGTCAATAGCAACGGCTATTTTGCCGTAGCACTGGAGTGGACATCATGGAGCGATATTTTTCGCCGGTCGTACTTGCTGAATTGTTTCGTACGAGTTCTAGCCTGGTCTTTGCTAAAGACCTGTCCTCGGCATCGAAGCATCGATCGCACGGATATTCGGCGCGCGGGCCGTACGGCGTGAAAATGGCATTCGTAGTCTGGCGCACCACTTCCGGCGCCAGCGTTCCCAGACGTGATAGCCGCAATGGACAGGCGCACGCGGTAAGGCGTTGAATGGATCGTGCTACCGCAGATCCCCTCGTTTGAATCTAAATGTTTTCTTAAAACGGCCGTTAACACCTGGATAGATTAACCAGGTCAATGGTGACACGGGCGTCAATGGCGCAGTGCAGGGCGGTCAGGCCGGCACCCGGTTCAGTCACAGCAAACGAGGAAAATATCGTGCCGTTTCTTAAGAACATGAGAGTGGTGACGCAACTCATTTCAGGCTTTGCGCTCGTCACTCTCCTGCTGGTTGGACTGGGTGTGTTTTCGCTCTACGAGGTCAGCGCCGAAAATGCTCATGTCAGGGTGCTCCGCGATAAATGGTCGGCCAGCGTCAGCAGCAGCCTGCGGATGCAAAACGCCCTGAACCAGATCCGCCTCTCCGAATTCCGCATGGCGTCCAGCGACAAGGCGGCCGAAGTACTGGCGGTGGATTCGAGGATGGAGCCACGCATCGAGGCGTTCCGCAGCGCCAGCGCGGAATACGAAAAGCTGATCTCCGAGCCCGAGGAAAAGACGGCCTTCGCGGACATCCAGGTCCTGATGCCCCAGTACATGGACCTCGATCAGCAGGTCCGGGCGGCGGCGAAAGCAGGCAACCTGCAGCAAGCCATGAGCATCCTGACAGGGCAGTCCGGAACGGTTCGGGATGCTGTGGCGAAAGACATCGACAAGATTGTCGCCATCAATGAACAAGGTTCGGCCACGGAAGGCAAGGCCGCCGCGCTGGCTTATCACAGTGCGATCGCGCTGGTGGTCGGCCTGATTGTCGCGGCCGCCGCTGTCGCGCTGGCCGTGGCGCTCTTCATCGCCCGCGGGTTCGCGAGGCAGCTCGGTGGCGAGCCTCGCGAAGCCGCGGCCTTGGCCAGTGCCATCGCAGCCGGCAATCTGCGCGTCACCGTGCCATTGAAGGCGGGCGACAACGCCAGCCTGATGCATTCGCTCGCCGCCATGAAAGAGCAGTTGACGACGATCGTGCGCGGCATCAAAAGCTCGAGCGAATCTATTTCGGTTGCCGCAAGCGAGATTGCCCAGGGCAACACCGATCTGTCGCAGCGAACGGAAGAACAGGCCGCTTCTCTGGAAGAAACGGCGTCGAGCATGGAGCAACTGACCAGCGCCGTGCGCCAGAACGCGGACAACGCCAAGCAGGCAAGCCAGCTGGCCAGCACGGGATCAGGCGTCGCAAAGCGCGGCGGCGAGGAGATCGGCCACGTTGTCGCGACCATGCACGAGATTGCAGAAAGCTCGGCGCGGGTCGCGGAGATCATTAGCGTGATTGAGGGGATCGCCTTCCAGACCAACATCCTGGCGCTCAATGCGGCGGTCGAGGCGGCCCGCGCCGGCGAACAGGGACGAGGATTCGCCGTGGTGGCGGGCGAGGTCCGCACGCTCGCCCAGCGAAGCGCGACCGCCGCCAAGGAAATCAAGGATCTGATTACCGAGTCGGTGACCCGGATCGATACCGGTTCGAAGCTGGTTGAAAACGCCGGCCGGACGATGGACGAAATCGTGACCTCTGCGGGGCGCACGACCGACATCATGAACGAACTCGCGGCGGCCTCGGACGAGCAGAGTACCGGCATCGGGCAGGTCAATACGGCCATTACGCAGATGGATGAAGTGACGCAGCAGAACGCCGCTCTGGTTGAGCAGGCGTCGGCCGCGGCACAGGCGCTCGCGCAGCAGGCGCAGGCGCTGCTTGAGGCGGTGTCGGTTTTTAGTGTCGAGGGTGAGGCTTTCTCCGCGGGAGGGGCTAGCGGGACCCGTTACGCCGGCACGGCTGCGCGCCGCTTTCGCACACTGGCGCCGAAGATCTGAGTGAGAATCGCGGTGACCAGCAGGAAGCCGGAGAGCCACAGCAGCGAGCCACTGTAGCCCGGCGTGGTCTGCCTGATCCAGCCGACAAGATAGGGGCCGAAGAAGCCCGCCGAATTGCCGACCGACAGGATCAGGCCGAAACCACCCGCCGCCGCACGGCCTGTCAGGAACGTCTGCGGCAGTGCCCAGAAGGTAGCGAGAAAGCCGAACGCGCCGATCAGCGCAACGCTCAGGCCGAGCATGACGAGCACACCGTTGTGGGCAAGGCTGCTGAGCGCCATCGCGGCTGCGCCGAGCAGGCACGTCGCTGTGACGTGCCAAACCCGCTTGCCGGTGCGGTCGGAACTGCGCGCCCACAGCACCATTGCTATGGCGCCGAGCAGATTCGGCACGGCGCAGACTAGTCCCACGGTCACGTCGTTCAGACCGAGCGATTTCACAATCTGCGGCATCCAGTAGTACACGCCGTTCAACCCGATCAGACCCGTCAGATACGTCAACGAGAGCACGAGCACCCGGGCGTCTGTGAGCGACTGGCGCAACGACAGGTGGCCAGCCGCCTCGATGGCCGCGCGCTCGCGCTGCAACTCCGTCTCGATCCATCTTTTTTCATCGTCGCTGAGCCAGTCCGCTTTTTTCGGGGAGTCGAGCAGCGTGAACAGACACACGGCGCCGAGCAGCACCGCCGGAATGCCTTCCAGCAGGAATAGCCACTGCCACTGTTTCATGCCGCCGATACCGTTCAGCGAAAGAATCGCGCTCGACAGCGGCCCCCCGATCACTGCGGCAAGCGGCACGCCCAGCAGGAAGGTGGCGACCGCCTTGGCCCGCCAACGGGCCGGGAACCAGTAGCTGAGGTAAATGAAAATGCCGGGTGCGAAGCCGCCTTCGGCGACGCCCAGCAGGAAGCGCGCGACCATGAGCTGGGTAGGCGTGCGGGCGAGGGAGCATACCGCTGTCATGATGCCCCACGTAATCATGATGCGGGCAATCCATCTGCGTGCGCCGAACTTCTGCAGCGCCAGATTGCTGGGAATCTCGGACAGGCAATAGCCAATGAAGAAGGCGCCGACAATCCAACCAAACAGCGTGGGCGAAATGCCCAGATCGCGATTCATCGTGAGCGCGGCAAAGCTCACGTTGGTCCGGTCGATATAGCTCACCAGAAAGCACATACAGACGAACGGCAAGATGCGCAAAGAAACCTTCGCCATCGTCCGTTCGCGATCGACCCGGTCGTCGCCCACTGCTACTGCTGTTGAACTCATCATGTGTCTCCCCGTCCTCGGGTTGGTTTTTTTGTCGCGCTAACGTCTGGAATATCGGTTGAACAAGTTCGGTCAAAGCTATTCGTTGGCCCGCGAGACGGTTGGAATCGCCTCCTCGACCGTCTCCCAGATAAAGCGTCCGGAGGGCGACTCCAGTTCTTCGCTAATGTGCGAGACAAGACCAGCCGCCCGGGAAATGACGGCGAAGCCGCGCATCACGTCGGTAGGTACGCCCACCTCGCCGAGCAACGCGGCCACGGCTCCGGTGGCATTGATCGTGATGGGGCGGCCAAAGACCTCGTCCACCGCGGAGGAAAACTGCTCGAGCATGGCAATATGGCGTCCCGGCAATTCGGGCTCGGCCTTGCCCAGTTCGAGCAGCTTATAGGCGCGCGGATCGACGGGTTTGTGCAGATGATGACCAAAGCCAGGGATGGCCTTGCGGTTTTGCTTATGCTCGCGCGCAATAGCCAGTGCTTCCTGGTAGGGGGCCGGCGCCTGCAGCAGATGATCGAGCAGGCGCGAGCAATTCTCCATCGTGCCGACGAACTGGCTGCCCACCGCGAGCAAACCCGAGGCGACCGCGCCCTGGAGGTTTTCAGGGGCGCTCATATAAACGAGACGTGTCGCGATCGAACTTGGCGTCAGGCCATGCTCCATCAGTACGATCAGCACGGCATCGACGATGCGCACGTCCACCGCGTGTACGGCGCGGCCGAGAATCTGCATCAAAAGCACTTCGGTGAAGGTCTTTTTGCCGAGCAGGTCGTCGACCAGATTGGCATCGCCGTAGTGGAGCGAGGTCAGGGTGTGGGCGCAAAGCCGCGTGGTAGGCGGCCGGCGATCGGACTGCTTCGCGGATGTCATGGCATTCCTCATTGCATGCTTCAACATGCTTCATGCAGCGGTTTGTACAGGGCGGTTCGACAACAGCGTGTCGCGGACGACGGTTTTCAGCACTTTGCCGACCGGCGAGCGGGGCAGGTTGTCGTAGAAGTGAATCTGCTTGGGCGTGTGGACGGGACCGAGTTTCTCGCGCACGAAAGCGGCCAGTTCGGCCTCGGTCACAAACATGCCCGCGCGTAACTGGACCGCCGCCTGCACCGCTTCGCCCCACTTCTCGTCGGGCATGCCGAACACCGCGCATTCATGCACCGCGGGATGCTGCGCCAGGGCGTTTTCGACATCGATCGGATAGACGTTGAAGCCACCGGTGATCACGAGGTCGCGGATCCGGTCCTTCAGATAGAGATAGCCCGCCTCGTCGATATAGCCGCGATCGCCGGTGTGCAGCCAGCCGTCCACCATCGTTTCCGCGGTTTTCTCCGGCAGGTTCCAGTAACCCGTCATCAGCAGATCGCCGCGGGCCACCACTTCGCCGATTTCCCCGGTAGGCAGCAGACGTCCGTCGGGGGCCATGATGGCCACGTCGCTGAACCATGCGGTGGCGCCGACCGATGCCCAGCGCGCCGGGTCGGCAAAATCTTCGGGGCGCATCACAGTCAGTATCTGGGGCGCTTCAGTTTGGCCATACGTGGTGCCCAGCACCGGCCCGAAGAACGCCAGAACGCGCCTGATTTTTTCGGGGGGCATCGGTGCGCCCCCGTAGATCAGGCGTCGAAGCTGTGGAAAGTCGTCGCGCGACACGCCGGGCAGCGCCATCAGCATATAGATCAGCGTGGGCGGCATGAAGCAGACGGTTCCGGCACGTTCGCGGAAGGCGGTGTGCACGGCTTGCGCGCCGGAGTCCGCGAGAATCACATGACAGCCGCCTTGAGCCAGGACCGGCAGGATATACGTCGAAGTGCCGTGGGTGATCGGCGCGCCGACGATATAGCGGTCGTGCTCGCTGAATTGCCACGTCTGGATCTGATTGGCCACGTTCGCCATCCATGCGCGATACGGCTGCATCACACCCTTTGGAATGCCTGTCGTGCCTCCCGTGAATTTGATCGCCTGCGTAGCCGTGTCCGGCAGATCGAACGGGGCGGGGCGTGCGCCCGTGTGGGCCTTGATGACCTCGCGCAAGCGGGGGCGAAAGCCGTCCTCATCGACGTGTACCGGATGGCTCGCGCTGCCGTCGCCATGGCAGTAAATGCGCAGTGCAGAGGCACCCGCCACCAGCTCTGCGTACTTCGCATCCACGACGACGATAGTCGGCTGTGTGGTGTCGAGAATCCGCTGGATTTCCGTTTGCGTGCTGCGTGGATTAAGCGGCACCCAGATCTTTCCGCTGGCGAGTACGGCCAGCAAAGCAATCAGGTGCTCTGTGCTGTTGGCCGCGCAGATTGCGACCCGGCTTTGCGGCGCGGAATCCATACCCTGAAGCGCAGCAGCAAGCGCTGCAACCTGCTCGCCTAGTTCGTCGTAACGCAGCGTGCCTTCCGGTGCGTCGATTGCAATACGGGAGGGCCATCGTTGCGTGGCGCGCCAAAAAAAGTCGATGGGATACATGGTGCCGGGAGTCCTCCGATACACGTCTTTGATTGGGTTCAATTCTGTCTACTCCCCGCATGAACGGAAAATCAAAACGTTCATAGCGCGGACGTTTTCATGGAATCGATTCACAGGAAGGCATCGGTATTTTCCCTGTGCCACAGGCATGGGGGCGTGGCATGTTCGTCAAATTTCCCCGTAAGGCACCATGTTTTTGGATCATATCGTCTGCCATACTTGGCATCCTCTTCAGTGACCTTAGCCATTCATGCGAAGCCGCACCGTCTCTGCTTCCGTCCGTTCGCCGGACGATTCGAAAGATCTCGACAATGCCGGTTCGCGCACCTTGCGGCGCGGCCTGGACGTGCTTGAAGCGGTTCTGGGAGCGAGCGGCGAAGGCGTGCGGATCATCGATCTGTGCCGTCGCTGCGGACTGGAGCGCGCCACGGTGTACCGGATACTCGAGACACTTATCCACGAGGGCTATGTCGAGCCGAGCGGGCGGTTCAGGTACGTGGCCGGGAAAAAAGTGGAAAGGTGGCGCGACGAACGCATGCTGAGTCAGTCAGGCATCGCGGCGCGACTCGAACCAGTGTTGCGCCAGGTCAGCGCCATGAGTGGCGATGCCGCCTTCGCGGTGGTCAGGGAAGGCTGTCTTTCGTCCTGTATTGCCCGCCAGGTGGGCACCTACCCCATACAGATCCTGGCGGTGCAGGTTGGCACGCGGCAACCGCTCGGCGTCGGCGCTGGCGGCCTGGCGCTGCTGGCCGCGTTGCCCGTCGAGGAGATCGAAGCAATCATCGCGCAACTCGACGGTGCGCTATCCAGCTACGGCGGCATGGACGCCGAACGACTGCGGCTTCTGACGAATGCAACGCGGGAGCGAGGCTGGTCGGTGATCGGCAACCACGCCGCCAAGGGCGCGCTGGCAGTGGGGGTGGCTGTGCGCGACCGTCAGGGGCGGCCGGTGGCCGCAGTGAGTGTCGCGGCGCCTATCGAGCGGATGGTGCGTCAGCGGCAGGAGTCTATCGCAGGCGAAATCAAGGCGGCACTGACGACTTTTCTCGGCGAAGGGCTGTGAGGAGGGCTATGAGACGGGCTATGAGACGGGCTATGAGACGGGCCGTGAGACAGGGGTGATAAGCAGCTTTATCCGAAATTTTGTGTCGGATCAGGGTTAACAATAATATGGCATACCATAATCTCGGCCGTTGACACCTTTAGTGGGCTGTTCGCTCACGCCATCACGACGACGACTATGAAGACCATTCAGAACTTGACCATCGCGGGAAAGATCGGTGTCGCATTCACCGGCGTAATTGTTGCCTTTGCGATCAGCGCGGGCGTCTGCGTTTCCAGCATCCGGGAAATCGATCAGAAGCAGAAGGAAATCGCAGCATCCGAAGACGTGCTGCTGCAGTTGAAAGACGGCACGGCGGACTATCTCAACATCGTCTGGGCGGTGCTGGCCAATAACCTGAACGGCAAGCCCGGACACAAGGAATGGATCGTCAAGCACGGCGGCGACTTCGGTACCCGTATCACCGCCTTGCAGTCGATCGACGGCACGGCCGAAGGCGCGGCGCTGGCCGCCGACGCCCGGCAGCAATACGACACGTGGTTGCACACCGTCGTGAATCCGCTCGTCGATATGCGAAAGAAGGTCGATGACTTCGCGGTCAGCGTGAGCGACCTGTCGGAGATGACCGAGGGCTTCGGCTCGTACCTCGGCACGGAGAAGCTGATCGCGGCGGTCGACAAGCTCGACGCCTACGAACGTAGCCGAATGGCGCAAACCCGGCAGGAACTGGATTCTCTGCGCGCACGGATATACACGACCATCGTGATTTCGTCGCTGATCGCGGTGCTGGCCGCCATTCTGGCGGGCAACTGGCTGGCCCGTATTGTCTCGCGTCCGCTGAAGCAGGCCGTGGTGCTCGCTACGCGCGTGGCCGAGGGCGATCTGACGACGCGTATCGAAACCTCGTCGACAGATGAAACCGGTCAGTTGATGCTGAGCCTGAAGGCCATGAACCAGAGCCTGTCGAAACTCGTCGGGCACGTGAGAATGGGTACGGACGGCATAGCCACGGCGTCGGGTGAAATCGCGGCCGGCAACTTCGATCTGTCATCGCGCACGGAACAGCAGGCCAGTTCACTCGAAGAAACGGCGGCCAGCATGACTCAGCTGACCGAGACCGTAAAGCAGAACACGGACAACGCGCGGCGCGCCAGCGAACTCGCCACGCGCGCCTCGGGCATGGCCGACGCGGGCAACGAGGCCGTGCTGGGCATGGTGCAGACCATCGGCCAGATCAGCAACAGTTCGAACAAGGTATCCGAAATTACCGGCGTGATTGAAGGCATCGCATTCCAGACGAACATCCTTGCGCTGAATGCGGCGGTGGAGGCGGCGCGCGCCGGCGAACAGGGGCGAGGCTTTGCCGTCGTGGCGAGCGAGGTCCGCAGTCTAGCGCAGCGTTCGGCCACCGCCGCGAAGGAGATCAAGGAGTTGATCGGTTCTTCGGTGGAGATGATTCAGGGCGGCGCGCAGCGGGCCGCGGACGTCGGCAACACGATGGGGCAGGTCAAGCTCGCGATCAAGCACGTGTCCGATATCGTCGCGGAAATTGCAGCAGCATCGGAAGAGCAGGGCCGCGGCATCGAACAGGTCAACCTTGCCGTCAACCAGATGGACAAGGTGACGCAACAGAACGCGGCGCTCGTCGAAGAGGCCGCGGCTGCGGCGCAGTCGCTCGAAGAACAGGCCACCACCCTGAAGGGCGCGGTGGCGATCTTCAAGCTTGCGAGTGCAGAGGCCGCGACCCGGAAACCGTATTAAATCTGGCGGTTCCCGAATCGCGCCGCGTCCTACGGGTTCTGGGCGACCCCGATCGCCGATTGAGCGGTCGGCCGTGAAGAACTTCCAGCCGTCCGGCACCACGGGCTCGCGCAGAACCACGGGATCCTTGAACCACGGCATGCCGCCGAAAATTACGCATCCTGCTTCGATCATGGCAACGGGCCGCTTGTAGCGGCCCGTTGCGTGGGCAGGTTAGCGCACCCGGCGGGGCATGCGCGCGCGAGCGCCTACTCCCATCCCTGATACCCGGTCGGCTGCACGGAATTGCCGTAGCCGGCAGGGTACGGCCGCCGCAGTTCGGGCGGCGTGTACATCTGGTTATATGCCGGATAGGCAGGCGGGCGCCCCGCTATGACGACCTGTTGCGCCGAGGCTTGAGCGGGCGGCCGAGGTACGTAGTCGGACTGCGCATAAGCCCGTTGGTACTGAGCGGGCGGATACTGCGCAGGCGCGTACTGGTTAGCCTGAACGGCTCGAGGCGGCGGAGGAGGTGGCGCGTATTGCCGCGCGGAGTAGCCGCCTTGTTCCTGAGACTCGGTTGACGCCTGGTTATAGGCTGGCGCCGCCGCGTATTGCTGGGGCTGCCGGGACTGCGGCGCCGCCCGCTGAGCGTTCTGCGAATCGCGGCTCTGCGCGTCGCCGTCGCTGTCCGGTTTGTCGTCCGGCAATGCAGTCACGGTTTGCGTCGGAATCAGTATCGGCGGTTCTGACTCAGGGGCAAACCGCTGCAACGGCGCAGCCCGCGTGGAGGCCTGCTTCAGAGCCGCAGGTTGCATGTCAGCCCGTCTGGGCGGCGCGATCTGCGCCGAAGCCTGCTTCAACGACGCGACCGGCGCAGCGACCCGCCTCGGCGGCGCAGACTCGACTTGCGCGTAGACATGTTTCTGCGGCAGCGGGGCGACTTGCGCGGGAACGTGCTTCGGCGGCACTGGCTCGGCCTGTGCAACGACCTGCCTGGACGGCACGGCTCGCGCAGCAACAACTCGCCTTGGCGATGTGGCCGGCGCGGGTACCGGCTTCGGTGGTGCGACCGGCGCGGCTACGTGCCTAAGCGGCGCGGCTTGCGCTACGACCCGCCTCGGGGGCGCAACCCGCTCGGCAACCGGCTTGGGCGAGGCAGGCATGGCCTCCGCGGCAAGCGGCTTCTGCGGATGCTTCACCTCGTCAGCCAGGTTGGCATAGGGTTTCGAGTCCTCCCTGGCGCGCGCGTTGTAGCCGATGAAATACGCGTAGCGCAGGTCTTTCAGGCGTGCCTGATTGTCGCCATCGGCAGAGACCCGTTCTTCGCCGGGATCGAGAGACGCGTCGGTGTTCGAGTCGTCGTAGGCCGAGGGTGCGGCATCAGCGGCACGGGAGGATTCGGGATGCAGCGCGCCCACAAAAGACACAAGCGCGGCAGCTACCGCGACCAGCACATTTTTTTCCATGCTTTCACCTCGGGATTCCGTGCGACAGGCCGCGTAGGATTCTCCAATCTCCGGACCGGACTTTCAGTCGTACTTCCGGGATATCGACTATTTTTAGCACGTCCTGAAGGGCTTCGCATAATGTTTCCGGGTATAACCCAGGCGAGAGACTATATGCCTCGCGGCCATGGCAGCAGCGGTGTTGTCGGTGCGGAAATTTTTGCCTGCTCGGGCGGCCGTGGCATGCGGCCAGCACGCTGACGATCCCGTTCTGCGACACTCACGCCTGGCCGGCGCTGAAATACGCTGGTCTGGCAGAATTCAATCGATATTTGTTTCTACGGACGCGTCGATACGGCATGACAACCCGCCTCTTTCACTTTAGCGATGATCCGGATATAGCGATATTTCGTCCGCGCCCGGTTCGCGTCGCGGTCGATCGTCCGGTTGGGCAGGAATGGTTGAATGGACCGCTCGTCTGGGCAACGGATGAGGCACACGAGTTTCTATACCTCTTTCCCCGAGATTGCCCACGGATTGTCGTCTGGCCCACGCAGTACACGACGGTAGAGGATCGAGCGGCATGGTTCGGCGAAGCGGCGAACCGTCGCGCGATCGCTCATGTTGAGCGCGCCTGGCTGGACCGTCTCGCTAGTGGCGCCATCTATCGTTACCACGTGCCTGTCGAGCAGTTCGATGATATTGATGACGTAGGAATGTGGGTTTCGAATTCCCCTGTTGTCCCGTCGCAGATGGACGTGCTGGACGATTTGATAGCTGAACTGGAATTGAGGAATGTTGAGCTGCGAATCATGGACAGTCTCACGCCGCTAAAGGGCGTCTGGCAAACGACACTGCACGCCAGCGGAATCAGATTGCGGAATGCGCAGGGCTGGGGAAAACCGGGCTGGACGCATTCGAAGCCCGGAAGACCCGTTGCCATCAGGTAGCGAGCAAGTCGAATGAACTATCCGGCCGGCACAAAAAACGCGGATTGTCAGGGCGACCAATGGACCACCAATGGACCCTCAGCAGGTATTGGCAACAGACAAATTACCTTTCGGAACCTCATGAAAACGTTTATATCGGCTGTTGTGTTGTGCCTGTCGACGACAATCGCACACGCCGCGGGCATAAAGCTCGTTCAGGTTCCAGCTGATGCCGACGGCCCGGCGCTACGGGCGATGGTGTGGACGCCGTGCGCAGAGCCCGCCCAGGCGGTAGCCTTCGGGCCGTATGTCCTGCAGGGGCAGCGCGACTGTCCGGCGGTTGGCGAAAAGCTTCCGCTGGTCGTCATTTCACACGGCCACGGGGGATCCTTCCTTGGTCACCATGATCTTGCCGAGACGCTTGCCGACGCGGGTTTTGTGGTTGCGGCAATCAATCATCCTGGCGATACATACTCGGATATGAGTCGGGCGGGTGAGATGTCTGAGTTCGTCGAGCGGCCGACGGACATAAAACGTCTTATCGATTACATGTTGAGCGCCGCGCCCGACGCAGCCAGAATCGACCCGCAACGGATAGGTTTTTTTGGCTTTTCGCGGGGCGGCTACACGGGCCTGGTGTTGGCCGGCGGCACCCCGGATTTCCTTCATGCCGATGTTCCATGCACGGATCCGAA
Source organism: Burkholderia sp. 4M9327F10 (assembly GCF_005503145.1). Lineage (GTDB taxonomy): Bacteria > Pseudomonadota > Gammaproteobacteria > Burkholderiales > Burkholderiaceae > Paraburkholderia. The sequence continues at coordinate 149,001 of NZ_SCNV01000006.1, read as the reverse complement.
AGCACCGGTTTGCGAACAGCTCCGACGCCGGGAGGTGCCCACCGATCCGCTGACTCACGACCCGCGGATCAAAGCCTTTGTCCTGGCGGACCCGCTCAATGTGTTCCCGACTGCGGAGAGCCTGAAGAATGTGAAAGCGCCGATTCAACTTTGGGCTTCTCAATTCGGCGGCGATGGCGTGCTGCCACGTAATGCTCCCGCACTCGCCAACACGCTTCCTCACAGACCCGAATTTCACCTTGTTTCCAACGCAGCGCATTTTGCCTTTCTTGCTCCATGTTCCGCGGCAATGAAGAATGATGCGCCGGGACTCTGTGAAGATGGGAACGGTTTCGATCGTGCAGTCTTTCACAAGCAGTTCGATGAAATGGCGCTTACGTTTTTTCAGGCGAATGTTCGGTAGAGTGCGAACGCGCTCTGCCGGACGATGTGTGCCGACCGGTATTCCAACAACACGATTTCTATCCAGAGGCCCCACTGCTCAAGGCTCTACGGATTGTTCAGGACGGACTAAGCCGGCCATTCAAGTGGGCCGCTCAGCTCAAGAACGCCCACCTGTGCCGTGATCGGCTCAAACGGAGGCATCTGCGACTCATCCACCTAGTTGCACACCTCTCCCGACCCACGTATCGACCTCGGCCGCCTCGACCAGGAACTCAGCAAGGTCCGCGCGCGATATGGACCAGGACCACGACACTCGCTCAAGTCCCTGCTGCCTGACATAGTTTTTAGTCGCCGGACCATTGGTGAGCATCCCGGGGCGCGCGATCACCCACTCAAGCCCGCTTTCACGAGTGTCCTGCTCTCGCTGCTCAAGGTCTGCGTACGGAACCTTGAGCAACATGCCAAAGACAAATTTCTCGGCGATCCAGCCAGAAAGCTTTCTGGTTTCACCCACACCGATCCCGCTCAGCACAATCAGTCGTCGAACCCTGCTGGCCTGCATGGCCCGGATAACCAGCCTGGTGCCTCGCGAGAAAAACGTGGGATCTTTTTTGGATCCCGCGAGGGACCCTGGCGATGCGGTCAGGATGACTGCATCGTGACCGGGAACGGCTCTCTCGATGTCCTCGCTGTTGTGAAAGTCTCCCCTTACCTTCGTGAGCTTTGGGTGATTGAGTTCGAGCCTTTCGGGGCTTCGGGCAAACGCCGTGACTTCATGTCCGCGCTCGAGTGCCGCTTTGACGGCGAGCGCCCCAGTTCCTTTTGATGCTCCAACGATCAGGATGCGCATAGGTTGTCTAGCTCCAATAGTTCGTGGACCACGCTCAGTTCATCGCGTCGATCTGTGCCTCCAGCACCCCCTGAATCGTCTTGAGTTCCTCTGGACCGATAGCCGACCAGCCGAGCACGCGCATGGTGGTCGCGCGGCCGCTTCCGAAGGGGGAAAAGCTGGAGAGCAGCATTAGCGCCTGTACGCCCACAGCGGGATCTGTCGGCAGAACGCCCCGGATGCACGCAAGCAACCGGATCACGAGTTGCATGCCAGGCTGCCATAGGCGCTCATATAGGAGTTCGAACGCCGCCCCTGGGTCTCTGACCTCTCGGGCCGCGAACGGCGTCCAGTTGCCAGCCTGATTTGACTCCGCAATGACGGCGAGGAGCGCGGCGATCACCTGCTTGAGGTGAGCCCGCGCCGTTTCGGCGTCACAGCCATCAACAAGCGCTGCGGCCGCAGCGGCGGCCGGGCCGGTCGTGTGCTCAGCGTAACGCTCGACGATGGCTTCGGCGCATGCCCGGTAGAGCCCCTCCTTGTTGCCGAAGTAATACTGAAGCACAGGCAAGGTGACGTCAGACGCCTGCGCAATCCTGCGTGTCGAAGCGGCCGTGAAGCCATCCTCGCCAAATGCTTGCAGCGCAGCCCTCAAGACCCTCCGTCGGGTTTCATCGCTCTTGGAATAGCCCGACCCGGAGGCGGCCGGGGTACTGGTGGCTTTGGACAGGACTTTGTCCTTTTTTTGCATCAATTTTCTCCTGTGCGCTCGGACAATGAGCCTCCTTGCAATGATACCTATCGATCGATATAATTTGAAAAACTATCAATCGATAGATTTTTTGACTTGCCGCGCTGGATGACGATCTGTCGACTGGGTAGCGGCCTCGGGGGGGCATGCACAATGGGCAACACTGAACTACCTGGCGGGCAAGCGCGGCTAGACGTTCGCGCCGAGCCAGGCGCGTCGGTCGAGCGGCACGGAACTAGCAGTTCTCGCAAGGCAACCGCACCATCCGCGCGAGGTGTCGTGGTGATCACGGGCGCAAGTTCCGGCATGGGTGCGGAAATGGCCCGGCAGTTCGCGGCCCTCGGCTACGACCTCGGTCTATGTGCCCGGCGCGCGGACCGCCTGGTTGCACTGGCTGACGAAATCCGCGCTGCTACAGGCCGGCGCGTGCAGGCGTCGCCTCTCGATGTCACTGATCCTGTAGCAGTGAGCGCTGTATTCCAACGCTTCGTGGACACCTTCGGTTCGATAGATCGCGTTGTCGTCAACGCTGGAGTCAGTGGCGGTCGCGAGATCGGAACCGGGAACGCTCAAGCCAATTGCAATATCGTGCAGACCAATTTTCTGGGTGCGCTGGCGCAGTGCGAAGCGGCGTTGGAAATCTTCCGCAAGCAGGGGCGCGGGCACCTTGTGCTCATGTCTTCTGTAAATGGCCTTCGTGGCATCAAGGGACCAAGAGCCGTCTACTCGGCCACGAAAGCCGGCGTCACCTCGCTCGGGGATGGCCTGCTCAGCGAACGAATCCCCGGGCTGGACGTCTCGATCGTTTATCCCGGACTCGTCCGCACCGAGATGACCACGCACATGGAAGGCCACAGCATGATGGTAGACGCTGCTGATGCTGTCCGCGCGATCGTCGCCGGTGTCGAACGTCGCCGCACGAAAGTCTATGCGCCGTGGTGGCCGACCAGGCTGGCGGCACTTGTGGTTCGGTTCGCGCCGTTGAGCGTCGTGCGCAGAATCCTCTGAAGCAGGTTGACCAATCGACGCGCATATTGAGGAGCACGTCACATGACTCATGGCAAATCCATTTTCGACCTCAGCGGGCGGGTCGCCCTCGTCACCGGGGCCGGGCGCGGCCTCGGTTTCGAAATGGCGCGGGCAATGGCCGCCGCTGGTGCGACCGTTATTCTGAACGGCCGGCAGGAAGATACGCTAACCAGGGCAGCCGGGGCGATCGGCGCCGAGGGCGGAGCGGCCTTCAGCCTGGCCTTCGATGTCAGCGACGCGCCCGCTGTGGAAAAGGCCATCGGCGACATCCGCGCCCAACACGGCCGCCTCGATATCCTGATCAACAATGTCGGGCGGCGCGATCGTAGGACGCTCTTTGACTTCGCGCTCGATGACGTCCGGGCCACACTGGAAGATAACCTTGTCGCTCCTTTCCACATCAGCCGGACTGCGGCGAAGGTGATGATCGAACAAGCCTGGGGCCGGATTATCAATATCAGCTCTGTCGGCAGCTTTTTGGGCGGGCCTATCGACGCGCCTTACGCAGCCGCGAAGGCGGGCCTCAACGCCCTGACCCGAACGCTCTCCGCCGACCTCGGTCCACGTGGAATTACTGTCAACGCGATTGCGCCGGGCTTCTTCGCCACGGAAACCAACGCCGGCCTCGTGGCGACGCCGATGGTCACCGAGATGCTCAAGCACCGCACGTCGCTGGGGCGCTGGGCCGATCCAAAAGAGATCGGCGGCGCGGCCGTCTTCCTCGCGTCAGAAGCGGCGTCCTACGTTACCGGCCAGGTGATCGCGGTCGACGGCGGTTACCTGAGCCACCACTGACAGCGCGTGGGCAATGTGTTGCATGGCTTTCGTCTCCGGCACGACGAGATCCGTCTGGTCGAGTCGTCGCGGGCGTGGATGGCATCCAGCAAGGCAGATTGTGGCCGGGTAGGGCGGGTTGAGCATCAGGCGACTTAACCCCGGTCGTGCTAGTTGCCTGCCTCGATCATAAATGTTCCGCCTACCGGCCGCTCGCCGGTGGAATCGGACGGGTGGCCTACCGAATCGCTGTTCGCAGTCGGGTGGCGTACCAGATTATTGACCACGACCATGTTGCTCGACCCGCCGCCGTCGAGGTTCATTGCTGAGGTTGCACCAAGCCAGCGCATGACTGCAGCAGTCTCCGGGATCGTCGTTCCCTGGCTGATTTTGCCGTTTCGCCCGTCGATTTCTACAAGCAGGATGGTACCGTCAGGCGCGGTTCCGATGGCCGTGCGAGGATTGCGGCCTATAACCCAGCCGCTATACCAGCCTGAATCCGATGCCGTCGATTCTCCGGCGTCAGTTCCATTTGGATTCTTCGGGAACCCTTCAGCCCACGCATTTGATAGCAGGTTGTCGCCCGGCACTGATAGCGTAGGCCCTGCCTCTACGATAGTCATACCGGGCGTGAGAGTGACTTCTTTGCCGTCCGAATACAAATGGCTGGTCACACTGAGGTGTGTGCTGGCGGAGTAGTGGTCTTGAAGCCATATAGCGCTGCTGCCGAGCCCTTGAAGCACGTACCCATCTTCGGGCGCCTGCGCGCCGAGCGACGTGTGCCCTGCCACAACATACCCTGTTGAATCGACTACCAGTTCATAGGTTGCCAGTCTGGTCAGGTTGTTGTCCACCTGTGTGTTGGACGATTCATCGTGAAGGTACTGGGAGTCATACATCCGCAAGTCATCGGCGTTTGTGCAATCGGTGTCCTGTTCCGGCGTGGGCGTCGGAGGCCTGGCCTGTGCTCCGCAGTTGATAACCATTCCTAGAATTGGGACGTCTATTTGATTCACGGTGATGGATGAGTTGTGGGCGTCTGTCAAGGTCGTTTTCGACGTCAGGTCAGGCAGTATGGTGACGCTTGGGTATCCATCGCTGGTGGTCTGGATCAGCGCTCCAGGGCGACCGCCTGCCGCGGTGCCGACCAGCTTCCCATTGACCACGGTAGTGCCGACGGACGACCGTGCCGGTGATGCTATTCCCGCCACGTTCACGTTTGAGAAAAAACCCGCGTTAATTCCGGCAATCGCGCCGACTCTGGATGCGGCAGCCGACACTGTTTCTCCGGAGCCGCCGCGGTTGTTTCCGCCGGGTAGCTCGTAGGCCAACCGGGCAGTGGTCCGGGAAGGCTGAATCGCCAGAACGTTGATTAGCCATGGATCGTTCGCGGCGTCGCGGTATTCGATGTGGTAGTAGGAGACTCCTTTGGTCAATTGATTGCTGGTGACAGTTTGTGTTGTTGCCCCAGTGGAACCGAGTGGCACATTCGTCGTAGGCATCGTCCATGTTTCGGCCGTTGTTGTCGTTGTAGGAGTTGTCGCTGTCGGGCGAGAGGGTGTTGCTGTGCCAGAGGGTATTGCTGTGGCAGAAGGTGTTGCCGTGGCAGAAGGTGTTGCTGTGGCAGAAGGCGCTGCTGTGGCAGAAGGCGCTGCTGTGGCAGAAGGCGCTGCGGTGGCAGAAGGTGTTGCTGTGCCAGAAGACGTTGCTGCGGCAGAAGACGCTGCTGCGGCAGAAGACGCTGCTGCGGCAGAAGACGCTGCTGCGGCAGAAGACGCTGCTGTGGCAGAAAGCTTTGCTTTGCCCGCAAGCGCGGTCGTGCATGGGGGCGCTTTTGGGCGCGGAGGTGTTATCGTGCACAAAGGCACTGCCTTGGGTACGGTCGACGTTGCTGTCGCCGTGCTTGAGTCGGAGCGCTCGCATCCCGTGAGCAAAGCGGCGTTAAGAGACGCCAAAACTGTAGCTGCGGTGAAATAGTCACGAAGCCTCATGTTCATCGCCCAATGATTTGAAGTTGTTTTACGTTTTCGCAATCCGAATGCCGGCCGTGTCGGCAGTATCAGCTACGCCTGATTTTTGGGAGAGGGCGGGAAGGCAGATGGAACGATGTATACATCCTCGCCTGATGTTTTGGATGGCGAAGTATCGTTCCTGTGATTTGATTGTTATGACCAGCTATGCGGATAGTCCGTGGCTCAGTACCTGTTGTCAAGATGTGGTGAAGAATTTGATCCGGGGGTTCGGCCAGGTACGGAGATATGCGAGGACTAGATTGCCCTGATATCGAGTGTGAGCTGGTGGACAAACAATGCGTCGTTGGCTGCGGGGCGCGGCTTGATGACGGGTTGCGATGCCTGCTGCGCTGCCTCGCGCTCAATCGCGGTAAAACCCATCTGGTCACGCATAAGCTCGTATTCGAGCGCCTGAAGGCGCAACACCGCTACGGCCCACGGCGGGATCACGGCCTTTCCGGCCATCCAGTCCTTGATGGTGCGTTCATGGCGCTGGAGCGTCCTGCAAAGGTGACGCATGGGCAGGCTGCGTGCGTAGTACTGGAATTCGGCTGGTGACGCGGCGTTGTTGCGCGTCAGGATTTTTGGTTTTCGTTTGGTCATGCCCGGCCTCGGTATGGCTGTTGTGTGCGGCGGGAACAAAAAAGCCGCTTGTTGGGAAGCGGCTAATGTAGCGTTTTGCGAAGTGAGTTGCTGCCTTTCACATAACTTACGAACCTTGCAAATGTCACCGCCAAGTTCAAATGTCGCACCTCCAGCTAAATAGAAATGTCGTGTTTCAGAGTGGTTTTAGCCTTGTTTCTTTTTATGGTTTTGGGGTGGGGCGGCGCAGCCGCCCCCCGTTCCTGCATTGCCTTGGCACTGACTTCCAGAACAGCATGATTGATGTCGGTAAAGTCAATTGCTCGCTGTCTCTTCAGCCCGATGAGGGCCTGCTTCGCGCGAACTTCTTCACCGCAATGCGTCCGTGACGGCGAGCCCGAGGTCCGGCGATCATCACGCATGGCCTGAATCTGCCGTGCCACCTGGAGCGCGCTGGCCAGCCGCTTGTTCTCGAGCTCCGCACCCTGATCAATGCGCGTGATGCGATCGTATTGCCGGTACGGCAGCGTGACACCGCTGGCCTGGACCTCGATGACGCCATCGGGGTATTCAACGACCTCCACGTACTCATGCATCAGAGCACGACTGACGGGCGTGTCATCGAGCAGATACATCACCCGGTCGTACTGCACGGTCAGTGCATTGGAGACCTTGCGTGGCACGCGATACGCGAGGATCTGCCGCAGATCCTCGTCGACATGCAACGTCCGGTGAGCGTCGTGATCGCTCCTGGGTGGTTTGCCGAATCGCCGGTTGAAGTCGGCGATGAAGGAGGGCGCATACGCATTGGCCGCCTCGCGGGTGCTGATGCCGCGTAGCCGCAACTCCTTCACGAGGCGATCCTGCAGCGTCAGGTTGGCCCGCTCGACGCGTCCCTTGGCCTGACTCGTGTTCGCACAGAACGCGTCGATGTTCAGTTCATACAGGGCCCGGCCGAACTGCGTGACGCCTTTACCCGCCGTCTCTGAACGTTGCTTCACGTAAAAGACGCTGGCCTTGTCGCTGTAGAACGCCACCGGCTTGCCGTGCGTGTCCAGATACTTCGCCAGCGCCTCGAAGTAGCTGAAGGTCGACTCCGTCGCCGTGAAGTGCAGCGTCATCAGCCGCCCGGTCGCGTCGTCGATAAATACCAGCAGCGTACAGGCCGGCGCCCGGTCTTCGAACCAGCGGTGATCGCTGCCGTCGATCTGGATCAGTTCGCCCAGGCAGGCACGACGGTTACGCGGCTGGTACACCTTCGGCGGGCGCTCCTTACGCGGAATCCACAGCCCGGCAGCCCGCATCAGTGTGCGGACCGTCTCCACGGCCAGCTCAATGCCATGACATTCGCGCAGCTTCTCGCACGCCAGCGTCGGGCCAAAATCCGTGTAGCGCTCGCGGATCAGCGCTAGCGCCCGCTGCGCCATGCCGGCAGGAAGCTGGTGATTGCCCGGCCGGCCACGTTTGCCCGACACCAGTCCGGCCACGCCGGCCACCTCATAACGCTGCACCAGCCGCTCGACCTGGCGTACACACAATCCCAGTCGCTCAGCCGCCTGGCCCGGCTTGAGCCGGGCCTCGGTCACGGCCTGAATGACCTTGAGTCGGTCCAGTTCCCGCATCGTCATAGTTATCCGTTCTGTCACAGCCATCGAGGTCTCCAGCGCCGGAAAAACGGCGGCTGGCTAGCATACGACGGCATCAAAAGCGGACATTTCTATGCAGCTAAAAGCGGACATTACCATCTAGCCGCTACAAGCAAAAAGTTCGATAATTTATCTTATGTCAAATTAGATCCACCAACTTCCTCACTCCCATACCTCGGCCGACCCGAACCCCGTTCCAAAAACTTACCCACGCTTACAAAGACCGCCTGACGTAACTTGCGGTAACGCCGTGCCCCGTAACTGCGCGGTTTCCGCATTGAACAGAACGGTGAAAAAAAGCATGCTTACCCGCGTAACCGAACGTTCAACGCCTGACCCCACGCAACGAGCGAGTGTCGTGTCTACGACAACGACCTGCCGTTGCACGGATAGCAATCATGCAAAAGCTCATCATTCATATTGGCGCCGGCAAATGTGGCAGCTCGGCGATACAGGCCTATCTGGGCGCTAACGCGGCGGCGCTCAGAGCACAGGGTGTACTGATTCCCGGATTGGACTTGACCACGAATGCACGTGTCTACGGCCAGCAAATTAATTTCTTCGTAAATTTGCTAGGTGCGCCGGAGTTAGCCAATCTTCCTCATTCTCCTCACCAGCCAACCAGACCGGACGCCGCACTCATCGTGCGGCGCCGTCTGGCGACACTCAAGGAGGAGATGGACAAAAGCAATTTGCACACGTTAATCATCAGCGCCGAGAATCTCTCTGGCCTGCATGCGTATTCACGCCTGTTTTCCGAGGAGAAGGCACATTTTGACGTGCATATCGTTGCCTATATTCGCCGTCAGGACGAGTATCTTTCGTCTTCATGGGGGCAATGGTACGTCAAAGCTTATAAGAATATCGGCGAATATCTGTCGGCCCGCGCCCCAGTCGATGGAGACTGGTATGCCATGTTAACCCCGTGGCTGGAGGACTTTGGCCGAGATCGCGTTCACGTCCGTCTGTTCGACCGAAAAACAATGTACAACGGGGATGTTGTCGACGACTTCATAAAGACCATTGGATTGCCTGTTGATGAAAATCATAAAAAAATCGGCATTATTAATGAAAGTAACGACGAGCGATTAATCTCTCTGGCCCATCATGTTCAGGATGAGTTTACATCCATTCACGACATGTCTTTTTACGATGCCATGAATGAGCTGCTTGGCAAGGACAGTCGCCAAAATAAATCCAAACCTTACATTTTCGACCCGGAAATTCGCTCGAAAATCATGGATTATTATTCGCAAAGCAATGAAAATGTAAAAAGGATATTTTTCCAGAAAATCCCGCGTGATACACGTCTCTTTCCCTCGCCGGCAAAGAATGAGGTGCTGGATTTGAGTCCCATCGAGAAACTCGAGCAGGAAATTTCGATGCTGACAAAAATCGTCTACTCGTTGACAAGAAAGCTAAGCGAGCCCCAGAAAGCCGAATCGAACCTCGAGATACAGCCGCCTGCCCAATTAGATCCAACTACCGCTCAGATTATCGGTGCGATCGCCATTCCCGGGTCCAAAGTGCTGAAAGATGCGCTAAACAGCCAGTGGTATTCTGAACAGAACCCGGATATCACGAACGTCGGCTTCGACCCCTACTGGCATTGGTTCGATTTTGGAATGAAAGAAGGGAGATTGCCTGCCTCCGATCTTACAAAACTCATGGTTGAGATACTCGCTGAGCGAAACGCGTTATCGCACTCGGATTCTCGGCCGGTGCAAGCGGAAAGCCAGCAGAACAGTGGGCCGGAGAATAAATCGAATTCCTAGATGCTCGCGGGAAGCCTGCCGCCTGCAATCGCGAACTTGATGCGCGGCCCTATCTCCGCCAACGCCCTGAAAGGCAGGACGGGAAAGAGGCATGCACCTTGTCCCCGACGCGAGCCAAACACGCACCTCACCTTGGGTCCGATCACCGGAAGCGGAACGAGCGAATGTTTGCCTGATTACCCGTCAAAGCGTCGGTGTCCTCAGCGACCTCTGCGGCAAGCTGCAAATAGGTGCTCATCGGGTCACTGGCTAGCTCGCTGGTACGGGGTGGAGTGTTCGAGGCCGTGGGTCCCAGAGACTCGCTGTCTGCCGCAAGATGCTCGGCGTGGCTGTGTGATGCGATCTCCCACTGTCCGTGACGGTTCTGCTCGGCCAAGCCGCCGCCGTTCAAAAACGGCGTCCAGTCACCATTCGCATAGGCCCTGCCCGCGCCCTGCCCATCCATCGCGAACAATGTCCCGTCCGTCGCGACGCCGGCGATGTAGCTCTCCTTCGCCGAGTCCTTGCTGGTTGGAATAAGCACGCTCTGCCCTGAGTCGATCGCCGCCAGAACCTGTTCGCCCGCATCCGGATTGCGGAGCATTGAGTCAAAGAGCTGTTTCGCAGGGGGCTTGGAAAAATCGCTCTCCAGGGACGGATCCTGACTGACTGACGCCGACCACAACGGGCCCAGGACCGGCGAGCTGCGGATGTCGTCGATAAGCTTCATGCCGCGAACCGTTGCGGCAACGCCTGAGGACAACGATGCCTTGGAGGACGTTCCAAGGTGCTTGCTCTGGGCAATCTGTGACGAGATGTGCGCTTCGAGTTTCTCGAAGTCCATCGACTGCCCTTTGAGACTACTAACGATCTCCCCTGCTACCTGAGGATTCTGATTGAAAATCTTGCTCAACGCCGCGATTGCACACTCGCTGTCCCTGTCCGACATGTTCTGGACTGTGGGCGAGCCGGCGACTTGCTGCGCAAACGGCAGCAAGCCAGCGAACCCTTTGGATGTTTTCAGGACGCTGGTATCAAGCGCGTGGACGTACTGCAAACCTGCGTCACTGGTCAGAAATTGATCGATCTTCGCGCGAAGAGGATCGCCCTGCACCATGTAGCGGTCCGAAGCGTGCCCGGAGGGTCCTACGAATTCAGGACCGCGAGTTCTCAAATCGTCGGATAACTGCTTTTGCTCGTTCGGTGTCAGCGCCGTTTGTCCGTTGCCGGCCGCCCACGCGTTATATGAACCGATGAGTAAGTTGATTCCCGTCAGGTTGGAGCTGGAATCCTTGATGTCTGATCGCGCGCCGAAGTCATACTGCAAAAGACCGAGTGCGTAGCCGCTCTTCCCGGAAACATTGAGTTCCTTGCTGCTCTTGTTGTAGCTCGCGGCCAGTTGCAAGGTAAAGGCACTTTTCGTACCGACTTCGCCTGAACGACCAACGGCGTTGTACAGGATTTCCATGAGATCGTTCTCCGAATAGCTCTTCGGCATGTCTATCCTTTTTTATTCTCCGTGGGGGAAAAAGTAATCCGTTTCCAGTTTGTAGTACTCGGCTTCATTATCAAATGTCAGAAGCTTGCCGCCGCCAAACACCTTTGAATATCTTTCAGCCCTGGCCGCAGCTACTTCTGCCGAATCAAAAACCTTCACGTCGGATACAGGGCCAACCGGCATGCCGGTTTCGGCCGAGACGCGTATCACCGTGTGACCGACCAGAACCCCAATCGTGTCATCGCCAAAGCCGATCAAATCGCCTCCTCTTAATAACTGTGGCTGGCGCGGAAAATGCCCACAACTCCCCCAGTCGTCCTCACGTACGTTGTGCTCCAGCTTCACGTACGTTTTGCGCCACAGCGGCTTGCCCGTTGCATCGAGCCTGACAACTCCGCCGCTTACGTCGCCACACCGCATTTCCAGATCCTCGATGCCATCGGGAAGATTAAACTCCTCGTATCCAAATCGAGCGCGGTCGGCGCGCGTATAGATATTTGTCTTGTCATCGCGCTTCCATGAGCCATCCGTTGGCTCGAATTCCAGGCTGATGTGTGCTCCCGAGTGCAACGTCACGGTGAAGCTTTTTGGGTTATAGGAAGCCACCGGAATCTTGCCTCTGAAAAACAGTGGCAAGATCCATACGCCGTTTTTCTTATGAGGTCTATCCAGCGCAATATCAGGCAGGCCGTTCGGCAATCTGGCCGCACTGGCCGGCCCGTCGAGATAAAACACAAAATCGGCCGCACCCTGCTGCTCCACCACTGGCGGGTACGCACGCGCTACAGCAGCGTCGCCTGCCGCGGCCGCCTCGCTCTCAGCCAGTATTAGCGAAGCTGACACAAGCAACAACGCAGCAATCGCCGACGCAACCCGTGTCAGCCGATTCGTCATCACATCCGGTTGGGGAAGCCGTTTCTTCATTCACTGTCTCTAGGAAAGATGCATTTAACATGCCGCTCCCCTCGGCTCGCGGGCACATTCCTGCAATCGGCGCGAGCGAGCGGAGGCATTCATCTGTAAGCGCGGATTTTCTTAAGGCTGGCGTATTCGCAGCGGGAGCCATTATCTATTGCTTTCTTCATGGGTCGAGCGCCGTTATGAAATTGCAATAAACGTTTCAAATTCATTAAATAAGGTTTCACAATCGGCCGTCGTCATCGAAACCGACAACTCCCGCCAGTGCCGGCATCCCATTCAGCTCTTCGACCCACCACTACTCTTCCCCGCTACTCTGAGTCCTCCTGGCGCCGTCGATGTTGTATTGGCCGGTGCGCGTCCCGGACCGGGACTCAACGAATGCGCATTTCCGCTGCTCTGGCCCACGCTGCTGTCGAAATTGCGCTTCACCCCTTCCTCGAAGCCGGAATTCGGTGCCGCCATCTGGGCGCCGATCCAGGAGAAAACGTTGTCCGGGATGACGTGAATCAAGCTGAACGCGGAGTTGCATAGCGTCTGGCACATCCCGACATAAAGAACGATGAAGCCAATCATGGTCACGATGCCGGTTGTCGAACCGTACTGCGCGTTCTCCATCGCCACTCCGAACATCGTGTTCAGAAGCGAGCCGAGCACCACCACACTCGCCCCGGCAAGCAGGAAACCAAACACCATAAAGACCGGGCGCAGCATCACGTTCAACAGAAATACATAGCCATGCTGGGTGCGCTGCCCGAGCCCTTCCCCATCCCCATCAAGGTGAGTCATCGCCCATAGCGGCGACGCCACCATCGCTTCGGCCACGACCATGAACCACGAGACGACCCCGCTAAACCAGATGATGAACGGCAGCATCGGCATGTAAACCGAGAGCATTACGCCGAAGAACAGCAGCGTGATCACCATGACCACCACGAATGGTCCAATCGCGTCCTTCGCCCCATTGCCCGCAGCCTTCGATGCCGTGCTTGAGCCCAGGGCGTTCGCCACGGTGGTCGTGATGTTTCCGATCTGCGAACCAGCCGTCTTGTCCGGCGCTTGACCGATATACGAGCCGAGCATGCTCATCCCGGCGCTGACAATGTAATCGCCGACGCTCTTCATGGCGATCAGCGGGTTAAGTTGCACCGGAGCGTTCGCTCCGGTTTGGGTGGCACCGGAGATGAGCGCGGTCACTTCGCTCAGGAGATCTTGCCCGGGAAACCAGTGCGACAGCAAACTCTGTGGATCGCTCGTGCCCGTGTACAGATTGCTGCCGGCCGCCGCTGTGGAGGTTCCGCTTCCACCGGCCGAAACGGACGCATCCTGCTGGATTTGCTGGTTGTAACTTGCCATTACGCTCTTGTAGAGCTGCGGATAAGGCAGGTTGTCCAGATCGGTCGGGGGAACCGCAGTCGCCACGTCCGCCGCCAACTGCGACAACTGGGAGTTGGCTTGCGCGAACGATTGATACCAGGCGCCGAGCATGATCCAGCCGTCGCGCGTCAGGTTGGACTGGATGGAGCTGGCTAAAGCGCTGATCGTGTTCGACTGGCTGCTGATCGCCGCCTGGATCGCGCTCTGATACGCCTGCGCGGCAACTTCAATCGTCGCCTGCGGATCGGCCGGCTGAGCCTGGTTGTTGACCGCGGAAACATACGACTGGGCGGCACCTGACAATGTGGACTGCATGGTAGACAGCGCGCTTTGCTGGGCCCCCTGCAGCGATGATGCAACCGAGCTCGTATCCGTTGAGTAAGCGTTCAAGGCAGACGCAGATGTCGACGCTGACGCACTTGCCGACGTAGCCACATTGGCATCAACTTCGGCGCCGCCGCACGACAGGCCGTTCTGGTTCATGAGCACGATCTTGTTGGCCGTCGTACTCGGGCTGAACGTATCCCCGCTGTCCGCTGTCACGCCGGCATCATCGGGCAGGTTGGCGATCGCCTGATTGGCAGCGGCCGCGCAAAGATTCGCCTCGAACAATGACTGCGCGAGCGTCGTCACCTGCGGCACGACCGGTGTTCCCACCAGAGACCCGCCGCTCGTCAGCACGCTGATTGCCGCAGACAGGGCAAGGTTGGCGATGCCCACGCCCATCATTGTTCCCCATAGCATGATGATCTGCGCACCGCAGTACCCGCCGAACATCGGCACCAGTCCGGTGAAGCCCACCCCCATACGAATGATGAACCACGGAGATGACTTCTTTTGCCCCAGAAATTCCCCATCCTGCCCGGTCGCGATCATCGCGGAGCCGAAGTGATACATCGCCCAGATCACGCCCACAGCCAGAATGCAGGAGTTCAGAACGAGGAACACCTGGGCAATCAGCCCTCCAGACGATGCGCCTGCGGCCGCGTCTCCCCCAGTCAGCGGATTCGTGGCAATCGGACCATAGATGAGTTGCAGCGCCGTCATGGATTTGTCGGTGCCGTTCGACGCCGCGCCTGTGATCGTCCCTATAGACTGGATCGACGTCTGAGCGAAGACAGCGCCTGAAACCGCGAACAACCCGAACAATACGATGAGCCGGTACGTTCTTCTAATGATGGCGAGCATGTCGTCTACATCCTTATGTTTATGGCGATACGGAATAAACGAGCCGCATTAACTAAACAACCTGGGATCGAATAGCCGCCTGAACGCGCCGGGTTGTGCGAAAAACTGCCGGTATCCGCCCAGAGGTTTATCCGGAGCCGCGCGGCCTGTCTCGATCTGCCACAACTGGTGCTCGAACTTCAACACGAACATCAGGCAGAAAAACGTAAAAAGCAGACCGATCAACGTTCCGAAATAATTGTGGCCGATCGCACTGCCAAATATGAAGCTTGCAGAGACGAATGCCACCGCCATGAAGAACTGCTTTTTGCGGGTACACAAGCGTTCGATTGCCTCGAGCGGCATCGCCTCCGGCGAACGCATGGCGAGCGCCTCGTTGAACGTGCGCGAGCGCGGGTTTCTGCGCTGTGCGGCCAGTTCGCGGTTCTGATCGGTAATGGTCTGCAGGCCCGTTGCAACGGTGTCTTTCATCGACGTGGCTGCCTTGACGAGCGGGTAGCCTGGAATCAGATAAAGGCTGGAGCGCGCGATGCGTCGTGCCGCGCTCGACTTCTTTTCCGTGCTTTCGGTTTTGCTCATGTTGGCAGTTCCGCTTTTTCGAGTCCGTACTTCACGACCAGTTCGTTCGCGACCGCATCGATAATGTTGTCGTCGTCGCGCGCGCCCTGCTCCGCCTGCCGGCCTTCGAGATACTGCGCCGCGGTGCCGCTCGGAAACTCTTTGGCGAGGATTTTCCGGGCGGTTGCGGGTGAGGTCCGTTTGTACAGACGGCGCCGCAGCCCAACGTCCTTCGCGGTCGTCGAGAACGCCCATAGCTCGATTGCACCGGGCGCGTTATGCAAGATCTGGGTGACCACGCCGCTTTTCGTCTGGTGCCAGACGAGAAACTTGCCCGCGCCTCGCACGTCGCGCTGCAACGCGGTCATCGCCGAGTTCGACAAGCCGAACATCTTTTGGGCTTCGGCACGCGAATTCGGACTGCCCGCATTCATGATGTACGCGGAGAAAGCCGATTCGGTGATTGATTCCCCGTCCGTTTCAAAGTCGGCCATGAACTGGCTCGCAAGCGACACACGGATGCCGTGCTTACGGCCTTCGCGACGATCAAGCGAAAGCAGACGCCGAAACGATTTCTTGCCGGCCGTTCGGTGAACTTCGTCCACACAGATGGCCTTCATTTCATCCTTGATATCTTCGTAGCGTTGACGGTGAGCATCGTGGTACAGCACCGGCGCCAGCTCCGCAATGCTTTCTGGCAGGTAGTATTGCCGCGCCGCGATCTGGCGGGCAAACACGTACATGATCTCTGCGCGTTTTTCGCCGTCTTCGCCGGCGCCGCGGGTGACTTCCTCGAGATCCAGGGCGACCACGCGCGATTGCTCATTCAATTCGAAACGCGTATGTGAAGCAATGATCGGAAAGTCCCGTAACGCGGATGTGATCACCATCCGCATGGCATCGAGCAACGTCATGCCATTATCGACGCGTGCCTTGGAATCTTCCTTGGGCTCGAACACGCTGCGAATACGCTCCGCCCCCAACGATTCGATCAGGTCGGACAGAACCGGTACCGCGAACCGCTGCGCCAGGCGAGCCGCGCGAACGTGGCCAGTCGCCGTCAGATGGTCGGTCACGTCCCACCACGTCGTGTATTCGTCGTGCCTGAATCCGGTCGTCTCAAGCGCCATATCCACGGCCGCGTCGACAGTCCGCTCATAGCGCTTCTCAGAGCCACGCGTCGAGTATTTCTCGTACACCTCGTCGACGACCATGCCCGCGAGTTCCGACGAGTTCGCGTACGGTTGCTTCTGGCCGACGGGCGTCGCGAGCGCGGTCAGCAGCGAAATCAGGAACTCGCGGTCGAAAGCGGTCGGCCTGCGGCAGCCCGGCAAGGTGTCGAACGGATTGATCGAATATTCGCCGCTGTTGCGCAGGCGGATATAAATGGCCTCGTGCTTGCGGTCCTCCGGCAGCGCGTTCTGGATCAGCTCGATCAGCCCGCTCGAACTTACGCCTACGTCGATAATGGTGATGAGCGGCAGCCGCTTCAAACCGGGCGAGAGAATGGCGCCGAGATTCAGCGTATTGAGCCAGACGGACTTGCCCGAGCCCATGATGGCCCAGATCAGGTCGATCCACGCGGTTTGCAGCGACGAATTCGGCTGGAACGGATAGACCTTGCCGTCAAGCGTGCGCAGCAGGATCGAGCCGCCTGCAAACCAGGGCGACGCTGCCCGCTGGATCGGAAAGAGACGCACCAGATCGCTGAGCGGCGGGATCATCTTCGGGGCGACCGATTTATCCGTGAAGCCGGGTACGGTCGAGGCCAGTCCCTGGATCGGATCCCCGGTGTCCGTGCTGATCTGCGCGACGCCCCACCCCTGCATCGCGCTGACGAGGGCCGACAGACGGTCCTCGCACGACTTCTTGTCAGGTCCCCAGGTGGCCGCCGTCACGCGCACCGAGACATTGCACTCGCCGTCGCGCTGCGCCTCTTCGAGCGCGTCGAAGGACCGCTTGATTGCCTTATTGGTGCTGCCCATAAAGCCGATGATACTGACCGCGAGATTCTTCAGCTTGGCCGACTCCAGACCACCTGGCTCGATCGCAAACTTGATGCGCCAGGGGACTTCCTTGCCCACCCGGTTGAACAGCATCATGAAATCGTGAATTTCCTGCGGTCCGACTTCCATGTATGCGGAGCCGTGATACTCGCCGTTGATATATACAAAGTCGCCTTCCGTACGGATCTTGCCTGAGCACATCTGCTCGGCCAGTTTCGGCAGGTACATGTCGCTAGCCGAATTGTTACGTGTCTTGCGCGGGGTGAAGCGGTCGCCGGGCAAAACGGGTTTCCATTTATGATCGGTGCGGCGGCGATCGTAAGCGAGGCGAATCGCGCGTGCCGCATCATGTGTCGACAGGCGCTCGACGTGCAGCTTCGCATGGACGAAGTCACGTTCAATCGCGTCGACGAAAGTCTCGTGGCGGCTCAGCAGCCCTTTGAGGATCGCAGTCACGGACTGCGCTTCGAGCATCGGCTGGATCTTGTGCTCCTTCATGCGCAGCTTGTGCGTCTCCATCTCCCGCTTCAACTCGTCAGGCGTCATCGAAGAAAGATGGGTGTACAGCATCACGTAGCACGACTCGTGCGAGCAAAGCGACGCGACGCGCTCGCAACGGTCGTCGAGCATGTCCTTCAGATCGAGGCCGACCCGTTCGCACGTATCGTACGCGGGTTGCATCAGGCTCTTCACCTTGTGCCGGATCATGTCAGGATCGCGCTCGAATGAAATTTCGATGGAGTGGCCCGCCTTCTGGAAGTAGGCGGTCATCGCGCGCCGCAGATCGTCGGTGATCTGTTCGAATTCCACTTCGCCCACAACGTCCATCGAGCCGGTCAACTCAAACAGCGTCAGCATCGCGCACTGGCGCGTGATGAGGATGTAAGGACGCGCGCCTTTGGGGTCCATGGCCGCCATCTGTTTGGCGCGCGGGTCGTCCGGATCGAGGCCGATCGCTGTCTCGAGCTGGCAATAGGACGGCAGATCGGCGCCCAGCGCGTGGCTGGAAACCCAGGCGATCAATGATTCGACGTTGTCGAGAAGGCTGCTTACCACGGTCATGATTGCGATCTCTCCGGCGCGCCCAGGACACTACCTGGCGGTGCGTGCGCGTTCATATATCTGCCCCCATGTCTTGATGGGGAGTGACTTGTAACTCTCTTCGATCCACCGCGCGACATACTGCGCGAAGCGAACTGGCCGGTAGATCAATGCCATGCCGGTAAAAGCGCTTACGCGTTTGTCCAGATCATCTTCGTGAAGCGTCAGCATTGCATTGGAGAAGTCTGACGGGTTGGCACTCCCCCACTCGGAGGACACCAGTTCTGCGCGGCTCGCGAGATGCTGCAACAGTGCGCGCGCTTCGGCTTTCTCCGCATCGCTGCCCATTTCAAGCACGACGGCGATGGTCCGCTGCAGATGATTGACTTCAGCCTGCGGGACGCCGTCGAGGTGAATGAAAACACCGTGCCGCTGGTTGCCGACCTGACCAACGTGCTGGGTTCCGTGGCAGAGCGGGTCGGCGATTTCCAGGTTCTCTTCGCGGTTGTCCGTGTGGTTGTCGTTGCGGTGATGCACTTCGGTATAGTTCGAACGGAACCCGCAAAAGACGCACCTGCCTTCGCCTCTTGC
Organism: Burkholderia sp. 4M9327F10; assembly: GCF_005503145.1. Taxonomy (GTDB): domain Bacteria; phylum Pseudomonadota; class Gammaproteobacteria; order Burkholderiales; family Burkholderiaceae; genus Paraburkholderia. The sequence goes on along the minus strand of NZ_SCNV01000006.1, from coordinate 130,063 downwards.
CAGGATAGCGGGGCGTTTCTGCTTGTAAGCCGCGTCGGACGGCTCCATGCGGTCGTCGTCCTGCCGCCGCACCCTCCGCTTGACGGAGAACACGATGTCCTTGCGCCGGCGCGAATCGAAATTCGCGCCGAGCGTCGACTTCGGTGCGCTCATGCCCTCGGTCGCTTCGTCCCATGAGACCCCGGCGTCGCGTACTGCTGCTTCGTCCAGCACGGCGTGTTGCCGCGAATCGGCCGTGGCTGCCCTACCCGGGGTCTCGATGGGATGCTCCATCAGTGAGCCGCTGCCGGAAGCGCATCCATCGCGCTAGCGCCTGCGCCCATCGAGCCGGCTGCCGAATTCATCACATAGCCGACCATGCCGAGCGCCGGGCCGCCCAGACCGTAGCCAAAGATCGAACCCGTGGTTACCTGCTGGTCGCCCTTCGACTTCTTGATGCCGTTATTGACACCGACGCCCGTGCTGACGAGACCGCCGCCGTAGAAGGCGTAGACGATCATGTTGTAGATCGAGCCCATATCGTTCTTCAGACTGGTCGCCATGCTACCGAGCGTGCTGCCGTTCGACTGTGCGTCTGCAACACCGGAGAACACGAGGCTCGTGACAACGAACAGCATCAGGCCGGTCAGCGCAAGGTGCCGGTTCGACAGGCGCGTTGCATGCGGCAGCGACGAGTGCCAGACCGCCATGGCGACAAACACGATGGCGGCGACGGCCAGCGCCGGGTTGGTGAACATCAGCCGTCCGATACCTGTGAGCACCATGGCGGAAACGACGAATGTGCGCGCGTTCTCCATGGCGTACAGATGAAACCGTGCGAGTGGATTAATCAGGAATGCTTGTTGCATGTTTGGGTTGCTCCTTAAGATAGTAAGTTGAGACCAAGCGTTCCATGGAAAGCATCAAGCGTGGAATTGATATTCACCAGCGCCGCGCCCCCCAGGATGTGAATGAAACCTTTCCAGGCGTAGTCTTCGTACCCTCCTCCTCCGCCTCCACTAGAGGCTTTGCGTAACATGGTCCAGCCCTTGAGCGCGTACCACCAGCCAAATGTCGAAACGATCGTCAGAATGGCCGTGATTGCGGGTGCGAAGGCGCCGGCCGACGCGGTCGTGTCGATATAGGCAATCACGTCGCCATACAGCGTGTCGGGTTCACCTAAGGTGCCGAGGGTGCTATCCATCGCACCCGAAAAATTGACAATCAGTGCGCCGATGAAGAACGACGCGAAGATGCTCTGGCCGCTAATATCCGCACCCGGCGATGCTGATTTTTTGATCGCGTTCTGCAATGCACCGGCGCAATAGAAAATGCCGACGCCGACCGCAACCATCTGAGCCAGCGCCTGAAACGCTACGATGTCAGACGCGATACTGGTAACGATGGTGGTGAGGTCCATTACTGAATCACTCCCGAAGTGGTCACGATACGATAGGTATCCGGATCAATTTTCGTGACTTGCGCATCACCGATCTTGTCGCCGACCGAGACAACCTGCTGCTTTCCGGTCTGTTCGTCCTCGACCCACCCCTGGCCGGGAACAACCTGCTTGATCCGGTAACCGGCCAGAATGGCGAGCGACGCATGCTTGCCATGAACGCGATGCCTGACGTGACGTGCATTCGATGCGACCTTGGTTGCGCCGCTGCCTGATGCCGCATCGGCAGTGGCCGCATCGCTCGCTGCGCCCGGAGCGGTCGCGGCGTCTCCTGCGGTGGCCGCAGTGGCCGCATCGCTTGCCGCCACGGCGTGCCTGACCCGCACGACCCGCTTGAGCGCGTGCTTCGGCGTCGCGCCGTGGTGCGCCTGCGCCTCTTTCAGCTCGGACTTGAGTTGCGCAATTTCGGCATCCTTTGGATCCGGGGCGGCTGCCGGCGTAATGGGCGCGCTGGTGCCGGCGCCCGTGGCGGGGATCATCGACGATGCGGTTTCCGGTGCGGCCGTTGTGCTTACATCAGCAGGTGCGGCGGCCGCGTTGCCAGTCATTGGCGTTCCTGTAGCGTTCAGCGAGCCGGCGGTAGCGCCCAGATCCACCGGTGCCTGTGCCGGTGCAATCGGCGGCGGGGCCACCGGCTGCGGGCTCATCCGGCTGCTCTCGACGGAAGGCACGGGACCGGCGGGTTCGGAAGCGGCTGGCCGCATGTCGACGGGAAGAGGCGGCGGACTTGCCGCGCCGCTCACAAGCCCGCCGCTGCGAGCCGGGGATGGCAAGGAAGCGGTCTCCGGCTCGTTGTTGGAAGCAATCATGCCGCCCGCCTCAGCAGATGTACTGGCCGGCGGCGCAGTCATGATCTCGCCCTGTGGCTTCGCGCCGAAGAAATGCTGATATCCCGCGCCAATGGCGATGAAAACGACCATCCCGCCAATGATCAGGACCGGCGTCGGGATGGGCTTCTTCCGGGACACCTTGGGTTCGTCCTCGTGAAAATCCCCATAACCGTCGGCGCCGGCGTACTCCGCGCCGACGCCGGAATGATCGTGCAACTGTTCGTGCGCCTCCACGTCAAGCACAGTCGAGAAGTGATCGGGTTCGCTCATGTCATCGCCAGGTTAAGTTCGTATCGAATTAATTATACGTAATTATTCGGAGCTGTTGCTACCTTATTGAAGGACGACGTCCGACTTGAACAGAATGATCAAGGGCGTGTTCATCTCGACTCGCCCTGTCACGGGGGGAATCGCGGAAACTTCCTTCTGGATCACCCCTTGAATACCGGTCATCCCACCGGAAACGGCCGCACCTTCAAGCTGCGCCGGCGTAGGGTTTGGGTTTTGCACGGTCGTGGTAGTGCCCAGAGCACCTTGCGTAACGGTCGCGCCCGCATTGCTGTAGACGGCGCCCGCAGCGCCCAGCGCGCCGAGCAACGCCGGCACGGCGACTCGGGCGACGAGATGGTGGTCGAGATCGGCCGGCAGCGCATTGCTCAGCGTCTGGTCATTGAGCGCCACGGCGTTGATCGATACCGACTTGCCTTCGCACTGCAGGGTCGTGAACGCTGCCGTCACCTCTTCTCCCGTGAGCTTGCCGCTACCCATCATTTCGCCCCCTTTGCATGGTCCCTGATCGAGCACGGCAAGCACGTCGGATTGCGCATCCGTATTGATGCCGTTCTCCAGATGCGCATAGTATTTTTCACTGGCGCGGATCGTCGGCGTCTTGCCGGTTTGCGAGGTCGAGGCCGACGTGGCCGCACCCGCGGCCGAAGCGCCGGACGCCGCCGCGGCCAGCGCTTCCTTCTGCAATCCGAGTACTTCCTGCGACTGGGGTGGATTGTCCCACTGGTTCACCAACTGCTGAACCTCCATGGTTACGCCTTGCGTCGGCGCCGGGAGCGCGGGCAATGACTGTGTCTGGCCCTGCTGGCCGGCCGGCATGCCGTTGGGATGCTGGTAATCGATTCGCTGCGCCGTCGGCGCCGATGCGGACCGCTGCTCGAGCGCCTGCTCGATCTGCGCGTTGCGGTCGGAGAAAGCCGGGATGAACGTCGCGCCGGTCTTCTGAGCCTGCGCGAGACCCTCCTGATTGGCGCGGTTCAACGTCTGCGTGTAGTGCGGCGTTTCCGGCGACGGTGTGCCGCCTTGTGCGGTAACGGACGGAATCTCCGTTTCGGTGGCAGAGCCCGAGCGATGCTTCATCGCGAAGAACGCGACCGCCACGCTCACGATCGCGAGGACGGTGATCGCGCCGATCACTTTTGCGTTGCGCAGAAAACCGGGGTGCAGCTTCCGGGGGCCATTAGCCATCGTTACTCCAGATCCAGAATGATGTTGCGGCTGATGCCGTTATCGCTGACCGTCACGACCGGCGTTTTCGGAATGTCGTACACATGTGTGCCGTCAGCACCCGTGACCGCACCGTAGTACGCCGGATCGCTGAGAAACAGGTTGGTACGCAGCACGATGTGGTCACCGAGCGCCCATGCCGTCATCCCCGGCGGGCCGTTTTCGATGTGAATCGGCCTGGCGCCTGGCGTGTCTGTGCCATCCAGAATCGACTGCATGCTATCGCCCGGCAGATCGATCGCTGGCGTGCCATGCGCTGCCTCTACGGTATTCGGACCGCGGCGTGGGATACGGATATCCTGCCGATAATCGGTTTCACGCTGTCCTGCGATCATCTTGACGACCACCGGAAACGGCAGGCCCTTCAGGAAAACCGCCACGTCGCCTTCGACGTAGCTGCCGTCCGCCGTAATCGTGATGGTCGGCACACCTGGAACCGGCCTGAGCACCTCGAAGCGGCCCTTCGCCATGTTGTCCACCTCGGCGATATCCCACGGTGCACCGGCGCTGTCGATGAAGGTGACAGCCGAGCCGAGGTCGCTCACGCGGACGATCGGCGGCGGCGCGCCGGGCGAGAGATCTACCGTCTGGACCGAATAGACCGGCTTCGGCGGACGTGTCGGATTTGTCGATGCCGCGCGCTTGGCCGCGTCGATACGCTTGCGCAGCGCCCTGATCTGGTCGGGCGTAAGCGGCGTGACCATGTTGACGGCGGCATCGTAATTGGCGTTCGTCTGCGTGAGCGGAGGCAGCGGCTGGGGCGCGTTCGGATTTGCATAAACGCCCCCGGCCGCGCCGCCACCCTGCATCTCCGCGCCCGCACGCTGATTCGACATGGTCGAGCCGGCCCCATAGGCGTTCGCTCCTGCGTCGCCGGCATCGGATGCTCGCGCCACTTGCGCGTCGGCAATGTGCGCCGCACCGAGCAACGCGAACAGGCACAGCGTCCTGGTGAGCAGACTGCTCATGGGTTTCACCTTAGAACGGACTGCCAGTGACGACCGCATACATCTTGCGCGTATCCATAATCCCAGTCAGCCAATCCTGGGCGCGGCGATTCGGGGCGGTTTGCCAAAGGTCTTCCAGTTCCTTGCGCGTTGCGATGAACGGATCGATTAGCTCGAACTCGTGGTGCCAGTCCGTGCCTTCAACACTAGCAAGAGGATGCACGCCCTCTTTGTCCTTCGACTCCTCAGCAATCTCGATTGCTGTCGGAAGGGGTTTGAAGCCGTCAGTCATGCCATCACCTAATTATTTTGACCGTTGCCAATAATCTGAAGTGCTGTCGTAGAAATGCCTTTGGGATTGTCGACAGTCGGGACGCGCTGAATGTGCGTTTCAATGATGAAGCTATAAGAGCGCCGCTCCGTCTGATTCACAAGCGTGATTGAAATAGGTTGCTGCACCGTCCACTTGTAGCCGCGTGGGTCGTGTGCATCGATCGCGGCAATCACACCCGCGCCGGTTGCGACTGCCGAGGACACGAGCCGGCCGTCACGAATCTTCGTCAGCAGATTGCTTTTGTCGAAGGCGGCCATCAGTGCGTGGAAGCCCTCGTCCGTATAGCAGTCATGGAGCGACTCGAGCTTGTTGCGCAGCTGGTCGGCCACGAAGTCGAGTGAGAATGATCGCGTTACGCAGTTCTGCGCGAACTGGACCACCTCCTCCGGCGAAACAAGCGGCTCCGAAAGCGGAGCAAGCCGGGTGATTCGTCCATCCGCCGTGACGGCGAAATAAACCGGATCGGCTTTTCTTAATGCAAGCGCCACGTTGGCGGTGACGGATATCAGTAGCGCAATTCCCAGAATGAGATTGCTGCCGAGCAACTTCGGCCAACTGAATTTATAGAGGAATGTCTCAGTCAGCAGCCTGACGGCCGGATGAACCTCGAACGGCCCGCGCGCAGGCGCGGTGGAATGCGTGTTAGGCGCAGCCATGATCGTCCACCCCGGCTTGATAGCGCTGCGGATACAGCAAATGTATTTCCCGGATACCTTCCTGCGCGAATTCGGCATGTAGCGCTTTGACACGCTCAACCAGGCGTTTCGCACTCTCAAGCGATTCGACTTTGGTCGGTGTAACCGAACGCCGTTCTGTGCGAACGCATTCAGTGTTAGTCAAAACCTGTATCAGCCGTGCAGCAATTTCCACGCTGGGGGTGGCCCCCTGCTCCACCCTCGTCAGGTAAGAGCGCGAAATGCTGGCCAGCTCGCAGATCTTGTTCGCATCCAGGTTGTTCACTATTCGATACGCTTTCAGTAGCGTAAGGGGCTTCGAGTCGATGGTCATAGGGCCGACTTCGTTCTATATCGTTATAACGGTACACAAATTATTTGCCCTATATTTTTGCCTGTCAAGCAATTTCGGTGCGGTCAAGCACGCTTGCATTCTGTTACGAAGATGCGGGAGGTACGGCACCTGATTTCCGAAAAGGGAACGGGAAAGCGGATGGACTAACGGATAAGCGCGTTATCGACTCGTTCGCGCGATAACTGAAGATCAAGCAACAATTTTTTCTGCGCATGCAATGCGTTTTGTTTGTAACTCTAATTGTTCTGGCGCAAGTGGCGCCACGCAGATGAGCAATATTTCCTGATCTATTACGTGATCGGAGCGCGTTAATTCCTTGCGCAAACGATTGCGCGTTTCCATATGGACCTGGAGCGAAGTATTCCTCATGCATTGCGAATAGTTTTCATGTTGATGGCTTACACCTGCCCGCTGTGTTGGCGGCAGGGTATGTCTGTTCTCTGTGCTCATGAAGGACCTGGGCTATGCAAATTGTTATATGGGTACATAGCAATGAGGACGCCGGTAATCGGTTTAGTGGTTCGTCTCGGATATGCGGTCCCGGTGTGCACTCGCCTCCGGGCACAAGCCGAGCGGCCTTCCCGCGTCGAACGGGCCACATACGTGAGCCTGTAGCGTCAATGCGTCGTTTGGCTCCATACCCCTCCCGACATGCTATAGACCTTGCTCGCTGAATATTTCGTATGTTATAATTGATACAGAATTTTAGCGATTGCCGGGGTGTGGCTATATGATAGATAGAGCTAAACATATTCGATTTATGAGCATTGCTATTGCGGCATTGGCTTGCGGCTTTGCCGGTTGTGCGACGCAGCCGGCGCCGGTCGATGCAACAGGCCAGATGCTCGACACACAGCTAAACGACTCCGCTCATAGAATCGATGCCATGCTCGGGGAGATTTCCCGTGCTGGAGGCATCTCGGCGGTCGTACCCAAGACTGGCACCGTCGTTGTCGCGGGGGATTTCGTGACCGTCGAGTGGCAGGGTGATGCCCCCGAAGTGTTGCGCAAGATCGCCGACGCGAAGGGGCTTAAGTTTGCCGTCATGGGGCGCCCTGTTCCCGCGCCCATTTCGATCAATGCGACGAATACGAGCTTCGTGCAGGTACTCGAAAACATCGGCACGCAACTGGGCGGGCGCGCCGACGTCGTGCTGAAGACCGACGCACTGGAGTTGCACTACCGTGCGATCTAGGAAGGCTTCGCGATGATCAGTACACCGGAACCGTTCAAACTCGAAGCGAACTTCGGCGTCCACGATCTGCAGGCGTTTCTCGCCTACTGCGGCAACGTCGGCTCGTCCGATATCGTGTTCCAGACTGGTGATGTGGTCTGGGGAGAAATCCGTGGCCGTCAGGTCGCCCTTACTGAGCGCACGATCAAGGACGGGGAGATCAAGGCATTGCTCGCCGTTTCGTTCGGCAGCGAACTGATCGGGGTCATCAAGGGCGGCAACGATGCCGACCGCCCGTATCGATTCGTGATCGAGCGCGACATGAGCCGCTACCGCGTCAATATCGCGGGCGCCCAGATTGGCGACGCCGAGGACGGCTTGTCCATCACCATGCGGACCATACCGGAGTCGCCGCCCTCCCTCGATTCGCTGCAACTGCCAGCCGGTATCCGCGAAAACCTGTTTCAGCCGCGCGGCCTTGTGTTGATCTGCGGTCCGACCGGATCCGGAAAGACCACGCTGATGTCGTCGTTCTACGCCGACGTTTCGGAGAACAACGGCGATGTGAAGATCCTTCTCTACGAAGATCCGATCGAATTTCTTTTCACCAAGGTTAGAAACAGAGGCCCGAAGATCCGCCAGATGCAGATCGGCCGGCATATTCCGAGTTTCGCGCGAGGCATTCGCAATGCGATGCGCTGCAAGCCGACGCTGATCGGCATCGGCGAGGCGCGTGACGCCGAAACGATCGGCGCCATGGTCGAAGCGGCGCTAACGGGCCATGGCGCATACGGGACCATGCACACCGAAAGCGTGTCGGAGACGATCAGCCGGGCCATCCAGGTGTTCCCCGCCGATCAGCATTCGGCCATCGCATCGAAGATTCTCGGCTCGCTGCGCCTGATCATCGTGCAGATTCTCGTGCCGACGCTCGACGGAAACCGCGTGGCAGTGCGCGAATTCCTCTATTTCGACAGTGAGATCAAGCGGCAAATGAGCGACATGCCCTATACGCAATGGGGTGCGTTGTTGCGCAAGCTTGTGGCGGACAAGAAGCAGGATATGACGACCGGCCTGCGCGATCTGCGCGATCGCGGACTGATCGATGAGAAAGCCTTCCGGCGCTATGCGGGGGAATCCAACGAATGAAAGTACGCCGCTCTATCTGGCGAGATGCGTCGCTTACGCCGCGCATTATGGGTATTGACGCGCGGGGCTATTTTCCGATTCTGATTGCCCTCTACTATCCGCGTAAATGGACGTTCGCCGCGGCACTGCTGGCGATTGTCGGGTTCTATCTGATGGAAAAGAAGGGTTATACCCTGCCCGTTTTGATGCGTGCGATCCGCCATGCGTTGCGCGGGACGGTGGTTCATGGGCGGGCGTGGTGGCATCATCGGAGGTTTTATGAGTGAAGGGCGTTGCGTTGGTGAGCGTTGGCAACCTCGCAGCTTGAGCAACCATCCGTATATGAAAAAAACCGCGTGCGCAGCGGAGCCCGGATTGCTGACTAATCTTACGTTTTCGGGGGCGTGGGATTTTATTTTTCGGGCTGGGTAGATCAAGGCGTAAGGCCCGAATTTTGGGGCAATCGAGATCCGCAGTGCGCTGATGAGTCGCTGTGGGCAGCCGTGCAAACCAACGGTAGGCCACGTTGACCCGAACCTCTCGTACGAGCTCGCGTTCGCCGCACGCCTCGAACATGTAGCGGACGAACAGCGGCCGGAACACCAGCACCGGATCAAACGCTGGATGCCCGTTATCCGCGTAGTGCGGGTGCGCCACCTTCGCATGCCCAATAAACGACAAAGCCCGGCGCAAGGCTAGGCTTTGAACTCATAGTTTGTCGGCAGTCTGAGCGCCTAGCAGGACGCTCTTCATACACATCACTGGCACTCTATCAACGCTGGGTTGCTCTCGCCGTATGCAGCGACAGTTGAGAAATTAATCGTTGGATGGGCGGCCGGACAAGCAAGAGTCCAACCTTCGTTGCTCCCGTTGCCCGCTTGTCCCTCAAAGAATGAATTCGCGGTTGAACCCGAATCACCTGGCGACCAGATGATATTTCCCCAAAGTATACTGACGCTTTGAACGACCGTACCCGCAGGTCCAGGGGCGTTTTCATACGGGGCGTTGTTAGTCCACGCTTCATAGATGGTTTTTATAAAAGAGCTTGGCGTATTCCAATAGTCAGTTGTTCCGTTCCCGTTATATAGGTTACCTTCCTGAATGACTCGAACCGCACCAGCCATCGATGGCGTGCAACTAAACCAGTATTGTGTAACATGCAGAATCGTCCGCTGCTTGGTCTCACCGCAGTAGCCGATCAAATACGCATACGGATTTCCGTCCGCGGCGCATTGAAATCCGCTTGGGCAGGAAGGCGGAGGAGGTGCTGCGCAGGTAGGCCCGATCCATTCGCTCCCATTCCATGAAGCCGGAGAGGTTGTCGTATCCCCGTCTGGGCACGGCGGTGGTGGCGCCTGGTAGTTACACTGCGGCGCCGAATATTGCGAACCGATCCATTGCGCCGGCGCCACGGTCGTCCAGCCTGCCGCTGTCGAGCATGCCGGCGGTGTCTGCGGCGCAGCTGTCACGCGTCCGAGACACGTCGAGTCCTGATTACCCGCTCCGCATCCCGCCGCCGATTGAGCAAAGGCTGAATGACCGGCAAATATCCCCGTCACAAGCGTCACGACAACCAGCGCGAATCTCCATCGCCTCATTGTTTCTCTCCATCAAAGTCAAAATATTCCGGGAAGCACATAAGAGCCGCACGCACTTCCCGGCCTCTATCTTTAGGTGCCATTTAATGCGAGCACTCGATCAACGACGGATTGCTATCCGCATATGCTGCGACGGTTGCGTAATTCAGATTCGGATACGTCGATGGGCAATAAAATACCCATGTAGACGACTGAGGGTTGGGAGCGGTATACCCGGTATTAACGAGATTGCTGGGAGTTCCCTGATAGACGATCGCCCCAGTCCAGCCTGAATTGAAATTCAAGTAGACTTCCTGCAAAACTGTGCCAGATGGAACAGCCGTTCCTGCGTATGTTTCAGCAGTACAGTTTATGCACGTATTCGAGTTGGCAAACTGCAAGTAAAACCATGTCTGTGGAGAGTATCCTTGGGTTGTGAGTTGTCTTCCGGTTTGAGCGGATGCGCCGGCCAGTGTTGTGGCACATTGAAAATAGGGGGTGTTCCATGTAACACGTCCATTACGGCCCAGTCCATCGAACGAGTACCCACAGTACCCAATAAAACCAGCATAGGGATTTCCGTCCATGCCGCATTGAAATCCGCTCGGACAAGAAGGCGGAGCAGGTGCTGCGCATACTGGATCGACCCATTGGCTCCCGTTCCATGAAGCCGGCGAGGTTGTTGTATCGCCATCCGGACACGGCGACGGAGGTGCCTGGTAGTTACACTGCGGCGCGGAATATTGCGAGCCGATCCATTGTGCAGGCACCACGGTTGTCCAGCCTGCTGCCGTCGAGCATGTTGGCGGTGTTTGCGGCGTGGCCGTCACGCGTCCGAGGCACGTCGAGTCCTGATTGCCCGCCCCGCACCCCGCAGCGGATTGCGCAAAGGCTGAATGGCCGGAAAATAACCCCGTCGCGATCGTTATAATAAGCAGTACGAATCTCAGTTGTCTCATCGTTTTATTCCTTAGAATTCACAATATGTTTCGGCAAGAGCCTGTCCGGATATTGGCGTACCTGTGGGCGTGGTACCGTCGACGATCGAGATATCCCAGTTCGATCCGTTCGCGGTTGCGCTCATATTGACGGTGGCTGTGTCGTCCACGAAGAAGTTCTCCGCGGCAAGCTCAATCTTTGGCACCCCGGGAGACGAGCAGGTTGGCTGCGGCACAACCGAGCCATTCGATACCGCATTAACCGCCATGCGCACCCATGTGCCGCCAATCGGTGTCCATGCGCCACGCACGCACGAGAACATCTGTCCGCTGCCATCCGAATTAGCGGCAACGAGACCATTGGACGCGCAAGACGCACCATTGTTGGCGATATTCGCCAACTGAAGCGTTCCGTTGACCTGAAGCCCTGCCCCATTCGCTGTCGCGGCGCTGATGGTCAGGTGATTGTTGGCGTCGTTTTGCATGCGGACGTTGTAGTTCTGCACGCCCTGGCCCGCCTGGTGAAAGTTGATATACGGAGTGCCTGTCCCGGCGGTACTCGCGTTGCCGCCCAGCTCCAGCGAACCGCCCTGGTCCGAATCCAGTTCACCGGCGCCGTTTGCCGAAAAAGTAGACGCTGTGGCGGTGGCCACCCCGGTGATGTTGTGCGCGGTACCACCCGTATCGGTCAGACCCAGGTCGGTCTGCATGTCATTCAACTGCGGCTGGCCCGGGACCGAGACGCGGTAGAGGTAGTTGCTGTTGGCCTGCGCGCCGCTGAACGCGAGCAACGATGCCAGATGGCCGCTGCCGGGATTCGTATAACCGGTCAGCGCGAGCTTCCAGGAACCGTACGCCCCGTAGGCGTTGGTCGGCGTCATGGTCGGGTCCCCTGCCTGATTCGCGTACGGGACGAATCCCCCTTGCGCACCCGACTGGGCAGCGATCTGGACGAGTTGCTGCGTGTTGGTAATCGCCCGGCCGCCCTGCGAGGTAACAAGCGTCTGCAGCTCGCCCGGTGTGGGTTGCAGAACCTGCGCCTCCCAGGTTTGCCCATACGAATTCGTTGCCGAAAAGCCTGCCGGCAGATAGTTGGCCGTGGTCAGCATCGCAATCGTGATTGTTACTGGCGGTGTCTGCGCCGCGATAGCGGCCGCGTTATCCTGCACGTAGAGCGACACAGCCTTGTCAACGATAAGCTGCTGGCTTGCGATAGCCGCGGTCTGCACATTGGTGACGCCCATCTTTGCCCATGGAATGAAGCCGACGATGCCGAGCATCGATAGGGTGAGCGCAACTATGTACCCAAGAATTGCATCCATCTTCCCGCTTCCTTATGGGTTGACCTGCAACCAGCTCAGCAGTGATCTGGTCGGGATCGTCGCCGGTACCGCCGATGTCAGACTGCTGACCACGTTAACCGCCTGTCCAGCGGTCCGCACCTGGTACCAGGCCGCGCTGTACTGCGTATCCGAGACCACTTGACCGGCCTCGCCTGGCACCGCCGGTGTATAGGCGAAGATGTTTCGGGTCCCTCCGCCTGCAGAGGTCGTCATGCATACCGCCCCGCTCGGTACGAGCACACCCGCGGGCAACGTGACCGTGATGCTTGAACTGATGAGGCCAGGCATGGCGAACGCTGCGTTTTGACAGGCGGTCGCAAATACTTCCGCTTCCTGGGCGTAGATCGCCGCCAGGTTGCCCATGCGGCCTTGCACGCCCGCGCCGGCAACCGACAGGGCCAATTGCCCGGTTTGCGCTTCAATACCGACGAAGAACAGCACGGCGATCAGCGGCAGAATGGCGAAGCCCATTCAGATCGGCCCTCCGTCCGCGGCCCATATCAAGCGTTTCTGTCGTTCGATTTCGGAAGTAAGCTGCGAGAAGTCGCCCTTACGTATATGCACGCGGATCGACGTTTCGTTCTGTGCGCCGGCAATGATCAGGGGCGTAACGGTGAGGAATATCCTCCTTTCTCCCGATGGCGTACGCATGCTCATAAGCCGCTGGTGAATTACCGCCGACAGGGCATCGGCCATCATGGATGTGTCGAGCCCCGACTCGCGCATCATGTTTTTCGTGCGCTCAAGCGCCGTCGTCACGTTGTTCGCGTGAATGGTCGAAGACACAAGATGTCCGCTTGTACCCGCAAGAATCGCTTGAGCTGCCGCGTCTCGGGCGCGGATCTCACCCAGCATGATCACGTTGGGCGCAGCGCGCAACAGACGCTGGATTTCAGGGCCAAACTCTGCGTCGCTGCGGATCTCTGTCTGATAGCACGTGCCAACGACTTTCCCTGATCCGTGCTTTCCCTGCAGCACGATCTCCACGGGATTCTCGATCGTCCAGCCCGTCCCGCCGAATGTGCAAAGCCGCTGAACCAGCCACGATGCCTGGGACATCGACTTGCCATCGCCTGTGCCACCGCTAAACAGCACAAGACCGCCCTTGGAGAACGCCTCGGTCATGAGTTGATCGCGCAGGCGTGGCGGGTAGCCGAGTTCGCTCCATGCGATCGGACGTGGCAGCAGACGGCGGCCCACATATACGTCCCCGTCGAGGGTCTCAATCCGCTGGACACGAAGTGCGACCCCTTGCCACTCGGTGCGGAAGTCCAGCCCCGTGCGATGGCTCTGCAGGTGCTCACGAAGGGCCCGCGATTCCTCGAGTGCCCCGGATTCGAGCGCATGCCGCTCCCGGTCAGACGGGCTGGTCTTGTACCAGGCCTGTCCGTTCGGTTCGAGGTACAGGTCGGAGAACGACATATCGCCCAGGTATGATTCCAGGGGCTGCTCGACTTCGACCATTACTCGCTCCTCGCGATCAACATATTGTTTGACGGCATCATCTGCGCAGACGCTTCGACACTTACTGGAACGTCAACGTAATCGTGAGGCCATTGCCACAGGCATTGCCCGCCGAGACAGAGTCCGGCAACGTTGCTTGCGTGAACGTCGTTCCGCCGACTTGCAGGCTCACGTAGTCCCTGAGCGTAGTTACGACGTTCGAGCACTGCTCGACGGTTTCCGATCCACCGCCGCCGAACGCAATGACACCCTCAGACGCATTCCCGGCGCTGCTGACGGTTACGTCGTTACCCCACGCGTCGATGAGCACTCCGTTGCGCACCATGTCCGGCGGGAAAACGGCCGAGTTGTTCATCGCTGCCAGATTGCCGTTTATGAAGTTGGTATAGCCGTTGCTGTTCTGCGAAAACTGGGTGCGCGCATTCGTCACAACCCATGTGATGTCACTCGCCACGGTGGCATTCTTGTTCCACGAAAAACCGCCGTGAATGTAGACGACTGCAGCGCCGATAGCCATGAGGGTAAGGACGGTTGCAACAATTCGACCCAACATCGAATCCATAAAAATCTCCCAATATCAAAACGTTGTGTAAATCAGTAGGAACCCATTGACGATGCAAAGAGCGATGACAGCGAGTTGGAGCCAAGCTGCACGACAGCAAACGCGAAGTACATCATGAGCAGGAATACGAACGAGATAGCCATTCCTCGAGCAATCAGCCGGCGCTCGAGCCCTTCGGCATATTCCTTGGCAACCTTTTCAATCACGTCGGCGAAGTTGGGAAAGCCAACATACGCATCGATCTCCTCAATCAGGTCGACAGATGGAAACTCGAGTCCGGACCGTCTCATCGCTGACGCCAGATTGAATCCGTCTCTCAGTCCACCTGCGATCGGACGCAGCCGTGATGCAAGCCAAGGGGACGCGCTGACGGTCTGGCTCTTGAGAGCCTCCGTGTCCGGGACCCCAGCTTTCAGCAACGCCGCAAACGACAACAGCCATGCGAATCCGGTTACCTCGCGGTAGACCGTGAACGGAAACACATTCCGGTCGAAGAACCGTCGCCCCGGTCCGCTCCATCGCCGCAATGACCAGCATGAAACAGCCGTAGCCACTATCGCGGTGCCAAATAAAGCCGGCGCTTCCCAGCCAACCGCAATCTGACCCATGACGTACAACACGTAAGCCCAGCCTTTCCATTTTTCGACGGGCACGTTTTCCGTGAACTGCGGCACGATCGAATAACCGATCGTGAAAAGAACCGAATAGAACGCGACCAGATAAACAACCGGCGAAAAGAAGCTCCCAAACAGGTGGCGTTGCATGCGGGTCGTGCGGTCGCGCACGTCCACGACGAGTCGCATCGCGGCCGGCAACTGTCCGGCCTGCTCCCCCGAGGCAAGAACGCTGCTTTCCAGATCCGGCAAATCCGCTCCCATCGCGTCGCGAAGCGTCTCGCCGTCGCGAACTTTCCGATAGATATCGTGTGCCGCCTGCGCCGCCTTCTTGCGACGGCGACGCTGCAGGCGATCACGAAAGTCGCCAAGAACCTGTGTGATTCCCAGTCCGTTCTCGATCTGATTCGACGCCTGCTGATAGAGCCGGCGGCGAACGCTCCACGACAATCCCGCCGTCATACGCCCTCCTCCATGAATTCGAGCTTGTGGACTTTCGCGTGTACGTCCCGCGGGTCGACTTTGCCCGCGAACACAAGATCCATCGCATTGGCGAGCATGGATTTGTCGGAGCCAGGCTTGAGGCGATGGTTGCGCCGTGCGATCAGCACATCGCGGTGCTGATAGTCGTCCATAAATTCTTCGTCCGTGACAACGATTTCCGCTACCGCCTGCCGGTCTACGATCCCGTGGAAGCCGCAGTGCTCGCATCCTGGCCCACGCAGCCTCACGGATCCCAGATCACCGTTAGGCGCCCACGATTTGAGCCGATCCCGCATATAGGCAGGCAGCGCATCCGGTTGGTCTTCCAGGGGGCGGCAGCATTTGCCGCAAAGCGCCTGGACAATACGTTGCGCCATCAGCCCGACGATCAGTTCGTGATCGCAGAGGGTTGCCAGAGACAAGCGCTCGTGATCCATCATTTCGAGGCGGCGGATCGTTCGATAGGGGTCCGTTACGTGCACGGTCGTCCAGACGAGGTGGCCCGTCATAGCCGCCTGCAGCGTTGCCAATGCTTCCTCGGCCTTGCGGATTTCCCCCATCAGGATGATGTCGGGGTCCATACGCAACGCCTTGTGGAGCTTGTCGAGAAAGTCCTTTGACGCCGATAGCTGAACGGCCCAATCTTTCGGGTATTCAATCGGATCTTCGATCGTTACCTGGCGCAGATGCGGGAAAAGACGCGCCTGGTCTTCCATGTATTCGTGAAGCGTCGTCGTCTTGCCGCTACCCGTTGGGCCAGTAACGAGCACAACGCCCATAGGAATACGAACCAGATACTCGCTGAGCGCTATCTGTAGCGGCGTAAAGCCTGCAACGGCGAACTTGCCTTCGGGGCGCGCCGGCACCGACAGTTCGATAGTCCGGCTCGTGGCGCGAATTTCCTTCTTGTGCCGGTGGTATTGCATACGCGCGACGAGAAAGCCACCGCCTGTTTCCTCGGGGAAAGACGGTCCGCGAATGAGACGCACGCTTGACACATTTGTGCCCGGCAACGCGTCGCCGCTAATTTGCCCGTCCTGGAAGCTAAGCGGGTTGTACACCGGCTCCTTGATCGTTGCCAGGCCTGTGTAAATCGACCGGACAAGCGCCTCGCCCTCGTCGCGCCGCATGTTCAGCTTGTGCGCAACCATCAGGTCGCCTTTCACACGAAGCTGGACTTCCGCGTGCTTCTCTCGCACGAGGACGTGAATGTCACTTGCGCCCATCGCTGCTGCATCGACGACGATACGGCGAGCCTTCGTAAGCGTAACGAGATCGGTGTCGTCGGCGACGCCGCCTGCCTTTTCGGCTTCGCGCACTGACTCCAGGTCCTGTGCGGAAACGCGCTCCACCTTGGTGACAACGTGTCTTCTCGACAGGTCTTCGAGCCACGTAAGGAACTGCGGGTTGCCAGCGTGACGGGCGTCCACGTGAATCGTGATGGTCTGCACGCCGAGAATCGCATCCACCTGATCCTGGGTGAGCATGCCCAGACGAATCGCGCGATCGCCAATCCGCCCGCCTTTGGCGAGTTCCTTGGGATCTAGCAAGGCACTGACCTGGGCTGCGGTAAGCAAGCCCAGATCAATAGCCACGCGTCCAAATGGCCGCGCCCTTGTAGCGGGATAGACCACATGCGGCAACAGGCCGTTGGGCGGCGGCGGAAGCGGTCCCGGATCTGCGCTCGAGCGCGCCTCCAGCGTTGTCACCTGGAACGACTCTGACGCCGGGACGACGCCCTTGCGAAGTTTCTCTGCGAATCCCATTACGCACGCCCTCCGGGCAACGGTTTTGCCGGGCCACCGTGAGCGGCCGGTATAGTGCTTGCGCGCAACGTATAAAGCGTCGTGTCGACGGTCCATTGCGGTGTACCCTGCGACCAGCGAAGGCCGCGCACGCGCAGGCCCGGGACCGTATCGAACGACGGTGCGGCCGGATCCCACGGCGCCATGCCAAGCTTGAAGACCGGCTGGGAAATCGTCCACGGATCTACCGCAGGCTCGTCGGGCGTCGCTCCCGGTAGCACTGGCTTCGCGATTGCCGCAGTCATGGTGAGCGTGAGCCCGTTCGACTGCGCGAACGACCAGATTGCGCGTTGCGCCGCCTCGGACTGGGCGACGAGCGGCGAAGGCTCGGAAAATGCGCGCCGCACCTGAACTGATTCTTCCGATTTCTGCCCGCCGTCCTGGAGCGTTCCGGGCGCTTCCGATGCAAGCCCGCCTGCCCGCTCCCAGTCCGATGTCATCGAGATGCCGTTCGTGGAGGCGTCGCAGCGCCACGAACTGAGCATCCAGCCACCTCTCGCGAGATCCTGATCACGCCAGGCCAATCCGCACGCCCGGACAACGTCTGAGGGCATGGGCTCGTGCGTCCATGGAAGCACTCTGGATTTGGCGACGCGCTCCGCGCGCTGGGCGGCAGCCAGAGCCAGCCGGTTGTCGTCCTCGATCTTTTTCCTGGCGGCGGCCGCACGCTCGTTATGGACAACCACGCCGGCCGAAATCGCCGCGATCGCGATCGCGACACCAGACACGATCGCGACCGGAACCCAGAGACGCCGTTGCAGATCGGACAGCGTAACTTTTCGCGTCCATGTGCGCGCCATCTCTGCAAGGTCATCGATCGTACCTTCGAGATCGGTTGTCCATTCTCCCAGCTCGCGATGCTGCTCGCGGATGCGATCCACGTCCGCAGCCGTGCCGATCCGGTCACCATCCGGGATGACCTCCTGCCCATCGCGGACCGCGATATACCAGTACCGGTTCTCCGAGATCCGGTACCGGCCCATCCACGGTTGCGGATGCTGGTCAGCAACCATCGCGGCGAGGGATCTCAGTTTCGCCGGCGACGTCACTCCGTCGATCGGGTTGCAAAAGCCGGCCTGAATCGTTCCCGCGCTTGTTTCACGTACGAGCCCCCACCGCCCCTTCTCCAGGGACAGCGCACGCAGTGCTTTGGCCTTCGGACGGGTATCTTCGTGCCGCCATGAGAGGCCCGCCGCGAACGGAGCTCTTACACCGGGAAGCGCAATGATGTCGGCCACGTTAGACCCTCAGAATCCGAGCCTGCTTACCGTTCACGATCGTGACGCTGGTTTCGGTGATCGCCGAAACTTTCCAGCCGTCTGCCACCGTTTCTCCCACCCGCACAGTGATCGTCTTTCCATCGACGTCCAGCACCGCGTTGTATCGCCCATCGAACGCGTTGACCGCGACGGCACGAATCGATGTATGAACTATCGACCTTTGCGGCGCCTGAGGTAGCGCCACCGGCGACGCAATGGGTGCGCCAAATGCAGGCAACGCTCCCATAGGGATCGCCCCCGCCTGTCCGCCGCCCTCATTGACCGCTATGTCGTGCTTGAGCTTGGCGATCTGGTCCTGCGCCTGGAGAATCGGAATCTGCTTGAGAAGTGCGGCGAGCCGCTGCGAATCCGTCATCTGACTAGCTGCATCCATGGCGGCGACACTGGATGCGCCGACGCCAGGTTCCGCGGCTGCGGGCGCATTGACGGCCGGTGCCGCTGCAAATGCCGCAACTGGAACACAAGCCGCAAGGAAAAGACCTTTCATCGTCATCTTCGTTTTCAATCTGTTCTCCTTCACAGCAACCGCGCCGAGATCACCACTGCGATGATGGTGTCGCCCTTCTGGGCGTCGACGCCGCCACCGAGTATCGGCAAGTAAGGGCTGCCAACACCGTTATTGGTCGTGCTCGTGTTTTGCTGGCGCATACCCGTGAGGATCAGTGTCTCGCCCGGCTTGAGACTGACGCTCTGCTCGAAGCGGGTGAGTTGCATCGTCGGAAGTTGCACGCTGGAAGCACTCGATCCGCTTCCGCTTGTGAAGGTCTTCAGATCCAGGAGATCCGACAGCGTCATGTCGAAATCAATCAGGATACGGCCGTCAATGACCTTAGGCAGAAAGCTGCTTGTGAACCCTGGAACGAGGGTCGCGGTCTGCATCGTTGTCGACGAGCCCACACTCGCCGTCAGCGTGCTCTGCGTCGAGGCAACGTAGCCCTCCTGCTTGGCCGCCTGAAGGGCGAGCAGCTTGCCGTTCTGCGTGACGCCGGAGCGGGAGATCAACTGCGAAACGTTTCCGAGTGTCGCGAGCGCCTGCACTGCCGCACTGGATCCGCTCAGGGAGCCTCCCAGGATCGATGCGCCAAAAGTCATCGGCGTCGATGTGCTGGTGACAAGCGGAGCCGCCGCGCCTGTCATTGACAGGCCTGTGTGAGCGCCCGAGCTCTTGTATCCCAGCGTCAGATTGATACCGTAGTTGTGTTCGAGCGTTTCCTGGATCTGGTAGACGTGCACATCGATTGCGACCTGCTTCCCGTACATGGAGTCCAGGTTCTTGACCCAGCTCTCCAGGCGGTCACATTGCACAGGGGTACCGGTTACGGTCAAAACCCCGAGATTCTGGTCGCCGATAACGCAATCCTTGCAGCCCGCAATGGCGTTGGCGGTACGCTCAAGGGTCTGCCACGGGGTGACCTGTACACCTAGCGTGATTGTCTGATTGCCGCTACCGGAGGACGAACTGGAACCGCTTGTACTCGCGGTCTGCGCAGAGCCGGCATTGGCCGTTCCAGCGCCAGAAGATCCCTGCGACGAACCGGAAGATGAATCGCCAGTCGAGATCGATCCGTTCATCGAGGCCGTGTCTGCAATGCTCGGCAACTGGAATGTACGGGTCTCAGTGGTGAAAAACGTCACCACGCCGTCCTTGTAGCGCGACCACACGTTGTAGTGCGCGTCGGCCTGATCGAGAAATCCCCGGAAAGCGCCCGTATAGAACCTGAGCGGCGAACCTGCAAGGGCGCCGGAGGAAACAGGATATGCGGCAGGCAGCGACGGCAGCGCCTGAGCGCCCGGTAATCCAAGCGCTGGCGATGGCAATGCCGTTCGTGCGGAGAACGGCATTGCCATGCCGGCCGCGGCGCCGGCTCCGCCAGGCGAGTTAGCTCCTTGAACAGAGGCATCGACGACCGCGCGCACGCCGATGTTTTCAGTGATCCACATTGCCACTTCCGGGAGGGTCATGCCCTCGGGGTGATTGAACACGACCTGTTTGTCGTAGATTTCAGGCTCTGGCTTCGTCGCCTGAATCTTTTCGCCCATCAACCACGCCCCGTCATGCACCTGGACGATGGGACGACTCTTGACCGAAGTCTCAACCTGCGCTTTCGCGTCTGCGCCCAGCACATCCTGTTCGTGATACACCTGCTGTACGCCACAGCCTGCGAGACTCGCAAACGTCACCGCGGCAGCGACGGCCAGAATCGAATGATGAAATGGAAACTTCATTGGCCCGCCCCCGGTTTATCGACCACCACTGTGTTGTCTCCCTTGCCCTTCCAGATGTCAGCGTGTACGTCTGCCCCATTCGCAGCGAGCTGCTCAAACACGTTCGTGACCGCGGTCTGGAAGTCCGTACCCCACGAAGAATCGTGCGGAGGAACAAAGTCGTCCGGCGTATTCCAGCTCACCGCCCAACCGGCACGCTTCGCCCAGGCCATCAACTGGAATTCCAGAGATTGACCACCAACAAGCTCGTACGGCGCGACCGGATCGGCCTGGCTGACAGGTGCGCTCGCCGGGACATCTGCCGTGGCGCGACTATTGACCACCACTCCAGCCAGCAACTGCGAGGGACGGCCCCGGTGCAAGGACACGGCGCGCTGGCTCCAGTCGATCGTGGCGTGCACATCCGCCAGAGGGCCAATCGCGTTCGTCAGGACGGTGTCCCAAGGGAGTCCACCGCTCCACGACACCAGTTGGGAGTGATCCACGTCACCCATCTCGATCCGGAAGTCCTTCGGTACGATCACCGGCATCATGTCTGCCAGCGCAATATCGCGCCCCTTTCCTCTCGGAACGTAATCATCCGAAGGCCGGTACCCGATCTGCGTCACTTTCCGGCCAGTCGAAACCGGTAAGTCATCGGCCAGCGGTTGTATGGAAATCGCGGGCGCGGGGGCGGCTACCGCCGAAGCCGGTGCAGCTACCACCGGCGGCACTTCGTTGACGAATCCCGCGTATGCCGTTGACGCACATCCCATCCCAATACCAACAGCCGCCAGGATGGCGACGATCATCCTCTTGTGCATCTCGCACCCTCTCATTCGTAATATCTCCGGTGATGCCACCCGGCACTTGCGTGGATCACGGTCCCGCGTGATGTGTGGCGAATTGCGCGTCATGGCGAACCCCCTTGTGACGGGGGCTGCGGCTGCAAGGCAGGCGGCGTGGACGGACTGGCATCGGCTGGGGCAACGCTCGCCTGCCACCGGTTCGGGTCGGTCACGAAGCCGCCGTGATCGGTCACGCGATACAGCGTGTCGCCAACATTGATATGCGAGCGGTCGCCGGAGACGACTTGCGGAGCGACAGCAATCGACGGCTCGGACACCATGCCCTTGTTGAGCAGCTCCGAATAGCGCAGCATCCCGGTGTAGTCGCGATTCAGGCGGTTGAAATTGGTCTGCAGAATCTGATCCGCGAGCGCTTCGCCCTGCGCATAACCGAGCATGACCTGTTCTTTCCAGTATTCGCGCTCGGCCGCTGTCTTGGGCAGAACCGCGGAGAAAGGTACCTGGTCCGTCTGTGCCTTGATGCGCAGCCCCACAAAGAGATAGTCGCGCCAGGAGGGCGCAACGGTAATGAAGCGGGACGGGACAACGATCCGATACATCGAGTCGGCGGTGCGGATCTGGTCCGAGGTTGCTTCTACCGCGTCACGTGCTTCGGTAATCACGGGCGGCAGCATCCCGTTGCGGGTCACGAGCGCCCCGAAGCGGTACATCGTGTCGAGCCGGGTGCCGCGCGCCTCGAGTTCGGCAAGCAACTTCGCGGACCGGTCGGCGAGGCCCTTATGACTGCCCAATGGAAGTGCCGCCTCCTGCAACTCGTTCGCGCGGATGGGCGTGATCGCCGCGGCAGCCGGGACCGTATCGACCGACAGGTTGGCAATGTCGTTCACCGACATGTCGGAGGTGTCTGTCGCATCCGCGAGCGCGAGCGGGCATGCGACCGTGGCCCAGGCCGCTGCGCAGGCAAGCAGGATGGTGGCCGGCTCAAATTTCACGGTAACGAATTTTCACGCGGTTAATCTTCATGACGACGCCCACCCGTGCGCCGGGCCGGGTTCCGATGTCTTCCCGAATCTCCACGAAATCCGTTCCCGCAAGCCCGCATACGAAAGCCGCAATAGCAACGCGCGTGAGTCGCATGTATTGGTCTACCTGTTTATGTATCTGAGGTCCGTCGAATCGCTTCAAATTCCGTATAAAGAGTAGCATACGGAATGTACGGACCGCAACAGATTATTTCGTATCAGGTAAACGATACGTACTTTACATGGCGAGCTTTGGCTGCGGCTGCGTGCGCTGGCGGTAACCGTTCTCCTCCAGCCACTCGTCAACGCGAGCCGTGGTGTTGCCCGCGCTGTCTTTTACGAGCGCTGGGTCGATATTGCCGTGCTCGTCGATACCGAGGATGTTGTACGCCGTGGTGGCGCCGTGAGCCCGCGTGTAGCCACCCGCAGCTTCGGCGACCGCCCTGTATTCGGACTGGCTCACCTGAAACAGATCCTGCACTTGCTGTGACGGCATGCCGTTGAGTTGCGGTAACGGTATGTTTACCATCGCCGTATCGCTCGTGCCGTAGAGAATGAGCGGGCTCTTATGGGCCTCCGCTGCGTTGGCCACCCCACGCAGAACCATGCCCCCTCCGATGAATGCACCCAGGACGGGCGCTGTAAACGCCAGCGCTGTGCCGCCGGCAATCAGTCCGGCCGTCGACAACATCGACGGTCCGAGCGGCAACGGTACCTCTTTTGTTCCCGCCAGATCGTGACCGCCCGAGAGGTGGACGACATCCCCTTGAGCCGAGAAGTTATAGCTGGTGTAACGGCTGCCATCACCCTTGTTCCACAGGGTTGAGATACCCGGGGCATCCAGCGAGACGTTGGTGATGTGGACGTCGGTTGGAACAAGGGGCTTGCCGTGTGAATCAGTGGCGGTGCTCAACATGGACGCCTGCATTTGCGCCTCCGCGCCGCCAAGGGAGTGACCGGTGGTGTATACCGCACTAAAAGGGACATTCGCCTGATCCAGCTTTGCCTTTGCCGCGGTCAATCCTGCGCGGGCAAATCTTTCCGCCACATTCTGCGTGTTCGCTACCGCGTCGACGGCCACCCCAGCGTCCGTGACCACGTTCTTCAAGTTGGCTGTACCACGGTCGGCGATAATGACCTCCCCGGTCTGGAAGTTGATATTGACCTGAGCTGAAAACCCAAGCTGATCCATGGCGGCTCCCAACTTCGGATCGAACCGAGCTATGTCGCTCATCGATAGCGGAGTCCATTGAGGACCTAACTTTGGATCATTCTTATCGCCGTAAGTCGCTACAGCGGCTGTAAAGATATCTTTCAGCGTCGCCGAAGGTGTGGTTTGCGTCATCGCTACACTCCCGAATGTTCGAGTTGGTTATCGGAGGTTGAAGAGAAGAACCGAACTTTTATTGGCCAGCGCCAGATATTGACCGTCCGGGCTCACGGCAAGCCCCTCTCCGTCGCCCATTGCCCCGCTAAATTGCAGCAGGGGTTTTCCCGAGGCAATATCCACGATGCTGTTCTCGATCGGCTTGCGTCCCGGGTCAGCGAACGTTGAACCTTTCAGATAAAGAAATTTCCCGTCAGGACTAAACCCCATTCCGGACCCACCCGGTGCAATGTCGGTTGCATTGAACGAGTGGTAATGGCGAACGCTGAGCGTAGCGCCGTTTATGATCTGACCGGAGGCCAGGAAAATCTCATTCGTTGCGAAGTTCGTTTGACCCTCCGTACCGACTGGAAACGCATAGGTGTACGGTGATTTAGGGTCGTTAGTCGGTTCCTGAGGAAACCACACGGCCTTGGTCTTTTCCTTACCGGAAGGATCCACAAGCCTGATCGCGGTGTCGTACCAGTGAATGAGATGTCCATCGAGCGTTTTGCCTTCGCCAGTTTCACTGGTAGGCATGGCGCTAACCAGTATTCTGTCGTCCGTCGTCCACGAAGCGGTTGTGACCCGAAGGCCGTCGGCATGAATGATCTGCAACGCCCATGTCTTCGTGTCGTATACGTAGATGTCGGATGGATCACCAAGTGTGCCGACGAGGGTCAGCAGCTTGCTGCCGTCCTTGTTCAGCCGCGCGGAAAATCCCACTGCGGGCCGCTCCGGCAGAGTGTCGCCCGTCATCGCATCCCACTGCATCTTGGGGCCAAACGAGAGGGTTTTTCCGTCTGAACTCCACAGCAAGTGGTCCTCTTCGGTCGTCGAATAGTCATACTGACAATGAATGCGGGACTGCTCCCTGTCACGCTGCATGTCCCACACCACGATGATGGTCGGCGAAGAATGACCCGAACCCACGATTCCCAGATAGCGACCGTTCGGGCTAAAGCTTATTTTCATGATCTCTATCGACTCCGACAGCAAACCACCGAGCTTGATCGTCCTCTGCAACTTCGGCGTCGTCACCGAAGCGCTCGCGACATTGCTCACCACACTGTTGCCTGACTGTGCATCCGCATCCGTAGTCATACCTGCTACTCCCATAAAAATCACCGAGGCCACCGCAGCTTTGCGTAATTTCATTGAATTCCTCAAGGTCGATCCAGAAACGAGCCGCACCTTCCGTGGAGTCAAACGCCGCACGAGGGGTTACGGCCGCAACGTATGATTAGCCGGCTCCCGCACGCTTTGACTCGGCTTTACTAGAAACACAAAAGAAGTCACCCGTATTCGAAAAACATACAGGCAAGTCCATCCACGTAGCCACCGCACGAACTTCCGCGCCCCACGCACGTTCCGCGCAGATACCCTCCAGGTAAAACTCGATCCACGAATCCCCCGGCATGTTTGCTCCTGAGTTCGCCGTATAGCTTTGTTCGCCCCACTGCTCCCAGGCCAGACGGTCCACCTCGGCCAGCCATTCCTTGTACGTCAATGCATGCTCGATAGGCTGGACGCCGACGATCAGGCAATCGGTCAACCCATCCGGCTCTGCACCGTCGCGAAAGCTGAGCGAATCACCAACGGCAAACTCCCGGGTCGCCAGCGAGTGCTGTTCCCAGCGCAATCGTTCGACGAGACCGCTGTAGACGATCACCCCATCGATCACATAAAGCGTGGTGACACTCTGCCCGTGGTGTTCGAGATCGAGCCTGTACACCACCTCTTCCTGTCGTCCCGGCCGGACGCTTGCACCCGCCTGCTTTTCGCTCATGGCATCTTCCGCTGCTTTGATATGGCTCGGATTCAGGTCGATCCGTCTGATCTCGCCACTACCGCTACGCCGTATGTTCTGCGGTGATATCGCCCGCGCTGGTTCGACTTCCGGCAAGAGCCAGCACCCGTTGTTCGAGAGCAAGCAAGGCCGACAAATGAAAATGTTCAGTCTTCGGATCCCCGAAGTAAAGGCTGCCGCGCGAGGGATGTCCCGTCTCGAGATACAGTTGCCCGAAGTGACTGGTGGTGGGGTCGTCCATCCGCACGAAATGCGATCCGCCCCACATCATGAAGTCACGCCGAAAGCGATAGGATTGAGGGCGCCACTTCAGCAACCGGAAGATCTCCGGCGCGCTTTGCGCCGAAACCGTAATTTCGCCCCGCGCATCGTCACGCTCAAGACTTCGGATTCCTACCCATTCGTTTCGGATCGATAGCATGTAGTACTCACCCCAGACCGGCACATGTGTCCGGTATGCATACTCGTACTCATCCCGCATTTCCGTCAGCCGGCGATCAAACGCCGGATCGGCGTCAGTCGGCGCAAGCAAGGGCGCGCTCATTTCCATGCCTTCCTCGGCGCGGGCAATTCCCGCTCGACGGGCAAGGCGCAAGGCGTCCGAGAGCAGCCGAAACGGGCCATCGGCAAAGTGGTATGTCGCAACCGCGACGCGAGCGCTCAACAGCAGCGAACCGCTGCTCGACATTGAGAGAGTCCCTGCAAAAAAAGCCGAATGAACAAACGGTCGAGGAACCGCACGTCCATTCGGCACAAAGAGAGCCATCTGGACCGACGACCAGGCGCCGGGGCACTACATCCAGACGCCACCCTGATACGGATCGATCACCACAATCACTTACGTATGATGTATACGATACGATATTAAGAAAACGAAATCAAGCGCCGTTATCTTGCGTTGGTTGCATGTACGCGCTGAAGTTGCGCCTCGAGCACCGGACGCTCGTTGGTCCGCTCCAGCACCGCGAGAAGCTGCCCCAGCAGCACTTCGATATGCTGCGACCGCTGAAAATTCTGGTAATCGATATCGGCCATGAATGCCGTCGTGTAGAGCTGCTCCCGCGCGATCTTGGTCGGGTCGGCAACCGCACCCATTTCGATCTGCCAGTACGGATTACGCCAGCGGCGCCCGGCCTCGAAATCCTCGAGCTCGGCGAGGCTCATCGTGCCTGTGCTTTTGGCAACGGGCGACGCGTTCGCGTTGAAATACTGCTCCGCCGAGTCCGACGAGGAGTTGATGTCGCTGATCAACTGTGCACTGCCTGGAAACGGTGCACGCGCGGCAATCAGGTTGTTGAGTGTGTTCTCCGCTGAGGACACGTTCGCCTGATAGGCCTTTTGCATTGCGATGTAGAGCTTGCCGACTTCCGTATTGGCCTCGGCCTTCGAGACGTACTGCGGAGGTTCCGGATCCACCGACATCCGCTCATAGGCGCGGGCGGCTTCGATTTCCTGCGGCGTAAAGGTCAAGTCGGCATCCTTGCCGGGCATGCCGGCACCGTCGTAAAGCGAGTCCGCATTCGCGTCGCCGTCCGGCATGCTCGACGTCGAGCAACCCGGATAACCCAGCGCAACTTCGTTTGCGTTGCAATACGCCGCCTCGTGGATGGAGGTGGACGCACGGCGCGAAGCCTCGATAGATGGCGCGAAGCTGCTCAATGCCTTCGACAGCGGTGCGCTGGACACGGTGGCGTTACCGCCGGGACGGTAGTTCGTCGCCGTCATGTTCACGCTATGAACGGCCTGCATCGCGTAATTGCTTCCCGATGTCGCGCACGGGTCGATCGGCAATTCGGTTTGCTGCAGGGTCGCGTCCATTTCACTCTGCTGCTGAACCTGAGCCGCCATATCCCGTTGCGTATTTGCTGCCATCACGCTACTGCCCGACTCCTTGGCGCCGATAGCGCCGATATCGTCGTCGATTTCGGTTAGCATAAGCTGCAACATCGATCCAATCGATGTGAGTTCCGCAGACAGTTGCTGAGCGCCCTCTTGCACGGCTGCGACCACACAACCGTCGCAAACCGCGTATGCATTACTGCTGCTCGATAGTGTCAACGCCGCGACCAGCACGACAAGCGATGGAGCGATCTTCTTCATTGGAAGAGCCTCGACAAGCTGTTCGTAATGGCCGACATCACGCCGCCGCTCGACGAGGATGTGTTCGCCTGGGTCGCGCCGGAAAGCATGCCCGAGCTCCCGCTGGAGCTGACCACGCTCGATATGATGCTGTTGATCTGCTGTTGTGCCTGCGCCTGTGCCGCAGCCATCCCCGACTGCGCGGTCGAGCGAGCCTTGTTGACCAGGGACTGACAGACCGACTGTTCAATGTTGGTAAGCGCTGTTATAGCGATCGAGCTGGGCCCCATTCCCTGGGTCGGAATCATCTGAAAGCCCTGAAGACAGGCTGTCTGCAACTGGCTCAACAACGCAAGCGTCTGCAAATTGGCATTGATGTTGGCAAGACGCCGCGCCTGTTCTGCCGCCTGTGCGCTGGCCATCTGCGTCTGCATGGTGCAGGTTGCCAGGACGGGCTGGGCCATCGCCGAAGCAAGCACCGTCGCCAGCACAATCTTCTTCAGGTTCCGCATCATCGTGTTATCCCCAGTAGGTAACGATCAGTCATCGGCCGTCCGGCTGCATTCGCGAACGCTGGCGATTTCATCGTTAATATCGTATCAATATAACGATACGAAATAAAAACCGTACTATTCAACGGGAGGCTGACGGCCTCGCGTGAGCCCGGCCCGGCCAGGCGCCGGCGGCACAACCGCATCCGGGCTGCCGGCTCACGCGCCCAGCCCCGCTGCCGCTACCCTTTGAACGTCGGGCGAAACGTTTGCGAAGCCTTGTTGGCTTCGGCTTCCTGCAAGATCGGTTCGAGCTTGTCAGAGGCCCTGGATAGCCACTGTTGCGCGTTCGCCATATTCTCCCGGCTCGGCAACACGCCGATGTTCATATAGCCCAGCAGACGGGCGACATGAGTGCCGGATTTTTGCAGGTCACGCACTGCGTCGATATTGTCGTCCAATGCCATGTGTCAACCTCTATATGTGATGCGCGTCAAACAGATCTATCCACTATCCGGTTCGACAACAGACACCGCTTCATCAAGCTTGCGCCTGCCTGGTGAGGCAGCTCAGCGGCCATCGTTCGCGAACCCAGATACCTGAGTTGGACCCCATCCCCGAAACTTACGTATAATTATATTGATACGCATCAGTATCCGATTATATCGCTTTCCCGCTCGTTGTCCAGCCGCTGCGGACCTCACATAAACCCGGACAGTCGAGGCCGGTCAATGTGTTGTGCATCGCTCGCCCCTGTTTCCGCGCAGGCGTATGAAGGCCAGTGCGCCAAGACCGGCGAGCGCGCCGATGATCAGCTCGGCATAACGCCCGATGCCGAACAGCATCCAGCGTAGTTTGTCGCCGCCCGTCATTTCCAGAAACGGTCGAGCCGCCAGCCGCTCGCGCTCCAACGTCAACCGTCGCGTGGCAACGCCCGGCGCCGGTCGCGAGGCATACGCCTCGATAGCTACAACACGCTCCCGCAGTCTGCGCACGTCGCTGCTGCTCAGACTCGAACCATCCGCGAGACGAGAGGCAACGACCCGCTGCGCCGCTTCATTCGAAGCCGCCAACGCCTGCATGCCACGGATCTCCGCGGCAGACGCCGGCAAACGGTCGCGTAGCCACATCACAGTGGTCAGCACGATCAGCGCAACAAGAAAAACCTCGCCGCAACCCATCTTCGGAATCTTCATTCCCGTTCGCCTAGGACAAGTGGACGCGACTGGCCGCGAGGTTCATCGACGCACTCTTGCCGCGCGGGCCATCCAGGCACCCGCGGCAATCGCGACGACGCCGAGCGCCCACACCGAGGCGACCAGGCTCTGCATAACGCGATACACCACCGCATCGTCGGCCATGCCGTCGTAATACGCTTCGACCTGCTCACAGATAAACAGGAAATGCGGGAAATGAACCTGAGATGCCGATGCGCAAAGCACGCTCCATGCCGCGAGCATGGCAAGCACCGGGCGGGATAAGAGCGTGCGGTCAGGCTTCACGCGACACGCTCCTGATCCGCGACCGAAACGGCGCGCAAACCGGGCTGCTCGACGCGGATGCCGCCATCGCTCACGCCGACAACATTGGGCACGATGCGCGTCAAGGTTCCGTTGATTGTTCCGCCCTCTTTCATCGCGAGTGTCGTGTACTCGACGTTGCCATTGACGTGGCCGGTTTCGAGCACCACGACCCGGTCGGCGAATACATCGCCCTCGACCGTTCCGCCGATCACCGCCGTGTGGGCCCGCAGCGTGCCGTGAATGCCGCCGGTCGATGTCAGGACCACCTGGTGATCGCCGACCTGTGTCACGTTGCCGCGCACGACGCATTGCAGAACGATGCTCTCCTCGATCTCGAGATCGCCGTTCAGTTGGGCGGCCGCGGGAATGACCGTGCTGATGTCGGTTTCGCCGCCCCGCGCCGGAAGTCCATCCGCGATTTGCAGCGCTGGTTTCGGGGTTGGCGCTGGCTTGGGCGAGGGGGCGGCTGCCGATACACCCTGCTGCGCGTAAGAAGCCTGTTCCTGCCGTTGCTGCAATGCCTGCTGCTGCGCTCGGGCCGCATTCTGCGCGTGCTGCGCGGGGGGCGCAGGCTGCGCGCGGCGCGGCTGTGCAGATGCATCGGGCGCCGGAGCCGGAGCATCGTTGACACTCTGCATCCGCACGGCTGGTGCAGCGCGTCGCGCGAGGCCAACGCCAAGCGCTACGCGCACGAGGAAACCTGGTTCGTTCATATCATCCTCAGTTCGAGACGTTGATGATGCGCCGGTTGGTCACAATCGATCGGCTGACCGGGTCGACCGCAACAATCGTCTCGCCCGGCTGGTAGATCTGGCCCACCGTCAGCTTCTGATTGCCGATTTCCACCACACCGTTGCCGAAACCCGTCACGTTTAGCGCCTGCGCAGACACCGTTTCAACGGGCAGCGACGCCACATCGATATCCGCCGTCGTCTTCGTGGCGTCGAGGGTCGCGTGAAGCGCTTTGGCGCTGGAGATGGCATCCGCGCTGCCGGCACGCACGAGGCGCGCCGGTGGCGGAGTCTTCTGGATGGCATCGATCTTGCCGTCAAGCGCCTGCAGGCCCGCTTGCAGGCTGGCGATCTGTTGCCGCGTCGCTTCGGTCAGTGCCCGCCACGCAGCAATCTGGATCTCATGATCCCGGCGCTCTTTAAGGAGCACCTGCGTGAGCTGCGCCACCGACGGCGTGCTTGCGCCCGCCGGGGCTGCCTGGGGCGCATTCCCCGGTTGCTGCGCCGTCTGTTCGTGCAGCACCGGCTGCGGCAAGCGCGCAGGCGTAGCGGGCCCATAGTGCTGATATGCAGCCCATGCACCAATGCTGGCCCCCGCTATCGCCAGAATCAGCACCAGTCTTCCTGACGCGGTCAGCTCAACACGGCGTTCTTCGGTTTCGCCACCGGCCGGCCGCGCCGCGTGCAATGCGTTTTCCATTCGCTCCCCCGCTTCTCCTGCACCTGTAAAATTGCGTATCAGATACATGATACGTATTAAAAAATAGATTCGCAATCTTTTGCGGAGGCGGCTTTGTATTTGATCGCATGCGATCAAATACAAAGCCCCGCACATCCATAGGATGCCGGGGCTACGAACACAACAAACCTGGGAGCAAATCCGAACTCGAGCCAGTTAGACGATGACTTCGATATCCGGGTGAAAACGGGCCGCTGCCCGCTCGATCATAGGGTACCCCACTCGAAACGACGTGGCTGTGAGCGGCTTGTCGTGGTAGGCGGTGATGGCTGGATAGGTCACGAGATGAATGTGATCGAATTCATCGAGTTCCAGCAAACGCGGCAGCAGATCTGGGCGGCGCGCCACGAAGTCCGACGGCCGGCTCCACTCATAGCGGGTCTTCGCCCGTGTGCCCTCGTCGTCGATCACCCATTGCTGCCAGTGGTCGGCGATGAGCGCAATCAGTTCCTTGGAGGCGCGAAACAGATTGAGCACATCGTGCTCCTTCACCAGCTCGGGCGGCAGCATTTTTGGATACAACGGCAGCTCAAACCCGACCAGAAGATCGATCACGATCATCTCCAGCCGATGAGCGTCCGCGTATTGCCGGGCGTACATCATGCTTTCCATCCGTTGATGTCCGGACAGACCTGTGACGAAGCCCTGCATTCGCCGCGACAGAGGCAACGTGATATCCGA
This sequence comes from Burkholderia sp. 4M9327F10, assembly GCF_005503145.1. Classification (GTDB taxonomy): domain Bacteria; phylum Pseudomonadota; class Gammaproteobacteria; order Burkholderiales; family Burkholderiaceae; genus Paraburkholderia. Next base: position 98,146 of record NZ_SCNV01000006.1, on the reverse strand, counting down.
GACATTCAACTGTGCAGGAATGTTACCCGGCTTGTAGAAGAGAACAACGCTGACGTCGATTCCCGGTCGCTTTGCTTTTATCATTCGCGCTCCCCAACCTAATCGTCCTTTCGCCAAGATCCCCGCGCGAGAGGATCGCGTATGCCCTGCCGCTCAGCAACGTCTCGGGCGATACCTTCCAGGGTCTGCCTTTTTTTCTTTCCGGATTCCGTCGGCAGCCGGTCGGTCGCCTCGATGAGCCGTTCGACCGGCTTGCTGATGCCCCCCTGTCCACTGTCCCAGCGGTACGACGCGGCTTTCTCGCGACCATGGGTCGTGGCGAACAGCGCCTTGTCCGTTGGGTTGTCTGGATCATAGCCGAGATCGATCATATGCTGCCGGATGTTGATGATGCGACGGATCGGAATGGTTGCGGGATTGCGCTCGTAAAAGTCCAGCAGGATGCAGACGGTATTGTCGGCCAGAACAGCCGACGGAGTCTTCTGCAACGCGGTCCACTTGGCGCGCTGCAATCCGAAAATCTCGCATGCCGAACTGATGGACAGACCGTACTTCACCCGGAATTTCTCCAGGTCGAGCGCCAATATGGGCCCTTTGCCACTTTGCTTTTGCGTCATAGTTTCGGCGCTGCTTGAACGGCCGTCCCGCTTTTGAGGGAGTGGCCCGGATTACCCCTGCAGATTTCCACCGCGAGCGCGGGCTGGTTGCCGGGCACGGTAGCGAGTGCAGCCGCCTGCTCGACCGCGGCGGCCCGTGTTTCGTTTAGAGGAGATGCTGCTGTGACTGCGCCAACCTGAATTTTTGCTGGTCCTGCTACACTGCAATCCATACGGTGCTCCGATGTGGATTATGTATCAGCTTGATTATACGCATCAATCGCGGAATTTGAATACTATCTCTGACCCAATCAATCTTTCCATTCATCTGAATATTAGAACGGCCACAAATAATCGCAAACTGCCGCAAACGATTGCATGGACCGCGCTCCTGCGAGGCAGCCCGCTCTGGCGAGCTACGGCGAGCGCCACGCCACGACGCGGCCACGCACATCCGTGTGAATAAAGTCGCGCGTATAGAACCCAACCCCGCCTTGCTGCGACAGATACGCAAGGCGTCCCATGTACTCACTGGGAATGGATGGCGTACTGAGATCGCCCGCGCGAAACACCATGCGCTGATCGGGAAGGTGATAGGAGGCGAGCGCCCCCTCATAAAATTCATTGGTCGATGCGGTACGCAAGCCGGAATGAATGTCAAATCTGGCATGGTGTCCGTATGCGGCGAGCCATGCCTGCATCCACGACCATTGCTGGAGCAGCCGCCAGTCGGGCGTTCCTGTGACGCCCGCACGCACGTCGCGCATCATCCATGCAATCGCCCGGAATCCCTCGTCCGTCGAATAGTCGATGTTGGCTTCGTCCGCCCCGCGCCGCACCCACAGCAGCGTCGGAACCGCGTTCGCGGCCTCGGCATTGGCCTTCGTCGGCGCGACCAGCGGAGCCAGCGAGACGGCTGTCGCGAACGCTTTGCAAAATTCTCTACGGCCGATCATTATCTCGCCCCGTCTGGTGAACGCCGAACCGCTTCTTCGATGCGGCGCAGAAGGTCTTCCAGCTCGCCTGCCGATATCGCGGCAGGTGCGCCGGCCCATTTCAATTGCGCGGAAATCTTCGCTTCCATTTCCTTCACCGAAGCCGCCGGATTCTCGCGGCCGAGGCTCGCCTCGATCCTCGCGAGCGCTTCAGCCGTCTTTTCGGTGAAGGCTATCACCGTCCCTCCCGTGCCTGCCTCATCGGTTCTTTCGCACAATGGCGGATCGTGATAGACAGGATTGCGGCGCATCGGCACACGCTCCTCCAGTGAAATTTCGGCCGGCACCGGCGATGCAGGTGGCGTCGGCCCCGACGCTTGCGCCACAGGCACCTCGCGCTCATGAGGGACCTTCATCGCAGCCACCCCCACGGATGCCGTGGACGCATCCGCGTCAACCGGCTCCCAGTACCTGCCCGCCTCATCAGCCTGATGCCTGCGCATCGCCTCGACGGCCGCGGTGTAATAAGCGATCCCGCGATTGATCGCCGTTTCGTCCGGGTTGAGCGTTTCGATGCTGCGATAGGTATCGCGCACCGCGTCCAGCACAGGATCGACAGTCTCGACATACGCCGGGACATGACCCAGGCGGATCTTCTTCGCGATGCGGTCAATCGTGGCGAGCCGTTTGTCGGTCTGCTGGTCCGTCTGTCTGAGCGGCTTGACCTTGCCGGACAGATCCGCGCGTGTGGGCCGCTCAACCTGCAGGAAACGATTCAGGCGAAACGGCAGCCGGGTCTTCTCCATCGAATGGAACCACGTGAAGCTGCGCGCCCGCGTCACCTGATCCTTGAAGATGAGCACCCCCTCCATCTCCTTGAGCGCTTTCAATTCCTGCAGTTCGATGCGGTCACGCCGCTGAATCGAACCGGTCAGATTGCGCCGGTAGTTGGCCGAGGTAAAGTGGTTGACGGAACCCTCGAAGGAGCCCACCTCAACGGAGATCGACTCGCCCGCGACTTTCTTGAACACGTCCAGGGTCTTGTCGGGATCTTCGAGCGCCAATGAGTATTTGATCTTCGTGTTGGCGATCATCGAGTCCACCTCTTCCTTGTTGTCTCCCTTCGCCATCGCGGCAATGTCCTGCCCTGCCGCTATCATCATGAAGCCCAGGCTGCGCGCCTGGGCGAACATCAGCGCAATCCCTTCCGCGAAGTAGTAGCCGAGCTCGTCCATCGTGATGATGTACGGCGCGGGCGATTTCGTCGCCTTGGTGTCGATGATGTCGGCGTAGGTCCCTTCCAGCTTGTGACCGAGGTTCATGGCCATCATCAGCCGGATGCTGGAGACGATCAGCTTGCCGAGGTTGGCCGCCTCCTGCGACGACTTCTCCAGCGTCGGGATCATCACGACCAGGACGCGCCGGTTCAGCAGCACGTCCATCATGTCCACCTCGGAAAGCTTTTCCTTGAAGATATAGCCGTAGGTATCCATCAGCATGGACAGCGTGCGCGCATACTGCCCCGTCAGATAGCCGTGCTGATCCCAGACCGTCTGGTCCCATTTGTCCGGCTGGTGGGCGTGCTCCGGCCTGAAGCCCGGCAGGCCCGTTTCCAGGTACGCCTTGATCGGCAGAAACGCAAATTCGGGAATCTCGCCCTTCTTGCCCTTCAGATACAGCTTGACCAGATTCGGCAGCGCCAGATGTTCGCGGATCACGCCGATCGATAGCGTGATGTTGCCCGCTGCGCGTTCGTAGCACAGCGTACGAATCAGCGCATCCATCATGTTGACGGCCTTTTGCTGCCATTGCGCACCGTCGCCACTCGCCTTCGGCAGCAGGGCCGACGACAGTTGCGACAGAAAGTCCGGTCCGCCCTCGTACCACGGATTGGTGCCGTTCGAGGTCTTTTCGGTGGTTTTTCTCTTCTTATAGGGGTCTGCGCCGCCCGTCATGAAGTTGAGAACAAGATAGTCATCCTCACGACCGACGCGCCGGCACAACGCCCACACAGACGCATGCAAGCTGGAATCCGCCTTGCCGTCCGAATAGAAAAAGCCGGAGCCCCATGAAAGCGCGTTGAAGCACAAGGACAGCAAGGTCACCGTTTTACCCGACCCGGTGGTCCCCATCAGCAGCATGTGCGTGCGGGCGTCGTCGTTGGTCGCCCATAGTTCTCGCAGGTGCTCGGCACGATCCGCGGAGCGCTGGTTGCCGAGATAGACAATCCCGTCCGCCGGCTTGCGCTCGATGATTTCGCCCTTCCCGCCGGGGCTGGGCTTCTCGACGTCAAGCGATGGATCGATCCCGCCAAGGTCTTTCGGATAACGCATGGGCATCTCGTGGCGCTGCCACGAGAACCAGAAATGCGCGAGCAGGATAAGGAGCGTAATCGGCAGCCACATGAAGGCCAGCACGCACGCCGCAATCCCCATGCCGACCTGAAACTTCGCGTAGTGGCCCGGCTGCCTCAGCCAGGCACTGAACCGCTCCGAGATAGTCCGGGGGTCAAGCGTGATGCGCTGCTGGTCGATCTCCTGCCATCGCGAGGTGCCATATTTTTGTGCCATACACCGCTCGGTTTCTTCTCAACGGTAGGACTGTCCGCGCCCGCCCTATTGCGCGGCCGACTGAACGCGGATGGTGTTCGCGCTCGCGCCTGCCGCGAACACATATCCGGTTCCGCTGACGACGCGCGGTGTGGAATTGAATCCGAGCGAGTCGAACGCCTGCATGTTCGCCTTGATGCCGCCGTACGCCCGTGCACACTCGTTGCCCGTTACCGGCTCGCCGGGTTTCACGTGCGTCATCGTGTCGGCCCATTTCTGCTTGCGGTCCGTCCCGCACAGGATTTGTGCCGCCACCTTTGCCGAGCCGTCCTGATAGGCGACCGGCAGCACGTAAACGGAGAAGTCTTTGGCGAGGTCGTTGATGTGCGGCTCGAACTGCTTGCAGGCCGGGCAGTTGGGATCCGAGTACACATACAGCGTTCGCTTCGGTGGCTGATTGTCGAGCCCGAAATGAATCGACGTCATCGTGCGGGCGACATCCGGCGCCGGGTCCGGCGCATGTCCGGCCACCACAGGCATGGAGGCCGGTGCATCCGGCGGCAGCGCATCCGCCGCCGGCTGAACCGGGAACGCGGACGCCACGGAGCTTGCCGCCGACGCCAGAGCGGCACTCGGGTCCGGCACTGCCGCCGCCGGCGATCCGGGCGGCAGGCCCGGTTGCGAACCGGGATTGGCCTGCGACGCGCGCACCAGCGCGTTGAGCGCATCGAGCGATCCGTTGTGCGAGTCGAGATAACGCACGGCCGCCATCGTCAGCATGAGCGTCAGAAACGGCGCTCCGGCATAGCGCAGGATCATGCGCCATACATGCCTGCGGCGCTGGCCGACAACATGCCGGCGCACGGCCGAATGAACCAGCGACAAGCCCTGGCGCGCATCTGCCTCGGTCGCAAAACGTTCGATCAGGGCGATCTTCTCCTGCCCGTCCACCTCGCTGATAAACACGAGGCCATGATTCGCGGTCCCACCATTGCCTTCCTCCCCTTGCTGAGCGGCTCCGGAGGAAATGGAAAACGCGCCGGTTGCGGCTGCATGCCCGCTGGCAAAACGGGTTCGCGTCGCCGCGCTCAGATAGCCCGTTTTCATGAAGGCCGTAAAAACCGTACCGTCCGGCTCGACCAGAACAAGGTCGCGTGACTGTGGCCTGGTCCGTTCAAACTTCAGTTTCATAGGGATTCCTCATCGAAAAATCGGCCATGTCGATTACAGCACCCCGGTTTCTTCGAGGTAGCGTTGCAGTGCCTTGACGGCGTCGTCAACGTGCGGCGCGGTCAGAACGCAGTCGTTATCCCACGCGACATCTTCGGCCTGCATCTGGTTGAATACGCCGGCCGACTCCATGAAGGGCACCTTCCGGCCCGCCGTATTCAGCGGATACCAGAGTGCCCGATCGAGCGGCTTGAGCCAGATGAAATTCGAAGACGGCAGCACACCCAGTTGGCGGGACTCGATCAGAAGCGCCATTAGCAAGGTCCGCGGATAGGGATGCTTGCGCAGCCAGTCTCGCGCCGGTTTCGCCTGGGCGCAGCGCTCGAACGCCTCGCGCGCAAGTGCAAGATCCGGCCGCGACTGGGCATTGGACGCGCTGTAGTTCAGGGCGTCCACCAGCGCCTTCGAAGCCTCCAGGTCCTTGAAGAAGACCCGCAGGCCGAAGATCGCGAACAAGGCCCTCTCAGTGTCGCTTAACTGCGTGAACGCATTGACCGGCTTGCCCAGCTGGCGCACAAGCAGCTCACGCGTGCGCTCAAGCTCCAGCCGTTCGTTGACGATCAGCCCATGTTGAGCAACCCACTCCTCCGGGTGCATCGAGGACGCCCATTCCGGCGCGCTATCGTTGGACAGATCCCGGCGCAAAACCGGTGCAACGGCAGAAAAGCTACGGCTCTGGACCTCGAGCAACGACTGGATGGTATGGACACGGGTGGCTCGAACAACCGGATGGCGTGCGGCTCGCCATGCAAAAGCGATGCTCAGCGTGACTGGAATGACGAGATAGAACGCGCCGACCTCCCATCCAAGCACCAGCAATTCCTTGAACGTGATGACGCCCGCGTACCGCGCATAGATCCCGATACGTCCGCGAAGCGCGTCAGCCGCACCCGACAGGTGCGCGACCGGCAGGACTTCCCATGCTTTCCAGACCAGCAGGAGACGCGCAATGGCTTCATGCTTCTGATGCCAGAGGAGCATGGCCGCGCACACCACGACGACCACCCCCAGCGCGACGATCGGAGCCGAGCTGCGGTTATTTACCTGATCCGGCATCCGAACCTCTCGGCCTGTTGAGCCACCCGCAGAACGTAGCGATCGTGCTCGCCCGGCGTGCGGCTATGGTAGTTGCCGACCCCAGCCCAGAAGCTACCGGTAGCGTTGATTTCGTAGCGAATGATGTATGCCGAGCCGTTCACTGCCAGACATGCGTTATTGGCAAAGTCAGACGCCGTGATGCCAAACTTTCTCTGGAAATAGTTCATCCAGACGGTATTGATTTGCGTAATGCCGTAGTCTTTCGTGCCATTGCCGTTCGAGCGCACCAGACCGGGCCTCAGGTCGCCGCTGGATTCGACCTCGTGCACCGCATGCAGGATGCACGAGGGAACCTGGTACTTCGCCTCGGCTTCGACCACGCAGGACTGAAAGGTCTGCTCCGGCATCGGAAATGGCAGGTAGGGCATGCTATTGCCTGGGCTCCATCTGGCCAATTCGCGCGATAACGCTTTCGATTTTCTGTTCGCTGAACAGCATCGCGTAGTCCCCGCCCTTGCGAATCAGCTTCAGTCTCCGGTTCGCCTCGGGCAGCGTTTCAATGTGATGCGGCCACTTCAGCTCCACCTCCACCGCAACCGGAATCGCTTCGCTAAACGGCATCATGCGGAAGAACGTGTTCAGCTCGGGGTCGCAGGCTTCCATCTGATCCCGATTCATGGCTCGAACCAGTTCAGCCATGCGCGCCGCCACTCCCCTCACCATGAGGCGAACGTCGGGCGACGCGGATGCATAGTTGTGCGCGGCGTCTATCTGGCGGGCGACCAGTTGACCGACGGTGGACGTCATCAGGTCGATCAGCTCACTCCGCGCTTGTCCAAGGCCAGGTGCCATATGTGTTACGATAAGGTGTGTTGTTTCGTATGATATGGTTGATACGAAATTAAGTCAACTTTCCGATTTCAAGGCAAAAAGGGGATTTCATGGACGCGCCTATCAAGCCGAAACTCAAGCCGCACTCGCCTCACCCGACACCGGAGCAGAAGGAAAACGTGCTCAAGCCGGTCGCCGAACTGGTGATTTCCGAGCTGGAAACCGGGGAAGCGCCTGGTCTCGATTACCTTGCATCCGCCGATGGGCTGGGACTGCTGGTCGAAGTGGCCAAGTTCGCCGGGGAACTGGTCGAAACGCGGCAAGCGCCGGCCCGCCACGTCGTGTCCGAACCGGTCGACCCGCGCCGCTGTGTCGATCCGCGCAAGAAAATCTTGCCGCGCTGAGCCGTGACGCGCGGTTCCGACGCCCCCACCTCACGCGACGGGGGCTGCGTACCCGCAACCGCTATCCCAGCCGTGACGCCAATTGCCACGTCGCCTGAATCAGCGGAGTCACGTACGGACGCACATCCTGCTGCGCAGCGAAAGAGACACTCATCGCGGCGAGCGGTTCGCCGCGGCGGTTAAGCACCGGCGCGGCGAGATGACAAACACCTGGAGCCACGTCCGAGCGAATCAACGCATAGCCGACGCGCCTGATTTCCGCCAGCTCGTGCAGCCATTCGTCCGCGCCGGGCAGATTGGGCGAGGTCTGCGTGACGCGGGTCGAAATGAACTCGCTCCAGTAGTGCTTCTGCACGCTCGCGGGAAGCATGCTCATGAGCGCCTTGCCCGCCGCGCACTGATGAAGCACATCGGACAGGCCCACGTAGGCACCGAACGTTTCGGCGAACGGCCATGAAACCTGCGCGACCACGAGCACGTGGGGACCGGCCTGCACGCTCAGGTTCACGGTCTGGTGCAGTTCATTTTTCAGCACGTCTGCGATCGGATGGAACAGCGGCACGATCGGCTGCTGGAGGTACGCCGCGGACGCCATCTGAAAGAGCCTCGCACCCGCGCAATATGCCTTTTTGCGCCGCAGGTCACGCACCACCATCCCTCTCTGTAGCAGCGTTCCGATAATGCGGTGGCAGCTTGTCACGGGAAGGTTCACGCGTTCGGCGATTTCGGAAAGCGTCAGTGGCCAGGTGGACTGGACCAGCGTTTCCAGAATATCCAGGGCCCCGTCTACAGCCGGGGCCTTCGATTTCTCTACGGGTAAGGGGTCGGGCGCGTTCATCGACGGGTATTCTATCGGCTTTGGCCGGTCCAGCCGCTGGAGTTGGCGGGTGTTAGCGGGTGTTAGCCCACGGTCACTGTCTTCAACCCTGCAAAAGCGGGCTTGCGCAGGACGAATCAGGCGGCGGCACTCTCCAGAATCAGGCTCGCCGCCCTTTCCGCAATCATCATCGTAGGGGCATTGATGTTGCCCGAGGTGATGTTCGGGAACACCGAGGCGTCCACCACGCGCAGATTCGCCATGCCGTGCACCTGCAACCGGCTGTTCACGACCGTGCGCTGCATGTCGCTGCCCATCGCGCACGAACCGCACAGGTGGTAGATCGACCCGCTCTGCTCCCGGAAGAACTGCAGCATGCTGTTGTCGTCGGATACGGTTTCTGCCGGGCGTACTTCCTCGGCCGTCACCCGTTTGAGGCACGACGTCCCTGCCAGATCGCGCACGAGCCTGCTGCCTGCAATTGCCTCGGCCCGGTCGTGCTCGGTCGACAGGTAGTTGGGATCGATGCGCGGCGCCGCGTGAATATCGGTGCTGGTGAGCCGGATCGTGCCGCGGCTTGTCGGCCGGCACGGCGCGAAAAAGATCGTGTAACCGGAGTACGGCTCGACGCGCGGCATGCCGCCCGATTCCGGCAGGACATACGAAAGCGGATTGAAGTACAACTGCACGTTGGGCACGGTCTCCTCCCCGCTCGTGCGCAGGAAGCCGCCGGCCTTGACCGTCGTCGCCAATATGCCCTTGCGCCTGAACAGGTACTGGAGCATGGCGCGAGCCTGTTTGGGCAGGCTTCGTACCTCGTCGTTCAAGGTCGGGCAGTTCGCCCGGTAGTAGTACGAGGCGCACAGATGATCCTGCAGGTTCTCTCCAACCGCCGGCATAGGGTGAACGACGGGAATCTGGTGCAGCGTCAGAAGCGCCGCGTTGCCGACGCCCGAACACTGCAGCAGTTTGGGCGTTTCCACGGCGCCGGCGGACAGAATGACTTCGCGGCGCGCAGTGAAGTGCTGCCTATGGCCCTTGATCAGCACATTGACGCCGGTAGCCTTTCGGTTCCGGTCGAACAGGACGCGCTCCACCAGTGCATCCGTCTGCACCACGACATTCGCACGCTTCATGGCGGGGTGCAGGTAGGCCGTGCACGACGAATCCCGTTGTCCGTTGCGGGTGTTGATATCGTAGACACCGTAGCCCTCGAGCCGCGCACCGTTGAAATCGTCATTCGAGCGGTAGCCCAGCGTGGCGCATGCCTCGAAAAACGCCTCGCAGATCGGATGCACCGGATCACGCGTGATGTTGATCTTGCCGCTGCTGCTATGCCATTCGGTATCGCCCGCATGGTGCGATTCCAGCCGCTTGAACCACGGCAGCACGTCGTCCCAGCCCCAGCCGGGATTGCCCTGCGCGGCCCAGTCGTCGAAATCCTGCCGCTGGCCGCGCACATAGATCATTGCGTTGATCGAGCCTGAGCCGCCCAGCACCTTGCCGCGCGGCGTATAGACGCGCTGGCCCGCCAGTTCCCGCTGCGGCGAGGTCTGATAGCGCCAGTTGTACTTCGCGTCGTAGAACAGCTTCGCGAACCCGAGCGGCATGCGCAGCCACAGGGATCTGTCCGCGCTGCCGGCCTCGAGCAGCAGCACCCGGAATCGCCCCGATTCACTGAGGCGGTCAGCGAGGATGCAGCCGGCCGAGCCGGCTCCGACGATGATGTAGTCAAAGGTGTTTGCCTCCATCCCTGGTGCCTATTCCTTGTCGACGGCGTAGCGCGCCTTCCAGCTATCGGACGGTCCTGCCTTCACGTCAAACGGTTGCGTCGAGACCGTCAGGTGCAGACGCCGGCTCGTGTACGGCATATGAGCCCTGACGACATCCATATCGAGTTCGACGCCAAGGCCTGGCTCGGTCGGCGGGATGATGTAGCCGTCTTCCCACACGATGGGCTTCTTCAGGATCTCGGCGTGGAAGCCTTCCCAGCGCATGATGCTCTCCTGGATCAGGAAATTGGGTGACGCCACGCCGAGCTGGATGCTCGCGGCGGCGCCGATCGGACCGTTGTAGAGATGCGGCGCAATCTGCGCATAGTGCACCTCCGCAAGGCTGGCAATCTTCTTTGCTTCGAGAATCCCGCCCACGCGACCGAGGTTCATCTGCAGGATCGACGCGGCATTGTTGCGCAGCACGTCGAAAAACTCGTATTTGGTGGTGAGGCGCTCGCCGGTGGCCACGGGGATGCTGGTCTTCTGCGCGACTCGCCCCATCGCCTCGGCTTGCCCCGGGGGAACCGGCTCTTCGAACCACAGCGGGTCGTAGGGCTCGATGTAGCGTGCCAGCCGCACGGCGGCCGATGGCGTCATCTGGCCGTGCGTGCCGAAGATCAGATCACACTGGGTGCCGACCGCCTGGCGCAGACGCCGGCAGAACTTCGCCGACAGCTCCAGCAGGTCGAGGCTGAGCTGATGCCCGCAGTACGCGGTGTAGGGCCCGGCCGGATCGAACTTGATCGCGGTAAAGCCCTGTTGCGCGTATTCCACGGCGCAGCGCACGGAAAGCTCGACGTCCTCGTAGTCGTGGCTGTATTCGCCGTCGGCCGTCTTCGGATACAGATAAGTGTAGGAGCGCAGGCGCTCGTTCACCTTGCCGCCGATCAGCTCGTAGACCGGCTTGTTTGCCGCCTTGCCGATAATGTCCCAGCACGCCATTTCGAGGCCGCTTACGATCCCCATCATGCTCAGGTCGGGACGCTGTGTGAAGCCGCTGGAATAGGCTTCGCGGAAAAAGCGCTCAATGTGGTGCGGATCGTGGTTTTCGAGGTAGCGCTGATAGACGTCGGCGATGGCCGCTTCCATGACGCTCGGGTGGAAGCTCGCCGCGTAGACTTCGCCCACCCCTTCGATGCCGCACGCAGTCTTCAGCTTCACGAAGATCCAGTAACGGCCACCGATATACGGCGGCGGCACGGCAACGACATAGGTTTCAAGCGAGGTAATTTTCATGGGTTGGCCTTGAGGCTTGTGACAGTTGAACCGTATTGCGGAGCAGCGGAAATCAGCGGCCCGGGAAGCGGTAATGCTGTGTGCGCTTCCTGAAGACATACACGAGGCCGCTGCCGACGAGGCAGCACACGCCGATGTACACGAAGTAGAGCTGGGTGCCGAGCACACCCGGGAAACGGTGCGAGATCGCCGAGCTGATCATCGGCAGGAACACGTCCGGAGAGAGGCCGATCATCGAAATGATTCCGATCGCGAGGCCCGTTACCCGTGCAGGGACATGGCAGCGGTCGATGATGGCCCAGTACAGGCCGTGCACCGAATACGTCATCAGCCCGAGCACGACGATGCAGCAAGCCAGCAGCCACGTAGGCACCGACGCGGGTACGAGCACGAACAGCATCCAGGCAATCGCCGCGGCAAGCATGCCGCCGCCCAGCACATTGACGTTGGAGAAGCGGTCGCCGAGGAAGCCTCCGCCGATAGCGCCGATCGGGCGCATCCACAGCTTGATGACGGTCAGCTCGCCGGCGAGTACCGCCGAAGCCGAGAAGTGTTCCTGGATATAGCTGGAAAAGGAAAACGTGGCCCACAGCAACTGGTAGCCCGCAAGCACGATGAAACTGATGAGCCAGATCTCCGGAATGCGGACCAGCATGAAGAAATCGCCGAAGGCGGAGGAAGCGCCCTGCCCTGCGCCGCCGGAGCCACGCGTGCGGTTCCGGTCGCTCGGCAGGATCAACCCGGCCAGCACACCGATCCCAAGGCAGGTGTACGCGTACATGTGGATCACCGGACGCAGCGATACCTGCGGAGCCTGGCTCGCATAGTGAGCGAAGATGGCTATCGCGATCGAGGCGAGCACCGCTTCCGTGAGACCGCGGCCGCCGTCGAGGATGCCGAAGAAGCGGCCCTGCTCGCGTTCGGTGCCCAGCAGCTTGACGGCCCGCAGGATGGCCGACCAGAATGTCAGCCCGCCGGCGATCCCCCAGCCGAGAAAGATCCAGCGCAGCATCGAGGGTTCAGGATAGGTGGCGAACCAGAGGCCAAGCAGGCCCACGACGCCCAGGGAGAACACGACGAGCCAGCGTGAGCTCACGCGGTCGGCCAGCCAGCCGCTGGGGATATAGGTGATCACATAGACGATGCCCAGCACCGAGTAAAGCTCGCCGAGCTGGTCGGCAGTAATGTGGAACGCTTGCAGCAGCGTGTTTTCAAAATTCTGGCGCAGGTAGAGCAGCGGATACAGGGCCCCGGCTGCGAGCGTCAGCACGGCCAGCTGAAAATAGCGGACTAACGGGGAGCCACTGGCAGAAGTTTCTGCCAGAGTCTGCTCAGGGGATTCGATTGTTACGGTCATGGCGTCTCCTTTATTGAATAACTTGTGACCAGCCTGTTAGGCCGGTGCTGCATGACAACTTCGAAAAATTTTCACCCTGGCGGGTAATCCGCCTTGTTTTTATAAGTAATCCTTATAATATTTCGTGCCTTTTCAAACCAGAACCGCGCTATCTGGACGTACCTTGCAGAGGTACGTCCCGCCCAGTCTTTCAATCCAGCTTCACGATACGGCTCAGTGCGGCACCACGACGAGGCGCGTCTGCGTGAACGCCAGCATGCCGTGCTGGCCGTCGTCGCCGCCGATGCCCGAGCGCTTCCAGCCGCTGTGGTGCCCCTGATACGGATCGTCCGGGATACGGTTCACGTAGCATTCGCCCGCCTCGATCTCGTTGGCCACACGCATGATCGTGCGGTGGTTCTCGCTATAGATCATCGAGGCAAGCCCGAACTGGTGATCGTTCGCCATGTCCAGCGCTTCATCGAGCGTCTGATACGTGACCACGCCCAGTACCGGCCCGAACGTTTCTTCCTGGATGATCTCCATCTCCTGGCGGCATCCGGTGAGCAGCGTCGGCGGATAGAAGAAGCCCTTGCCCTGCGGAATCACGCCGCCGCATTCGAGCACCGCGCCGTCGTCGATCGCCCGCTCCACCATCTGGTGAATGTGCAGGCGTGCGTTGTTGTGGATCAGCGGTCCCATCCAGTCGTGACTCTTGCTGCGATCGCCCCACTGACGCTCGCGCATGCGGTTGCGCAACAGGGCGATGAGTTTCGGTGCGACTTCCTCATGCACATAGACGCGTTCAACCGCGGTGCAGAGCTGGCCGCAGTTTGAGGTCTTGGAGCGCACGATATCGGCCGCTGCCTGTTCAAGACTGGCGTCCGGTTCGATGATGGCGGGCGTCTTGCCGCCCAGTTCGAGCGACACCTTGGCGATATTGACCTGGGAGTATTCGAGCACCTTGCGGCCGGCGCCGACGCTGCCGGTCAACGTGATCATGCCAACGGACGGAGCCGTACAGATCTGCTCCGCCACCACATGGTTCATCGCCATGATGTTGATGACGCCGGCCGGAACGCTCGCGTCCTGCACGGCACGGGCGATTTCCAGCGCCGAGCACGGGGTGTAGCTGCTCGGCCGCACGACGACCGTGTTGCCGGTGATGAGCGCGGGGGCGAGCTTGCGCATCAGCGTATACACGGGCGAATTGAAAGGGATCAGGCACACCACGACGCCAATCGGTTCGCGGAACAACATCAGGTTCTCGCCGACGTTGTCGCTCGGGATGATCTCGCCCGTGATGCGGCGCGCCCACTCCGCGTGATAGCGGGTGACTTCGGCTGCGTACTGGACTTCGGCCCGGGCATGCTGGGGGCTCTTGCCGGATTCGAGTGCAAGCGCCTGAGCGATGTTATCGGTGCGGGCAAGCAGTGCATCGGCCAGGCGGTGCAGCACCTTCGCGCGTTCGACGGCAGGCATGCGCCGCCATTTTTTCTGTGCGGCAGCCGCGCATTGAACGGCCAGATCCGCGTCTTCGGGGCTGGCGCTGTCGACAGCGGCGATGATCTCCCCGGTTGCGGGGTTGCAGACTTCGATGGATGGCGCCCGGTCCGAGTCGTTGAAGTGGTTGTCGGTGAAATTCTGGTAATGGCGCACGTTGACGTCCTTGTTCGTTGAACTGCCCGCAGTCTTGCAGAGCTCGGTGGGACTATATGAGCGTGCTTTGGAGAGGGTCAACAGATTCCCATGCGCCATAAATTTTTTCCACATATGGAAAAATGCGCGAGCCATTCCAGGGCAAACCCTAATGCCCATCGCAAACGATTCATATAAACATATATATGAATTCACCCAGGCCCTCGCGCCCCACACGATCGTGGATGACCGCATTCCCAGGTATCACCGCTTGCGCGACCAGTTGGCCGCGCGTATCGCCGCGCTCGAGTGGCAGCCACACGACCCGCTACCCACCGAACAGGAACTCGCAACCGCTTATGGGCTCGCGGTCGGCACAGTGCGCAAGGCCGTCGACCTGCTGGAGCGCGAAGGGCTGGTTGAACGTTTTCAGGGGCGCGGCACCTTTGTGCGCCGTGCCACCTTCGACAGGTCGCTGTTTCGCTTCTTCCGCTTCCACTCGCCCACCGGTGAGCGGCGCGTCCCCGAAAGTCGCATTCTCGAGCGCGTCGTCACGCGAGCACCCAAAGCGGTGATTGCCCGATTCGGTCTGAAGGCCGGCGCCAAGGCGATCCGGCTCGCCCGCTTGCGCCTGATCGACAGCACGCCGATCGTTGCCGAACAGATCTGGTTGCCGTACGAGCCCTTTGCTGCTCTCGCCGAGTGCGAGCTCGAGGCGTTCGGTCCGCTGCTCTACCCGTTCTACGAGGCGCGCTGCGCCCGCGTGGTGGCGCGGGCCGATGAACGTCTGACTGTCGAGTCCGCCAGTGAGGAGGATGTCGCCACGTTACAGGTGCCGGCGCATAGCCCGATTGTGGTGATCGAACGGGTGGCCTTCGGCTACGACGGAGCGCCGCTCGAATGGCGCCTGTCGCGTGGCGCAGCCGAGCACTTCTCCTACGAGGTAGAGATCCGCTGATTTCCTGCTTCGCCCGGCAATCGGTATCGCCATGCCCGTCACCGGCAACAGATCGCCCGAGGCACATCACTCAATTTTCGGGGTTTAACCTTCATCAACGCCGGCACAAGGCGCGCGGAGTCCAAATGTTTTCGTGGTATCGAGACGTATCGAAGAACGAGCGGCATACCTTCTGGGCCTGCTTCGGCGGCTGGGCGCTCGACGCCCTCGACGTGCAGATGTTCAGCCTCGTGATTCCGGCCATCATCGCGGAATGGGGCATCAGCAAGACCGAGGCAGGTCTCGTGAGCGGCGTGACGCTGGTTGCATCGGCGCTGGGCGGCTGGATCTGCGGCGCGGCGGCGGACCGCTTCGGGCGCGTGCGGACCTTGCAGGTCACGGTCGCCTGGTTTTCGATCTTCACGCTGCTTTCGGCCTTCGCGCAAAACTTTCCGCAGTTCATCGTGCTCAAGGCCCTGCAAGGTTTCGGCTTCGGCGGTGAATGGGCGGCCGGCGCGGTGCTGATGGCCGAGACGATCCGCAACCAGCATCGCGGCAAGGCTATGGGCGCGGTGCAAAGCGCATGGGCCGTCGGCTGGGCTGCCGCCGTGCTGCTCTATGCGGGCGTGTTCTCGTTCCTGCCGCCGGCGCTCGGCTGGCGGGTGATGTTCGGCGTCGGCATCCTGCCCGCCCTGCTCATCATCTATGTCCGGCGCAATATCCAGGAGCCGTCCGCCGGCACCGCAAAGACGCCTCATGAAGGCAAGACCGGCGCAATCGAACGCGTCCCGCTCCTGTCCATCTTCGCCCCCGACGTGCTGCGCATGACGCTGATCGGCGGCCTGCTCGGCGTGGGCGCGCATGGCGGCTATTCCGCACTGACGACGTGGCTGCCAACCTTTCTGAAAACCGAGCGGCATCTGTCCGTGCTCGGCACCGGCGGATACCTGGCGGTGATCATCCTGGCGTTTTTCTGCGGCTGCCTTGCCGCCTCGGTGTTGCTCGACGCCATCGGACGCCGCCAGACCATTCTGCTGTTCTCGGTCTGCTGTGTGGCCATGGTGATCGTGTATGTGTTCCTGCCGATGTCGAACGAGGCCATGCTGGTGTTGGGCTTTCCGCTTGGATTCTTCGCCGCGGGCATTCCGGCGAGCATGGGCGCCCTGTTCAACGAGCTGTATCCGCGCGGCACACGCGGCACCGGGGTCGGCTTCTGCTATAACTTTGGACGGGTCGTCTCGGCCGGTTTTCCCGTCATGGTCGGGCATCTCGCCGGGCAGTTCTCGCTTGGATTTGCGATCGGCGTCGACGCCGCGATTGCCTATGCGATCGTCGCGGTTTCCATTCTGATGCTGCCGGAGACGCGTGGCCGTACACTGAACGAAGAACCCGCAGCCTGAGCTTCACGAATGACGCTATCCAACGGTACCCCTCTTTCCTGCATGGCGACGACGGAACCGGTCACCGGCATCGACAGCCACGCGCACGTGTTCGTCAGCGGCCTGCCGCTCGCACCGGGCCGGCGCTATGCGCCAGCCTACGAAGCCACGCTCGACGACTATCGCGCCATGCTCGCCAGTCTCGGCCTGTCGCACGGCGTGCTGGTTCAGCCGAGCTTTCTCGGCAGCGACAACGGCTACCTGTTGTCCTGTCTGGATGCGCATCCCGGGCAGTTGCGCGGCATCGTCGTCGTCGATCCTGCGCGCGATGCCGCGCAGTTCGAAGCCTGGCACACGCGCGGCGTGGTCGGCGTGCGCGCCAATCTGATCGGCAAGGCCGCGCCGGACTTTGGCGACGCCGCGTGGTCGGCGTGTCTCGAGCGCATGGCGGCACTGAACTGGCATCTCGAAGTGCAGATCGAAGCGGCGCGCCTGCCCGCCATCGCCCCTGCACTGCTGGCAAGCGGCGTGCGGATCGTCGTCGACCATTTCGGGCGGCTCGATCCCGCGCTGGGCATACGCGACCCGGGCTTCGCCAGCCTGCTCTCGCTCGGCGCGACGCGCCAGGTGTGGGTAAAGGTGTCGGGCGCGTATCGCGTGAGTGCCGACCGGCATGATCCGGCTTGCGCGCTGGCGCTCGCCGCCAGCGCGTGGCCCGCACTGGTTCGCGAATTCGGCGTCGGGCGTCTGGTGTGGGGCACCGACTGGCCCCATACGCAATTCGAAGACGTGCAGAACGCCCGCTTGACCCGCGAGATGCTGGAATCTGTGGCACAACAACCGGAGCAGTTGCATGCGGTGCTGGTCGACACGCCGGCGGCGCTGTTCCAGTTCCGCTAGCGCGGCAGCAGGCATCGAGCGGTAAACACAGAAGTAGAAGTAGAAGCAGACACAGCAAGACCACAACAAGAATCGTATTGCGCGACTGCCTGCCGGTCGCGTCTCGCCACACGCTAACCAAGGGCCATCGTGTTCAACAATCTTTCGGTCAGAACGGGTCTGACGCTTGCCACCGGCATCTTCGTGCTGCTGGTTCTGGTGGTCGGTGCATGCGCTTTCACCTCGCTTGCCTCGACCAATCAGGCGCTCAGAGGCATGTACCAGCACGATATGACCGCCACCAACGCGCTGTCGCGCAGCTCGGAACTGCTGCTGCGCTGCCGCTCGGCCAAGAATCGCTATGAATCGCTGTCGGGCCAGCAGAAAGACACCGAGGCGGCCCAGCAGTTGCAACTCGCCACCAGTTACTGCAGCGAATCGCAGAAGCAATGGGATGCCTTTATGGCCGTGCCGGTTTCCGACGATGCGCAGGCGCTGTTCAGCAACGCGGCGGACAAGCATGCAGCCATGATGAGCAAGGGCATCATGCCGGAGTTCGATGCGCTCAAGGCCAAGGACTTCGACGCGTATCACCGCATCCAGTTGCAATACAGCAGCCCGCTCTACAACGAATTCGACAAGCTCTCGCAGCCGCTGCTGGACTATGCGGTGTCGCGTGCGGCGCATCGTTTCGAGGATGCGCAGGCCCGCGCGCAGACCATGAACACCGTCCTTGTCGTCTGCGCGTTGCTGGCGGTCGCCATCGGCCTGTTCGTGCGCAGCGCGCTCACCCGCGTGGTGGTCGAGCCGATCAGCGAAATGGCGCAGGACTTCGAGCGCATGTCGAAGGGCGACTTGCAGAAAGACATTGTGGCGCGCGGCACGAACGAGATCGGCCAGTTGCAGGCCGCACTGCGCCGCATGCAGCTGGAATTGGCCGGCACGGTGCGGCATATTCGTGCGTCGACCGAATCGATCACCGTCGCAGCGAGCGAAATCGCCTCCGGCAATGCCGACCTGTCCGCGCGCACCGAGCAGCAGGCCGCATCGTTGCAGGAAACCGCGGCGAGCATGGAAGAGATCACCGGCACCGTCAAGCAGAATGCCGACAATGCGCGTCAGGCAAGCTCGCTCGCCCGCAATGCGTCGGACATCGCGGGCCAGGGCAGCGCGGTCGTCAATAACGTGATTGGCACGATGGCGGAGATCAACCAGAGCTCCGTCAAGATCGCCGACATCATCACGATCATCGAAGGCATCGCCTTCCAGACCAACATTCTCGCCCTCAATGCGGCGGTTGAAGCCGCGCGGGCCGGCGAGGACGGCCGGGGCTTCGCGGTGGTGGCCGGCGAGGTCCGCAGCCTTGCGCAGCGCTCATCGGCGGCGGCCAAGGAAATCAAGGCGCTGATCGACACCTCGGTGGAGCGGGTGCAGGCAGGTACGAGCCTCGTGAACCAGGCCGGCAGGACGATGGAAGACATCACCCACGCCGTGCAGCGCGTCACTGACATCATGGGTGAAATCTCCGCCGCCTCCGAAGAGCAAAGCGGCGGGATCGACCAGATCTCGCGCGCCGTCACCCAGATGGACGAAGTGACCCAGCAGAATGCGGCGCTGGTTGAAGAAGCAGCGGCAGCGGCGCAGTCGCTCGACGATCAGGTGAAAACCTTGCAGCAGGCAGTGGCGATTTTCCGCGTGGAGGCCTAAGCGTACTCAGGCCGCGCGCACCGTGCGGCCGAACACGCCTTCCATCAACTGCTGCGCGATATCCCAAGCAAGCATGGCTGCTTTCGGGCTGCCGGATATCTGCGCGGTGACGGTCGCGCCGTCGATCAGAATCAGAAACTGCGCCGCCAGCCGCGCCGCCGCCGTCTCGTCGAACAGCTCGCCGAGCAACTGGCGCAGCAACGCCGTCACATGCTCTTTCTGTGCTGCCGCGGTGCGATGAATCGCATCGGTGTGATCGGGGAATTCAGAGGCCGCATTGATAAACATGCAGCCGCTGAAGGTCTCCTCGCTAAACCATGCTTCGTGCCACAAAAACACCGCCTTGATACGCTCGAGCGGCAGCGTGTAACGATCGACAAAACCACGCAACGATGCTCCAGCCTGCTCTTCGCGCTGCCGCAAGACCTCCAGCACAAGCTCGGACTTCGACGCAAAGTGGTTATACAAGGTCATCTTCGCAACGCCGGACTCCGTGATGATGCGGTCGATGCCGACCGCGTGATAGCCTTCCTGCGAAAACAGTTCAGTGGCTTTGTCGATGAGCGTCTGGCGCTTGCTAGGGATCGGTTTTTGCGTCACGGTCATCTGTTCAGTTGCGCCTACTTTCCGTAGGTCTCGCCGACCACGAGGGCCGGGAAGTCAGGGGGGAAATGCGCCGGCGCCTCAAGGTCGAGACGGCGAATCTGCATCTCGATCTGTGCCACGCTGCTGCTCAATTCGCTATCCTTGAGCCGGCTCATCAGCTCGGCCCACTGCTCGATCGAGACGAGGCAGGCAATCGGACGCTGATGCCGCATGACGATCAGCGGTTGTGCCGTCGCATCGCGCAGTGCTTTTGATGGATTCTTGCTCAGGTCTCTTGTGGTGATTGCTCGTGCGCCATGCGTCGCCAACGTTTCCATTCTGACCCTCTCTCGTGTAAGGACAACCTACGGTCTAACCGCCGTCGTGATGTACGCTCGATATGCGCCGGCGGCGCCTGTGAGGAATGCCAACGCAAATAAGACTTGGTAATGCTTTGTGAGATGACAACGCATTCTATACAGACCAGTCTATTTAGGCGATGCGTCTGACAATTAATTCTGTTGAATTATTTTTGACAGAAGCTTACGAAAATATTACGCGAAAGAATTGCCTGCCTGAAATGAAAAAGACCCACCTGTCCTACGCTTGATGCGCAGGCCAGGTGGGTTTAAATGAAGAAATCCGGAGCCGGATCAGGCGATCTGCAACAGTCTCTCGTGCAGGTTATCGTAGTACTCGGCGCAGGTATTCAGGCGCCATTGCGCGCCCACGAAAATGTCGTTCATACGCTGCGGGAATTTTCCGGCAAGCGGCACGATCACGTTCGAGAGCCAGCCCTCGGCATGCACGACGTCGATGCTCACATGCTCGTCGTAGTACTCGAGTTCGCCCGCGGTGCCGAGTCCGAGACGGCGGCAGCCGCGCGTCAATTTTTCGTACTGCGATGGATCGAGCAGCTCGGTCACCGCCATCACGCCGAGCGACTTGAAGCCCTGGCTGCGGTTAAGCCCCGTCATCATGAACAGGTTGTAGCCCGCGAGTCCTTGCCAGTTGAGCAGCGACGCGTGATCGTCTTCGGCGTGCGGAATGCCGGTGCTCAACAGCAGGTTGCGAAACAGCGTGACGTGGCTGCGCAGCGGGTCGCCCTTGCCGGCTTCGTCCCAGAAGTTTTGCGAGAGCTCGCCACGCACGGCCGGATCGGAACCCAGCAAGGCGAGCACGATCAGATCGAAGAAGCGGATATTCAGTGCGCTGTCGCTGCGGAAAAACTCCGTCAGTTGCGCGAGGTTCGCCTGCGTCTCCAGAAAATCGAACAACGGATGCTTCGAGGCGCGGTGTTGCGCCGAGACCGAACAGATTGCCTGCACCAGGTCCTCGGGCGTGCTCAGTTCGGCCGGCACCAGGATGTCATTGAGCGAAGGCGATTCGAGCCAGCGGCGCTCGATTGCGCCGCGCAGGCGGATCAGATACGGGTTGAACTGATTGTGGCAACGCACGCTCGCGGCCGGCGCGACGAACAGGTCGTAGAGCGCAAACAGCATGGCATGCACGTCGGCAAGCGCGCGTTCGTCGCCGCGCTCGAACGCGGCGTCGAGCGTTTGCTGTACGTCACTCGAAAGCGCGTCGAACTCCGCCTGATTCTGGTCGAGATACGACTCCAGGGTGGGATCTTCGATGATCGTGCGGACCGTTGCGGCGATATTGGTCCATCCGGATGGGTTTGTCGTAAGCGGCGGCGGAACCGATATTGCACGGAAAGACGAAAGACGTGCGTTTTCCGTCCCGGTTTGAACGCTAACCATGGGGCACCTTGAATGTGGGTGATTTTTTGCACCCGGACAGTGGGTCGCGGATGGCCCGACACGATGTGGGATGTTGCGAGCGTGTAGTTTTGTGTCGATGCAAAATGATTATGTGGCGAACACATTTCACCTACATGTCGAAAGGTACTGACAACTCTGCGCGCCGCGACCCTGAACTGCCGCAGACCGGTCGCGCTTCCAGGGGCCCGCAAGGCGGCGCCGATGCGCAGGGTTCGGCCCGTAACACGACCTCTCGCCGTAACGTGCCGTTACGCCACGTTACGTAGCAGCATCCGCAAATGCCGCTCGCGCCGCGGCTCCCTCCGCCCCCCACAAAGCCCCGTCCCACTGCGATTTCCGGCCGGTCACACGCCACGCTGTGGGGCGCGCCGTCCACATGGCACGTTCCCTGCAATACAGGTCGTGGACAACGAACGCCAGCCAGCCTTGCCAGCGGCGCTCGTGGACTCACCGGCCTGGCCCAGGCCACAACGCCCACGGACACAACAATGATTGCCGACCTCCTGAACGACGCCGCCGCCGCAGCAGCCGCAACCTCAGCCGCAACCGCAGCCGCAGCCGCGAGCGATCTTCACGCCGACTTCGCGCAGCAGCACCCGCTGCAAATCGCAGTGTGCCTGCGCAAGCTGATCTCCAGCCAGGACTTCGTGGCGGTGGAGTTCGGCGGCCGGCAGATCGTCTCTCAGGTGCTCGACGTCGACTCGCGCAATGCCCGCTTTGTCTTCGATGCCGGCAGCGTCGCGGCTGACAATCGCGCACTGCCTGCCGCGCAGCGGCTTGTGTTCCGCAGCCTGCCGGGCAGCATCCGCACCGAGTTCGCGACGGCTGCGGCAGAGCCGGTCGTCTTCGAAGGACGGCTCGCTTTCGAGGCGCCCTTTCCGGCACTCCTCTACTACGTGCAGCGGCGCGAATTCTTTCGCGTGCAGACGCCGCTACTCGAACCCTATCGCGCTACCGGACGTTACGAGGACGGCGAGGCGTTCAAGGTGGAACTGCAGGATCTCTCGCTCGGCGGCGTGGCGCTGAGAACGGCCGATGCCCGCTTTGGCGCGCTTGAGGCAGGTTGCGTCTTGCGTAACGTCGCCGTGCAACTCGGCGACTACGGCATCCTGAAGCTCGACCTGGAAATCGTCGCACCACGTCATTCGTTCAGCGCGAGCGGCGAGTGCCGCTTCATCATGGGCTGCAAGTTTGTCGCGCTGCCTGGGACGGCCGAGCGCATGCTTCAACGCGTCATCACGCAACTCGAAACCCGGCGTCAGGCACTGGCGCCGCGCGAGTAAAAGCAAAGGCTCATGGCGCGCAGAGCTTGCGCGACGCGATGGCCTTTTTCAGCCTGTTGGATTCGGACCCGGGCCGCCCTTTCAGGGCTTCCCGGGTAGCCGTGCGGGGGATGCCGGCGCGAATCGGCGGCGGCGGTTAATATGCCAACTGTGACGGCCGCCCCGATGCCATCCGCAATGCCAACCCCTTGACCACACCGATGCTCGTTCGCAATGAATGCCCCGCCCCTGCGCTCGAATGTCGAAAATTGAGCAAAGCCTATGGGGCGG
The DNA here is from genome assembly GCF_005503145.1 of Burkholderia sp. 4M9327F10. Lineage (GTDB taxonomy): Bacteria > Pseudomonadota > Gammaproteobacteria > Burkholderiales > Burkholderiaceae > Paraburkholderia. Next base: position 74,937 of record NZ_SCNV01000006.1, on the reverse strand, counting down.
CCCGGGTCGTCCTCGCCCAGCTCGATTTCACGCTCGACCCGGGTGAGTTTGTCGCGATCATGGGCGATTCGGGCGTCGGTAAATCGACGCTGCTCAACCTGATTGCCGGCCTCGACGTGCCCGATAGCGGCGACGTGCTGATCGACGGCACGCTCGTTTCCGGTCTCGACGACGACGCGGCCACCCGCCTGCGCCGGCAAAAGCTCGGCTTCGTTTTTCAGGCGTTTCATGTGCTGCCGCATCTCACGCTCGCTCAAAACGTCGCGCTGCCGCTGCTGCTGAACAATCTGCCGCCGGCCCACGCGCTCGACGTGCTTGCGGCGGTGGGACTCGCCGGCCGCGGCGGCGACTTCCCTCGCCAGTTGTCCGGCGGCGAGCTGCAGCGAGTGGCGATTGCCCGTGCGCTGGTGCATCGCCCGAGACTGATTCTGGCGGACGAACCGACCGGCAACCTCGATCCCGATACGGCCCACGAAGTGCTGGCGCTGTTTCGCGCCCAGGCGCTGGCGAACGGCGCCGCGACCATCATGGTGACGCACTCCGAGGCCGCGGCAGCGGTGGCGGACCGCGTGCTGATTCTGAGCGACGGCGGTCTGCATGCCGCCGGCAACGGGAGCGTGCGCCGTGTCCGTTCGTCCCACGAGTGACGCCACGCCGGGCCGCCCGGCGCGGAAGCAGGCGCGCGGCGGGCGGCGGCTGGCCCGCTGGCTGCTGGAAGCGGAATGGCGCAGCCAGCGCGGACGCGCCATCGTGGCGTTGGCGGCCATTGCGCTCGGCGTGGCGCTCGGATACGCAGTGCAGTTGATCAACAGCGCGGCGTTCAACGAGTTTTCCGCGGCGGCGCGCAGCCTCTCCGGCCAGGCGGATCTGCAGGTGCGCGGCGCCCAGCCTACCTTCGACGAGTCGTGGTACCCGCGCCTCGCCAGCCAGCCGGGCGTTGCGCTGGCAAGTCCCGTCCTCGAACTGGATGCCACCGTGCCTGGCCAAAGTACGCCGCTCAAGGTGCTCGGCATCGACGTGTTCAGGGCCAGCCGGATCGCGCCGGACCTGGTCGGCGTGCCTGCTTCGCAAAGCCCGATGGATACGCTGGCTGACGACACGATTTTTCTCTCCCCGGCAGCGCAGCAATGGCTCAACACCGGCATTGGGCGGCACATCGCGCTGCTGAGCGGCACGGCGAGCGTGCCGCTGCGGGTGGCGGGCGGCCTGGTGCGGGCGCGACCGGGGCAGCGCATCGCCGTGATGGATATCGCCGCGGCACAGTGGCGTTTCGCACGCCTGGGCAAGCTCTCGCGGGTCGATCTCGAACTCGAGCGCGGCGTCGACCGGGAACGCTTCAGGCGCGATCTGCAGGCGCGCCTCGGCAACCAGCTGGTGGTCTCCGAACCGCGCGATGTGGAAAGCCGCACCGACAGGCTCTCGCGCGCCTACCGCATCAACATGAATGTGCTGGCGCTGGTCGCGCTATTCACGGGCGCGTTTCTGGTGTTTTCGACCCAGGCGCTGAGCGTCGTGCGGCGCCGCTCGCAACTGGCCATGCTGCGCGTGCTCGGCCTCACGCGTGGGCAGTTGCTGCGGCAGATTCTCACGGAGGGCGCGCTGCTCGGTGTGCTCGGGTCGCTGGCGGGTCTCGCGTTGGGGTACGGACTGGCGAGCGCCGCGCTGCGGTTTTTCGGCAGCGATCTGGGCGGGGGGTATTTCCCCGGCGTGCGTCCGCAAGTCGGGTTTGAACCGCTGGCTAGCGCGATTTTTCTTGTGCTGGGTATCGCGGTGTCCGTGCTTGGCAGTCTCGCGCCTGCGCTGGAGGCGGCCCGCGCCCGCCCCGCCGCAGCGTTGAAAGCCGGGAGCGAAGAAGGTGCGCTGGCGCGGCTCGCCACACCATGGCCCGCGCTCGGCTGCCTCGCCGTGGCCGGCGTGCTGACCCAACTGCCGCCGGTTTTCGACGCGCCGATTCTCGGCTATCTCGCCGTCGCACTGTTGCTGGTGGGCGGCATTGCCTTGATGCCGCGCTGCACCGCCATCCTGTTCACCGCAGTCAGCCGCTCGCGCGCGGGACGCGCGGCCCGGACAACCAGCGCGTTGTCGCTCGCGCGTCTCGCCAATGCGCCCGGGCAGGCTTCAGTGGCAATGAGCGGCGTGCTGTCCAGCTTCGCGCTGATCGTCGCCATGGCGATCATGGTGGCGAGCTTCCGCGTTTCCGTCGATAGCTGGCTCGAGCATCTGCTTTCCGCCGATCTTTACGTTCGCATAGCGCCGAGCGGCGACACCGGCGTGCTGAATCTCGACGAGCAGGCCAAAATCGCCGCGACGACAGGCGTGAAAAACGCCGCTTTTACCCGCACCTCGCAAGTGACGCTCGATCCTGCGCGCCCCGCCATCGTCTTGCTGGCTCGCGAGATCGACGCCGCCGACCCCGGCTCCAGTCTGCAGATGAGCGGGCCCGTGCTGGGCGTTGCAGCGTTGCATGGCGCAACGCCGGTGTGGGTGTCGGAGGCGATGGTCGATCTGTACGGCTATCGTCTCGGGCAGCACGTCGAGCTACCGGTAGGCGGGCACGATCAGGCATTCGTCGTGGCCGGCGTGTGGCGCGACTACGTTCGCCAAACCGGCGCGATCGAGCTGCGGCTGGCGGACTATCGACGCCTCACGCACGACACCGGCGCGACCGATGCCGCCATCACCGTCGCGCCCGGCGCAAGCGTCGAGCAGGTCATGACCGGGTTGCGCGGGCTGCCCTTCGGCGAAGCGCTGCAGTTCGCGCAACCGGGTGAGATTCGCGCCCGCTCGCTGACGATTTTCGACCGCAGCTTTGCGGTGACGTATCTGCTCGAAGCGGTTGCCATTGTGATCGGCCTGTTCGGCGTCGCGGCGACGTTCTCGGCGCAGACGCTCGCCCGCTCGCGGGAGTTCGGCATGTTGCGGCACGTCGGCGTGACGCGGGGGCAGATACTCGCCATCCTTGCCAAGGAAGGCGGCATGCTCACGGCACTGGGCATTGCGATGGGCTTCGCCCTGGGCTTTGCAATCAGCCTGATTCTCGTGTTCGTGGTCAACCCTCAGTCGTTTCACTGGAGCATGTCGCTGCATATGCCCTGGACCGTGTTGAGCCTGGTGGCGGCTGTGATGCTCGCCGCTTCCTGCGCCACGGCTGTGGTCGCGGGACGCCGCGCGGTCTCGCTCGACGCGGTGCGTGCGGTGAAGGAGGACTGGTGATGCGGGCAGTGCAAGAGCGCCTGCTGGCCGCGAGGGTTTGCACCGTTGCCAGCCTGAAGACACATATCGCAGTCCGAATTGTCTCGCGCGCGATTATTTTATTCTGCCTATTCTGCCTCAGCGTATTGATGACGCGTGCGCCGGCGATAGCCGCCCCGCCCGAATTTGCACAGGTCACGCCCGGCCATCCGCTGACGTTTCCCGCAGACATGGGCGCGCACCCCACGTTCAAGACCGAATGGTGGTACGCCACCGGCTGGCTCAATACGCCCGACGGTCAGCCGCTCGGTTTCCAGATCACATTTTTCCGCATGGCAACCAGGCACGATGCCGCGAACCCGAGCGCCTTCGTCCCCTCGCAACTGATCATTGCGCACGCCGCGCTGAGCGACCCGGCTTTCGGCAGAGTGGTATACGACCAGAAGACCGCACGACAAGGATTCGATCTGGTCTTCGCCAAACAGGGCGATACCAACGTCAAGCTGGACGCCTGGCATATGACGCGCGCCGCCGACGGTCACTACATGGTGAGCGCGCAAGCGGGAGCGTTCGCGCTGAATCTGTCGCTCACGCCGACGCAGCCGCCATTGCTGCAAGGCGAGCACGGCTACTCGCAAAAGGGGCCGCGGCCTGACGACGCAAGTTACTACTACAGCGAGCCGCAGTTGCGCGTGAGCGGCAGCGTGACGCGGCCAGCGCGAGCGGCAGGAGGGCCGGGCGGCGCTCCGGGAAGCGCCGCACACGGCAATCCGCACGATGCCGGAGCACCCGGCGGCATCACGCAGGTGAGCGGCATGGCATGGCTCGACCATGAGTGGTTCAGCACGCTACTGAGTGCGGACGTTGCGGGATGGGACTGGCTCGGCGCCAACCTGGCAGACGGTTCGGCGCTGATGGCCTTCAAGGTTCACGGCCACAATGGCGGCGCGGTCTGGGCCCATGCGGCGCTGCGCGATGCCAGCGGCCGGATCACAAGGTTCGGCTTGGGCCAGGTCGACTTCACCCCGCTGCGGACCTGGCGCTCGCCGCATACCGAGACGCTTTATCCGATCGCCGAGACCGTGAAAACCGGTTCGACAACCTGGCAACTCGAACCGCTGCTTGACGATCAGGAAATGGATACGCGCGATTCCACCGGCGAGGCTTACTGGGAAGGCGCCGTGACCGTCAGGCGCGCCGGCCAGAGCGTGGGACGCGGATATCTGGAACTGACGGGGTATTGAAAGAAACTGGTGCTTCAGAAGCCGGCGAAGGCGCCCCGCTAACGACCCACTAACGGCTCTCTGACCATCCCTCTCGTCCGATAGCGCCCTGCATCGTATGCAGGAACCACCCTCCCCATCAAAGCCCCGCCAGCGTGCTCCATAACCGCGCGCTCAAGGTGCGCGCGGCATCGTCGGAATCCGCGTAGGGCTGCGCCTGCACGGTCACCATGCGCCAGAACGACGTGCCGATATGGCGCAACTCCACGTGGGTTCGCGTGGACGGGAACGCGATCAGATGTCCGTTGGCCGACCAGCTTTCGTGACCGTCGATCGTCTCCCTGACACCAGGCACGCCGAGTGGCATCGTCGCGGCGTTGTTGTGGAGGTAAGCCGGAATGTAGGCGCTGAAGCCCACGTCGGGCAGTTCTTCGCGCGCAAAGACGACCGCGGCGCGCCCGGATAGCTCGGTAAACGTGTAGATCGGCTGCCCCTTGTCGCTTTGCGCCTCCGACAGTTTCCAGATGCCGTCCACGCTCACGCTGGCACGGCTGACCGGGTTGGTCCATGCGAACGAGGCGCCGGCCGGCTGCACCGCGCCGCTCGCAGGCTGGGGCGCAGCCTGGCGATGCGAGGCGTGCCAGATCCAGAACGCGCATCCGAGAATGACCACGGCGGCGCAGAAGATTGCCTTGCGCGGCAGACCGCCCGGGTTTGCAGCGGCGCGGTAGGCAGCGGCCGCATCGTATGCCGTCCGCCCGTTCCCATTGAATCCCGGTTCCTGACGACCCATCTCGAAGGGCCATGACTCTGCACTTGCGCCACCGTTGCCGGTTGCGAAGCCGTCCGGCGCCGCGGCAGCTGACGGCCCCTGTACCTTCGGCGCTTCCTGCTCGCGCGCCGCAAGTTCGCGGTCGTAGGCAGCCCGGCGGTCCGTGTCGCCTAACACCGTGTAAGCCTCGTTGATGATGCGCATGATCCGCTGCGCGTCCGGGCTGTCGTTCTTGTCGGGGTGGTAACGCTGGCTCAGGGCCTTATAGGCGGCACGAATCACCTCTGCCGGCGCGCCGCGTGTGACCTTGAGATTGTCGTAATGGGTATGCATGTGCTTTCCATAGGGACTCGCCCCCTTATCGACAGAATATCGGCTCAAAAACAGAATGCTTTAGGTGCGCAGAAACGACGCCGCGATCCTCTGCGCAATCAATCCGCAAAAAGCGCGTACCGCACGACAACGTTTGCGACATCGCGGCGCCCTCAAACAACCGGAAATTTTGCCGCAGCAGCCGGTAAATCATTGAAATTGCACTGAAGATGCGCCGCGAAATGCCGTTATAAGAGGGTTATATCCCAATCCCGACTAGGAGCACTGATGGACTCGGTAGCTCGAATAAGGGGGGCGTTCACGGTCGACGGCACCGATCCGGAGCTGGTCCGTTCGCAGATGCAGGCGTTCGGCCGTCAGATCCCCCTGCTCTACTTCATGCTGGTGGTCAACACGACGGCCGTGGCCGTCACGCACCTCGCGTGCGCACCGGCATGGCTCGTCATCTATTGTCCGCTTGCGCTGTGCGCGGCCTGCGCGATCCGCTGCGCCCGCTGGTGGCATTTCCGGCATGTGACGCTCACCCACGAGCAAGCCGTCCCGGAACTGCGCAAGACCTTCTGGCTGGCGTGTGCCTTCGGCGTCGGTTTCACCGCCTGGTCGCTCATGCTGTTTCCTTACGGGCCGGCCTACGAGCAGGCCCAGGTCGCCTTTTACATGGCGACCACCGTGGTGGGCTGCGTATTCTGCCTGATGCATCTGCGCGCCGCGGCGCTGGTCGTGCTGACGATCGTCATCGGCTCCTTCACCGTCTTTCTGATTGCCGCGCGCCGGCCGGTCTTCATCGCGATGGCGGTGGACATGCTGTTCGTCGGCGTCGCCCTCGCCTTTATCGTCCATCTCTACTATCGCAACTTCGCGAGCCTCGTGTCGTCGCAGCGCGAACTGGTGCTCAGCCACGACATTACCCAGAAACTCAGCGACGACAACTTCCGGCTCGCCAACATCGACAGCCTCACGGGCCTGCCGAACCGGCGCAGCTTCTTCTCGTCGCTGAACGCGCTCGCCGAGCAAGGCACAGGCGAAACCGCCAACTTTCACATGGGGCTGATCGATCTGGACGGCTTCAAGCAGGTCAACGACATCTACGGTCACTCGAGCGGCGATCTCGTGCTCAAGGAAGTCGGCGCGCGGCTTCTGATGCTGGCCGATCCGGCGATTTTCTTCGCACGGCTGGGCGGTGACGAGTTCGGCGTCATCATTCAACGGCGTCTGAGCGAAGACGAGCTCGACCGTCTCGGCCAGACGCTGTGCGAGCGGCTCAGCCGCCCCTATACGGTGGGTGACAATACCGCCGAGCTATCGGGCACGATCGGCTGGGCCGGTCTGCCGCCGGCCAGCGTGAGCGTGGCCGAGATTTTCGAACGCGCAGATGCAGCGCTCTATGTCGGCAAGGAGAGCCGGCGCGGCACCGCGGTGGTGTTTTCCGCCGAGCACGAACACCGCGTGCGGCGCGCCAGCCTGGTGGCCCAGGAGCTCAAGGCCGCGCACCTCGACGACGAACTGTATCTGGAGTTTCAGCCCATCTATGACGTGACCAGCCGCTGCGTGGTCGGCTTCGAGGCGCTGGGCCGCTGGCGCAGTCCCAAGCTCGGCCAGGTGGGGCCGGAAGAGTTTATCCGGATTGCCGAGCGCACCGACCTGATCCGCGTCGTCACCGAGGTGCTGTTGCGCAAGGCGCTCGCGGAGGCCGCCCATTGGCCGGCGCATATCTATCTGTCGTTCAATCTGTCCGCGCTCGACATTTCGACGGTGCCGCGCGCGCGGCGGCTGCTGGAGATCGTGCAGGAAAGTCCCACCGAAACCGAACGCGTGCACTTCGAAATCACCGAGACGGCGGTGACGCGCGACTTCCGGCAGGCACGCGCATCGCTCGCGCTCATCAAGCAGATCGGCTGCCATGTCTCGCTCGACGATTTCGGCACCGGCTATTCGAGCCTGAGCTATGTGCACCGGCTGCCGTTCGATACGATCAAGATCGATCGCAGCTTCGTTGCCGAAGTCGATTCGGACGTGGCGTCCAGCAAGATCATCAAGTCGGTGATCGACCTGTGCCGCAATCTCGGCCTCGAGTGCGTGGTGGAAGGCGTGGAAACCGAGTCGCAATGCGAGATTCTTACCGCGCTGGGTGGCTGCGTCATGCAAGGCTATCTGTTCGGCAAACCCATGCCGTCTCACGCCATGCCGGCGTTGCAGCTTAATGCGGTTTGATTATCGGGCACGATCGCACCGCCCTATCTGACCGTTTTGCCATCTGGGCGTCAGCATTGCGACACAACCACACTCGTAGACTGGCAAGGCGTTGTGGAGACCGAAATTCGGCGCCGCTTCATTCAATCAGCCGAAGTCCTAACGTCCTTCTTCCAGGAGTGAATCATGAAACGAATTGCCTATATTGCAGCAGCCGTCTCGGTGATGGCTTGTGCAGCCCCGGTCTTTGCGCAGGATGTCCCGGCCACGCCTCAGCAGGCCGCGCCGGTCACCAACGACAACAGCAACACCAACAGCGCTGCCAATAGCGGCGTCGGCATGGACGTCAGCGGACAAACGGCCGCCGGTTCGCCGGCCGACGAGACGCGCCAGGACGTGGAACAGCAGCTGTATCAGGCGGAAACGGACGGTCAGCTCAAGACCCTCAATCACACCGTCTACAACGGTAATTGAGTTCGTGCCCGCTGCGCACCGGGCGGCGCGTCCGGTGCGTTGCGGCACGTAGCACCGTTGTTGCGCAGACGCAGCGACCCGGCGCGGCACTCAGTTTGACGTGCCCGTGCTGAGCTTTGGCCATACCAGCGTGAATCTGACCCCGCCGCGCGCGGGGACATACAGATCACGACTGCGTTGCGCGCCGTCGAGACTGGCCGTCAGCCGGTAGTGACCCTGCGGAAGCCGGGCATACAGATACGGCCCGTCCGAGGTGGCGTTGAACACCACCGTGCCATCCGATCTCGCTACCTGCACCGCCACCCCGGAGAGATACTCGCCGGATCCGGTCGTGAACGTCGCCCGCATGTTGTAGCCCGACGCGAGGCCGCGAAACGCGGCGACTTCGTCCTGCCCCACGCCGCCCGTCACGTAGGCGATGCCGTGGTCGTGAGCGACCGGGATGTCGCCGGAGACTGCGCTGCGCGCGGCCGTGTCCACGGCCGGTTCGGCGGGGGCTGGCATGTTTTGCGCAGCCAGCGCGGGCACGGGTGCCGGATAGGCCGGCGCTGCACGCGCCACGGGCTCGTGCGGCGGCGGCTTGTGCTCAGGTGTCTGCCTCGCTGGAACCGGTGCCGCAGGAACCGGCGCGGGCGCTGCAGCCGGAGTGGCCGCTTGCGCGGCGGTTGGCGAGGCGGTTGGCGCTGCACCCGTAGCACGCGGCCGGGCCGCGCCGGATTCGCAACTCAAGCCGGGGATGCTGCCGCTCTGATTAGCAGGACGCCCTTCGAGCACCCACCCCGGTAACGGCACGCCTTGCCCCTTCGCACGCGGCACCAGCGTGTCGCGCATATGCGCGGCGACCGCGCTGCGCTCCTGAGGTGTGGATGCGCGATGCATTTGCGCACAGAAATCGATCCGCTCGTCGTCGCTAAGCAGTTCAGACGGAACCGCCTCCGACGAAGTTTGACTCCGCTGCGCGTGTGCGCTCAACGCCATCGCCGTGAGGCCGCACATGAGTGTCCACCGCATGATCTTCGGCACAGCGGAAAACGTAACGGACATGGGTACCTCCGGGCAAGCTCGGGGAGCGCAGCATTGGGGCAGTTCGGGGAGCGTCGATGAGCGCTTCGCTTAACTTCTTGTGAGCAACTGCGGCAGGCGTGGTCTTGCGGGGATAAGTTGTGGGCGGAACAAAACCCAATCGCAGTGTAGCAAACCCATTTAGGTGCAATACGGCGTAGAGACCGCGCGGGTTAGTCGATCTCCGCCATGTTCCAGTGTCCGGGAGCCGTTTGGCCGGATTGACGCCGCGAGTTCGCGCGATGCGTCGCACAACGCGTCGCAAGGCGTTGCGCCCCCTATTCCCTCAGGAAACGAACGGCAGCTTCCGGTCGCGCGCCGCCGCCAGCATCGAGACGGTGATCTTGCGCACTTCGAGTTTGCTTTGGGTGATATGCGCGCGCAGAAGAATGCTTGCTTCGGGCAAGCGGTTGCGCTCGATCAGTTGCAGCATCGTCGCGTGTTCGTCGTAGGTCGCACTGGTGCGGTGCGGCTTGAGAAAATCCAGCCGCCGCACAATGCGGATACGCTCGGTCACTTCGTTATGGACGCGCAGCATTTCGCCATTGCCGGTTGCCGCCACGAGCTGACGGTGGAAGTTTTCGTCCATGCCGAACATGGTGACGGGATCGCTCTCGCGCAATGCGGGATCGATGCACCAGATGGTCTTGAGCGGTTCGATCGCTTCATGCGGCGCGTTGCCCGAGATCAGCCGTTCAAGGGCGGCCAGCTCCAGCACGATGCGCAGATCGTAGAGCTGGTCCAGTTGCTCGAAGTTGATCTGCGAGACTTTCCAGCCGCGCCGGAATCCCACTTCCAGATAGCCCTCGCGTTGCAGGCGAAACAGGCCGTCGCGCATCGGCGTGCGCGAGACGCCGTAATGCTGGGCGATATCGCTCTCGGAAAAGCGGTCGCCGGGGAACAGCCGAAAGCTGAAGATATCGTTCTTCAACTGTTGATACACCTGCTCGGCGAGCGCGTTGGGGGCGTTGGGGGCATTGCCCGCGAGCGGCGCGACCGCAGGCCTCACCTCGCGCGTGTCGGTTTCGCTCATGTCGCCGCCTCTCCTTGCCGTGTGCCTGTTATCGCCGTCTCACGGCACGGGGATGAGGCTAACGTGCGCCGCAACGATGATCCACCCATGATGAACACCCGACGCCGCGCCAAGACGCGCCCATGTCTGCATTTGCCGCCCTAGCAGCGGCGTTGCCTCACTCGTGAATTCCGTGCTGACGGTGGCATGGTCCACACCGAAGGTCGTCACCACCGTGCGGTGCAACCGCCGCGAGCGCGGCACCGGCTCGCATGCGGCGCGCCAGGCGCGAATCGCCGCGCCGCCGTGCTGCACTTCGGCGATGCCGTAACGCACCGTCTCCTGAGCATCCCAGAACAATGCGTTCATGCTCCCGATGTCGTTCTCGAGCAGCGCGCGTTCGTATTCGTCAAATGCCGCGGACACTTGCGCGACGATCTCCGGCAGGTTTACTTCCATGCCTGCACTCCCTCTTGCAATGCGGCGAGCGGCGCGGTCCAGCCGACGATGCCCCCTTGCGAGCGGATCATCTCCAGGCTCGCCTGCCTGAACGCCGGAAAATAGCTGGCGGTGGCGTCTTCGATCAGCAGGCATTCGTAACCACGGTCGTTGGCCTCGCGCATGGAGGTCTGCACGCAGACCTCCGTCGTGACACCGGCGAACAACAAGTGCGTAATGCCGTTTGCCTGCAGTGCTTCGCCTAACGGGGTGGCGTAGAACGCGCCCTTGCCGGGTTTGTCGATGACCAGCTCACCGGCACGCGGCGCGAGCGCGTCGATAATCGCGTTGCCGGGTTCGCCGCGCACGAGGATTCGCCCCATCGGTCCGGGCTCGCCAATGCGCAGATGCGGAGCGCCGCGCAGGCGTTTGGCCGGCGGACAGTCGGACAGATCGGGCGCATGCGACTCGCGTGTATGAACCACCAGCCAGCCCGCGTTGCGGGCAAGCGCAAGCAGTTCGGCGACGGTGGGCACAATCTGCGCCAGCAAGGAGACATCGTTGCCAAGCGATTCGCCGAAGCCGCCCGGCTCGATGAAATCGCGCTGCATGTCGATGATTACCAGCGCGGTGTGCTGTGGTTCGAACACGAACGGCGCAGGCAGCGCCTGAACTTCGATGCTCATGGTTTGGACCCAGTTATAAGGAGCGGCGCCTGCCCACCGGCAGGCGCCTGCTCAGTACCCCGTTTTTGTGTGGTTTTAGCATTGCTCTTTGTCGGACTGGCCGCTAATGCACTGCCGGCTCGTCTGTGTGTCCCGCCATGTGCCGCCCCAGCACGGCGCGCTCGGCGCCCGCTGCCGCGGTTTCGTACACCAGCCGTCCCTCCGCCATCACAGCGATCCGGTCGGCCAGTTCCAGCAGTTCGTCCAGATCCTCGCTGACGAGCAATACCGCCGCGCCCGCGTCGCGTGCCGCAATCAGCCGCGCGTGAATGTCCGCCACCGAGGCGAAATCGAGTCCAAACACGGGGTTCGCCACGATCAGCACGTCCACCGGCTGTCCCAGCTCGCGCGCCAGCACGGCCCGCTGCACATTGCCGCCGGAGAGCGTGCCGATCATCCGCTCGGGCGCGGGTGGCCGCACGTTGAAATCGCGGATCAGTTGCGTGGCGCGCTCGCGCATCGCCTTGCGGTCAAGGCGCCAGCCGCTGCGGCATAGCGGCGTGCGGTCGAAATCGCGCAGGGCGAGGTTTTCCGCCACACTCATGCCGGCGACGCAGGCGTTCTTGAGGGGCTCCTCGGGAATCGCGAACACGCGGCGTGTCGTCATTTCTTCCCGGGTGGCGTGATACGGCGCGCCCGCAATCTGCATGCCGCCTTCCACAGGGCGGCGTTGTCCGACCAGCGCCTCGACCAGTTCCTTTTGCCCGTTGCCGGAGACACCCGCAATGCCGAGAATCTCGCCGGCCCGGACCGTCAGCGTGACCCGACGCACCGCCGTATGGCCGCGATCGTCCTGCACGGAGAGCTCGCTTAACGCCAGCCTGATCGTGGCCTGCGGATCGAGCGGCTTGCGCCCGGCGCGCCCGGTGCGGATTTCGGCAAGCACGGGCGAGTCCTGAACAGAAGCTTCTGCTTGCGGCGCAGAACCGGTACCCATCATCCAGTTGGCGAGCTGTTCGCGGTCCGTTTGCGCAACCGCCGTGGTTCCTACCTGACGGCCTTTGCGCAGCACGGTGACGTCGTCCGCATACGCCATCACCTCGCGAAACTTGTGCGTGATCATCAGCACCGTCAGCTCGTCACGCGTCGTCAGATCGCGCATCAGGCCGAGCACCTCGTCGGCCTCCTGCGGCGTGAGCACCGAGGTGGGTTCATCCAGAATCAGGAAGCGCTGCCGCAGATAGAGCTGCTTGAGAATTTCGAGCTTCTGCTTTTCGCCGGCGGCAAGTCCGGCAACCGGGGCTTCGAGCGGCAGCCTGAAGGGCATGCGCTGCATGAACTCCGTCAACGCAGCGCGCTCGCGCTTCCAGTCGATTCGCCACGGCAGGCTGGCGCGCGACAACAGCAGGTTCTCCTCCACCGAGAGTCCCGCGGCCAACGTGAAATGCTGATACACCATACCAATGCCGAGCACCTGCGCATCGCGCGGCGAGGCGATGCTCACTTCGCGGCCGTCCGCGGTAATCTGGCCTTCGTCGAGCAGGCCATAACCCACCAGCCCCTTCACCAGCGTGCTCTTGCCCGCGCCGTTCTCGCCGAGCAGCGCGTGAATCGTGCCCGGTGCGACCTTGATGGAAACCTTGTCGAGCGCGCGGAACGCGCCGAACGATTTGCAGGCGCCCAGCACTTCGACGCCCAGTGCGTGCGTCACCGCATCTTGCGGCTGGTTATAGGGAGCGGGGGTCGACATGATCGCTCAGCGCCCGAGTGTGGCAAGCAGTGCTGACGAATCGGACACCGTGCCGAATACGCCGCCCTGCATCGTAATCATATGCAGCGCGGCGTCGTGGTTGCCCTTGTCGGTCGCGCCGCAGCAGTCGGCCAACACCGTGCATTCGAAGCCGCGATCGTTCGCTTCGCGCATGGTGGTGTGCACGCAGACATCGGTGGTGATGCCGGTCAGCACCAGATTGGCGATGCCGCGCGTGCGCAGGATCAGTTCGAGATCCGTGGCGCAGAATGAGCCTTTGCCGGGCTTGTCGATGATGATCTCGCCGGCGAGCGGCGCGAGTTCGCCGATGATCTCCCAGCCGGGTTCGCCGCGCACCAGAATCCGGCCACAGGGGCCTTCGTCGCCGATACCCACGCCGCCCGTTCCCGCGCGGCGGCTGCGCCAGCGCTTGTTGGCGGGCAGATCGGAGAGGTCGGGCCGATGTCCTTCACGCGTGTGAATGATCGTGAAGCCCTGCTCGCGCATCAGGGCCAGCACGCGCTTGATCGGCTCGATCGGCGCGCGTGTGAGCGACAGATCGTAGCCCATCTTGTCGACATAGCCGCCATGGCCGCAGAAATCCGTCTGCATGTCGATGATCACCAGCGCCGTGTTGTCCGGCCGCAGTTCGCCGTCGTAGGGCCACGGGTAAGGCTTCGCTTCGATGAATCGGTTCATGGTCGGCAACTCTTCAGATTGGCAATGGCGTTGGCATTTGATAAAGCATCGGAATGCTGCTTCAGCGCGTCAGGCTAAGCTCGCCCGGCGCGCCGGCCAGCGTGCGGTCGGGGCGGCAATTGATAATCATGATGGCGAGCGTCAGCACATACGGCGCAGCGTTGTAGAGGTAGTAGCCGCTCGTCACGCCAATGCTTTGCAAGGCCGGTCCGAGCGCCCCGGCCGCGCCGAACAGCAGTGCTGCAACGAGGCAGCGCAGCGGTTGCCAGCGCGCGAAGATCACCAGCGCGACCGCCATCAGCCCTTGCCCGCTGGAGAGCCCCTCGTTCCAGCTCCCCGGATACACGAGCGACAGATAGGCCCCACCGACGCCCGCAAAGAAACCGCCCGCCGCAGTCGCGGCAATCCGGATGCGCGTGAGCGGATAGCCCATCGCCCGTGCCGTTTCGGCATGATCGCCGACGAGCCGCAACGTCATGCCCCAGCGCGTGCTGCGCAGTCCCCACTGCAGCACAAACGCCAGCACGATGCCGATCACGAACAACGGATTGATATGCAGCGCGTTATGCAATTGCGGCGAGACGGCCCAGCTTCCGAGGTCGATCGACTGCAGCATCGGCGCCTGTGGCTGGATAAACGGCTTGCCGAGATAAAACGCGAGCCCGGTGCCGAGCAGCATTAACGCAATGCCGAAGGCGATATCGGAGACACGCGGCAACGAACACACGAGTCCGTGCAGGCAACCGAACAGCAGGCCCACCACGCCCGCAGCCAGCACGCCGAGCCACGGCGAGCCGGTCAGATACGAGGCGGCATAGCCGCTCATGGCGCCGGAAACCAGAATGCCCTCGAGGCCGAGATTCACGCGCCCGCCCTTCTCCGTCAGGCATTCGCCGAGACTCACGAACAGATACGGCGTGCTCACCCGAATCGCGCCGGCCAGCAACGAGAGCAACAGGATCACGACGGGCGAATGCATGTCAGGCATGAGTCTTCTCCAGTTGCACCGGCGTTTCGGTGACGGCGAGCGCCTGCAGTTTCAGCCGCCACGCGACAATGCGGCCGCCCATGGCTTCCCACGCCAGCAGGTTCGCGAACAACAGGCCCTGCAATACCAGCGTGGTGGCATCGGGCAGGTCGAGGCGCCGTTGCAGCAGACTGCCGCTCGCCTCGATGCCGCCGATCAGCACCGCGCACAACACAATCGCGAGCGGGTTTTGACGGGCCGCGAAGGCGACGAGGATGCCGCTATACCCATACCCGGCCAGCAGCGAGGCATTGGCGCTGCCCTGCACCGCGGCCACTTCGAACATTCCGGCCAGACCCGCCGCCGCGCCGCCCATCGAGCACGCAGCCAGCGCCAGCAGCCCGACCGGCAGGCCCACGAGACGCGCCGCACGGTTGCTGCCGCCCACCACGCGCATCGCGAAACCCCGCGTGCTGTGCCTGACGAACACCCATGCCGCCACGCAGGCCACGGCGCCCCATAGCAGGCCCCAGTGCACTTCGAGACCCGGCAACGAGCCGATCGTCATGGCGTCGGGCACCGGCAGCGTCGACGGTTTGTTCAGGCTCGCCGGATCGCGTAGCGGCCCCTCCACCAGATGCTTGAACAACGCAATCGCGATGTAGGACATCAGCAGGCTGCTGATCGTCTCGTTGACGCCGCGCCATTGCCGCAACGCGCCGACCGCGCCGATCCAGATGCCGCCCGCGAGCATCCCCGCCAGCGCCATCAAGGGCGTGGCGATGAACCAGGGGGTGCCCGCCGGCAAACACTGCGGCACTACGGCCGCAGCCAGCCCGCCGAGCGCCAGTGCGCCTTCGCCGCCGATCACCACCAGCCCCACCTGCGCCGGCAAGGCCACGCACAGCGCGGTCAGCATCAGCGGCGAGGCGCGCAGCAAGGTGCTTTGCCACGCAAACGACGAGCCGAACGCGCCCTGAAAAATCAGCCCGATGGCATCGAGCGCCGGAGCGCCCTGCAGCAGCAGGAACAGCCAGAACAGCAGCAAGGTACCGGCCAGCGCAAACAGCGTAGGCAAGGCCGGCAGCACGCCGAGCATCAGCCGGGCAGAACCCGCATTAGGACGCATGGCCGCTCCCTGAAAAGTGCGTGGACCGCGAGTGCATCAGATCTGCCCCACCACACCGGAGACCAGATAGTTCATGCTTTCGAGCGTGTAGTCGGTCTGCACGTGACTCGTGCCGTCCGCCACCACCACGCCGCCCTTGTTGTCCTTGATCGGACCTTTGAAGATCACGAATTCGCCGGACAGCATCTTCGCTTTCACGCCGTCGGCGCTTTGGCGCGCATCCGCCGTGACCTTCGCGCCATACGGCGACATCTTCACGAAGCCTTCCTTCAGGCCGCCGCGCAGCACGTTGGGCTGGGGCTTGCCGCCTTGCGCACCCGCCACCAGTTCCTTGTACGGCGTGGCCCAGTCCCACTCGGCGCCGGTCAGATAGCCCTTGGGCGCGAGCGCGGCCTGGCTCGCGTGATACCCGCAGCTCATGACGCCGCGCTTCTCGGCGGTTTCGATCACTACCTTCGGACCGTCGACGTGACAGGTCAGCACATCGCAGCCCTGGTCGACGAGGCTGTTGGCCGATTCCGCTTCCTTGACCGGCATCGACCAGTCGCCGGTGAAGATCACATGCGTGGTGATGGACGGATCGACGGATTGCGCGCCGAGCGTAAACGCATTGATGTTGCGCAGCACCTGCGGAATCGGCTTGGCCGCGACGAAGCCGAGCTTCTTCGTCTTCGTCATATGGCCTGCGACCACACCGTTCAGGTACTGGCACTCATCGATGTAGCCGAAGTAACTGGTGATGTTTGCCGGATTGCCCTGTTTCCACAGTCCGCCGCAATGCGCGAAGCGCACGTTGGGATACTTGGCGGCCATTTTCAGCACGTGCGGATCGAAGTAGCCGAACGAGGTAGCGAAGATCAGCGTCGCGCCGTCCTGCTCGATCATCGCCTCCATCGACTTCTGCACCGCGATGGTTTCCGGCACGTTCTCTTCTTCGACCACCTTGAGGTTGGGCAGCGTCTTGATCACGTTGGCAGCCGCCGCCTGTGCCTGGTTATAGCCGTAGTCGCCGCGTGCACCGACGTAGATCACACCCACGGTCAGTTTGCTGGCGGCGAATACCGAGTCGAACGGCAGCACTGCACCCAGCGTCAGCAGGCTGGCGTTCTTCAGAAAGTGGCGGCGGTTGCTCATGGTCGATCCGGTCTCGTGGGGTTGACGGTTAAGGTGTGGGGGCATCTGGGCGCAGCGTGGCGAGGCTCTGGCAAGCGGACAGGCGGACACGCGCGAGCGCCACACCGCGCGCAGCCAGGGCGCGGGTCGTGAGGAACGCTTGAGGTGTGTCCGGAATTGTCATGAGTTCAATCTTGAATACAAGTTTGAACTCCATCTAGCAGGAGCTATGCCAAATGCGTGAGATCAGGGGTTCTGGATGCCGGGAACGCTTACCTGGCAAGCAAACGGAGGCGGCTGACGGTTTTTTTTCGAGTACGCCGCGGCAGCTTGAGACGGCGTTGCCAAGGCCTGTTTTTGTGCGTCATTCCCCACAACTGGGCGAGCGTGAACCGCGGCGGGTCGTGAGCGGCGCCCGCCCGGTGTGGGTGCCGCCCGCTGCGTTCTACCCGGCGCTCGCCGCGACCCGTGCAGCGAGCCTCGCGTCATAGCTCGAATGCACGTGCACGCGCTTTTGCTCCGGATACGCATACGTATACGCTTTACGCAGCGCCAGCGACGCCTCGTGAAAACCGGACAGTATCAGCTTCTGCTTGTTGGGATAGTTGGCGATATCGCCCACCGCAAAGATGCCGGGGCGCGAACTTTCGTAGTTCGACGTATCGACGTCGACGCGCCCCGCGTGCAGGCTCAACCCCCAGTCCGCGATCGGCCCGAGGTCGGCGACGAGTCCGTACAGCGCCACGATATGCTCGGCCTCGAGTTGCGTGGCGCCGCCTATCTGCCGGATCTCGATTGATTCGAGCTTGCCGTCCGTCGCATGCAGGCCGGCGATTGCCCCGACCATGAAGTCCATCTCGCCGGCTTCTACCGCACGCCGCATCTTCTCGACACTCGAGTCCACAGCGCTAAAGCCATTGCGCCGATGCACGAGCGTGAGCTTGCCCGCCACCGAGCGCAGCGCCAGCGCCCAATCGAGCGCGGAATCGCCGCCACCCGCTACCACTACGTTCTTGCCGGCGAAGTCGGCGAGGTTGCGCACGCTGTAATGCACATGCCGACCTTCCAGCGGCACGGCTTCTTCCAGCGCAAGGCGTTGCGGCGCGAACGCGCCGTTGCCGGCCGCCAGCATGATGGCGGCCGCATCGAATTCGAGGCCTTGACTGGTTTTGACAGTCCAGCGGCCGTCCTCGCGTTGCTCGACGGTGTCGACGCGCTGGCCCAGATGGATCGGCACATCGAACGGCCGGCATTGCTCCAGCAGACGCTCGACCAGATTGCGGGCCGTGCATGAAGGAATGGCGGGAATATCGTAGATCGGCTTGTCGGGATACAGCTCCGTGCATTGACCGCCCACCCGTTCGAGCGCGTCGACAATCTGGCACGACAGGCCGATCACGCCCGCCTCGAACGCGGCAAACAGGCCGACCGGCCCGGCGCCGACGATCAGGACGTCGGTACGCAAGACGCCCCCGGCTTGCTGCGGCGCGGGCGATCCCGGCGATGCATCTGGCGGCGGTGCAGCTTCTGAAGTCATTCGGCGTCCTTGAGGTTGGGCGCGCCCCAGCGGAATGGTGAAAGAGCCGGGCACAGATCCAGCCCCGCTGAGCGCATATGGTCTCTCCACCATACAGACTCAACCGCCCCGCCGCAACGATGACACCACGAACCGTGTGGGCAGCCTCGCCCGCGCCGCTGCCAGTCCTTAGAATTGATGCATGATGCCGACGTATGCGCCCGTCTGCGATTCGCCCTGCAGCGGACTCGTGCTGGAGCTGCCTTCGCGCGGATTGGCGAGCAGCGAGAAGTCGGCCTGCTTGCCGTTGTCCACATAAGCGAGCGTGCCGTAGAGGAAGGTCCGCTTGGTCAGGTTGTAGGTCGTGCTGAGCGTGTACAGGGTGGCGTGGCCGGACGGATCGTGCGTCGTATCGCCGCCACCGTCGCCCACGTTCACGTAGAAGCCCGCGGCCGTCACGGCCCAGGCCCGGTTCACTGAATACGTTGCACCGAGCCAGTAGTAGTTGGCGCTGTCCGCCAGTCCGGCCGGCGTATCCGGCGCCGAGTAATGCGTGTAGGCGCCCTGGATCTTGATCGAATCGAAGTGCACGTTCGCGCCAACGAAGAACTCGCGCGAACTGGTGAAGATGTTGGTGAACTGGCCGTTGTTGTCGCGCAGTTCATCGTAGATGCCGCGCACGTCGAACAACTGCGAGTGGTACGAAAGCATCACGCCGTCCGAGCGGCCGAACTCGCCGGGCGCGCCGTTATTAAAGCCGTTCGCCTGATTGCCGAAGGCGTACTGGCCTTGCACGTCAAAGCCGGCAAAGACCGGGCTGTGATATTCGATGTTGTTGCTGGTCTGCTGCCAGTTGCGCCCGCGTACCAGCGAAGCCGACGAAAACGCCTGCTGCACCATCGGGTCGAATTCCCACACGCCGTCGCTGTCGATAAACAGATTGCGGCCGGCCTGCAGCGTGCCCCACTGATCGCTTTTCAGGCCAACGAATGCCCGGCGTGAAAACATCCGGCCGCCGCTCGTCGTGCCGTTAATCGCCTGCAAGCCGGTTTCCAGGGTGAAGATTGCGTTCAGGCCGCCACCCAGATCCTCATTGCCCTTGAAGCCCAGCATGCTGGTGCCCCAGTCGCCGCCTTCGGCGCTCCAGCTGGTCGCCGTGCCGCCATTGGCGGTGCTGACATGGTTCAGGTATTGCACGCCGGCATCCATGCGGCCATAGAGAACGACACTCGATTGTGCATGCGCGAGAGGGCTTGCCACCAGCAAGGTGGTCATTAGTTTTGTACGTAGTTTCATTGTCGTGTCGAATGCCATATCGTGGTTTCGCCCGTGTGCGGGCCGTCTTTTGCGACGCGGGATACGCTGATTGCGAATGAATCCGTGAATTGCGAAAACCATGCACTGCGCCACGCAGTAGCCCACGCAGTAACGGGCGCACCCGATTAAGGCTTAACTGTTGGAATTGCTTTAAGCGACGGCCGGATAGTGGTTCTTTTAAACACTTGCAAAAGCGCTCGCACTATAGGTGATACAGGTTTAACCGTATATTTCGCTTATGGCAATTACTATTTGACGCTGTTGCACTCGACATACAGCGTGAACGTCTGCCTTGCGCGAAGCATTTCTGGATGCGCCGCGCCGCAGGTCCGCGCTAAGATAAGCGTTTGCTCCCGGCCTGCACGGCTAAACCCGCTTGGCGCCCTCCGATGAATGCCCCTGACCTGACCGACGACGAACACCTTGGCCTGTACCTGCGCAACACCGACACCGGCGCCGAATGGTGGCGCGTCACCGTGGCGGATAGACCACAAACCTATCGCCTCGAACACGCCGTTCAGCCCGCCGAGGGCAACGCTGCGGTCGATATCGATCTGGTGGTCGACGCGGAGAATCTGCGCGCCAAGCTGAAGAAGTGGCATCGCGAAGGGTTTGCTTTCGAGGCGCGCGGTTCGGCGCCGCAAGCGGATGCGCAGCAACGGGCGGCGTTCATGCCTGAGCTGCAACGCGCTGCGGCGCAAAAACGGCGTGCCGCTCCGCGTGCGGCAGAAGCCAGGGGCCCGGATGAAGGATATGCCAACACTGAACCCGGCCACCCAGGGCCAGCCTCGATAACAAACAGCGCTGCCACCGTGCTCATCGGCGAAGTCGCTGTGCCATGTGGCGCCGGCGGCCCGCTGGTGCCGCGCGTCAACCCGGCGTATCTGTTCTCGGCGCGCTTTAACGACATCGTCGAAGATATCGTCGAGAACAAACGGGTCATGCTGATCGGCCACACCGGTGCGGGCAAGACCAGCCTGATCGAGCAGGTTGCGGCGCGGGCCCGTCATGGCGTGGTGCGCTCCAACATGAACGGCCAGACGACAGTCGGCGACTTCGTCGGCTTCTGGACCGTCAAGGGCGGCGAAACGCTCTGGGTCGACGGCGTCTTGCCCACGGCGATGCGCGAAGGGCTCTGGCTGATTGTCGACGAGATCGACTTCGCCGAGCCGTCCATTCTCGCTGCGCTGACTGCGGTACTCGAACCGCATGGCCGGCTCACACTGAAGGAAAAAGGCAACGAGGTGGTCGCGCCGCATCCGGCGTTCCGGTTGTTCGCCACGGCGAACGCAGTTGGCGCAATGAGCCAGTTCCGCCATCTGTATCAAGGCGCGAATCTGATGAACGAAGCCTTTCTCGACCGCTGGCGTGTGTACCTGCTCGACTATCTGTCGCCGGCCGAAGAAACCGACGTGCTGCTGCGCACACTCGCGCCGCATATGACGCGCCCCCTCGCCACCACGCTTGCAGCGATCGCGGCCGACTGCCGGGCGGCGTTCGCGCGCGAGGACCTGTCCAGCGCATTTTCGACACGGCGCCTGCTCGACTGGGCCGAACTGATGCTGCGCACCGGCGACCCCGAACGCGCCGCCGGCCCCGCTATCTACGCCAAGGTGAGCCCGGAAGACGCCACGCTGATCCGCGGCATCATTCGTCATCACATCGCACCCGCGGAGTGAGCGCAATGCACCCGGCGCGCGACGCCAAAGGCTTCGAGTTCGAATCCGCGCTCAGCAAGATTGCGCGCGTCCTCACGGGACAATACGGCGTGAGCGTCGTGTTCAGCCCGGATGGGCCGCGGGTCGAACAGGGACGCATTGTGATTCCCGACTACGAGGTCGGCGACAGCCTCTCCACCGACGTGCTGGTCGGCTATCTGGACCTGCTGGTGGCGCGCGCCAAACATTCCGCGCTGCCGCAACTCGAAGCGTTGCCGCAGGGCGTCGCGGCCAGTCTGGCGCAAGTGATCGAAGACCATCGCGTGTGTACCCAGTTGCTCGACGAGTATCCCGGCGCGCGCTGGTTTATCGGCAAGCTGCGCGCGCATGCCGCCGCGCGCACGCAGCAAAAGTGGAATCGGCTGCGCTGGCGCGACCGTTTCGTCTGGCGTGTGGAACGTGCGTTGTGGGATGAACCTGCCAGCGGCGCGGAGGCAAGCCACTCGCTTTCGGCTGCGCTCGTGGCCGCGCAGGATCTGCTGGAGCGCGCAGGCCGCAGCCGCTCGACCGCGGACAGTATCGCGGCGGCGCAGGCGATCCTCGCGCGGGTTCGCGCGCTCTCGGCGGGTGACGTCAACAACATGATGTTCACCGCCGGCACCGTCGAGGACATCGACACCGATCCGCTGCATGCAACGTTCGAGCCGTTCGAAAGCGACGGCACCCGCGCGAGCGAAGAAAGCGCGGCACCCTCCCCCTCTGAACCGGCCGGCAGTGCCGAAGCGCTGAACGGCGCCGGCATGGGCCACGCGCTCGCCGACGCGCAACCGTCCGCGGCCCGCGCCGACAGCACGACGCAAACGCTGCGCGCTTCCGCGCGCATGGTGATGTCGATCCCGCTCGCCACCGAATTCGACGTCGTCAACGACCAGACCGGGCGCGGCGACCTGGCCGCATGGCGCGAGTTGCGCACGCGGGCCCGTGCCGAAACCGCCCAGCTCAAGGAAAAGCTCGAACGCGCCCTCAGCGCCGACGAACGCACGCGCTGGCGGCGCGAGCAGGAGCGCGGCGAGATTGACACGCCTTCGCTGGCGAAGCTTGCCACCTCGCCCGGCTATCGCACGCCGTTCAAGGTGAAGCGGGCGACCAAAGGACGCGACGTTGCGGTCACCTTGCTGATCGACCGCAGCGGCTCGATGGCCGGGCGCAAGATCGAACTGGCGCAGCTATGCGCGGCGGCGCTCGGCGATGCGTTGACGCAGTTGGGCTTCGATTGCGAGGTGCTCGGCTACAGTTCGATCGAGTCACCGCAGATGAAGCAGCTATACGAGCGCCAGCGTGCCGCCGGCGCCGATCTGCACCGCTACAACCGCCTCGTCGAGCGGCTCGATCTGCAGGTCTACAAGCGCTTCGGCTTGGCGGATCTGAGCGGGTTGACGGGCATCGACTGCGGCCACGAAAACCCCGACGGCGAGGCGCTCGCCTGGGCCGCGACCCGCCTGGCGGATCACGCTGCCGAGCGGCGCATCCTGATGGTGTTCTCCGACGGCTATCCGGCGACCGGCGACGGCGACCCGCTCGTGTTGCGCAGCGATCTGCGCGAACGGGTCGCCGCCATCCAGAAGCGCGGCATCGAACTGGTGGGGATCGGCGTGCTCACGGACGCGGTGGAGGCGTTTTATCCACACAATGTGGTCGTGAGCCGGCTGGCCGAACTGCCCTCGACGGTCTTCTCCGTGCTGAGCGCGATGTTGCTTAAACGCTAGCCGCCTTCGTGGGGTATACGTGGCTGGTCAATCGCGCGTCAGCCATGCCTGGTCGCGCGTACAAGGCGCCCTCACAGTGCATTCAGCGGAATCTTCAGATAGCGCACGCCGTTATCCTCCGCCGCCGGTAGCGCCCCGGCGCGGATATTGACCTGGATTGCCGGAAGGATCAGCGTCGGCATACCGAGCGTGAGGTCGCGCGCCGTGCGCATTGCCACAAACTCTTCTTCCGTCACACCGTCGTGCAGATGTATGTTGCTGCGCTGCTGCTCGGCGACGGTAGTGAGCCACTGAGGCTCGCGCGTGGCGGGCGGATAGTCGTGGCACATGAAGAGCCGTGTATGCGCAGGCAACGCAAGCAGCTTGCGCACGGAGTGGTAGAGCGTCCGCGCGTCGCCGCCTGGAAAATCGCAGCGTGCCGAGCCCACGTCCGGCATGAACAGCGTATCGCCGACAAACACCGCGTCCCCGATCTGGTAAGCCAGGTCAGCCGCCGTATGACCGGGCACGTGGAGCGCGCGCGCCGTCAGTGAGCCGATCGCGAACGTTTCGTCCGCGGCGAACAGATGATCGAACTGCGTGCCGTCGGGCTGGACTTCCACGCCAAGATTGAATATGCCTTTAAATATGCGCTGCACGGCGCGAATGTTCTCGCCAATCGCCGTGCGGCCGCCGAGCGTCTGTTTCAGAAACGGCGCAGCGGAGAGATGGTCGGCATGCGCATGCGTCTCGAGCAGCCACTCCACCCGCAGCCCGTGCTGGCGAACGAAGTCGACTACGCGCTGCGCAGACACCGTCGAAGTACGGCCCGACTTCGGATCGTAATCGAGCACCGGATCGATCACTGCACAGGCCGAACCCTCGCCCGCGTGCACCACGTAGGTCACGGTGGAGGTGGTCTGATCGAAGAAGGCTTCTACGAGGGGCGGCATGGTCGGCTCCGGATAATCGCGCGAAAGCTCTATTATCGATGAACCCGGCAATAGTCCGGGCGACGTCGCGCAATGCGAGCAGTTGGTCCGCCTGGACGGCCGAACCGGTCCATTTGCCGTTCGAAAATTTGCCGTACGAAATCCTGAAGCGCTGCGGCGCCGCAGGGCACCCGGACGCGCCATATTGACGAGCCATATTGACGAGCCACATGGACGTTGCCGGAACGGGACATCCGGCTCATACTTGAATCGTTGAAATAATAAGGATTACAAACATTATTTGAAACAAACGAGGCTGGCATTGCAAAAAAAGCACTGCTCCGGTCTCGTGCGGCAAAGCGCAGGCCCGAAGTCGGGCGCAGACGCTTCATTCCGCCGTCTTCACGGTGCATGTGTCGATAACTTCGAATAACAGTCAATGAGACAAACGACATGAACGAAATACGTCGCACAGCAGGCCGTTCATTGCGTGGCAAGCATGCGCTGCGCCCCATTTCCGCGGCAATCCTGATAGGCGTCGCACCGCCCATTTACGCGTTGACGGTACTGAATTCGAGCACGACAACGCAAACGCTCTCGACAGATACCAGCTATCAGCTCAACGCCGGTTCAATGGTATCGACCACTATCGGAAATGCAATAAACGTCGAAGGCATAGCTCCCGTCACGTTGATAAACGCAGGAACGATCATCAGTTCGGTAAACAATCAGGCCGCAGGAATCCGCTTCGACGTGAGCGGTTCGCTGATCAATCAGGCCACCGGCCGCATCTCCGGCAATACATACGGCGTGTTCATGAATGGTGGCGGCAGCAACAACAACGTGACCAACATGGGGGATATCAGTGTGCAGGCGAGCCACGCCATTGCATACGGCGGTACAACGAGCGGCACCATTGACAATTTCGGCACGCTCAACGGCGGCACTGCCGGGCCGGTCGGCTTGACGGCCGACGGCATTTACCTGGACTCCACGGGAACGGTAACCGTCAACAACCATGTGGGCGCATCGATCCGCTCGGGTGTGAACGGCTCGAGCTATGGCGTGGGCATAGCGGTGGTCAGCGGTTCCGTGACGATCAACAACGACGGGACGATCAACAGCTACCATGAGGGCGTGGTGGCCACCACCACTACCGCGGTGAACGTGACGAACAGCAGCACCGGTGTCATTCGGGGCACCCTCGGGCCGGGTGTCCAGTTCGACTACACGGGCACGCTCGTCAACAATGGGGCGATCTCGAGCACATTGGCACCGGGTGTCGACATCAGCTATGGTCAGATCACCAACAATGGCCAGATCTCCAGTGCATCGGCGGCGGCCATCCAGTTAGGCGGGAAGGACAACAGCGTAACGTTGGGCACCGGTTCCGCATTGAGCGGCGCGAACAACGAATCGATCCTCAGCATCTCCCCCGGCAATACCCTCACGCTGACCGGTACGGATACCGAAAACGGCAATTTCACCTCCGCTTCGCTTTCAACCGGCTTCGCTCAATTGACGCTCACGTCCGGCAGCAACTGGACGCTGGGCGGCAACGTCACCATGAGCGGCAGCTCCGCCGCGACCGAGAGTATCCTGGGCCACCTGACGCTGGGCGGCACGCTTCTCAACAGCCCGGGCAGCGGCGCCACGATCGCCAGCGGCGGCGAACTGATATTGGGCACGGGCGGCGCGGGCGGCAGCGTGACAGGCAATATCGTCAACAACGGTCTGCTCGAATTCAACCGCAGCGACAGCGCGATCTTCAACAACCAGATAACCGGCAGCGGGACGATGCTGCAGGACGGCACCGGAACCACGATCCTGACGGGGACCGGATCGACCCAGGGCAATGTCTCGGTCAACGCCGGCACGCTGCTGCTCGCCCAGAGCGGCACGTTCAACACCGCCGGCAACTACGCCACCGCGGCGGGCGCCACCACCGCGGTGCTGGGCCGGGCCACGCTCGTAGCAGGCAACCAGTTCACGATGAACGGCACGCTCGACAGCGTGGCGGGCAACGCCTCGCCTCCCGTGACGGCGAGCACGGCGACAATTGGAAGCGGCACCACCTTCAACCTGGCGGGCTACACGGCAACGCCAGCCGAGAGCGCCTCGCAGCTTGCTTCCAGCGTCTTTACCGAGATCCATACGACGGCGCCCGGCGGGCTGAGCGGCGCCTTCTCGACCGTCTGGATCGGCGGTTCGGCCGGTCCGGCGGACTACCTGACCCTGACTTCGGCGTACACCGCGCAAGACTATAAGGTTGGGGTAGGACTGACATGGTACGCGGCGTTGAGCACAACGCCGCAAGCAGCCAATGGTGTCTTTACGCTCTCCAGCGCCGCCGATTCGTTCAATATGGACGTCCCGCTCGCCGACCAGCCGGCCAATCCCGCCACCGGCTGGGACGGCAAGACGCTCACCAAGGCCGGCGCCGGCACGCTGCAGCTCTCCGGGGCCAATACTTACACGGGCGCCACCCTGATCGACGGCGGCACGCTGCAGGCCGGCGCCGCCAACGTTTTTGCCAGCAGTTCGCAGGTGGCGGTCGCCGCGGGCGCATTGCTCGACCTGAACAGCTTCGACCAGCAGGCGAACAACCTGACCGGCTCCGGCAACGTCTCGCTGGGCACCGCGACCCTGACGGCCAACAACACGGCCAGCACCACCTTCGGCGGCATCATCAGCGGCAGCGGCGGCCTGAACAAGACGGGGGCTGGCCCCCTGATCCTTTCCGGGGACAGCAGCTACACCGGCGCCACCACGATCGCCGCCGGCGCGCTGCTGCTCAGCAATGGCGCGCAACTCGCCGGCACGCCACAGGTGACGGTAGCCCAGGGCGCGACGCTGGGCGGTTATGGCGGCGTGGGCGGCAACGTGACCAACAACGGCTTGCTGGCCGTCGCCGACGCAGCCCCCGGTTTCTCCGGCGCAGGCGCCGGCAGTTTCACGGTGGGAGGACAACTGGTCAACAGTGGAGAAATCCGTATGGCCAGTCCAACCCCGGCCAGCACGCTGACCGTTGCGGGCAATTACACCGGCAACAACGGTCTGCTGAGCCTGAGTACCGCGCTGGGCGGCGACCCGTCCCCGACCGATCGCCTTGTCGTGCGCGGCAACACCACCGGGCAAACTTCAGTAGCAGTCCAGAATGCTGGCGGCGAAGGCGGAGAGACGGCCAACGGCATCCAGATCATTCAGGTCGACGGCCAGTCAAACGGCGTGTTTTCGCTAAATGGACGGGTGGTTGCAGGCGCCTACCAGTATGACCTGTACAAAGGGGGCATCAATACGCCCGACGATGGCGACTGGTACCTGCGCTCGCTTTCGCTGGGCCCCTCCCCCGAGCCTGTGCCGCGTCCGGAAACAGGCGGTTACCTCAGCAACCAGGTGGCTGCGCAGGACATGTTTATCCATACCTTGCATGACCGGGCCGGACTTCCCGACCCCGCTGGCACGGATGGCGCCGCGGGCGACGCGCCGACGGCCTGGGTACGCGCTACCGGTGGCCGCGTCGACAGTCAGGCGGCGGGAGGACTGGTCGCTGAAGCGACCGACTCGGCGCTCGTCCAGGCAGGCATCGACCTGTTTCATCGCGTGGCGAACAATCAGCGGTGGCAGGCCGGCATCATGGCCGGCTACGGATCGGCTACGACCGACTCCAGTTCGCAGGGCAACCCCGCTACGGCGCGCAGCTATGTCAACGGCACCAATGCAGGCATATACGGCACCTGGCACGGCAACGCAGCGGGTTCCGACGGCCCGTATGTCGATAGCTGGGTGCAGTACACGCACTACGACAATACAGTCAACGGCAGCGGTTTGAGCGGCGAAAGCTACAGCAGCCAGGTCTGGTCCGGATCGGTGGAGGGCGGCTGGGCGTTCATGCTCGGGCATACCAGCACCGGCCCCGTGCTTCTCGAACCGCAGGTCCAGTTCATCTACTCGGGCTACCAGATGGACGACCATACCGAAAGCAACGGCACGGTTGTCCATAGCGAGGACAGCGGCGGGCTGATCACGCGGCTGGGCGCCCGTCTGTTTCACGCGCCCGGGTCGAGCACGGCGCCGGCCTGGCTGCCCTTTATCGAAGTCAACTGGTGGCACAACTCGAGCGGCAATGCGATTGCCTTCGACAATACCGTCATCACGCAGGACGGCCCGAAAAACCGGGCGGAGCTGAAGGTGGGGCTGCAGGCCCAGTTGGCAAAGCAATGGCGGGTCTGGGGACACCTCGGATTCCAGCAGGGCGATGGAGGTTACCGCAGTTTCGACGGACTGCTCGGCGCGCGATACATGTGGTGATCGCGCGATGACCTCCCCTGCATCGACACGCCGGCGCCCGCCGGCCCGACGCCGCGCAATGAAACCGGCGTGCGCGAGCGACTCGCGCAGCGTCGTGCCGATCGGTCCGCCCGCCGACAGCGCTCCTGTGATCTGCACGCCCGAGCCTGCTGCGCTCGCCTGCGGGATCACTCGCCCGGACCAGTGATGTGCGTCGTTGGAGGACGCTTGAGCGACCGGCAGACATATCGACGCGAGGCGCGAGCAGATCGAACCGGGGCCGCGCTCGTCTTGCAGGGTTGTCATGTCCCCTGCAAGACGGATCAGCGTGAGCGCGGCGCCATGAGCGGGCGCCTCGAACGCCCCGGGTGCAGCCGCGGCCAACGTTGCGCTGGGAAACACTGTCGCAACGGAGCACTGCATCGATCAGGATTGCATATCGATCTGCGGCCTGAGATTCGCTTGATTGAACGCATCGACTTTCACCGCCTTTCTCCATGCTCATTGAATAGCACCCTTCGCTTACCGAGGGTTTCACTCTAGAAATCTTCAGTCCGGGAATGCCGATAATTGGGTGAGAGAGCCTTGGGCTCGCTGCTGCAGTGCCGCAGCGGCGCAGGATGGGAGGCGCCGCCCCGCGCCGAAAGTACAAGGCCTGACGTACCCAACAGGCCTTTCACGGAGTGTGAATGCGCAAGCTCGGATTCAAGCAAAAACTCTGGCTGCCGCTCCTCGTCAGCCTGACCGCCCTGCTGCTGGTATCGGTCTCGGCGGCTTATTTGTCGTATCAAACCCGCATCGACGAGCGCAAGAACGACCTGGTCAACGTTGCGCATATCGGCCTGTCGATTGTCGAGGAGTACGCGGCGCTGGCGCAGGCCGGCAAACTCACCGAAGCTCAGGCGCGCCAGCAGGCGCTCGAACGCTTGCGCGGCATCCGTTATGGCGAGGACGGCTACTTTCTCGTCATCAACTCACGGCCGCAGATGGTGATGCACCCGATGAAGCCGGCGATGGAAGGCAAGGACCTGAGCGATGCCGCCGATGCCGATGGCCGCCATCATTACGTGAGCTTCGCCTCGGCTGCGCAGGCGCCGCAAGGCGGCTTCGTCGACTACGTATTTCCGCGGCCGCACCTGAGCGCGGCCAACGCGGTCGACAAGCTCGGCTACGTAGTGCGCTACGCGCCATGGGACTGGATCATCGCAACCGGCGCCTATACCGACGATATCGCCGCCGCGTTCCACAACTCGCTGTACGCGGCAGGCGGCGTGTTCCTCGTGCTGGCGCTGCTGCTGGCCCTGCTGGTGGCGCTCACCAATCGCAGTATCGAACGCACGATTGGCGGCGATCCGCATGATGCCGCCGACGTCACCGAAGCGATTGCGTCGGGCAACCTTGCGGTGCCCATCCGTACCCGCAGAAACGACACCGATAGCCTGATGCAAACCATCCGCCGCATGCGCGACGCACTCAAGCGCACCATCGGCGAGATACGCGGCGTGGCCGATCACGTGGCCATCACCGCGCGCGAAATTGCCAGCGGCAACGCGGACCTCTCGGCCCGCACCGAAAGCCAGGCGGCGGCGTTGCAGCAAACCGCATCGAGCCTCGAGCAGATGACCTCGATGGTCCATCAAACGGCGGAAAACGCCCGCAGCGCGAGCCAGCTTGCCACCAGCGCCGCGCAGGTCACCGACCGCGGCGGCGCGATGGTGGTCGAAGCGGTCGCCACCATGCGCGACATCTCCGACGAATCGCAGAAGATGGTGGACATCATCGCGGTGATCGAAGGCATCGCGTTCCAGACCAATATTCTTGCGCTGAACGCCGCCGTCGAAGCGGCGCGCGCCGGCGAAGAAGGCCGCGGCTTCGCGGTGGTGGCCGGCGAGGTGCGCAATCTCGCGCAGCGCAGCGCGAGCGCCGCGAAGGAAATTCGCGGCTTGATCCAGCACGCCGTGGACAAGGTCGGCGTGGGCGCCGAACTGGTGGAAAGGACCGGTACGACGATTCAGGAAGCGCAAACCGCCATGGCGCGAGTGACCGCCATCGTGCAGGAAATCGCGGCGGCGGTGGGCCAGCAAAGCCAGGGGATCGAGCAGATCAATCTGGCCGTCACACAGATGGACAACGTAACGCAACAGAATGCGGCGCTCGTCGAACAAGCCGCGGCTGCGGCACAGTCCTTCGAAGACCAGGCGCGCCAGCTGCAAGCGGCTGTGGCTGCCTTCAAGGTGGGCGAGGCAGCGCCGGATGCGGTGAATGCAGCGGATGCGGTAGCTTACGGGCGGCGTTAGGCCGCCTTCAGCGGAGTTGAGCCGGGCTCGCCAATCGGGCGCGCCGCCGTGCCTTCAGGCCAGATGCGGCTCGAACGCGTACTGTTCGATTTCGCCGTGGCGCGCGACCACCACGGTGCTCTCCGGAATCTCCTCCCACCAGCCGGGCAGATCGACCAGCGGCTCGGACAAGACCAGGAAAGCATCGACGCCCGCCGCGACGATTCGCGGGTCGTGCGGATACAGCTCGTGCAGGTGGTGAAACGAGGTGCTATGAAACAGCGAGCGCGACTGGTGCTCGCTGGAGTAACGCACGGCGATGATCTGCTCGCCGTCCGTCGCGCAGACGGTCATGTTCAGCGGCTGTTCGACGCCGTTCTTGCGGCCGGTGGCTTCGACAAAGGCGACCATCCGTTCCAGCGCCGTCACCGGCGTGTGCTCGAGACCGAAGGTCAGCGCGAGGAAAAACAGCACCTCCGAATCGGTCGAGCCTTCGATTGACGGGAACAGTTCCGGCTTGATCGCCAGCATCAGCTCGCGCCGCACCGACGGGTATTTGCGCACGAGGCCGTTATGGACGAACAGCCAGCGCCCGTAGCGAAACGGGTGGCAGTTGGTTTCCTGAGCCGGGGTATCGGTGGCTGCGCGGATGTGGGCGACGAACAGCGGCGAGTGGATCGCCCGGGCCGCTTCGCGCAGGTTCCGGTCGCTCCAGGCCGGCTGCATGCAGCGGTAGCGGAACGGAATGTCCGTGGGACGGCCGTACCAGCCGATGCCGAAACCGTCGCCATTGGTGGTGGTTTGGCCGTAGCGCGAGTGCAGGCTCTGATCGATCAGCGAGTGTTTGGCGCGAAACAGCACCGTTTCGAGTTGAACGGGGTTTCCGGTGTAGGCAAGCCAGCGGCACATGAGGGACCTCCTCAGGTAGTACTTTTATCAGCAGCCGCAGCAGCGACGCCTACTGCAGCATGAACCTCGGGCGAATCCAAAGCATAAGCCTTTCCTGACGCAGCTATTTAAGCTGCAACTGCGCAATAGGAATCAGGAACTCGGAAAACCCGGTCAATATGATCTGCACGCCAATGCACAGCAGCAGAAAGGACGACACCCGCATGGCCACCTTGGTGCCCTCGACGCCAAGATAGCGGGCAAAAATGACAGCGCGGCTATAGGTGATATAGACCACGATGGCCACAATGATCGAGATCGCGACTGACGCAATGCTCGACAGCACGAACTCCGAGAGCTTGTGGGTCCGGTTGGCATTGAGCGCGATGGCCGTGGCAACCGAGCCGGGGCCGGTGGTCAACGGGACGGTAAGCGGGAAAAACGCTCTCGAGGTAGCGTTCTCCGCATCGACGCGTTTAACGGCAGATTCGGCGGGCGGCGTGTCCGGCGCGTTGAGCATGTTCCAGCCGCTCACCGCCACGGCAAGGCCACCGCCAATGCGCAGCGCCTCCATGGAGATGCCGAAGAAGTGCAGCACCGGAGTGCCGAGGAAAAACGCCACGAGCAGCACGCACAGTACATTGATGGCGACCTTGCGGGCGAGCACGGTGCGTTCTTCAGTGGTCAGCGACGCAGTCCGGTCAAGGAAAACGAAGGCAATACCGAATGGATTGATGATGCTGATCAATCCGGTAAATCCAAACAGAATGTCCGAGATCAGACTTTCCACCATGTTTGCGATCCGTGTCGAACGACGGCTGATGGTTCCCGGCGGGAGCCCGATGCCGCATCATAGCGTGACGCGGCATTCGTCCGACACTATCCACGAAGCGAAGCGCTGACGCAATGCAACATCGAAGAAGCGCGCCTGGGTCAAACCCCTGGCTGGCTTTCAAGCCACCTACATTTTTTTTGACGGCCTTTACGGAACAGACCTATCAGGCATAAAGTCGGGACGGAAGACAGGCTTCACCAGACGCACCCACCCGTTCGAGGAGTCGCCCCCCATGTACTTTCGTTTCCTCGCCGTGCTGCCGTTCATCGGCATTCTGCTCGGCGTGCCGTTTGTCAATCGTGTCGAGCCGCTGGTATTGGGCATGCCGTTCGTGCTTGCCTGGATCGTCCTGTGGGTGATCCTCATCTCGCTCATCATGGCTCTCATCTACCGGCTCGATCCGAGTAACCGTCAAGCGCCCGCCGATACCGAGGAGGCCCGCTCATGAGCAGCGCCCTGCTTATCATCGCCGCGGTGACGGTCGTCGCACTGCTGCTTGGCTTGCGCGCACGGCGCGGCCACGACATGAGCCTCGAGCAATGGACCGTCGGCGGGCGCAGCTTCGGCACCGCCTTTGTGTTCCTGCTGATGGCGGGCGAAATCTACACCACGTTTACCTTTCTCGGCGGCAGTGGTTTCGCTTACGGCAAGGGTGCGCCGGTTTATTACATCCTCGCGTATGGTTCGCTCGCCTACATCCTCTCGTACTGGATGCTGCCGCCCATCTGGCGCTATGCGAAAAGCCAGCGGCTGGTGTCGCAGCCGCACTTCTTTTCACGCAAGTACGATAGCCCGGCGCTTGGCGTGCTGGTCGCGCTGGTCGGCGTGGCCGCGCTGATTCCGTATCTGGTGCTGCAACTGAAGGGGCTTGGCATCATCGTCGCAACCGCATCGTATGGCGCGATCCCGTCAACGTCGGCAATCTGGATCGGCGCCGCGGTGGTCACCTGCTATGTGATCGTGTCAGGCGTGCGCGGTTCGGCCTGGAACTCGGTCGTCAAGGACACGCTGATTCTGGCGGTGGTGCTGTTTCTCGGCATCTATCTGCCGATCCACTACTACGGTGGACTCGGCGACATGTTCCATACGATCGAAGCGGCCAAACCGGGCTTTCTCACCTTCCCCGCCAAGGGCTCGAGCGTGACCTGGTTCCAGTCGACCGTGCTGCTCACCGCGCTGGGCTTTTTCATGTGGCCGCATACGTTCGGCTCGGTATTCACCGCGAAGGACGAGCGGATTTTCCGCCGCAACGCGATGGTTTTGCCGCTCTACCAGTTGATCCTGCTGTTCGTGTTCTTCGTCGGTTTCGCGGCCGTGCTGAAAGTGCCCGGCCTGAAAGGCGGCGATATCGACCTGTCGCTGTTCAGGTTGTCACTGCAGACCTTCGATCCGTGGTTCGTCGGCGTAATCGGCGGTGCGGGCGTGCTGACCGCACTGGTGCCGGGCTCGATGATCCTCAACACGGCCTCGACGCTGCTGGCCAACGACGTGTACCGCGGCCTGCTCAAGCGCGATGCCAGCGATGCGAGCGTGACCCGCCTGGCCCGCATGCTGGTGCCTGTCGTGGCGCTGGTAGCGGTGGCCTTCACGCTGCACGGCGGCGAGACCATCGTCGCGCTGCTGCTGATGGGCTATAACTTCGTCACGCAGCTATTCCCGGCCATGATATGCAGTCTCGCGCCACATAACCGGGCGACCAAACAGGGGGCGTTCTGCGGCATTCTGGCCGGCGTGGCGGTCGTGGCGGCGACCACGCTGATGCATCTCAGCATGGGCCAGTTGTTCCCGTTCCTGCCGGATGCCGCCAAGGACGTGAACATCGGCTTCGTTGCGCTGGCATTGAATATCGTCGTGTTCGTGGTGGTCAGCGCAGTCACGCAACCGCGCACGAGCGGCGAGTCGCACGCGCAGACGCACGTGCATTGAGTGTATGACAGTCCACGCTTGCGCTTGAGTGTTCGCAAGCGTGGAACGCCTCGCGCAAGGTGTCGCTCAGGCGCCCTTCGCGTACAGCGTCGAATCTGCGAATCCCTCCGCTGCCAGCACCCGCCCCACCAGAATCAGGGCGGTGCGCTCGATCTGCGTGCCCTGCACCTTGCCGACAATATCGGCCAGCGTCCCCGTGACCTTTTCCTCATCCGGCCAGCTCGCCCGGTAGATCACCGCAATCGGACACGCGTCGCCGTAGTGCGGGCGCAGTTCCTCGACGATGCGTGCCAGATGCCGCACCCCCAGATGAATCGCCATGGTCGCGCGATGCCGCGCCAGCTCGCCTAGCTGCTCGCCTTCCGGCATGGACGTCTTGCTGGCAAAGCGCGTGAGGATCAGCGTCTGTGAAACGTCGGGCAGCGTCAGCTCGCAACCGAGCGTCGCCGCGCATGCCGCCGTCGCGGTGACACCGGGGACAATTTCATAGGGAATCCTCAATTCACGCAAACGGCGAATCTGCTCGCCAATAGCACCGTACAGGGACGGGTCGCCCGAATGCACGCGCGCCACGTCGTGTCCGTGGTCATGCGCGTCCTTGAGCAAGGCGACGATCTGGTCGAGATCGAGCTCGGCGGTATTCACGACCTGCCCGGCGGCATGGCCTTCCAGCACCGCCGCAGGCACCAGCGAGCCGGCGTACAGGATCACCGGGCAACTGCGCACGAGGCGCTGCCCCTTCACCGTGATGAGTTCGGGGTCGCCTGGCCCCGCGCCGATAAAAAACACTGTCATGCAAACTCCGTGATTCGATGGTCCGATGCCCGCAGTGGCGCCTCGCGCAGCATCCATTGTGCGGTCAGGACGGCAAGCTTCGCAGCGCGTCGAGCAGATCCGCCGGGCGGGTAAATTCACGCTCGACGGCGGGTAAATCCGGACGCCGCAGCATGATCACCGGCAGGCCGCGCTCGCGGGCGACTTCGAGCTTCGCTTCGGTCGCCGTGCCGCCGCTGTTCTTGCTGATCAGCACGTCGGTCCGGCTCGCGGTGAAAAGCTCGCGCTCGCCGTCCAGCGTGAAGGGTCCGCGTGCGCCGAGGATGCGTGCCCGGGGGGTGTCTGGGTGAGCGTCGAGGCAACGGATCGTCCAGTACTGTCCCGCGGGAATTTCGTCGAGATGCGCGAGCGGTTCGCGGCCGAGCGTGAACAGCGGCCGCGCGAATGATTTCATCGCATCCATCAGGCCGGCCCAGTTACCGGCCATGCGCCAGTCGTCACCGGGCTGCGGCTGCCAGGCGGGACGGCGCAGCGCCCAGCACGGCACGTTCGCGGCACGGCTTGCGGTCCAGGCGTTGGCGCTGATCTGCGCGGCGTAGGGATGTGTGGCGTCGACCAGCAGGCCGATGCCTTCGTCATGGAGATAACGGGCAAGGCCTTGCGCGCCGCCAAAACCGCCCACGCGTACCGTGCACGACAGGCCGGAGGCGACTTTGCCCACTCCGGCGAGGCTATAGATATGTTCGGGGCCGAGCGCACGCGCGATTTGCAAAGCGTCGCCGGTGCCGCCGAGGAGGAGGATGCGGGTCATCATTCTTAAAAGCCGCCAGCACTACCAAACGGTCTTGACGTGAGCGTAGGCGCGAATTTTTTCGTCCTTCGTCACCAGAGGCACGGCGAATTTGCACGCGTTCGACCAGCGTCATCATCATAGCAAACATGGCCGATCCAGCCACGCAATCTTGCGCTGAGCCGTTCGATGAGTCCTATCCGCCGGATACCGCCGCCGTATCTGATTCGCTATCCGGCTTCCCAACCTCCAGCAGAGTAATCGGCAACGCCTGCCGCCACGTATCGAAGCCCCCCAGCGGTTGCGCCTCGGCGAGTGCAATTCGCGTCAGTGTGCCGCCGTGCTGCTCGCGCCACGCCATCAGCACGGCCTCGCCCTGCAGCGTGACAGCATTCGCGATCAGGCGGCCGCCCGGCCGCAATTGAGCCCAGCACGCATCGAGCACACCCGGCACCGTGACGCCGCCACCGATAAAAACCGCATCGGGCATTGCCAGCCCCTGCAACGCCTCAGGCGCCCTGCCCGCGACCAGTTGCAAACCCGGCACGCCGAGCGCGTCGCGATTGTGTTCGATAAACCGCTGCCGCTCGGGATGCGCCTCGATCGCGATGGCCCGGCAGGATGGATGCGTGCGCATCCATTCGATGCCGATCGAACCGCTGCCCGCGCCCACATCCCACAGCAGTTCACCGGGCGCCGGTGCGAGACGGGCGAGCGTGATGGCGCGGACATCGCGCTTGGTCAACTGTCCGTCGTGGCGAAACGCGTCGTCGGGTAAGCCTGGGGTGAGCGGCAAACGCGGTGCGCCGTCGGCCGCGCAGCATTCGAGTGCGACCAGGTTCAACGCCGCAACCGCTGCGCCGGACCACGCGTCGGCGCGGCCATCGAGGCGGCGTTCGCGCTCGCCGCCGAGGTGCTCGAGCACGCTCATGCGGGTGGCCCCGAAACCGCGCGAGGTCAGCAGCGCCGCCAGCGCGGCCGGTGTGCTCCCGTCGGCGCTCAGGATGAAAATCCGCGCACCCGCGTGCAGATGCGCGTTCACTGTAGCGAGCGAACGGCCCACCGCTGACACCACCGCAACCTCCTGCAACGGCCAGCCAAGACGTGCCGCCGCCAGCGAGAGCGACGACGGCGCGGGCAATACACGCAGTTCGCCTGCGGGCACCTGACGTGCGAGCGTCGCACCCACTCCGAACAGCATCGGATCGCCGCTGGCCAGCACGCACACCGGGGTGTCGCGCCTCGCCAGCACGGCGGCGACGTCGAACGGGCGCGGCCACGCTTCGCGCCGCGCGGCGAGACGCGCGGGCAGCATGGCCAGATGCCGCTCGCCGCCGAATATCACCGCCGCGTCGAGCAGCGCGCGGCGTGCCGGACGCCCCAGACCGGCAAAACCGTCATCGCCGATGCCTACCACGGTCAGCCATGCCGGCATGAACCCTTCCTCATACTTGATCGTCAATTAAGCCGCTGCGGCTCGCCAAACAAGGCCGCAGCGTCGTTGTGCCGTTCGAAAAAAGGCATAATACCGTGTCTGTCGCCAGTGCCCTTCGGGGCCGAAGAGGGAACACGGCTCGGGCCGTCGCGCGACGCTAACCCGGTGCTCTCTTGAATCACGCCTCATCGTCCTCCGTTACCTCTGTTGCCGCCCGGCCCTCGGCTTGCCCGGGCTTGCTGCGCATCGTCGCGGCTCGCGACGGCGGGCTCTGCCGCATCAAGCTGCCCGGCGGTGTGTTGCAGGCGAGTGAGGCGCGTGCGATTGCGGATGCCGCGCAGCGGCACGCGGCGGGCGTGATCGAGCTGACCAATCGGGCCAATCTGCAACTGCGCGGCGTGCGTGCCGGACATGAGGCAGCGTTGATCGAGGCGCTGATCGGCGCAGGGTTAGGGCCGCAGGCAGGTTTGGCACAGGCGTGGAGCGGCGCAGCCGGGTCTGCGGCATGTTCCGCTGCGTGCGCTGCATTAGAGCCGCCCGCCGTGCTCGCCGTTTCCGCTGCCGACGACGTGCGCAATCTGATGATCAGCCCGAGCGCCGGCCGCGACCCTCATGCCCTGATCGACACTACGCCGCTCTGCGCACAGATTCTCACGCTATTGCAAAGCGAGCCGCGTTTCGCCGCGCTTTCGCCGAAGTTTGCGCTGTTGCTGGACGGCGGCGAACGGCTGGCGATGCTCGAACATCCTCACGATGTCTGGCTCGCGGCGATGGATCATGCAGACGGTGTGCGCTTTGTGTTCGGGCTGGCCGGGTGTCCGCCGCTGTCGTCCGAGTCCGAATCCGGGGCCGGGGCCGCGAACCGTTGTAACGCGACCGCTACGCCAGCGCTCGGAGCGGTGATGCCCTCACAAATCCCCGCGCTGGTGAAAGCGCTATTGGACACATTCCTCGATCTGGCCGAACCCGATCAGACGCGAATGCGCCAGCTGCTCGCCGCACACTCCCTTGATACGGTGTTGCAGCGCGTTCAGACGTACCTCGACTTCCCGCTCTCGCGCGCACCGGCGCTATCTGCCTGGCGGCGCGGGGCTGCCGACGCGTCGCTGCGCTTCGGCATCCAGCCGCAGCACAAGGCCGGGGCCGGGGCCGGGATGTATCAGGTGGGCGGCCAACCGCCGCTCGGCCGTCTGGATGGAGCCACCCTCAGCGCCCTCGCCGCGCTGGCGGACGACCTGGGCAGCGCCACACTGCGCATCACCCCGTGGCAAAGCGTGCTGCTCCCCGACGTCGCCGCCGCCGCCGCGTCGTCCGTGCTCGCGCGCCTTACCGCGCTCGGCCTGGCATGCGAGGCCAGTCACCCCATGGCCAGGTTGATCGCCTGCGCCGGTTCCAGCGGTTGCGCGAAAAGCCACGCGGACACCAAGGCCGACGCGTTACACCTCGCCGCCCATTTGCCCGCTGACATCGCGCAGGTCCACCTGAGCGGCTGCCCGCGCTCCTGCGCCGCCGCGCACTGCGCGCCGTACACACTGCTGGCGGTGGAACCCGGCCGCTACGACCTCTATCGACGCGCCGACGCACCTGGTTTCGGCCATTGCGTCGCGCACCATCTGACGATCGAACAGGCCGCCGATGCACTCGCGCCGCCGGCACGCAACCCTCGCAGTTCCCGGAGTTCCATTGATGCTTGATTACATCCGCGACGGTCAGGAGATCTATCGCCAGTCCTTCGCGACGATCCGCGCGGAGGCCGACCTGTCGCACATCCCCGCCGACCTGGAAAAGCTTGCCGTGCGTGTGATTCACGCCTGCGGCATGGTCGACGTGATCGACGATTTGCGTTTTTCACCCGGAGCAGGCACGGCGGGCCGCGCGGCGCTCGCCAACGGCGCGCCGATCCTGTGCGACGCGCGGATGGTGTCCGAAGGCATCACACGAGCGCGTTTGCCAGCGGACAACAAGGTGATCTGCACGCTGGGCGATGCGTCGGTGCCCGCTCTGGCGCATGAGCTCGGCAATACCCGCTCGGCGGCGGCGCTGGAACTGTGGCGCCCGCATCTCGCCGGCAGCGTGGTGGTGATCGGCAATGCGCCTACCGCCCTCTTCTATCTGCTCGACATGCTGGACGATGGCGCACCGCGTCCCGCGCTGATTCTCGGCTTTCCGGTGGGTTTTGTCGGTGCGGCGGAATCGAAAGCCCTGCTCGCTGCGAACAGCCGCGGCGTGCCCTACGTGGTCGTGCAGGGACGCCGCGGCGGCAGCGCGATGGCCGCCGCGGCAGTGAACGCACTTGCTTCGGAGGCCGAATAAATGACCGCAGAAGGACGCCTGTTCGGAATCGGTGTCGGCCCCGGTGACCCTGAGCTGATTACGCTGAAGGCGCTGCGTTTGCTGAAAGCAGCGCCCGTGGTGGCGTATTTTGTCGCCAAGGGCAAGAAGGGTAACGCGTTCGGCATTATCGAGGCGCATCTGAGCGAGACACAGCAACACTTGCCGCTGGTCTATCCGGTCACCACCGAAGCGCTGGAGCCACCGCTTTGCTACGAAGCGATCATCGCCGATTTCTACGACACCGCCGCGCAAGTCGTCGCTGCGCATCTGGATGCGGGACGCGACGTCGCCGTGATCTGCGAAGGCGATCCGTTTTTCTACGGCTCCTATATGTACCTGCACGACCGGCTCGCGGAGCGTTTCGAAGCGCAAGTCGTGCCCGGCGTGTGTTCGATGCTCGGCGGCGCGGCGGTGCTCGGCTCGCCGCTGGTGTATCGCAACCAGAGTCTTTCGGTGCTCTCGGGTGTATTGCCGGAAGACGAATTGCGCCGGCGCCTGGCCGACGCGGATGCCGCGGTCGTGATGAAGCTCGGACGCAATTTCGACAAGGTGCGGCGCGTGCTGGGCGAACTCGGACTCGCGCAGCGCGCGCTGTACGTCGAGCGTGCGACGATGGCGAACCAGCGTATCGTGCCGCTCGCCGAGGTCGATCCAATGGCTTCGCCGTACTTCTCCCTGCTCGTCGTGCCGGGGCAAAAATGGCAAGGATGACACCGCCCGCCATCGTGATTCTGGGCACGGGCGCACTCGCCACCGCCAGATGCATCCAGGCGCGCTATCCCGGCGCTCAGGTGCATGGTTTGCGCGGACGCGTCGAAGCCGACATTGACTACACCGAACTCGCTGCGCATTTGTGCAATCTGTATGCACAAGGCACGCCGATCGTCGCGCTGTGCGCGGCAGGTATTGTGATTCGCTGCGTGGCGCCGCTGCTTGCCGACAAGGGCGTCGAACCGCCCGTGCTAGCCGTTGCCGAAGATGGCAGCGCCGTGGTGCCGTTGCTCGGCGGACTCGCCGGCGTGAATGTCATGGCACGTG
The DNA here is from genome assembly GCF_005503145.1 of Burkholderia sp. 4M9327F10. Taxonomy (GTDB): domain Bacteria; phylum Pseudomonadota; class Gammaproteobacteria; order Burkholderiales; family Burkholderiaceae; genus Paraburkholderia. The sequence continues at coordinate 34,164 of NZ_SCNV01000006.1, read as the reverse complement.
AAATAGCCGCTGCGCTCGCGGTCGCGCCGGCGATCACCACAAGCGGCGAATTGCGCTTCGGCGCCTGCGTGCTCAATCCGCCTGAAGGCTATGCGCTGGCAAGTCTCACGCAAGGCAAGCGCTTTGTCTCGGACATGCTCGCGGGCGAAAGTACGCGGATCGAAGGCGACGCGCCGTGGCTCGACGACGTGCAGTTGCCGCGTGCGAGTACGGCGCGGCTGGCGATTCGCGTGACGCCCAAGGCCTGGGACGGCGGCATGGATGAACTGGTGATTCATCCACGGAGTGTGGTTGCTGCGGTAAGCGGCGCCGGCGAGCGTATCGCGGAAGACGTCCAGACAGCACTGCGGGCGCATGAACTGGCGCCGCTTTCGCTCGCGGCGTTGCTTGCGCCTTCGGAGCAGATGGGCGACGCAGCGCTTGCCGAAGCCGCCCATCTGCTGGGCGTGCCGTTGCGGTTTGCCGATGCTGCCCGTGATGAAATACCGGAGGCGGCAAATCGGTCGCAAGCCGATAAGCGGGCTGCACAACGCTTGCTGGAAGCTGCTCTGCGCGTGCCCTATGCGACGCTGCAAGACGACGCCAACGTGGGCGTTGCATTGGCATTGAGCCGCGTACCCGTCGACCCGGACACGGTCGGGCAGGCGCGCGGCAGTCTCACCGTCATCGGTCTCGGCCCCGGCAGCGCGGAGTTGATGGTGCCCGCGGCACGCTCGGCGCTCAGCGAAGCCACGGATATCCTCGGCTACGAAACTTACGTGAAAATGGCCGGACCATTGCGCGCCGATCAGCACGTGCACTGCACCGACAACCGCGAAGAAATGCAGCGCGCCCGTCATGCCTTCGAACTGGCGAGTACGGGACGCGCGGTCGTGGTGGTGTCATCCGGCGATCCGGGGGTGTTTGCGATGGCCGCCGCGGTGCTCGAAGCGCTCGACACCTCCGGCGATCCCCGTTGGGGCGCGGTCGCTCTCGAGATCGTGCCGGGCGTCTCGGCCGCCATGGCCACGGCCGCGCAAGCCGGTGCACCGCTCGGACACGACTTCTGCATGCTGTCGCTGTCCGATAACCTCAAGCCGTGGTCGATTATCGAAACGCGTCTGCGCCACGCCGCACAAGCCGATCTGGTGATGGCGTTCTATAACCCCATCTCACGGGCACGGCCGTGGCAGCTCGACAAGGCGCTCGATATCGTGCGCGAGTATCGCGCTGCTGAGACGAAGGTGGTGCTCGGGCGGGATATCGGCAGGCCCGGCTCGTCGCTCAGAAGCACCACGCTTGGCGAGTTGCGCTCGGCAGAGGTGGATATGCGCACGATGGTCATCATCGGCTCGTCCACGACGCGCGGCTTCACGCGCGGCGCACAGGGAGAATGGGTTTATACGCCGCGGTGGTATCCCTGAGCCATCGCGGCAGCGTGCGGGAAGGTGCGCCTGACGGCGAACGCAGACGGTGGTGAGATCACCCGGCTTCGGGCATGCGCACCGGTTTCGCCACCCGCCGCCCCGTGGGCCAGAAATACCATACCGCCGCCATAACCTGCAGCACGCCAAGCACAGTCCACGCGCTCATATGCGCCTCGACCGGATAGTGCGCGCCATCGGCCGCGGCTTGCGCCGGATACGCGCTCAAAATCGTCCCCACCCCCGTCTGGCACAAAAAGATCAGCACAAAGATAACCAGTGTGAGCGAGGTATTCACACGCCCCATCAGGTGCGCGGGGAAATGTTCGGCCAGTACCGCATAGCTGAGAATGCCGCTGCCGCCGAAGATCCCGTAAGCAGCCCACAGCCACGCCGCGGGAATCGGCACGTGGGCCATGATGGCGCCCTGGACGCAGATGAACAGCAGCATACCCGCTCCGGAAAACGCGGACAGACTCATCCCGTACTGCTCCAGCCGCCGCGCAACCGCGCCGAATCCCACACAGCCCGCCATCATCGCCAGCGCGACGACCGAGACCAGCGTAGCCGTGGCGTGCTCACTGAGGCCCATGACGTCGCGCATATACGGCGCCATCCAGAGCGACTGCATCGCATAGAAGACCCCTTGGGCCATCCCGGCGAAGGACGCGATTTTCCAGAACACGCGACTGCGCAGCACATGGCCCACGCCGCGCAACTGCTCGACGAGTCCCGCTTGCCGGTGAGTATTCGCTGCATCGGGTGCGCCGAACCAGATCGCAGCCGAGGTCGCCACGGTCACAGCCGTCAGTCCGAAGCAGATCATCCGCCAGTCCGTGAAGCGCAACAGCCAGTTCAGCGGCGAGCCGACCACCACGCCGCCGAACCCGCCCACCGCCATCACGAGTCCGTTGAGCAAAGGCAGGCGGTTGACCGGGAACCATTGCGCCAGCGCCTTGAACGCGCCGCCGAGGCAGACGGAAACCCCAACGCCGATCAGGAGCCGCCCTGCCATCAACGTCGCCAGACCATGCGCCATGCCAAACACGGCGGCCCCGGCGGCCGCGACCAGCAATAACAGCGCGCACACCCGCCGGACCCCGAAGTGATCGAGCAGAACGCCCGCCGGCAACTGCGCACCGGCAAAACCCAGGAAATAAAGACTGGTCAGCAAGCCGAGATCGGCCGCCGACAGGCCAATATCGTGCGCCATAAAAGGTGCGAACTCGATATTGATACCCCGATAGACATACGAAATGAAATATCCGCAAGAGAACAAAACGAATATACGCAACGCTTTCGACATGATGAAAAGCCCGGGCAAGTGAATCCGACGCTCATTGTCCCGAGTTGCGCGACAGATGACCAACGAAACGTTTTTGCCGGAATTGTGAGTAGAATTTGACATCATGTTCAAACAGCTCCCCCCTCTGCAGGCGCTCCGCGCCCTTGAAGCGGCCAGCCGGCACCGCAGCTTTACGCGCGCGGCCGACGAATTGAATCTGACGCACAGCGCGATCAGCCACCATCTGCGCAACCTGGAGGATACGCTCGGCACCCCGCTGTTCCGGCGGGTGGGGGCACGCATGATCCCGACCAGCGCGGCAGCGCGCCTCGCCGAGCGGGTGCGCCTCGGCCTCGCGGAAATCGAGGACGCCTTCACCGAAGCGCAGGCAAGAGAGCAGACCGGGGCGGTGCGCCTCGAAGTCAGCGTCATGTCCGACCTCGCCGGCAACTGGCTGATCCGGCGCCTGACGGGCTTCTCGGCGCTGCACCCGCACATCGATCTGATGCTGCGGGTGCATGCCGAACTGCAGCCTCCCGACCCTTACACGGTAGACCTGGGCATCTGGCACAAACGCGTCGACGAGCCAGGTTTCGTGTCGCACAAACTGGTCGATGACCATGTGATCGCCGTTGTCAGCCCGGAGCTGGTGGCGCGGATCCCCAACTTCACGATCGCGGACACCCGTGCCTTGCCCATGCTGCGCTTCGCTCACCGCTCCTGGCGCGACTGGCTCAAGGCGGCCGGCCTGCCGCTGGGGGAACCCTCGTTCGGCCCGATTTTCGACAGTGCCGATTCGCTGGTGCAGGCTGCCGTCGCCGGCCAGGGCGCGGTCACCTCGCGGCGCCTGGTGGTGCGCGATGCGATCGAATCGGGCGCGCTGATGCAGATTGGCACGGTCTGCGTGCCGGCCAGTCTGGAGTACTTCGTCAGCTGGCGCGAACACCATCCACGCGAGGCGGAGATTCACACGTTCTTTGCATGGCTGCGCGAGCAGGTTGCGGCCTGAGCGAGGCTTGCGCGTCAAATGCCGCTCACATTGGCCGTGCGCCCCGCTGCTGGCGGCTCGCCGCAGCTTGATTGCGGCTTGATTGCCGCCACGCCAGCCAGCCGCTTCTGGAGACAAACTCTGGATACAGATTCAAGCGCGCGTTATAAAACCCATCATTCGCCATTGCGGCGATATACGCGACGAGATCCAATTAACAATTAATCACTAAACTTTCCGTCAAGCCTGACGTTAATATAACTAATCCGCCACCTGCTTCGCTACTAAAAACGTCAATGAACGAAGATACCGTGGAGTCACCCGTCAAGGGAGTGCCGGCCGCACTGACCTCAGACACCGTACCGGTCGGCACGCCGCTCGACTGGCCTATCGTCGATCGCGACGGAACACTGCTATTCGACACCGGCGCCATTCTGGTGGGCGTCGAGGAACGCAAGTTCCTGTTCGACAATTTCAGCCCGCACCGTGGCGACCTGTGCGACAACGCCGCCGCGTCGGGCGAGGCCGCGCACAGCACGCCGGAAACGGCCGAGCCGCTGACCGTCAAGGACATGCACCTGACTATCGGTGCGCTCCTGGGCTTGCGCCAGCAGATCGGCAGCGCCGCGCCAATGCATCCGTGCCGCATCATCGGCTTCGCGCCGAACGAAGCGCTCTTTACCACGCCGCCGTTGTTCGAAGGCAAGCCCCTGTCGCTCGGCGTGGGAGAAAACGTAGAGATCGTCGCGATCGCCAGCCAGGCGGTGTTCCGCTTCGTCTGCACGGTCGAAGCGGTCTGCCAGTTGCCGTTCGACTACCTCGTCCTGTCTAAACCCGGTGTGATCCGGCGTCTGCGCGAACGCAAATCGATCCGGGTCCGTGCGCACCTGCCCGTGCGCTACGGCATCGGCGAAACCGGCGAAACGTACGAAGGGCTTGGTCTCGCGAAGGGTATCAGTGCGCTCGGGATGTCGCTCACGGCGGCCTGGCCGCTAGGGCAGGTCGGCGACCGGCTGCGCGTCGCGTTTGCGCTCAAGTCCAAAGACCTCGATACGCTGATCGAAACCAATGCCGTCATCCGCAACCTGCAACGGGGTGCGAACGGCGTAGGTGCGACCGGCGAGCCCGCCGTGCATGGTCTCGAGTTCGACCGCCTCGATGCGGCGCAGCAAATGGCCATGAAGGTGTTCGTCTTCGACCGCCAGGACGATGTCCTGTACTGGACCAACGGCACCAAGTAGGGAGTTCGGCTGGGGTCGGCTGGCGCTGCTACGCTAGCCGATCAGCTCTTCCGGCGTAATCCACATGGCGCCCCATGCTTCGGCTAGCTGCTGGCAACGCCCGAGGCGGATCGCACCGCGTTCGAAATCCACGAACACAATCTGGTCGGCTTGCGCGGGACGCACCGGCAGCTCGCCACTGCGCCCATCGGTCAGTACCCAGAGCCAGCGCTGCTGCAAAGGCTTGCGGTGTGCGGCGCGCTCCAGCAGTTGCCCAGCGCGGCGCATGCCGGCGGCCAGCGGTGTGCCGCCTCCACCGCCCAGCGGCCGTAGCCAGCGCTCGTTCCACCAGCGCGGCACCGCCGGTCCAAAACGCAACTCCACACCCGTGCCGCCAAAACCCACCAGCGCCGCCTCGGCACGCGCCGAGCTGGCGCGGTCGAATAGCGCGACGAGCAAGCCTTTGGCGAGCGCGAGCCGCTGCCCCGCCAGCATCGAACCGGAGCAATCGAGCAGGAAGCAATGCAGGACACCGCCCTGTGGTGCCGTGGGTACAAAGCGCAGATGCTCGGCGCGCAGGCGCTGCCGGCGTTTCGCGGCAAAGGTCTGCGGCCACGCAATGCGCGCGCCCTGCCCGTTGCCGCGTGCAGCCCCACCCGCGCCTTTACGCCATCGAAAACCGCCGTGCAGGTCAGCGGCAGCGCCCTTCCGATGGCTCAGCGTTTTTTTGCGTTGAGCGGAATCACGCCTTTGACCGGTGTTGTACCGGTCGGCTGAGGCGGAAGGTAGCCCCATTCGCTGTTGCTGTTGCTGTTGCTGTTGCCGTCCGGTTGGGCTCCAGCAGCGGATTGATCAGGACTCTTGAGCGTGGTGTCTTGCTGGCGCGGCGCCGGTGGTTGCCTGGACGCATCGGTTTGCGGCGCGGTTTCACGCTGATGCCGGCGGTGTTTCAACACCGTTTCGGCAACGCGATCGACATGCTCTGTCGTCACCGCACCCGCCTGTTCGAGCGCCGCCAGCGCACGTGCTGCGCGCAGCATCACCAGATCGGCACGCAAGCCATCGACCGCAGCCGCAATGCATAGTGCGCTGACATGGGCATGCACGGCGTCATCGAAGACGAGGCCCGGCAATGCGCCGCGTGCAGCGTGAATCCGCTGCACCTGCTGCGCCTGCTGCTCCGCATAGGCGGCGCGAAACCCCGGCGGGTCGAGGTCGAACGCGAGCCGCGCCTTGACGATCTGCTGGCGCACAAGCGGATCGAAACAGTTTTCCAGCTCCACCATCAGGCCGAAGCGGTCGATCAGTTGCGGCCGCAACTCACCTTCCTCCGGATTCATTGTGCCGATCAGGACGAAACTCGCTTCATGGCTGTGCGAAATACCGTCGCGCTCGACGATGTTCACGCCGCTGGCGGCCGCATCGAGCAACGCATCGACCAGCGCATCCGGCAACAGATTGACTTCGTCGACATAGAGCACGCCACGATGGGCCTTCGCCAGCAGACCCGGCGAAAACCTCACGGCACCGTCTTGCAGCGCCCCTTCGATATCGAGCGTGCCGATCAGGCGATCTTCGCTGGCGCCAAGCGGCAGGCTCACCAGTTGCCCCTCGGGCAGCAGTTCGGCAAGCGCGCGTGCAGCCGTCGATTTGGCGGTCCCGCGCGGGCCGCTTACGAGCACGCCGCCGAGACCCGGATCGATGGCCGCCAGCAGCAGCGCCTGCCGTAGCGGCGCTTGCCCGACGAGCGCGGTGAACGGAAAGGCGGGGCGCGCCGCGGGCGTGTTGCGAAGCTCGGTCGCTGCGTTCATGGTCGGGTTCCTTCAATGGCCTGCTCGGTTGCCAGCAGATGCTGTTCCACCTGTCTGCGGTAGTCGCCCGGCGCTTGCCATAAGCCGCGCTGCATCGCTTCGAGCAGGCGCTCGCAGATCGAATGCAAGGCGTGCGGATTGTGCTGTTGCAGAAACTCGCGCGTATCCGCATCGTTCAGATAGGCGTCCGTCACCAGCGCATACTGATGGTCGGCAATCACGCGAGCGGTTGCATCGTAGCCGTACAGATAATCGACCGTCGCGGCAATCTCCGCGGCGCCCTTGTAGCCATGACGCTTCACGCCGTCGAGCCACTTCGGATTGACCACACGCGAACGGATCACCCGGGCAATCTCTTCATGCAGCGTGCGCACGCGCGGTGCGTCCGGATTGCTATGGTCGGCGTGGTACACGGCCGGCTGATTGCCCGCCAGATGCCGCACGGCTGCCGCCATGCCGCCCTGGAACTGGTAGTAGTCGTTCGAGTCGAGCAGGTCGTGCTCGCGGTTGTCCTGATTCTGCAGCACGACGTCCATGGCAGCGAGCCGGGCGCCAAAGGCGTGACGCGCTTCCTCACCGGCGCTTTTCTGGGTGTAGGCGTAGCCACCCCATGCCTGATATGCATTTGCCAGATCGGCGTCAGTCTGCCATTGCTGAGTGTCGATAATCTCTTGCAGGCCCGCGCCGTATGCGCCCGGCCGCGCGCTGAAGACGCGCCAGCCGGCGCGCTTGCGGGCCTCGGCCGCATCCATGCCGCGGGCAATCAAGGCATCGCGTTCGCGCAGCACGCGCGCACGGATCGGGTTCAGATTCTCGGGTTCGTCGAGTTCGGCCACCGCTTGCACCGCCGCGTCGAACAGATGCATCACGTTCGCGAACGCGTCACGGAAGAAACCGGACACGCGTAGCGTGACGTCGATACGCGGCCGGTCGAAAGCCTCCATTGGCATGATCTCGAAGTCGGTCACGCGATGGCTGCCGGGCGCCCACTTCGGCCGCACACCGATAAGCGCCATCGCCTGGGCGATATCGTCGCCGCCGGTGCGCATGGTCGCGGTGCCCCACACCGAGAGACCAATCGCCCGCGGATAATCGCCGTGCTCCTGCAGATGCCGCTCGATCAGGTGCTGCGCCGACTTCAGGCCCAGCGCCCAGGCAGCCTGGGTGGGAATGGCGCGCGTGTCGACCGAATAGAAATTGCGGCCGGTAGGCAGCACATCGGGCCGGCCGCGCGAGGGCGAACCGCTGGGCCCGGCCGGCACGAAGCGGCCTTCGAGCCCGCGCCTGAGGTGCCGCATCTCTTCGGCGCCGCATGCGTCGAGTCTCGGCAGCACGTCGTTGCGCAAACGTTCGAGCACGAGTCCGGTTTGCGGCAGCGTCCCCGCGGCGGGCAGGGTCACGCCGGCATCGGGGCCGCCGCACATTGGCGTCAGCAACGCGCTGGCGAGCAATTCGAGCCGTTCACGGGTGTCGCCGTTGTGACGCCACGGCGCATCGCTGACCTGCTGCAGGACCGCGGGCCGCGGACCGTCCCATACCGCTGCCCAGTCCGCCGAGAGCGGGTCGAACAGATGCGCCATCTGCAGATCGCGCGCCAGGGCATCGACAAGACCCGCTTTGCTGCCGCGCCCGTCGCCCACCGGAAAGCGTCCGAGCGCGAGCAGCGTATCGCGCCGCTGCATGCCCTCGGGCGAGCGGCCGAAGGTGTGCAGGCCATCGCGAATCTGCGCTTCCTTGAGCTCGCATAGCCATGCATCGACGCGCGTCAGCAGCGCATCTTCGGCGTCCTGCCCGTTCGGCTCGCTCAGACTCAGCTCTTCATGCAGACGATGTTCGACGATGGTGGCCAGAATCGTGCGCCGCAAGAGCTTCGAGCGGCGCGGGTCGACCATCAATGCTTCGCAGTACTCGTCGACCTGGCGTTCGAGGTCCTGCAACGGGCCATAGCTTTCGGCACGCGTGAGCGGTGGCATCAGATGATCGATGATCACAGCCTGGGCACGACGCTTCGCCTGACTGCCCTCGCCCGGATCGTTGACGATAAACGGATACAGATGCGGCAGCGGCCCCAGAATCAGATCGGGCCAGCACGCGTCGCTCAACGCGACGCTCTTGCCCGGCAGCCATTCGAGGTTGCCGTGCTTGCCGACGTGAACGAGCGCATCGACGCCAAACTGGTGACGCAACCAGAAGTAGAACGCGAGGTACGCATGCGGCGGCACGAGCTCGGCATCGTGATAGCTTGCGTAATCGCCCTGCTCGCGCGAGCGTGACGGCTGAATCCCCACGAACACGTGGCCGCAGCGCCAGCCGGCGATCATGAAGCGGCCGCGCCGCAGTGTCGGGTCTTGCTCGGGCGGCCCCCAGCGTGCGACCAGGGCGTCTCTTGCCTCGGCCGGCAGACGCGCGAAATGCATCAGATAGTCGTCGAGCGCGAAGCTCTGCAATGCGGGGCGCAGATCGCGCACCACCGGGTCGTTGGTCACGCCTTCGGTCAGCTTGCGCAGCAATGCATCGCCGTTCGCGGGCAACTCGGGCAGGCGATAACCTTGTGCCGCGAGCATCTCGAGGATGCCCACCACCGAAGCCGGCGTATCTAGCCCCACTCCGTTGCCGATGCGCCCTTCGCTCATCGGATAGTTCGCGAGGATCAACGCGAGCTTCTTATCCGCGTTATCCAGCGTGCGCAAGCGGCACCAGCGGTGGCTCAGCGCCGCCAGAAATGCAATGCGTTCGTGATCGGGCTGGTAGCGCACCACGTCCACTTCGGTATGCGGGCAGCGATACGCGAGCCCCTTGAAGCTGATCGCCCGCGTGATGATGCGGCCGTCCACCTCGGGTAGCGCGATATGCATGGCAATATCGCGCGAGTTCAATCCCTGGTTATCCTTGACCCAGTCCTCGCGGTTTCCCCCGCTCAGGATCACCTGCAGCACCGGGGCGTCGCCGGCTAGCGCCAGCGGATCGGGATCGTCGATTGCCGTGGCGGCGAACGCGGTCGTGTTCAGCACCAGCGTGACATCATGTTGCGCGCACAACTGCTGCAACACCTCGCGGCTCATGGCGTCCTTGAGCGAGGTCAGCGCAATCGGCAGTGGATTCATGCCTTGCGCTTCGAGCGCCTCGATCAGCGCATCGAATACCGCCGTATTGGCGGCCTGCAGATGCGCCTTATAGAACAGGATCGCGACGACCGGCGCGTCCGCGCGCCAGCGGGCTTGCCAATCATCAATCGTCGGCGTGTGGTGTTCAGGGTGATAAAGCGTGGCCGCCGGCAATACGCGCGGCGCCGCCGGCTCCTGCCCCCAGCCGAGCGCACGGTAGGCGATGCAGCGCAAAAACGCCTCGGCGTTCTGCGCACCGCCCTCGCGCAGATAGCGCCAAAGCTGATGGCACAGCGCCGCATCTGCCGTGCTGCGGGCGAGCAGGTTCGGATCTTCCTGCAAATCGCCGGAGAACATTGCCAGCATCTGCTGCTTGCGTCCGGCAAACGCGACGACCTGCTCGATACCATACGGCCAGTAAGCTTCGCCGCCCAGGTGATCGACCACCACGACACGCGCATGCTGCAAAACGTCGTCGACGTAGAAATCGACCGAAGCCGGTTGCCGCAGATACGTGACGTTCGCGAGCCGCACGCTCGGAAAACCGGGACCGAGGCGTGGCACGACGCTGGCGAGCAAGGACAGCGTCGTATCGGCGGAGCTGAGCACCACGATCTCGGCGGGCTGCTGATCGATACGGATGACACCCTGGGTGTCGTCGACGAAGCCACCCGGCGTGGTGCGCAGCAGATGCATGACTGGTTACTCCTGTTGCGCTTCGGCGTGAAGCGCGGCGTCGAACGCCGCTTGCAAGGCGGCCTGGTCGAGATCTTCGCCGATCAGCACAAAGCGGCTTTGCTGCGCTTCACCGGCTTGCCAGCGGCGGTCGAAATAGCTGTCGAAGCGCCGGCCCACGCCTTGAATGACCAGACGCATCGGCGCACCCGGCAAGACAGCGAAACCCTTCACCCGGTAAATCGTGTTGCTCTCCACAAGGCTCTGCAACGCGGCAATCGCGCCTTCGCGCGACGGCGTCTGCGCCTGCACCACCACCGAATCGAACTCGTCGTGATGGTGATCCGCATCTTCGGCCGAGCCGTGATGATCGTGGCGCAGGTGGATCGTCGCTTCCGAAGCCGCTTCCAGACCGAGCAGCGTGTGCAGGTCCAGTTGCCCCATGTGCGCGCGCACGACCTTCACCTGCGACGGAATCTCTTCGCGGATCAGCGCTTCGACCGCGCCTTGCTGCACCTCGTCGAGCAGATCCGTCTTGTTCAGGATCACGAGATCCGCCGCCGACAACTGGTCTTCGAACAGCTCATGCAGCGGCGATTCGTGATCGAGGTTCGGATCGGCCTTGCGTTGCGCATCCACGGCCACCGGGTTATCGGCAAACTGGCCGCTCGCCGCAGCCGGGCCATCCACCACCGTTACCACCGCATCCACCGTGAAGCTGTTCTTGATGGCCGGCCAGTTGAATGCCTGCACCAGCGGTTTCGGCAACGCAAGGCCGGAGGTTTCGATCAGCACGTGATCGATCTGCTCGCGCCGTTCCACCAGCTTTTCCATTACCGGGAAAAACTCTTCCTGCACCGTACAGCACAGGCAGCCGTTGGCCAGTTCATACAATTGACCTTCGGTCTCGTTGCCGTTTTCGTCACAGCCGATACCGCAGCCCTTGAGGATCTCGCCGTCAATGCCGAGTTCGCCGAACTCGTTGACGATCACCGCAATGCGCTTGCCGCCTGCGTGCTGAAGAATGTGCCGCAATAGCGTGGTTTTACCGCTGCCGAGAAAGCCTGTCACGACCGTGACGGGGATTTTGCATGGTTAGTCCGTCCAAACGTGTTTCACATTGGGCAGGCCGGCGAGACCGCGCAACGGGTGCTCAAAGCGCGAGTGCATCGCCGGCGAGGGCGAGAGGTTTCTGACGAAAACGCGGGGACAGCGCGGGGACCAATAAGGGCGCAGCAACAGCGCCAGAAAAGCATCGTGACGTGGTGAACTGAAGTGGTGGAAACAGGCCGCATCCCCGCGGCGCCAACCGTCTTCTCTGGCCGGTATCCGGGCTGGCGAAAACGCCGCTTCCCCTTCCCAGGCGAGGGGTTTCCCGCCCAGTGGTTGCATGCGTGCGCGACCTTGCGCGCAGACATTGAAGCCGGCTTTGCACCGCTTGCGCGATGCCTTCGCTTACCGTTGCGGGGGCAGCACAGGTTGGTCCGGTCCGTTGCAGGCAGACGCCCTGTTTCCCGTTTAACTGCGCGCGCAGGAACGCGCGCGCGAGCACCAAAGTGCGTGGGAGTGTAGGCCCGGGAGGCCCGCGCGTCAAGGAAGCGGGCGGGGTCAGCCACGGCTGCGCGCTCTATGACGCATTGCGTTATATAACGCGACGCGTTATAATTGGCCATGGCGATCAACAACATCACTGACAAAGAGACCGCGCTAATCTGGTCCGGCGAGCGCTCGAAGCGACTGCCGGCGGAAATTCAGCCAGTGGCGCGCCGCAAATTGCGGATGTTGAACAACGCCCACGCGTTGGCCGATCTGAGAATTCCGCCTGCGAATCGTCTCGAACTGCTCAAAGGCGACCGCGCTGGCCAGCACAGCATCAGGATCAACGACCAGTGGCGCATCTGTTTTCGTTGGCATAACGGCAGTGCCTACGACGTGGAAATCGTCGACTACCACTGAGGAGCAAACCATGGACAAACTTGGAAATATTCACCCGGGCGAAGTCCTCAACGAGGAATTTCTGGTCCCGATGGGCATGAGCCAGAACGCGTTGGCGCGTGCGATGAAGGTGCCGCCGCGGCGAATCAATGAGATCGTGCACGGCGAGCGCGCCGTGTCAGCAGACACGGCGCTGCGGCTCTCGATCGTGCTCGGAACCACGCCGCAGTTCTGGCTTGGCCTGCAGTCCGACTACGATCTTGAGGAAGCGGCCAAGATCGATCTGTCTGATCTTCACCCGCTGAGCGCTGCCTAGAGTGTGAAGGAAAGCAATTTCGACGGTGCCGATAAAACCCTCAGCATCGGCATAGGCTGCAAACGGCACACCTGCGCGGACCAGATTGCAGCAGCGGTTCAGGCCGCACTCGGCGCCTACCCGTTGGCGGCGATCCGGACCGTTGCCACCATCGAATCCAAAGCCGACGAACCCGGCCTGCTTGAATTCTGCGCGCGCCACGCGCTGCCTTTGCGGATTTTCAGCCGCGCCGAAGTGGCAACCGTGTCCGAACTGCCGACTCCCTCATCCACCGTGCGTGTACATCTCGGCGTGGACGGCGTCTGTGAACCCTGCGCGCTGCTCGCCGCCTCCGCGGGCCGCCTGCTCGTCCCCAAAACCGTGCTCGACGGCGTGACTGTTGCCATTGCGATGCACGCAGCTACGTCGCTCACCCACACAACCGAATCCGACTCACCAGCAAACAGGACCCGCCATGAAAACCGATCCCGAATCGCATCTGCGCATGACCCAGCGGCGGCGCGAAGGCCACGAGAAAAAGCAGGCTGAAGCGACCATCGAAAAGGGTCTGCTGATCGTCAATACCGGCACCGGAAAGGGCAAGACCACCGCCGCGTTCGGCATGGCGGTACGCGTGCTCGGCCACGGCATGCGGCTTGGCGTCGTGCAGTTCATCAAAGGCGCGTTGCATACGTCTGAGCGCGACTTTCTCGGCAAGATCGCCAACTGCGATTTCGTCACGATGGGCGACGGCTACACGTGGAATACCCAGAACCGCGAAGCGGACATGGCCACCGCCCGCAAGGGCTGGGACGAAGCACGGCGGATGATCGAAAGTGGCGAATATCACATGGTGATCCTCGACGAGCTGAACACCGTGCTGAAGTACGAGTACCTGCCGCTCGACGAAGTGCTGGCGGTCGTGGGCGCCCGCCCTGAGATGCTGCATGTGGTCATCACCGGGCGCCACGCGCCGGACGCGCTGATCGAAGCGGCGGACCTCGTTACCGAAATGCGCATCGTCAAGCACCCGTACCGCGAGCAGCACGTGAAAGCGCAGCGCGGCGTGGAGTTCTGAGCGTGCCGTCCTGTCCCGCCCTGTTCATCAGCGCACCGGCCTCCGGTCAGGGCAAAACCACGATCACGGCCGGCCTCGCCCGCTACCACCGGCGGCAAGGGCGGCGCGTGCGCGTCTTCAAGACCGGCCCGGATTTTCTGGACCCGATGATCCTCGCCCGCGCAAGCGGCGCACCGGTCCTGTCGCTCGATCTGTGGATGGTCGGCGAGCACGCCTGCCGCGAGCTGCTCGCGCAGGCGGCGGCCGAGGCCGATCTGATCCTGATCGAGGGCGTGATGGGCCTGTACGACGGCACGCCGAGCAGCGCCGATCTTGCCACCGTGTTCGGCGTGCCGGTGGTGACGGTGATTTCGGCCAAGGCGATGGCGCAGACCTTCGGCGCGGTGGCTTTCGGCCTCGCGCAATTCCGGCCCGGCGTACCGTTTCATGGCGTGTTCGCCAACCGGGTCGGCTCGGCGCGCCATGCCCAGATGCTGCAAGAGGCGTTACCCGCGGGCATGCGCTGGACCGGGCATATCGGCAGCGCGGAAGAAATCGAATTGCCCGAGCGGCATCTGGGCCTGCACCAGGCCGGCGAGGTCGACGATCTGGACATGAGGCTCGATCGCGCCGCGGACGCGCTCGCCGCTACGCCGCTGGCCGAGTTGCCGCCCCAGGTGGCATTCGATGCGCCCGCCAGTGCCCCGCTACCGCGCTGGCTCGCCGGCCAGCACATCGCGATTGCACGCGACGCGGCCTTCTCCTTCATCTATCCGGCCAATATCGCGCTACTCGAAGCGTTGGGCGCGCACCTCAGCTATTTCTCACCGCTTGCCGACGAACCGGTGCCGGACGGCGCGAACGCGCTCTATCTGCCCGGTGGCTATCCTGAGCTGCACGCGGACGCGCTGTCACGGCATACGCAAACCGCAGACGCGATTCGTGCCCATGCAGCAGCACGAAAACCCATCGTCGCCGAATGTGGCGGTATGCTCTATCTACTCGACCGGCTCACCGATATCCACGGCGCAACCACGCCGATGCTCGGCCTGCTGCCGGGCGAGTCGGCGATGCAGCCCCGCCTTGCCGCACTGGGCATGCAGCAGATAGACGGCATCCATGGCACCATGACCGGTCATACGTTTCACTACTCGAAGCTGACGACGCCGCTCGCACCCGTGCGAACAGCCACTCGCGCGCAAACCGGCGCGCCGGGTGAAGCCGTATTCCGCGCCGGCCCGATCGTCGCCACCTATATGCACGCCTACTGGCCCTCCAACCCGGCCTTCGCGGCCGCCCTGTTTCATGGCGAACTGTTTTAACGATTCCGATCGCGAGGCCGTCTACCGCGCCATCCATGAACGGCGTGACATGCGGCACTTCGTGCGCGACCCGGTCGACCCGGCCGTGCTGCAACGCCTGCTCGAGGCGGCGCACCATGCGCCGAGCGTCGGCTTCATGCAGCCGTGGCGAATTGCGCGCATCACCGATCCGGCGCTGCGTGTTGCACTGCATGAAGCCGTCGAGCACGAACGGCTCGCCACCGCCGACGCACTCGGCAAGCGGCGCGACGAGTTCATGAAGCTGAAGGTCGAAGGCATGCTCGAATGCGGCGAGCTGCTGGTAATAGCGTTGATGGACGGCCGCGAGAAACACATCTTCGGACGCCGCACGCTGCCCGAAATGGATCTCGCCTCGGTGGCCTGCGCGATCCAGAACATGTGGCTCGCGGCGCGCGCCGAAGGGCTCGGCATGGGCTGGGTGTCGCTGTTCGACGTCGACGCGGTGCGCGCCCTGCTGCATATGCCCGAGGGCGCACGGCCCGTGGCGATTCTGTGCCTCGGCCACGTCGATCGGTTTTATGCGGAACCGATGCTGGAAACCGAACGGTGGGCAAGCCGCCTGCCGCTCGCCGATTGCGTGTTCGAGAATCGCTGGCCTAAAGATGGCAAGGCGGAGTGAGGCGCTGCCTATGCGTCTATACGCCTATACGCCGGCGCCGCACCGCCTCTACGTGATCCCGAGACCTTTAAGCCTTCGGGCCATCCAATCCTCACGCCGCCAGCTCCGTGCGTTCCCCGCGCCGCTCCACGAAGCGGCGCACGTAATCGTTCGCCGGATTGCGCAAAATCTCCTGCGGACTGCCCTGCTGCACCAGCTCGCCGTCACGCAGAATCGCGATCCGCGTGCCCAGGCGCAGCGCTTCGTCGAGGTCGTGGGTAATGAACACCACGGTCTTGTTGAGCGTCGCCTGCAACTCAAGCAACTGATCCTGCATTTCCGTGCGAATCAACGGGTCCAATGCGGAGAACGCTTCGTCCATCAGCACGACGTCCGTATCGGCGGCAAGCGCGCGGGCAAGGCCTACGCGCTGCCGCATTCCACCGGAGAGTTCGTCCGGAAACTTCTCCGCATAGCCTTCAAGACCGACTTTCTTCAACCAGTCACGCGCAGCAGCAAACGCCGCCGCGCGCGCTTCGCCACGGGTGCGCAACGCATAGGCCGCGTTTTCCAGAACCGTCGCATGCGGCAGCAGCCCGAAGTTCTGAAACACCATGCTGATGCGATAGCGGCGCAACTCGCGCAGGCCGCTCGCATTGAGCTTCAGGATGTCCTTGCCGTCCACCAGAATCTCGCCGGCGCTCGGATCGATCAGGCGGTTCAGATGACGCACCAGCGTCGACTTTCCGGAACCTGACAAACCCATGATGACAAAGATCTGACCCGGCTCGATGGTCAGGTTCACGTTATTGAGCCCGACGTTGCAGCCGGTTTTCGCCAATACGTCCGCTTTGGACGCGCCTTGCCGCAACAGTTCGAGCACGCGCGCATGCGCGCTCGCCGGTCCGAAGATCTTGTAGACGTTCTTGACGTGAATCGCTTTCATCTTCCCGCTCCTTACGCAGCGTTCTGCAGACTGCATCAGTAAAGTGAGGCCTGGGTGCAGGCGAGGCAGCGCACGCAAGCGCCATCCGCGCCGCCTGCACAGGACATCAATGGCGTGCTTCGCCGGCCAGTTCCGCGCCTTCGGGGTGTGCAGCATGTTGCAGCGCCTGGGCCCGCACACGCCTTTGACGGCGAGCCTGCAGCCGTGCGTCGCGCTGGGCCGCCGCGACACGCCGGGCGCGGCGCTCCTGTCCATAGCCCTGGCTGACCCGGTCGATCACAATCGCCAGAATCACGATGGCAATGCCGGCCTGCGTGCCCTTGCCGACATCGAGTGTCTGGATGCCGGCCAGCACGTCCTCGCCAAGACCACGCGAGCCGATCATCGAGGCAATCACCACCATCGACAGCGACATCATCGTGGTCTGGTTGATGCCCGCCATGATGCTCGGCCGGGCGAGCGGCAACTGCACACCGAGCAGCAACTGCCAGCGGGTCGTGCCGAACGCGCGAGCCGCTTCGACCACATCGCCATCGACATGGCGAATCCCCAGATCGGTCAGGCGGATCAGCGGCGGCAAGGCGTAGATCACGGTGGCGAAAATCGCCGGCACCTTGCCGAGGCCGAACAGCATCAGCACCGGGATCAGATACACGAAGCTCGGCAGCGTCTGCATGATGTCGAGCACCGGCAGCAGGATGCGCCGCAGCAGGCTGCTCTGCGAACAGACAATGCCGAGCGGCACGCCGATCGCGATGGACAGGACGGTCGCCACCAGCATCAGCGCAAGTGTTTCCATCAGCTTGTCCCACAGCCCAAAGCAGCCAATCGCGTAGAGCAGCAGCACGAAGAAGGCGGCCACGCCCATGCGCCGCGTCGCATGCCAGGTGATCACGCCCGCCAGCACCAGCACGAGCCAAGGCGGCAAAACCCGCAAGCTGCTTTCGAGCGGTACCAGCAGATACTTCAGCACTAGCAGACTGAAGGCATGAAACGTGTCGCCATAGTTCTGGACGAGTGCGCCGACCTTGTCGTTCACGACATCGACAATCGACAGATGCAAAAAGAACCCATTCATGACTGACTCCTGTAGACCTGAGTTAGCGTTAAGCGCTAACCCGGTCCCACGCCAGGCGATCACGCGCAGCTCACACGATGAGCGGGACCGGCCTGGCTTCGGTTTCGCTCAGGCTTCTCTCATGTTCCGAGATTCGCCTGCACCTTCGAGGCGACGTCCGCGGGCACCCACTGCTTCCACATTTCAGGGTGATCGCGCAGGAACTGCGTGGCCATCGCGGAGCCGTCGAGCTTCTTCGTGCTCATCTCGAGGATGGTGTTGTTCAGGAAGTCCATCGGAAACCTGACCTTGGCAAGCATCGACATCAGATCCGGGTCCGCGTCATAGAACGGCGCCGACACACCCACCGTCACATGCGACACCATGTACGAGGACGCGCATTGCTGCGTGCTGCTCTCGTCGCGCAGGGTCTTCCAGCAGGCGTCGTTGAACGGCGGCATCTTCAGTTGCGCAAACTTGTACTTCGCCATCAGCGCGGCCGGTCCCCAGTAGTAGAAGACAATCGGCGCGCCGCGCTGGTAAGCGGAGGCGATCGCGGCATCCAGCGCGGCGCCGGTGCCCGGGTGGAAGTTGGTGTACGTCGCGTCGAGGTTCAGCACTTTCAGGAGGCGCGTATTCACGCGCTCGCAGTCCCAACCGGTCGGGCAGTTCAGAAAGCGGCCCTTGTCCGGTTCCTCGTCGTCGGCGAACACGCTCTTGTACTTCGGCAGATCCGTCACCGACACAAGATCCGGCGCCACCGGCTTGATGCCGCGCGCCGGATCGCCCTTGATCACGTATTCCGGCACGAACCAGCCTTCCTTCGTGCCGCCCGGCAAAGTGTCCCCCACCAGCTTGACCGAACCGCTGGCGACCGCCTTGGCCGTGATTTCGCTGCGGCCCGTCCACTGCTCGGCCCACACCTGCACGTCGTTATGCGCGAGCGCCGTTTCGGTCGCCGCCGTGCTGCCCGGCACGACATCGGTCTTGCAGCCGTAGCCCTTTTCCATGATCTGCCGCAGCACCTCGGTGGCGAATGAACCGCTTTCCCACGTGATACCCGCGAAATGCACGGTCTTGCCTTGCGTACACCAGCTATCGGCTGCATTGGAAGCTGCATGAGCCGCCGTGCCGGTCAGGGTCAGCGCGGCAGCGGCGAGCGCCGCCCGGAGTAGTCTGAATTGCATGGTCGATCACCCTTGTAGATGTAAACAGGTTGAGTTCGAACGCGGAAAGCCTCGCGCTTTGCCGTCCATCAGGCGAGCAGGCGTTTCTCGAATGGATAGTCGGACAGCAGTTCCAGCTGGCCGTCGTCGCGGATATAAACCTGCTCTTCGAGCTTGACGCCTTCACCGCCGTCCTCGTGACCGATATAGCTCTCGATGCACAGGGTCATGCCCGGCTCCATCACGCCGTCATAGCCCTTCGCTTCGTTATCCTCGCGATGCACGATGTACGGGTATTCGCCCGTCATGCCGACGCCATGCGCCAGCGCGAAATAGCGGCGAGCCTGATACGGACCGGGGATCCTCCAGGCCTTGGCGATAAACTCCTGGAAGGTCGTGCCGGCGCGCACGTTTTCCATGTTTGAATGAACCTGCTCATAGGCGAGCTTGTAGAGGTTCTTCTGTGCGGGTGTCGCCGGGCCGTCGCCGCACAGGAAAGTGCGCGAGAAGTCGGCGTAGTAGCCGAACCGTCCCACCACGTCGGTGTCGAGTCCGACCAGCTCGCCCGCCTGGATCTTGCGCGGGCTGCTTTCCTGGAACCAGGGGTTGGTGCGCGGTCCTGAGCTGATCAGGCGCGTCTCCACATAGTCGCCGTCCGTTTCGATGATGTGCTTGTGCAGATGCGACCACAGCTCGTTTTCGCTGATGCCGGGCACGAGCGCCGCTTCGAGCTTGTGCACGCCCTCTTCCGCCGCGCGCAGCGACGAGCGGATCATCTTGATCTCGTTGGGCACCTTGATCGCTCGCGCCCGTTCCAGCGGCTCCTGGGCGTCGGAGATCTGGTAGCCGCGCGCCTGCAGCGCGAAGGCCGCTGCGGATGTGGCGCTTTCGATGGCGATACGCTTGCCGCCGCCGCATTGCCTGATCAGATCGTCGATCTCGGCGGCCCAGCGTTCGGTCACGCGGCCGAGCATGTCGTCGCAGAAGTAATAGGAAATCGCGGTGGCCGGGCGAATCTCGTCGACCGTATCGAGCCCTTCGGCGAGAAAATCGCAGCCCGCGTATTCGAACAGCACCACCTTGCCTTCAGCCGGAATGAACGCGTAGCGCGCCGGGTTGCGCATCGAATAGACCTGCATGTTGCGCGAGCCGGTCGCGTAGCGCATGTGAGTCGGGTCGAACAGGATGGCAGCGCTCAGGTCGCGCTTTTTCAGCTCACGGCGCACGGCGGCGAGCCGGTCGCGCTGGATCTGCGCAATTTCTTCCGCAGTCGGTTCGCAGTCTTCCGGGCGATGAGTCGGGCAAAGAATCGTCATGGTTTCCAGTGGGGAACGTTATAGATATCGGGAGCAGCAAAGACTACGGTTTCAAAGCTGTAGCGGCGCGCGCGCTCAATCGACCAGATTGTCGGCACGCACCAGCCGTTGTTCGGCTTCCAGATGCATCTCGGAGACCCGGCCATAAAGCTGCCGCGTGCGTTCGAGCCGGCCGATCACGCCTGGCTTCTTCGAGTACGCGAAGATCGCCGTGTGACGGTCGATTCCACCCTGCACCTGGGTGACGCGATGCAACGAGAAGCGGCCCTTGAACAGTTGCAGATCGCCCGGCTGCAGCGTGATGACGTTGATCGGCGCACGCGTCTCGCCGCGCACCACCGCACCGACGCCGCCATAGTTCTCACCTTCAGGAGAACGGATGTTCGGGCAATACTCGAAGTCGCCGCCCGCGTCGGGCTGCTGCGTCATCATCGACACGATGAATTCGTTGGTGTCGTAGTGCCACGGCTGCTCGGTGCCAGGCGGCATGACGTTCTGCACGAGACCGGCATACGGATCGGCGTATTCCCAGACACGTTCCTCGCCAAGGCACGCGGCCACGAAGCGCTTCATTGCCTGCGCCACATAGATGCGATGGATGATCGCGTCGGCCGGAATCACGTCGCGCGTCACAAAGCCGCTGGTGCGGTCCATGAAGACGCGCCGCGGGTCTCCTTCGGGCAACGTCGGGTCGTCCGCCGTGAAATAGGCATTGACCTTGCGGCTGGAAAAATAGGTCTTGGCAGCGAGCGCCAGGCCTTCGGCGCGTGCCTGCTCCAGTGCAGCGGGACGCAAAAAGCCGTGCAGCACGGCGCTGCCGTTGCCGGCAAGATGCGCGCGGCAGTTCGCGATCAGCTCGCGCGTGCGGGGGTGGTCCGGATCGTGCAACGGATAACGCCCGGTATCGACGATATCGCTCAGATCGGTGCATTCAGCATCGGCAAAAGGCAGGCTGGCTGACACGGTGTGACTCCAGTTTCGTGGTTTGCAGGTTGATTTGTGAGTTGAATTGTTTTCGACAACAATCAGCTCATCGACGTCCCCATGTTTCGATCACCAAATTTCTTTGGAAAGCGAGTAATTCCGATGGCAGCCATCAGCGGACCCGATTGGTCCAAACTCAGCTCTCTGGACCCCGAACTGGTGCGTGCGTTCGTCGCCGTGGTGGACAGCGGCGGTTTCACCGCGGCGGCGAAGCAGCTCCATCGCACGCAATCCACCATCAGCCTGCGTATCCGCACGCTCGAAGAGCGGCTGGAAACGCATATGTTCCTGCGCAATAGCCGACGTCTTGCCCTTTCACGCGACGGGGAAAACTTTCTGATTCACGCCCGGCGCATTATTCAGGTGCAAAACGAGGCGATCGCCGCACTAAACCGGAGCAGCCGCGAGGGCGTGATCCGTTTTGGACTGCCGGAGGATTACGCCGAATTGTGGTTGCCGGACCTGCTCAAGAAGTTTTACGAGCTGCGCCCAGGCGCGCGGCCGCACATCCATTGCCGGATGTCGCTCGAATTGCTCGAACGCCTGCAGGCGGGTGAGCTGGATATTGCACTGGTGGTCCGGCACGGCTCGCAGAACGGCGGCCGGCATCTGGGGAGGGAGGAAGTGGTGTGGGCGGCCCACAAGGATTTCGCGCTCGACCGTCAGGCATCGGTGCCGCTCGCGCTGTTTCCGGAGACCTGCTGCTACCGCCAGCGCGGACTCGAAGCGCTAGCAGCGCTCGACCGCCCTTATCACGTGGTCTATACGAGCCAGAGCCCGACCGGCATCAAGGTGGCGGTGAACCACGGCGCGGCCGTGACGATCATCGACCGCTGCACGCTGCCGGAAAGCTGGCGCGTGCTCGGCGCGGCGGAAGGCTTGCCGACGCTGCCGCCCGCCGATCTCGAACTGCATCGCTCGTCGCGGATCTGCGATCCCGCCACCGACGATCTTGCTTCGTTGATCGAAACAATGGTGGAAGAGCGGCGCCGCGCATCGGTCGAGCTGGCGTTAGGCTAAACAGCGCCAGCCACGTGCCGGATGGAAAATCGGCGCATTGCCCCGGCGCTCAGGGCTGCACCGGTTTGACTGAAGTGATCCGGGGTGAGCCGCCGGCATCGTCGGCGCGCAGTTTCACACGCCAGTCAGGATGATCGGCGAAGGGGAATTGCGCCAGCGCGCTCTTCACCAGATAGGGAATCGCGTGCAGCGGATCGGCATCGTGATCCTGGCTGCTCGCGCTCACCTTGTAGACTTCGTGCCCATTGGTCTGCTCGAAGAAACGCAGCGTCAGCGAATGCCTGTACGTCTTGCCGCCGAACAGCGAGAAGGACGCTGTGCCCGGGCTATCGCACCCCGCCTGCGCACAATCCGCCGTGCCAACGCCCACGCCGGCAAGGCGCGTGTCGTACGCAATCGAGAGCAGATAGTGAGCGCTCTGCTGCTGCACATCGACAAAGCCGTATTGCACGAGTTCGCTACGAATCAGCGTTTCGTACTGCATATGATCCTGGCTGGCGTCCTGCAGCGGCGATCGCGCCAGCGCATAGCTGTGCTCGCCGGCAAGCGGCGTTGCCGGGGGCGACGCGCGCACCTCGGTGCTGACGCCGGCACACCCTGTCAGGCCGGCGGTAAGGCTTGCTGCGACGAGCGCAGCACAGATCAGCGTAATTTTCATGTTCTTCTCGCTTCAGGAAAATACGGCGCGCCCATCAGGCGTGCTCAAGCTGGGTGGCGAGCTTCGTGTCGTCGAGCGCCGGCAGCAGCACGGTAAACGCGGTGCCCTTACCCGGCGCGCTGTCGACGCGCACATCGCCCCCATGGCGCGTCACGACCGTTTTGACAAACGCCATCCCGAGCCCTGCGCCGCCGGTCTCCGGCTGTTCGGTCTCGTGAAAGCGCCGGAACCGCTGAAACAGTTTGCTCTGCTGTTCAAGCGGAATGCCGTAGCCCTGGTCGCGGATCGTGCACTGCACACGCCGCGGCAGGCCGTCGGCCGGCCCGATCGTGCAGGTGATGCGCGAGCCGGGTGGGCTGTACTTGACTGCATTGTTCATGATATTGACGAGCGCGCGTGTCATCAACGAGCGATCGGCGCAGATCCAGTAACCGTCGTCATCGCTCTCACTGCCGGTTTCCATCTGGATCTGCTTGGCGTGAGCCTGGGGCCAGACTTCGTCGCTGGCGTCGATGGTCAGCTCGCTCAGGCTGACCGGTTCGAGCACGTAAGCCTGCGACTCGGCGCGCGCCAGTTGCACGAAATCGTCGGCCAGCGTCAGCGCGCGGCGCGAGTAACGGGCAATGCGCTCGAGCAGTTCGTGCACGTGGTCCGATTCGATGCGTGCGCGTTCGATCTCGACTAACGCCAGAATCGAGGCCTGCGGCGAGCGCATGTCGTGCGACAGGAGCCGCAATGCGTCCTCACGCTGGCGCTCTGCCGCATGCAGCGCCGAGACGTCGACCAGACCCGCGATCCAGCCGGTTACTTCGCCCTCTTCGTTGGTACAGGTGGCGTAGCGCAGCAGGTGGTCGCGCTCGGCCAGATCGCGCACTTCGATGCCGTGCGCCATCAGGTCTGCGAATTCGCGCTGCGCCGGGTCGAGGATCGCCGGCCAATGCGTACGCGCCAGCGCATCGCTTTCGGCGTCACCGCCCTCGGTTCCATCGTCGATGGTCTTCACGAACGCCAGATCGCCAAGCACCTCGCGCATCAGACGGCCTTGTGGCCTGAGCGAACCGAGGCGCGCAAAGTGCGCCGTGGCCGCATGATTGGCGATCAGCACAACGCCACGCACGTCGCTCACCAGAATCGGCTCGGGCACGCTGTCGAGGCTGTCCCACACAAAGCGCTTCATGTCCTGCACCCGCTGGGCGGCCTGCGCCATCAGCGCCATGTGCTGCTCCAGCACGTCGCCGCCGAACTCGCGGCGGCGCGGCGGCGTCTCCGGCAACAGATGCGGTTCGTCGGCAAGGCGCTGCAGTTCCTTGCGCAGATAGGTCATGGTCATTTCAAGGCGCCGCCAGTTCCAGATCGGGTACACCACGACCAGCGCAAGCACCGCGGGCACCGGCGACATCCACAGACGCGCGCCGTACAGCAAGGCGGCACTGCCGCCGATGATGACGAGGCTCAGGCCCAGCGTCAGCAACAACGAGCGCCGCGGCGACAGCACCAGAAAACCCGCCAGCAACGCGGCCAGCGGCAGCAGCGCGACGAGCACCACCGGCAAGGCCGTGACCGGGTCGATCGCCCGGCCGGTCATCAATGTGTCGAGCACATTGGCATGAATATAGACGCCGGGTAGCGGCCCGAGCTCGCCCGAGACCGGCGTCGCAAAGCGGTCGTACAGTCCCGAGGCCGTCACGCCGATCAGCACCAGGCGGCCGCGCAACTGCTCCGGCGGCACCTCGCCGGCAACGACGCTGGCAAACGAAACATGCGCGTAGTTCGCGGCATTCAGGCTGAAAGGAATCAGAAAACGCGCTTCGTCGACCCGCTCGAGCGTGCGGTCGCGCAAGCCCGCGGCGCGTTCGAGCGGTTGCGCGAGATGGATCGCACCGCTTTTGAGAGCGCGCCAGACCGGCACCATCAACTGCGGCCAGCGCGAATGCGCGTCGCCTTCGAACAGCGCGACGCTGCGCACGATGCCGTCGCTGTCCACTTCCAGGTTGATATGGCCGAGTCCGGCCGCCGCCTCGGCGAGTGGCGGCACCGGCTTCACCACGACCCGCTGGCCCTCGCTATCCTCCGGGCTGAGCAGCACCGGCAGGTAGGTGGGACTGAGGGAAATGGCGTGCGCGAGCTGCGCATCGTCGGCGGCGGCTTCGGTGAACAGGACATCGTAGATCACCGCCGCCGGTTGGGCTTTGGCCAGTTGCGCGAGCAGGCTCGCGTGGACCCTACGCGGCCACGGCCAGTGACCGAGCCGCGCCACGCTCGCGTTGTCAATCTCGACCACCACGATATCGGCTAGCGTAGGCTGCTTGTGCAATGCCAGGAAGCGGTCGTAGACCAGATGATCGATGCCCGCGGTCCAGCGCCCGAGCGCGCTTGCGAGGATCACCGCAATACCCAGGCAGCCGATCGCGCCCCATTCGAACAGGAAGCGTCGGCCAGCCGGCCGCCCTAGTCGTGCACGCGGATCGAGGCTCATGCGAGGATGGTTGGAGTCCTAGCGGGCAAGCGTGAACGACCGGATCGAGCTGCCCTTCTCGTAGAACCGGCCGTTTTCGAACTGCTCGGCAATTACGGTCCAATAATAAACGCCGCGCGGCAGATCCGTCACCACGATCTCGCCGGCCGGCAGATCGGGCCGGTCCACAAGCGGGTTGCGCAGGTCGGGCGACGCGCCCAGCACGAAGCGAAAACGCGTCTCGACGCCCGGACGGCTTGCGAACCAGCGGAACGTATAGTCGCGGGTGCCGGCGCGCGGCCCGGCCGACGCGGCCAGACCCAACTGGCGCCGCTCGAACGCGTAGATCTGCGGCAAGCCCTCGAGGCCGTTGCGATCCACCGAGGAGATGCGCACGAAGTAGGTGCCGTCCGGCAGATCGCCGAAGTCGGCATGGGGTGCCTTCACCGGCATGTCGCGGATCAGGTCGAGTAGGTCCGCGTCGCGGGCGATCTGCACCCGGTAGCCGGCCGCCTGGCTGTCCGGCACGAGGTCGAAGGCGACCGTCTTGCCGTCCTGGATCTTGCCCGGATCGGTCAACGAGGGGGCGGCCAGCAGCGCGATGGGGGCGCCGATCGCGCCGCTCGCGCCCGAGACATTGCCGAAGTGCGCCGAGACGAGCTGCACGGAGGCCTGCAGCGGCACGCCTGGCGCCGGCGGCCGGACGCTGGCGGGGTCCACGCCGACCGCACCGTCCAGCACTTCAACCGAGGTTTGCCGTTCGTCCGTGTCGTAGCTGACCCGGAAATGCGTGCCGCGCACGCCCGCCACCACGGACGGCGAGCGGATCTGGAAGCGATCGTCTTTTTGCGTGGCATGCGTGACTTCGCTCTCCACCTGGCCGTGCTGCAGGTTGAGCACGCGGTCAGAGGCGCCGGTCAGGACGGTCTGACGCAGCTTGCCGACCTCGACCATGGCGTCCTGCGACACCGTCACGTGCGAACCGTCCACCAGTTCCAGTGTCACGAAACCTTCATGGCCGGTGCGCAGGCGATCGCCCTCGCCGAGCGTCATGCCGGCCGCGAGCGGCGTGTAGGGACCGGCGCCGAACGCACGCTCGGCCGGACCGCTGGTGGCCACCACCCGGGCGGATTCCTGCTGCTGGCGCAGCAGCGCGGCCGGTAGTCGCAACTGGATGCCGGCCTGCAGATGACGCGGCGCGGGAATTCCGTTCAGACGACTGAGCTCGGCCCAGTCGCGCGGATCGCGCAGATAGCGCGCGGCGATTTCGTAGAGCGTGTCGCCGGCGTTGGTCGTATAGGGTACCGTGACAATGGGCGCGTTCCTGTTCTTCTGTGCCTGGGCGAGCGCGGGCGCCAGCCCGAGCGCCGCGACGAGGCACGGCACCAGGAGCGCCAGCGCACGACGCGCGCCGGCCGCCGGCAGACATGCCGGCGGTGTGTAAACGGAAACCGTCACGCATCCCCCTTTTCAATGCGCTCGAGCCGGTATCCATAGCCGTAAATCGGCGTCAGGCGATAGCCGTTTTCCGGTCTCAGCCCGAGTTTACTGCGTAGCATCGAAACGTGCGTGTCCATGGTGCGCGACGGGATTTCGGTCGCCTGTTTCCAGATCACGTCGAGAATGTGTGCGCGCGACAACGGCCGGCTCAGGTGCTGGAACAGCAGCAAGGCGAGGTCGAATTCCTTTTGCGTGACGGCGACGGCCGTGCCGCGCACCACCACGTGCTTGGAGCTCAGATCGAACTCGTACTCGCCGAACACTTCCTTGAAGGCGGTGGCATTGAGCCTGTAGGCGCGCCGCAGCAGCGAGCCCACGCGCGCCAGCAGGACGCCGGCCGACACCGGCTTGACCACGTAGTCGTCAGCGCCCGTGTTGAGAATCGACGTGATGTCGGTCTCGCGGCTGCGGCTCGTCATGAACAGCACGGGCAGACGCTCGGACAGGCTCTCGCGTACCCAGCGCAAAACCTCTTCGCCCGACATGTCGGGCACGTTCCAGTCGAGCACCAGCAGATCGAAAGTCTGGCGCCGCAGTTGCCGCACCAGTGCGCGGCCCTCGGCGTAGGCGTGGCAGATATGGCCGGCGGCCGCAAGCGTTTGACATACCAGATCGGCCTGAGCCGGATCGTCATCCAGGACTGCAATTCTCATAACACCCCGCAATGCAACACCGTTATTCGTATCTGGATGGCCGGCTCCCGACTGCAGACGCACCGCCCCTCGTGATGGGCCGCACCCGCCTCGTGGTCCTGGACCTGCGCGCAGTAATACGCACGCACGTCCGTGACCACGAGGCCCTGCATCGACAACTCTATTTATCGATTATTCGCCGCGCCACACGGGCACCGGTTTAAAACAGGTATCCGATATATCTCAAAAATGGCGCGCAATTTTCCCTGACACGTAGTACGTGCTTGGGCAATTTCATAATAATCGAAAACTGCCATCCCCTTCCGAATGCCATCCTCCTGCCATCCGGCATCGGCTCAAGCTCTTGAGCCTGTCTCTCAGATTCTTGTCGACCTCTTTACTTGGGTCATGCAGGTGTCCAGCAGGTCTCGCTCGCGCTATGTAACTGGCCCCGTCTATTCCATCCTGATGGACGCGAAACTTTCCGCCTCGTGCTCACCATCCTCACTCCCGTCGTCTTCTTCTTGCTTCAGACGGCGGTTTAACGCCGCTTCCAGATGAATCCGCACATGCTCCCAGGCGTTTCGTGCGTAGTCCGGTTGCGATGCCGCCCAATCCTGAGCCAGCCCGAATACGCGCCGCACGGTGGCGGCGCACAGACTCAGATCGTCCGAACCCTGCGTTGCCGAATGGCGCAGCAACTCGGCAAGCCACGGCATCTCGATCGAGCACGAATCGGCGTAGGCCTCGGCGGCTGCACGCGCGTGGCGGTCGTTCGACAGATCAAGTTCGATACGTTGCCCAAGTTTGCGCTTCTGCTCGTTCCGCTTGAACGGAATGCGCGTCGTGTGCAGTGTAAAAAGCATCCAATCCCTCGCTCGCCGCGGCAGAACCTCTCACTTCACGCCATTCAACGCTATGCGGTTCGCATGAAAACTGGCAACGCGGAGTGCCTGAGTGTCAACAATGATTTCATTCTGCGAGACAGTATAAGAACTGTCTCAATTTAAATCGTTTAAAGATTGTTAGATCGGTTTCCGGTTGTGTGCGCCGGCACGCATAGCCGCGCTCGAAGCACGCGAAGCGCGCCGGAATTGATTTTTCCCGGTTCGATACTGGTATCCAAGTGGAGTGCTCAGGCTATCTGCTCACTGGGTTCGAAAAATCGATGCGCGAGGTGGCGCCACCACAGGGCATCAGTCGATTACTCGACAGCGCCTGTGCGGAAATTGGGAATTCTCAAGCAGTTCGTATGCACTTAATCTGGCCATTCATTTACGCGACGGCGCGCACGCTGCGCGCGCGCTTTCCTGCATACTTCATGAGACTTCCGATGCTCTATGAACTGACCACCCTTTCGTCTCATCTTCTGGAGATAGATCGGGTTATCGAAAATGCCGAAGCCTATTTGCAGCATCCCGACACGCGAGGCGAATGGCTCGGCGCCTGGACCGCGGAACACGGGCGCCTGGGCACGCTGCGGATTCTGCGCGGGTTTGCCGACGCGCAGGAACTCACGCAGGAGAGGACGCGAGCGCTGCATCATGTGAATCCGTTTGGCGCGGCCGGGGTTGTCGAGTCGATCGAGATGGAGAGCTACGCGGGCTTTCCTTTTCTTCCGCCTGTTCGGCCCGGACGGCTTGGCAGATATTACGAGTTTCGGACTTACTGGCTCCGTCCCGGCGGCCTGACGCCGACAATCGAGGCATGGGAAGCGGCCATGCCCGAGCGCTCGAAGCTGTCGCCGTTGCTGGTGAACATGTATGCCCTCGATGGGGCGCCGCGGATCACGCATATCTGGCCGTTCGACAGCCTCGATGAGCGTGTTGCAATTCGGGCCGAGTCTTTCGCGATGGGAATCTGGCCGCCCAAAGGCGGCCCACAGCAGTTTTATGAAGCGACTTCGACGATCTGGATACCCACCGGAAGATCGCCGTTACGATAGCCGCGATTGGTTCGCACACCGATATGATTCAGACTACGCCGCAGCCCATTCAGCCAGGGTTGCCACGGTATTCATATTGCGTGCGGTTCCGTTCTTCGCGGCCGGGATTTTCAGCCTGGAGTGAGCCATTCCGTTAGCGTAATGCACGTAGATTTCGCGCGTTCCCAGCGCGATTTCTTCAGCCTGCCGGCCGCTGATCGCGGCCAGCGTGTCCGGCGGCGGCGGCGCATCGAGAAAGATGGCCATCGTGCGGTTCGGTGCGGCAGACCTGAAAGGATTGCCATCAAGGACCGCCGACAGTTCCGCACCCGTTCGGATCAACGCCCCCACGGGTTTGCCGGCGTATGCCTCGAGGCGGCGCTCCAACTGGGTCTTGACCGAGGATTCAGAAAGCCTGCTCGAAAAGACCACGTTGCCACTGGCGATATAGGTGCGAACGCTGGTAAAGCCGATGGACTCGCACATGTCCCGAAGCTCGGACATCAGGAGCTTGCCGGTTCCGCCGACGTTCACGGCGCGTAACAGGGCGACATAGGTGCTCATTGAGTTAGTCTTCTGGTCGTAGTCGATGTCCGGGCTAAACGGTGCACGCGCACAGTCGCCCCCCTCACCCCGCCCGCGCGATCTCCGGCATCGGTGCAAACAGCGCATCGAGATCGTCATCGGAGAACTTCACCGTGCCTGCCGCGTCCTCGGAAAGAATGCTATCGGCAAGCTCGGCCTTCTTCTCCTGCAGCCTCACAATCTTCTCCTCGATACTGCCGGCCGCAATCAGCTTGTAGACAAACACCGGTTTGTCCTGGCCGATACGATGCGCGCGGTCGGTCGCCTGGTTTTCAGCCGCAGGATTCCACCACGGGTCATAGTGAATCACCGTATCGGCAGCCGTGAGGTTCAGCCCGACACCGCCCGCCTTCAGGCTGATCAGAAACAGCGGCACCTCGCCGTTCTGAAAGCGCCGCACGGGCGTGGCGCGGTCGGTGGTGTCGCCGGTCAGCGTGAGGTACGGAATCGCGGCCTTGTCGAGCGCCGCCGCAATCAGTTCCAGCATGCCCGTGAACTGCGAAAACAGCAGCACGCGCCGGCCTTCCTCGATCAGCGCCGGCAGCATCGCCAGCAGCAGTTCGAGCTTGGCCGACTCCTTGACGCGCGCGGCCTTCTCCAGCTTCACGAGACGCGGGTCGCAACATACCTGGCGCAGTTTCAGCAGCGCATCCAGCACGATGATATGGCTGCGGGCCAGCCCCTGCGCCGTGACGGCCGCCCGCACCTTCGACTGCATCGCAGTCCGGACGATTTCATACAGATCGCGTTGCGCGCCCTCCAGATCCACGGTGCGCACGATGGTGGTTTTTTCAGGCAGCTCCTTCGCCACCTCGTCCTTGCGGCGCCGAAGCATGAACGGCCGGATCCGGCGCGCCAGCAGTTCACGCCGCACACCGTCGCCGTTACGCTCGATCGGATTGCGCCAGCGCCTGGTGAAGTCCTTCTGCGCGCCGAGAAAACCCGGCAGCAGAAAATCGAACTGCGACCACAATTCGCCGAGGTGGTTTTCCAGCGGTGTCCCCGTCAGACACAAACGATGCCGCGCCCGCAGATCGCGAACCGCCGCCGCCGATTTGGTCGTAGCGTTCTTCACGTACTGCGCTTCATCCAGAATCAGCAAGTGGTACTCGTGCTCGGCCAGCACCGCGTGATCGCGCCACAGCAACGCATAGGTCGTGAGAACCAGTTCGTGCTCGCCGATCAGTTCGAAGCGCTCCTTGCGCTGCGGCCCATTCAGCTCCAGCACCTTGAGATCGGGCGCAAACCGCCGTGCTTCTTCGCGCCAGTTGTGCACGAGGGTGGTCGGCACGACGATCAGCGCCGGGCGGTCGAGGCGCCCGGCTTCCTTTTCCGCCAGTACGTGCGCCAGCGTCTGGACCGTCTTGCCCAGCCCCATGTCGTCGGCCAATACGCCAGCCAGGTTGTGCTCGCGCAGGAACTGCATCCAGCTCAGGCCCTGGTGCTGGTACGCGCGCAGCTCGGCCTGCAAACCGCGTGGCACCGGCGCTTCGCGCACCCCGGCGCCGTCCTGCAGACGCTCGGCCAACTGGCGGATCGACGCGTCACCCTGAAACTGCCAGCGGCCCGTATCGGTCAATGCAGCGAGCCGCCCTGCGTCAAGCTCGGGAATCCTCAGGTTATCGTCGCCCTTCCAAGTGCCGATTCCATCAAACAGGTCGACCAGCACCCGCACCACCGGTTTGAGCCGTCCGGCCCGCAAACGCAAGCGCTCGGCACGATCGGTCGTGAGTTCGATGGCTTCTTCGTCGTCGATCGTTTCCAGCGCGCCGCCCAGCCAGCGGCGGTCGCGCCGGAACAGGCCGGCCAGCAGCGGCTCCAGGCGCACCGTGCGATCGCCAAGGGTGATACCCATCTCGAGGTCGAACCAGCCGTCGCCGGCCTGGCGTGCGGTGCCTTCAATCGCGTCGATCTCGATCACGTGATGGCGGAAGGCCGGCGCTATTGTCACGCGCCAGCCCTGGCCCGCGAGCGCAGGCAAGGTAGCGTCGACGAACGCCGGCCAGTCTTCGGTCTCGGGCAACGCCAGCAGCGTCTCGGGGAGGGTTTGCCGCGAATATCCGCCGCTCGCCGGCACCACCTTGAGGCCCACTTTACGCAGCTCCAGCAGGCGCTGCTTCTCGGTATCGTAACGGCGCCGGATATGCAGCACGCTGCCGCCGGGCACGGGCACCACCGTGGCACTGCTCTCGGGCCTGATGCTGACGCCTTCATAGTCGAAGCTGACTGTCGCGAAGTCCAGCACCTGATTGCGCTGCGTGGGTTTGCCCAGACCGAGCGCTGCCATGGTCAGACTGTTAAGCGCCAGCACCGGCACCGGCTCGACGTCGATCACGCGGACTTTGGCGGTGTCGAGCGCCGGAGGCAATGGCAAGCCGGGCGCCACCTCGCGCAGCACCGCGGCCACCAGCGGCGCCTCGGCGAGCGAGATGGGCGGCATCGACAGGTAATCGGGCAGTTGCGGAAACGGCAGGGACAGCTCGACGATCCCCGCTTCGCCCGCCTCGGCATCGACATACCAGACCGGCTCGGTGGCGAGCACCATGGCGGCCGCCGGCTCGGTGCGCAGCACCGGCCGCAGACGGTCGTCGGCCTGCGCTTCCCACTCGATACGCCCGGCGCGCGCCGCGCCCATCGAGAGCGGCCGCAGCGTCTGCCGCGAGTCGCCCTCGCCCTCTGCCTGCAGGGCCGGAAACAGGCGGCCCGTCGCGATCAGCTTGTGCAGCACGTCGCCGCCGCTTGCGCCGCGCAGAATGAAATGCCCGTGGTTCTGGCGCGAATGGCCGAGCCACAAGCTGCGCAGAATCACCAGATCGTCGTCCGAAACGAATTTGGGGGCCTTGATCAAGGCCGCTTCGACATTGCTCCACGGCTCGTCGATCGAGCGGATCTCGCCATTCGCGTTCACCCGTGCCTTAAAAAGCTGGATTTCGTGGCGCTGCTGATAGCGCGACCAGCCGAGGCGATAGGCCAGTGCATGGGCCGCCGCCGTGCCCGGGCCGCTGCGGCCGGGCTCGCCGTGCTCGGCACGGGCGCGGAACGTCTCCATCCATCTGACCAGTTCGGGCCGCACGCCAGGCTCCGCCGCGGCGGATGCTTCAAGTCCCGCGATCAGCAGCGCCGCCATGTGCTTGCACTGAAAACCGACCGGACACGAGCAATCGCCCTCGACCCACAGGTCGTCGCCGATGTCATGAAACTGCACGTCCACGACGTACGGGTGGCGTTGCGTGCCCTGGACTTCACCGCTCAGGGTGTTGTTTTCCCAATGCAGGTTCGAAACCGCATCGACGTAGTCGCGCGCCTTCTCGACGGTCCTGGCTCCCAACCACTTCTTGACGTGTTCGCGATCGTAGAAAACTGACGACATCCGGGTGACCCATCCATGCGTAACCAACTATTTTACGCATGTGTCGGATATCGCCGCCAAGGGCACGCCGGTGGGCGCCCCAACACTCACCTCGAGGTCCGCCGCCGCGAACACCTGTGCCAGCGCCGGGGACGGCGCTTCGTCCGTGATCAGCAGATCCACCGCTTCCGGGCCAAATGCATGCACCAGCGCGCTATGGCCGAATTTGGCGTGATCCGCCACCACCACCCGCCGCTCGGCCTGGGCAAACGCAGCCAGCGAGTAGGACACGTCGTCGGGTTGCGCATCCATGAAACGGCCTTGCGCGTCGATTGCCGTCACCGAGACCAACGCATAGCGCACATGGAACTGCCGGATAAACGCCAGCGCGCTTTCGCCGAAGGCAGCCGAGTCGTCGGCGCGCAGTTCGCCGCCCGCGATGAACACGCGGTTGTCATTGCGCGGCGCCAGGGTACGGGCAATCTCCGCGGAATTGGTGACGACCGTCAGCCGCGAGCGCGCACACAGTGCCTGAGCGATATGCACGCAGGTCGTGCCGCCGTCGAGAATCAGCGAATCGCCGTCGCGCACCAGATCACAGACCCGTGCCGCAATCACCCGCTTCGCTTCGAGATTCTCCTGCAAGCGGCGCTGGAACGGCGGTTCGTCGAGCCGCTCCGGCAGCATCACGCCGCCATGCACCTTGAGCAACACACCCTCGGCAATCAACGGCTTGATATCGCGACGGATGGTCTCGTCGGACACGGCGAAGGCTTCGGCCAGTTCGGTAATCGTGCAGGTGTGCTGGGCCCGCACGGTGCGCAGGATTTCGGCTTGGCGTTGGGTGGAGAACATACG
>NZ_SCNV01000069.1 GCF_005503145.1 Burkholderia sp. 4M9327F10 | reverse complement strand
CCGGATCGATAGCGAGAAGAAACATATCGGGGGTCCCGCTGCTCTGGCGATTTCGTGACGCTGGAACAAAAGCGGACAATCGAGGCAGAGACTGGTGTGGCCGATGAGGGTCGAGACCGTGTGAGAACTCAATTTTGGCGCTGAAGGGCCGTTCTCGGTTCGGCTGGATCAAGTTTGGTTGGTCCAGCTTACCCTAATCGAGTCTCGCGAGCGCAGTGAAGCCCCTCCGGGCTTTAGCTTCCAGCCATCTTCATGGCCTTCATCGTTCCCGCAACACCGAGTATGTTGATGACCCGCTTCAGGTTGTAGGCCAATACCTGAAGACTCATCTCTGTACTCACCTGCCCAAGCGTCCGGGTCAGGAAGTGCGCGGGCCCCATCCAGTGTTTGAGCGTACCGAAGACATGCTCAACGGTACTTCGGCGGATCGTCATTGCATCGGGCTTCCTGTCGAGCCGGCGCTGCATGGTTTCCAGTATATTTTCGTGCTCCCATCGTCGGATGCGGCGATAGTCGCTGGGCGAACATCGGTCCTTGAGGTGGCAATGGGGGCAGGCACTGGGCCAGTACACCCGCAGGGTCATGTCATGCTCAACGGTGTTGAATCGATGAATGGCGCGCTCGTCGGCAGGACATCGATACACGTCGCTTCTTGACTCGTAGACAAAGTCGGCCTTCGTGAAGAGACCTTTCTTCCTTGATGCGGAGGTGAGTGGCTTGGGGACGTACGCACTGATGTTGCCCAGATCGCATGCACGTATCTCCGGGCCGCTGTAGTAGCCACGGTCGGCCACCACCTTCAGCCTCGCTTTGCCCATCGCGTTCTTCGCAGACGTTGCCATTCTGCTGAGTTGCCCGTGATCGTTTCCGACGTTAGTCACCTCATGTGCGACGATCAGATGGTGCTTGGTGTCCACGGCGGTTTGAACGTTGTAGCCCACTATGCCGGAGCCTCGTCCGCTTGTTGCCATGGACCGTGCGTCGGGATCCGTCATGGACAGCTGTTTGTCCGGTTGCTTCTTCAACTGCTTCCTGACCTGGTCGAGCTCGCGCATCTGCTGGCGCAAGCTGGCAATCTTCTCGTACAGGCGCACGGTCTTCACATCGAACCCCGTCGGACTGGTCCGGTCCGCACTTTCAATCAGGTCGAGATATCGCTGAATGCTTTCCTCAATCTGCTGCTGGCGCTTGTCGATTTTGCCCGTCGTGTAGTTTCTGTCGCGGCTGTTCGCAGCCTTGAACTTGCTGCCGTCGATGGCCACCATATCACTCGACAGCAGCTTCAGTCCGCGACACAGTTCGACAAAACGACGGCATACGTTACGAATGGCTGGCCCGTTGTCGCGGCGAAAGTCGGCGATCGTCTTGAAGTCGGGAGCCAGACGCCCTGTCAGCCACATCATCTCGACGTTGCGCTGGCACTCGCGCTCAAGGCGCCGGCTGGAAGGTATCCGGTTCAGATACCCGTAGATATAGATCGTGAGCATCACGCCAGGATGATAGGACGGGCGACCCGTGAGCGCTGGCATGGTACCGTTGAATCCAAGTTCCGCGAGATCCAGCTCTTCGACAAAGGCATCGATGACCCTGACCGGATTGTCCTGCCCGATGTAGTCATCGACGCATTCGGGAAGTAGTGCGACCTGCTTGCGGTCATCGCCTTCAACGAATCGCTTCATGAGTCACCCGGTCTCAATGTGTTGATTCAGTTTAGACGATCAATGCGTTTTCACACACTCTGGGTCGATCTGCGACATCTGGACCATACGACATGAACGCCTTGTGTACGAGATCCGTGTCTTGAGGACACGCCTTCCTGTCTCGGTGTTGCCTGCGGCGTACCGGTCCCCGCGTTGACAGGCAATCTCCATGTTATGCATCTCTTGCTGGTTGCGTGTCGCGCCGCCACGACCCGACGTGACGTGACATGGGCGTCGTCGGCACCCCGGACGCTCCGGGGTCGAGGGCGATCCCGGAAAGCCACCTCAAATGACCAGGGTTTCGCCCGGCGCAGTCGCTGCGGAGCCGGAACAATAGTTCCATGCCGCGCTGGTGCGCGAGCGCTTCCAACAGGGACAACCATGAGCACGATCCACGAAGAAACAACCGTCGCAGGCAGCGAAGAAACGAAATCGGCCGGGAAACGCGATGTCGCGCTGGCCACCGCTGCGGGCGAACCAGAACTGTTGGCGCCGGGCGCGGCTGGACCGCTCACGACCGATGGTGCGGATGATGCCGAGCTCGAGAGCGAACTTCAGCAGATGGAGAATGACGCGGCGACCCTTCAGAGGGAGGGCATGATCAGTGACGCGGAAGCTGAAGAAAAGCGCGAGCAGGTTGCCCGCACGCGCAAGCTGTTCCGTGACCTGCCGCCCGCGGAGCGTGCCGCCATCGTGCGCCGCCGTCGCGAGATCGGCCGGCAACTGCTCGATCGCCAGCTCTCCGGTGCGGCGATCGTGCCCGCGGCCGTGCGGCTGAACCATACGCGTCTGAAGCCGTTGTTCGAGCAATGGTGGCCGTACCTGAACCGCATGAGCATCAACATGCAGCGGTTCGGGCGGTCGACATTCAGCGCGCAGGACCAGGGCGCCGTGAGTGACTGGTTCGAGAAGCAGGTCGGCGAACTGGAAGCATACGTCAGCGAGCAGCTTGAAGTGGCAGAGGGGTTCCGCACGCGCACGGAAGCAGAAATGACGGAGCGCGGGGAGACCATCTTCAGGCCGACCGTCACGCTGCCGTCCCTGAATATCGAGGTCGAGACCTACTCGCGCTTCTCGATGCGCCTGCTCTCCATCATCACGCGCTTTGACCGCGTGATGGATCATTTTGACTTCCTTGTCTGGAACGGCATCCGGGACCAGTCGGACGTCGACGAGGAAACGGCGCGGTTCCTGCGCAAGTTCCACCCGGTGGGTGTGCGCGGGTACATGACGCACCTGCGCCTCATGACCACGGTTCGCGGCCGGTAGGGCAGCCCATGCTCGACGGACTGAATCCGCAGCAGCGTGAGGTCGTCGAGGCGCGTCGCCACTGTCTGGCAGCAGCCGGGCCCGGCGTCGGCAAGACGACGGTGATCGCAGCGAAGGCTGCATTGCTGCTCTCGGATCCCTCGACGCAGGTTGGGGCGGTCACCTTCAGCAAGGAAGCGGCGCTGGAGATGCGTGCGCGTATCCTCAGGCGCTCAGGGCCGGATGCGAAACAGCGTCTGATCGACGGGACGTTTCACTCGCTTGCGTTCAGGCAACTGAAGAAACCAGGGGACAGCAAACGCGACATCGCCTCCGATGGCGACCGCACCGGCCTGCTTGCCCGGGTGCTCGCCGAGCACAGCCTTGACTGGAAAGTCGAGGAGGCCGTGCCGGTCATCGAGAAGATCAAGATCAACTTCGGCCGGGTCACACCCGGCACGCGCGAGGCGACGCTTTACGAGGCGTACCAGCAGGCGCTCGCGCGTAACGGCAAGATCGATTTCCACGACATGCTCCGGCTGGCGGTCGCCGGCATGGAATCGGGCGAAATCCGGCCGTATCCCTTCACCGATCTCATCGTTGACGAGTTCCAGGACACGGACCCGCTGCAATACAGGTGGGTCGAGCTGCATGCGATGGCGGGCGCGCACGTGACGGTGGTCGGCGACGACGACCAGAGCATCTACGGATTTCGTGCAGCGCTCGGCTTTCGGGGCATGGAAAACTTTGCGTCATCATTCGAGGCGCGGCGCGTGGTGCTCGGCAGCAACTACCGTTGCCGGGCCGAGATCCTCAGCGCGGCCGACCGCGTGATCCGCAACAACGTTGACCGGATCACGAAGCAGCTCGTGGCGGATCGGGGCCCGGGAGGTCACGTGACGTCGCTCAGGTTCGAGGACGAGTACGCTGACGCGGTGGCGGCGGTCGAGGCGCTGCAACCGCGGCTGGCCGCGGGCCAGTCCTGTGCCATTCTCGCGCGGACCAACCGGATCCTCGACCCGCTCGAATCGGTTTGCCGGTCACACGGTGTGACCTATTACCGCGCATCGGGCCAGTCGGTGCTGAACCGGCCACAGGGCGCACTCATGTGCAATCTGCTCGAGGTCGTGCAGGGCGCAAAGGAAAACGGCCTTGACGCGGTCCTCGCTCACGCCGGCATGAGCACCGCGGACCTGACAGCACTGCACTGCAAGATGGGGCCCATGCTGACGCAGCAGCAGAAAAAGGATCTCGTCGCGTCAGGTCTCTCCGAAGACACGGCGACGGCCTATCGGGCGTTCATGAAACGGCTCTCGGAATGGAAAGAACTGGCGGCGCGGCACTTCCATACGCTGGCCCTTGAAGGCGTGCGTGAATGGATGCTGGAATACGCGAAAGGTGACCCGGCGATCCGTTCGCAGGCGATGCGGGAAGCCGAACGTGAGGCGATTGCGAAAGAGCTGGCTGGTGAGGGCGCGACGAAGTTGCGCGCTGACACCATCTCGGACGAGATCGCACGCTGGAAGCTGCTCGCGAAAGGGCTTGGCAACGATGGAGTGGTCGCCCTGACCATCGACGATGCGGGTCCGGCGCTCACGCAGACCGTCAACGACCTGCTGCTCGCCTGCTACGGTCCCCGCTTCACGGTGGAGATCCGCACGCAGCGCGAACTGGGCACCGGCGAAACGCGCGAGAGCTTCGAGATCCTCGTGCATGACGCCGACAACGACAGCACCAAGGCAGTCGGGGTGATGTCCGGTGGCCAGAAGGTCTGGATCAACGAGTGTCTGACACGGGGTATCGCGCTGTATATCGCGTGCAACGCTGGCCAGCCTTACCGGACCCTGTTTAGCGACGAGTCCGATGGACCGCTTGATCCGGAGCGTAAGCTCCAGTTCATGAGGATGAAGCGCGAGGTGCTGCGGCAGGGCGGGTATGCGAGGGAGTTCTACATCTCGCAGACGCCTGACCTGATCGACGAGGCTGACGCCGTCATCGACGTCGCGGCGCTCGCGGTCTGATTGTTCAACCTGTTTTTAACCCTGTGGGGAACGTCCCCCACAGGGGCGTCCCCCGTTTTTTTAACGAGGAACGCAATGAATCTGGATCGCAAACCGCTTTCGCACGGCAAGCCTGTCGCTGCTGTCACCGTTGCTGTTCGACCGGCGGTGCGCCGCGCGGGATCCACTCATACCTACTTTCTGAACGGCACGCTGCTGCGTGACGAACTGATCGACGGGGCATGGGTTTCACGCTGCATGGTTGAAGTTTCCGAAAGCCGCGCCGCGTAGGTGTGTCCGCATCATGCGCGCCCTGCGGGGTGCGCCTCATCTCGAGTCCCAGAATGTCAAATCTTCTGATGCTGCTTATGTCCATCGCCGGCGGCTCCGCGTTTTGTGGGTGTACCGGCGTACCGCAGGTAATCACGCCGTCGCACCGTTCGTCGCTGGTCGTCGATCAGCCGGCCGACAGGCGCGGCCGTTTCACGACCTGCAACGGCGGCCACGTGCTTCTTCATGCATCCCGTCCGTTGACCTGCGCCTGAAGAGGCGTCCTATCCACTGCTGACGCCCCAACTCCTTCGGGAGGCGGGGCTTTTCTACGTATACCCAACCCCATGGAGATTTCCTTGAAAACCAGAATCATCGCGGCGACGCTCGCCGCATCTGTTGTTGTTGCCGCATGCCTTGCCTGTGCGCAACCGTCGTCTGCTGCAGAAACCGCATCGGTGGAGGTGGCGTTTTCGCCAGACGGTGGTGCAGAGCAACTGGTGCTGCGCGCGATCAATGGCGCACAGCGCTCTATCCGCGTGCTGGCCTACTCCTTCACGGCCGCGCCGGTTGTGCGGGCGCTCGTCGAGGCAAAACGGCGTGGTGTGGACGTTGCTGTGACGGTCGACTACCACGAGAACATCGAAGCTGATCGCAGCGGCCGCGCTCGTGCAGCACTCTCGGCGCTGACCTATGCCGGTATTCCGGTGCGCACCGTAAGCGCGTTTCCCATCATGCACAGCAAGGTCGTGCAGATCGACAGCGCGACCGTCGTGACCGGGAGTTATAACCTGACCGCGCAGGCGGCGCACTACAACTCGGAGAACGCTGTCCTCATCACCGGCAGTCCAGCGATAGCAGGGCAGTACCTGCGCAACTGGAACGAAGTCTCCGCTCTCGGTACGCTGTACCGGGCGCCGTGACGCATTTTGGCTGATCCGTGCGCGAATTTACCTGGCACCAGAAAGCGTCTCCCGGTATCGGTACGTCGCCCCTCTTAAGCTCCGCCCACGCGTCCCCAGGGAAGCGTGGGCGTTTCTGTTAGTGGGCGCGCCTCGCCCAGCCCGTGAAGGGCATGAAAGAAGGGTATCCGAAAGGAAATCCCCTGAAAGACCATCTGCGGAAGATACCTTTTGGTTCCTGACGTACACATGTCAATGCGACACTCGGACGACACACACTGATTCGGATGAGGAGAATATAAGTGAAGAAGACTTTCCTGATCGCACTGCTGACGGCGTCGGCAATCGCACAAGCGGAGACGCCCGTTCTTGTCCCGCGAGACTACGTGACTGATGGAGCAACTGATCTACGTCCGGCAGCTGTCACGACGATCGACGGGCATATGCATCTGAAGTTTGATGCGGCGCGGGTTCCGCGCCTTCCTGTTCTTCTTGCTCCCGGCGAAGACGGTCTGTTGCGTCCCGTCAATTCCAGAATCTCCACGAGCCGCCCGGGTAGCACGGAATTCCTCCTGGACGATCCCGCTTCGACCATCGTCCTCAAACTGGGGGAGCGGGAAGCGATCGTTCAAATGAACCAGGCAGGCGCTTCCAGCAACGTATGGAAGCCGAGATATTACGCTACCTCCGGCAGTAGCTGAGTCTTACCGGGAGCATTCTCGCCCCGTGCCGGTAGCCCGGCCTGGAAGCAGTACATATTTAATTTTTTGCGTAAATCAGGAAAATGAACAAGACCTTCCTTGTAGCAATCGCGACGTCGTTGTGCGCGACAGCGCAGGCCTCAAACGACGTGCAGGCGGGCACGATCCGGGCGACGACGGCCACCCTCAATGAGGCCTGTTCGACCATTGGCATGCTTGTCACCGATAGCGACGGCACGGGGCGGATGCCCGTCTGCAAGAACGGCACGTTTGATCCCGTTGGCGGGCCCCGGGTTGTCATGGCGACCGCGACAGACGTCCGTGACGAGGAGCTGGTAAAGGAACCTGCGTGTGCGCGCGGCAGCATGCCGACGGCGTTTGTAGATGCTCCGGCGGATATGGCCGGGGCAACCACAGGCACCGCGGAGTACTCGCTGCGCAAAGATGACGGTGGTTGGCGCGTGAGTATTGTCCGCGTCAGATCGGGCGGGAGTCGCGAGGCAGCGCGTGATCTTGTGGCAACGGTAAAAACAGCGTGCGTGCTTTAAGCTGAACGCGTAAGCCGAAAATTCACTACACGGTCATGCGGCGATTGCCACGTTGCGAGGACAATACCCGAAAAACGGGAAGCAGCTTATGGACAGCATGGACCGCAAGGCCAGGTGGGCGAAAGACCGTCGCGAGGCATTGGCGGACTTTGAAAGGAAGTACGCAGCGCGGAGGCGGGAAGAGCGGAACGACCTCCGCTGGATGATCGCCCATTGTGTGCTGCTGACCTTGGCCGTCGGGGGAATGCTCATCAAGCTGGCGCAGGATCTGAATCAGGAAAACATGATTTTTGGGGAGCAGTCGATGGCGGAGAAGATCGAGCCGTTTCAGTTCGCCCCTCATGCGGGGGACGTGGGTCATTCTATGATGATCAGCACGACCGGAAGCGGCAAGACAGTATCGGCGGAGCTGGTGAAGTTGTGGAGCGCGGGGCATCCGGGCGGAAATACCTCGGTCGCGCAGAACGGTAACAACGACCGCAAATAACCGGGAAAACGTGGAAAAGGTGCTGGTTTAGCGCTCGTTTACCGATTGCTCGAGCCACGGGTTGCTGCTCAAATTGCGGGGCAGTAACCACCCTATGAGGAGAGTCTGGATGATGTGGAGTTTCGACAGGATTTTCGTGACTGGCATGTTCGTTGCTCTTGCAGCGCTTGCGATCATGGCGAATACAGAGTGCCCCGCGTTGCCTGGTTCAGCTGTTCGGCTAGCGGCATATTTTTAACAGGCGTTGCCGGCCTCGTCGGTTCAAGGGAGACACATATGCAAGACTTTTTGACAGGACTTGTCGCCGGCGCTCTGCTTTGTCAGATGGGCAGTCGTCGGTCGAGGCGCGGAGTCGACGTCCATGCAGCAGTGATTGGGTGGTTCAATCGACGTCGATATGCCAGGCTCAGGATTAAAGCAGAGGAACGTGGATTTCAGAAAATGTTCGATGAAGAGAGCCGTTACTTTGTGCATATTCCGTTCAATCTGCAGCATCCTGCCGATTGCGTTCGAGCATTCCAGCGGGCGCAACGCAGGCATCACCCTGCATCGGCTTGACCAGGGAAAGCAGCATCAAGGAGCAGTCGATGGCAGAGAAGACCGGGCCGTTCAAATTTAATTATCACGCGGGCGACGTGGGCCACTCTGTCGTGTTCGGTCAAACCGGCAGCAGCAAGGCCGTGCCTGCTGCACTGGCGAAGCTATGGGGCGCCATACATCCGTGCGGCGATGGCTCAGTCGCGCAGGCTGACGGCGACAACCAGGGCGAATAGACGGGAAACGCAAAAATGCACGAACATGTTGACCCGAACGTCAGGCACCTTGAAGAGCTGGTGCGTGGCGCCCTCGAACAGAGCGGTATCGCAACGCTGTCCGAAGATGACTCGGCCCTCTTTCTCGGACTGTTGACAGTGAATGCGGTCACACGACTGCTGTCAATCCGGGGGCGTGACTGGACCTGTGGTTTTATCGAAACCCTGAAGGCAAATGTGTTGGACGAGAAGCGTGACGCAAAGGCCGGGGCGACGGATTAGCTGTAACGTAAAAACCAGATAAATACTTTCAAACCCAGGCTGCTCACGTCGCGCCTTGATGCGGTGAATGCAGCGAACGCAGCGTCCGCGATCATCGAGCGTGCGCGCCGAAGATAAGCCAGAAACAGGAACCGGCGCGGCCTGTACCCGGGATCCGGCCGCTTGCCGCCGGTTGCCGCCGGCTGCAGCTTCCGCCCGCTTACTCGCGAGCCTCGGCGTCCCGTATCACTTTCAGAAGGTCGCTGCGCAACTCCGAGACGTCCAGCAGGTGCCGCGCGCGGGTCAACGCGACGTAGAGCAGGCGTTTCTCATCGTCGGCAAGGGTCGTGCGCCCGTCATCCTCGGTTTTGAAACGGAAGTCCCCGGTGACTTTCACGCGGTTCCACTCAAGGCCTTTCGCCCGGTGAACCGTCGACACCACATAGTCGGCCTCCGGTTCGGGCGTTACCCGCGAAAGAAGATCACGCAGATACTGGATGCCTTCACGATCGATGATCTGGACGACTGGCAGCAGATCGCGTCCGGCGAAGCTTTTGGCGTACTCCTGCACGTCGCGCCACGTCTCGAAGAGGGTAAGCGAGTTCGGCTTGTGGGCGCGCTGGCCGCGCATGAGACGTTCGGCGCCGTCGGCAAACGCCAGTATCTCGTCGATGTTCGCCCGCACGGCCACCTTCTTCCCGGCCATCAGTCCGTTTGCCAGCTCGCCGACCACAGTCACATTCTTGCGGCAAAGTATTGCGTCGACGACCGGGCGCGCACCAGCATCTTCAACGAGGCTTGAGGGGATCGAGTTCTGGCCGCGAAGCGGCGTCTGCTCACCCAGAAGGCGCAGGATTCGCGATGCGAGGCTGGCGATCGGTTTGCCAAAGCGAAACGACTCGGTGAGTGCACATTCAGTGGCCCTGATGTACTGCATTGCGTTGACGGCCCCGCGCCACTCGTAAATCTGCTGGTAGGGGTCGCCGACATAGATGACCTGTGCATGCGTCTGGCGCCGCAGTATGGACAGCATCAGCCCGTCGCTGTCCTGTGCCTCGTCCACAAGAATGAAGTCCGCACCGATCCGCGGACTGGTCTGTTCCCAGACCTTGAGATAGACGTCCGGTGTGATGGCCGTGCGTCCCCTCGGGTCGATGCTTTCCTCCCAGTGTCTGACGACGTGCGGCAGGAGCATGGTGCGCAGTTCTTCGGCCGACTGCTCGTCTATTCTTTCGTCGACCGGGATGTGCCACGCCTCGGGATGGCTTTGCGCCGAACGGCAGAAGCGTGCCGAGCCATCCGCAACCATACGGCCGATCTGGAACGCGGACAGTTCGACCGACTTGCCGATGATGGTCGGCACGC
The DNA here is from genome assembly GCF_005503145.1 of Burkholderia sp. 4M9327F10. Classification (GTDB taxonomy): domain Bacteria; phylum Pseudomonadota; class Gammaproteobacteria; order Burkholderiales; family Burkholderiaceae; genus Paraburkholderia. The sequence continues at coordinate 29,701 of NZ_SCNV01000069.1, read as the reverse complement.
GAACCGGCCCCAATCCGAACCGTTCGGCAAGATGATGCGGCGGTTCCTTCGCGAGGTTTAGCCGTGCAGTGAGGGAACGGTCCACGGCTGAATAGGCGGCTGAATGCCATGTCCGGCACATAACGTTGGCGGGAAACTTGCGCTTCGCATCGTGAGCAATGTCGCGGTTAAATGCGAGGTAGCTACCACGTCGATTCCCGAGGCGGTTAGCGATCAGCGCGAGCGTAGACGTCTTGCCCGCGCCAGCGTAGGCCTTGACCTTGAGTTTTGCGTTCGCGGGCAAGGCATCGAGGACGGCGTCCTGCTCCGCAGTCGGTTTGATGGGGGTCTTCATGCTGGAATGGTCGGGTGCGTGTGGTCTGGTTGATTCCAGTCTGACTCAGTTGCCGGAAAGTCAAGTGTGGGCGATCAGCCGAGCCTCGAACGCGCAAAAGCTGGCCAACGTATGGTGGCTTTGACGGTCGCGGCACTCAGCCTGCGACCGTCTTGCCTGGGTGGTCAGGCGATCGCGTCGGTCACCTCCGCCGAAGGTGGTGCCGCGTCGGAGTGGGCGGTCTGGACACGGGTGCGACCGGCGATGACGTCACCGGACTTCAGTGAGATGTGCTCGAAGACACGAGTGCCGCTTGAGCTGATCTGTGCAGCGTCGTAGGGATTGCCACGCCTGATGTAGTCGTCGATATCGACGTCGATCGCATATTCAAAGGTACCGGTGTTATCCGTGACAACGAGGCGGACCGAATTGACCGGTACGCCCTCGAGGCGGTCAGTAAGGATGCGGTTGAGCAGGGTGTCGCGGACGAAGGTCGACGTATTCGGACTGGCAAACGCCGTGTCAGCGTGAACAAGATGCACGACAACGAGCAGCTTCGTCGTCGCCGTAAATGCGAGCCGGTACTGCAGGACGCCCAGCTCACCGGAATCGTCCGGATAGACGATATCTTCCAGATCACTTCGGAATGCCATATATGCTCCATTGGTTGGTGATGCCGGTGCGGATGAACCGGCAAATCCAGCCTACGGAGCGTGTAGGGAAGTCAAGTCGCGGTGGCTGCGGTGTTACCAGCCGGGGAAGCGCCGATCGTCGCGCGCAGCCGTACGACCGTGCGTTGGCTCGACAGACCGAGCAGGGCTGTCACGTCCCCATTGGTCCTGCCGGCGAGAAGGTGGCGACGGGCATACGTATTACGCAGCACGCGAGGGCTCATGTCAGGCGCGCGGAAACCGATCGCATCCAGCGCCTCGCGCACGATCATCCCCAGCAGCATGTCGTTCACTGGCCCCTCGCCACGCGGTGCCGGAAAGAGCGGCTCGCGCCCGTCACCGGTACGTTGCGCGCAGCCCAGCCATGTGGACAGTGCGGGCGTGGCGAACGACGGCACGGTGAGTTTGCGTTCTGCGCGCGCGCCGCGGGTTGGGATGGCCAGGTGCGGCCGTACGTGATCGAGGACAAGGTGGTCAACGCGTGCGCCACGGGTCTCGGCTGCCGTCGCGCCGGTACCCAGTAGCAGGGCAACGATCGCGCGATTCCGGATCTCCCGCGCAGAATCCGCCGCGACCGGCCGCACCCATTCCTGCAGGCGGCCATCGGCAACCGGGTCAAGGTACAGGGGCCGCGGCTCATCGTCTGGCCATGCCTCGTCGCGCAACAGTGCCTGCCCGGGGTTTTCCTGTCTGATACCGAGTTCAACCAGATGCCGGCATAACCTGTCGACGAGCTTGGCGTAGCGGATGCGCGTCGTCGTGCCCGGTGCACAACGGTTGCTGACGTCTTCAAAGAATGCGTCGAGCTCGGCGGTGCCGAACGTGGCCAGCGTCGAGCGGTGGGCAGTCAGATGTCGCAGAAAGCGGTCAAACATCGCGACGTGCTGGGTAATCGAGCGGGCAGAGAATGGCCGACGGTCGGCGCCGGCGGCCTCTTCGGCCTGCCATGCGCGATAGGCGTCGGAGGGATGCGTGATCCAGGAAGAATTGGTGTCCATCCGTCTTTATATACTGAATTTGCGTTTTTACCCCGTCTGGCGAATCTCCGATTCGCCACCCTGTCTACGGGGGAAGGGGTACCTGGGCCGGACATGCTGCAGACAATCGCCTCAAGACAGGTACGGGCATCACCGTGGATGATCGTCGCCGAACACGCAATCATGAGGTTCTTTGAGAGGCCGAAGTCTTCAACCAGGAAACCACGTTCGCAAACGGCGCCGGTCACGCCCAGTACATGCGGGACACGCTCAACGAGCGTGCCAGCGTCGCGGGTGTACGCCCAGACCGGCTTGCCGAGTGCCGCGGCGAATCCTGTCTCGAACGCGGTACCGGAATCGACCTCTCCCGGCCCACGAAAATCGTCGACGTTGGCCATGACCAGGTTACACGCCCGGATGGCCTCGATATTCGCCCGGTAGATCCATGCTGCCTGGTCGCCTGGCGACAGGTCCACCGGCACCTCGCTGTCGAGTGGGTAGATGCCGTGCAGGCCGAACGTTGCACATAGGGCCTTGAGCGCGCGGCCGTAGTCGGCCGCGTCCTGCCGGAAGACATCAAACCCTGCAAGGTAGACCCGGCGGCCCACATGCGGAGCGACAGGAAGAGGAGGGGGCGCGCCTGCCCCGCAACCCGCCGGTGGCCTGTCAGCAGCCGTCCGTGCCACGATCACCTGCAGCCGGTCGGCTGCCGGAGTCTCCCTGGCAGGCGGCCGGTGGGGAAGGTGCGAGGCAATCGTGTGTTTCGTTGCCGGGTTGCCCATCACCACCTCACCTGGTCATCGGGAACAGCGCGAGATCCTTGTCCTTGAGCCATTGCGGCCGCCGGCCGCGGCCACTCTACACTGCGCCCGAGACGGGATCGCGGTATCGGGGTTTGCGCCCGCCTCTATTGGCGGGCGTGTTACGGCCAAATACATCGGCGCGCGTAAAACCGAACGCTGCGATGGTTTTTCGCACCTCATAAAGCGCACTCGCGTATTCCACCTTCTTCGCGTCTGCGATCTGCGCGTCCAGTTTCTCGATTTCTGCCTGCAGTTCCTGAGAGGTCGCCAAGGTATGCTCCGTTTGGAAATGTGCCGCAGCAATCTTATCGGCGGCCTTAGAAAGTCAAGTGTGCGGGGAGCAGAAGCCGGGCCATTTTCCGAGCTTTTCCGGTCTCGCCTTGCGTCCAGCCTGATTGACGGCTATCTTGATGACCTCAACCTCTGAATAAGACGTTTTTGGGTCCAAAAAGGATGGCTAAGACTCCCTACATTGAAGACGCGCGCCTAAAGCACTTGCTGAAAGTCTCTGCCATTTCGGGCGAGAGCCGCGAGCGCAACGTCGCGTTGCTCATGGTCATATACGGCACAGGCATGATGCTCACTGAGGTTGCACGCCTGCCGGTCTCGGCATACCTCAAAGGCGACGGGTCTCTGCTTGAGAAGTCCAGGATTGCCGCAGAAATCGCTTACAACGGCAAGGAGCGCCCGCTGTGGTGGTCCAATGCCAAGGTGGTCAGCGCAATCGACAAGTACCTGGCGTACCGCATCGAGAGCGGGCACGGTGTCACGACGCGCAAGGCGGCATATCGCGGCCTTGATCCAGAGTCTCCGCTGTTTCTCACGGGCGACGGCAAGCCGTATCGCTTGATGACGCGAAAAACCTCCACCGGGGCCGTAAGTTACTCCTGCGACTCTCTGAGCCAACTGTTCCGCAAGCTGCACTCTCAAGCTGGCATAGAGGGCGCAAGTGCGATGTCAGGACGCCGTACATTTGCTGTGCGTCTGCATCGAATCGGCTTCGATCTTCGGCACATAAACGAGCTACTTGGACACGAAACGCTGACGGCTACAAAGCGATTGATTGACGCCGATCCTGTTCGTCTAGGGGCGATTGTCGCGGGGGTAATTTGATGGCGAAAGGTAACGCCAACGTGCAGGCCCAACAGGATTTTCTGAGAGAGGCGATGCAGACTCTCGGCCTCACCCGTACAGCGTTTGCCACACGAATCAGTGTGCCAGAAAAGACGCTGAACAAGTGGTTAGCACCCTGCGATACGGGCGACTACCGAAACATGCCAGGTGTGGTTTGGGCGTATGTTCGCGAGATTTTGATGTGGGATGCGAATAAACCTTGATATACCCCCCCCCAATGGGGGTATACAATAGATTTGTTAACTGGAGATTTTCGTGAAGCCTTCTGTCGCATTAAACGCGCATCGCGCGGAGATTCGCAGGATCGTGGAGAGCAACCGCGCATCGAATGCGCGTGTGTTTGGCTCGGTGCTGCGCGGCGAGGACACTGAAGAAAGCGACCTTGATCTGCTGGTTGAACCGAAACCGGGGATGACATTGCTAAACATCGGAGCCATCCGTTACAAGCTGGCCGATCTGCTAGGTGTGCGCGTGGACGTGCTGACGCCCAATGCACTGCCGGACAAGTTCAAGGCGATCGTTATGGCGGAGGCTCAACCTGTATGAGTAACAAGGAGCCGCGTTTGCCCGATTACCTCGGGCACATTGTCGAAGCCATCACCCGGATTGAGGGCTATATCAGTGATATGCCCAAAGAGGTTTTCGTAACAAACCAGCTTTTGATTGACGCCGTGGTGCGCAATATCGAAATCATTGGTGAGGCCAGCAACCGGGTTACGAAACACCACCGGGAGTTTCGAGATGCACACCCGGAAGTCGAGTGGCGAGGAAGCTACGAAATGCGCAGCGCCATCGCACACGACTATTTCAAGGTTGACCTTGATCTGGTGTGGGATACGGTCAAGAACGATCTGCCGGCCATGCGCGTGACCGTTCAAAGCCTGCTGGATGAACTGAATGCAAAAGACCGACCGGATGCAGCGCGTCCACGTATGTAACGGGAAATCGGAAAATCGGGGAGACAACGATGCTGCGCCTTTACAGCGGGAGCGGGTCACAGGAAATCGATCTGCAGGGAAAGGCGATTCCTGATGATCAATGGGCCAAGTACAAGCAGCTCGCCGTGAAAATGCTCAACGCGCGGAATGCTGGTGACGCCGCGAGGTTTCTGGACGAAACGCCGTTTGAAGTGCATGCCGGTATCAATTTCTTCGGCGACGAGTTTTGTGTTCTCTACGCATCGGTGGATTTTGATACGTACATAGCCCTCGGCGAGACCGCCAGTTCGCCCGAAACGAATTATGTGACCACGAAAATCGTCTCGACTCTCAACGAACTCCTATCGGTGTACATTCGGTTTGTCGCAGTAGATCTCGCAACGAACGACTTACCTTCGACGGTCCAGTCACCCGTCTTGGCGATTTCATCGGCAACGGTAGAGCGCGCGCTTGAAGACGCAGAGCAGTTGCTGTCGTCGGGTCAGGGTGCTTCGAGCGCGATAGACCGAGCGCATACTGCTTTGCACGGGTATCTGATCGCAGTCGCGAAGTCTGCCGGCATCGAGGTCGAACCGAACGAGAAGATCACAGCAATTTTTAAGCGCGTCCGGGAAGGACATCCCAAATTGAACTACATAGGGCCACGAGAGACTGAACTTGGCCTGGTGCTCAAGGCGGCAGCGACCATCATCGATTCAATCAACACCGTGCGTAACAATGCGAGCGTCGCGCATCCGAACGTAGAAGTCGTGCCGGAGCCGGAGGCGATGTTCCTTATAAACACGATTCGTTCGATGTTGCATTACATCGAGATGAAGCTTAAAAGTTGATCGGAAAACTATGAACCAGCAAATCAAAACGCCGGTGGTTCCCGAAGAGGGGGACTATCAGGTCAGGCACGAAAATGGAACGATTTTCGACAATTTCCCTGCTGCCGATGATGCGGAGGTTAAGGCCATCGCGGCGGCCGACAAGATTAGCGGTGCGTCGGTGTGGCGCTTCAATGGCACCGGTAAGGACTGGCAGCGCGTTCTGTGAGAAAGAGCGGACGGAAAATAGCAAGCGAGCACGTCGTGTCGAACGAGCTGTCTGAGGGGCTAGGAAAGCGGGGGAGGTATGAGTAACAAGAAGAGTCATGAGGACCTGCTGCAGGAGCTGGTCTTGCAAATCCGCAACAAAGAAATTCCTTTCTATCGGGCAGCGGCGACGGCAAACTATATTGGGTGGCACACATTTATTTTGCTGTCGATCGTACTATCAGCCGCGGTCAGTTTAATTGCCGCACTGACGCCGGCCGACCAATTGAAAGATGCGGCAATCCGTGCGCTGCTGATTGCGCTCCCTATTATCGGGGCTACCCTGACCGCGATCATGCGCAGCTTCAGTTTTCATGAGAAGGAGAAAAACCGCGAGCTTGGTTTGATTGAAGCGGAACGGCTATTGCGTACGGCTGAGAGCAAGTTTGCAAGCGCGAGCACCGAGTCGGAATATAAGGAGGCCTATCTTGAGATTAGTGATCTGTTAGCAGCCTTGAGTCGCGATCAACATGCGTTGGACGTCGCCACACGTAAAGGTGGTCAGACGACCGCGATAAGTGCGCCTCATTGAATTGGAAAGGAAAAGGATGATGGGCAAAGGGTTCCGTGACAAGACCTGTGTGTACTGCGGCATCGACCATGCCGCAAGTACTGCAGATCACGTTATCGCTCGCGAATTCTTTCTCGATCGGTATAGCGTTGCTTTGCCGAAGGTTCCGGCCTGTGTCACCTGCAACAACGCCAAGTCTCAGCTCGAGCACTACGTTCTTACGGTGCTACCCTTCGGAGGGTCTAACACTGGAGCATCAGGCTATCTTGATGGGCGAGTTAAACGTAGGTTGCTGAAAAATCACCGCTTGCATCGCGCACTCGCAGCGGGTATGCGAACGAAATTGGTGAAAACAGGGGATGGCCCGTGGCAGGAGGCAGGCACGCTGCCATTCGAGAGCGCCAAGCTAATGCAACTCGGGGCCCTTATCGTTCGGGGACTGGCGTGGCATCACTGGAAGACAATCTTCCTACCATCGATCACGGTGAAAGCGGACTTGTTCAACGAACGGGGCCGCGAGTTTTTCGAGCGCGTGTGGAGTCACCCAGGCTGGGCACACCGTGTCGAAAGACACCTCGGGGGAGACGTTGTTGCCTACAGGGGAGCGAGCGCATTGGGACGGCAGAATGTAAGCGTATGGGAGATCTCATTTTTTGGGGGAGTTGAACTCGGTGGAGATCCACAGCAACCGGGCGAGGTCAGCAGGGCACTGTACTGCGCTACTTTCGATCCGGCAGGTTCAGACTCGCTTACTTCCGCGCTGACGTAGCGTTTAAAGGAAAACTGGGAATGCCGCGCCCGACAAAATCGATTGATGATTGGAAGTGTCCTTGGTGCAAGGGACACAACCGCTTTGAAAGCTCCGCAGCGGGCGCATGCGCTGAAGGCGATCTATCCGGTTTTGTCGATCAGGTCACGTGTCCGTCGTGCGGGAACTTACCCGCCTAATTCCCAACCGTTAAGTGACTTGATTTCTACGCCTCAAATCCCCTCTGCTGCTGGCTACCGAGCGTTGTATTCGGTGTAAAGCAAGTCTGCGAACTTCGATCCGAATGGCCGCCACCATCAAAATGTAAAGCGCGGTCCTATCGGAACGTAAAGATTCAACCGAGCAGTTTTTCAAAATTGGGCAAGTCCCGAAGGGACGCGTCAGTCCCGAGTGTGTGCAACAGAGGTACCGGCGTAAGCCGGTTGTCCACTGGCTCGACCAGTGGACAACTCTGTTGTGCACACGGGGTGATCGACGGCGGTTGGATCGCTCTTTGTTCGGGCTTCTCAGGAGGAGGATTACCCGTCTTCCCCAAAATGTAAGGCAATTCGCCTCCATTGGCTGTAGATTCTGGAATTCGGCTATTCGAATTTGTAATCTTCTACAGATCGAAGTTCCAGTATATTTCCGCAAGACTGACCATTTTCGAGGAGCCGATGATGGAGTCTCATTTTCGCGTGCGTACTATCGAGCATTCGACCGGGGAGAAATCGCCGATGCTGTTTTCCCGGTCGGATGGATTGCCGGACTCACTTGCAAATGACTGGAAGATCGAGCGCAGAAGCGTGACGCATTCTCATCAATCGCTTCGACAGGAGCTTTTCGCGGTGGCGTTCTTCTACGACGTTGCCCGGAGTCGGAACTGGAACTTATCCGAATTGTTCGATTCGGGGAATGGACTGACGTGGGAGATGTTAGCGACGCTTCGCGAAGACTGCGGGCGGTGGCATACCGATGTGATGTGCCGGCAGGAATCCATGAGGTTAATGAGCTCAGGAATACAAAAGTTTCGGCTGGATGTGATTCGGAAGTTTTGCGTGTGGCGTCTTGAAACGGTACGTCAAAGGATCTTCGGGTCTGGGCGATTGGCTGAAAGCGTCAATGTCATACACAACATTGATCGACACAAGAACGCACTCAAAACTTCTCAGGTTGAAAGCCGACGCCGGTTAGGGTTAACGCCGTCGGGAATTAACGCACTGCAGAACCTCGTCGATCCAACCTCGCCGTCAAATCCATTTCAGAGTCGATTTAGGCTGCGAAATTTCCTCATGGTGCAGTTGCTTCTTGAGTATGGCTTGCGAAGAGGAGAACTTCTCGGCCTGAGGACTTCGGATGTTGACTACCGTGCGAAGCGTCCAAAGATATGTGTATATCGCCGTCCGGACGAGAAGATTGAGAAGCGTATATCCGTGTAGGATAACCGGGCACGCCGGTAAACGTTACGACCACTGCCGAGGAACTGAAAGCGCTGCTCGCAGCGCGCGATGCTGCTTGTACGAGTTGGGTTGGTATCAAATTCCATTTCGTGGAGACGCTAACCGAGCGCACTGCCAGGTAGCAGAATTAACTGGGCACGTTGTGCCAGGCTCTATCGTTCGTTCACGTCATCCGCTTCGACTTTCTCCGTTGAATCGGTCTCAGCCCGCCTTGGCCCGAGGATCAGTGCCAGTTGCCGCACGTCATCGACGATGAGATCGAAGGAGTCGCCCGATTGACTCTGCCTCACCGTTCCGATTGCATAGACCGTAACGTAGCGACGCAGCGGAATCTGATCGATGATGCCCCTGAGATATTTACGAAACCGGTAAGCAAGCATTTGCTGCGAGCTAATGTAAACGTATACCCTTTTTCCGTCGATCCTGTCGTAGAAGCAAAGCTTGAAACCCTGGCCGTAACTTTTTAAGAACGACGCACCGCCATACAACACCCGTTGTTTGGGGTAGTGCTGTCCGCGGGTGACCGGAACGAAATAGTTAGCGAGGCGAATTCGCGCCGCACCAACGATGCCGATCTCCAGCGACTGAAACTCCTCCCAGGTCAGTGTCTCTCTGGCTTCCCGGTAGTTGTTGACCAGCCGCTCCAGGTCATTGCTGCGCGTCTCGCCTGGAGTGTCATCTGGAGTCCCGCCGCCCCGTGGGCGAGGGGTTCCGCCCTCTGGAGGCTGCTGCCCTGGTCCGGTAGGCCCGTCGCTCTTTCCATCGCCCCCTGGGTCATCATCAAGCCGCGGATCAAACGTCGTGATGTAATCGGAGAGCTTGCGGCGTACCCTGCGCTGATGAAAAGCTTCTTCCGACTCGCCGGGCTTTTGCTCCCCGGAAGCCTCATCCTCCAACCACTCACAATCCTGGAGATGTGCGTCACCTATCCAGTGTCTGAAATGTGCCGCCTGGAATTTCTCACCATCTTCGGCCGCCTTCCTGTAATTCGCGCCGACGACACGGACCTCTGCATCACGACATGCCTTGTTTGAGCACAGGAAGTTGAAGCGTGACGGCGGATTTTCCAGGGACAGGTATACACGACGCGCGACGTCAATCGTGACCACCTCGTTCAGTTCGACACACCAGGCACGGGTAATACGCATAAGGCTCCATCCTCTCCGAATTCAAACGTTCAAACTTCGGCATCCGGTTTGCTCCATATGGCCATAAGGTTCGTTCAGGCCCGAGCAAATCCTCACTATCACATTGCAACATCCGACGTTATGTCCGGGCGATCAAGCCCAGTCACTGCACCAATCCGACCTAGCCAGTCCTGCGCAGTGATTGGTGGCTCAAGTTGCAACAGAGCTTCGCTGAAGTGTTTCAGACCGCCCCAGAGAGAAGCATCCCCGATGATGAAAATGCGATGCTGCGCGCGCGTCACTGCCACGTTGAGCAGATTCGGCTTCGATGCAGCCCAGTTCGCTGATCCTTCGTGGTCGTGGTCCGCACCGAGCACGAAGATCACGACGCGCTCTTCCTTCCCTTGAAACGTGTGCACGGTGCCGATCCGCTCACGACACCACTTGATCCATGCTTTCCTTGTTGGTGCGTCACCCGCGACAGCGCGCCAGTTGATTCGCTTCAGGCGGCTCGCAATAGCGCCCTTGATCGCCTTGAATGGGGAGATCACATACAAGGGTGGCAACTCTCCGGACGCGGCATAGAGCCGAACAATCAGTTGTTCCACAACGTCGACCTGCGCGGGAACAATCTGTTTCTCCGATGTCTTGCCCCGCACGTCTACCCACGCGCTGTCACCAAGGTTGAGGTCGTCTTTCGGCGCCTTGCGTGATTTCAGGCCAAAGACCATCTTGCCCTCGTAAGCGATCCGGTTCGCAATCGAGAACATTGGATCAACGCAACGCCGATGAACGCGAAGCGGGCTTCCTATCCATAGCGGCCCTGTGTACTTCACTGGCACGTAGGTTCCAAAAGGATTTGCTTCGTCGGCCAGACGTTGAACGGATACTCTGGCTGGCGAACAACGGCCATCGGACGAATGCGGTGACAAATCCGCCAGAGCGTTAATCAACCGCGTGGGGACCGTGAAAACCGGCTCAATCTGTAACGGATCACCGACCACCATCGCCCGGCGAGCGCGCCATAGTGCGCCAACAGCTGCCTGCGGTACCGCCTGTCCCGCTTCATCGATGAACAACCAGCCAATCGAACCGGGGTCCATTCCACGAAACTGACGCGCGAATGATGCGAAGGTTGTTGAAACCACTGGCACTACCATGAACAGGCTCTGCCAGATGAGCTTCGCATCGGCGGGATTCTCCAGCGGCGTACCATGGAGCAGCTTTTTGATCGCAAACAGATTGCCGCCAAATCCCGCACCTCCTGTTTGGGCAACAGCCGCGAGCCATGCTTCATGCAGCGCAAGGGCAGCAACGAACACACGCGTACGCAATTGCGCCAGTTCGGTATCCTGCCAGTATCCGTCCTGCTGAATGTCCTCCGTCTCGATCAGGTTCGGATTTCCCGGTAAGGTCAGATCAATGAATCGCTCGCGATATCTGGTTAGCTCAGAATGTTTTTCGCGCCATGTTGAGCGGGCTGCGTCCAAAGTAACCCGCGCCTGGTCGGTCTGTAGCTGTGCGCTGCGTAACGCTTTCACTGCCGTATCGGCATCCGCGCGGCATCGAACCACGCGTCTGCGCGCTCCGATCTGCGCGTGCGCGTTCTGGGCAACGTTGACCGCGTGCTGACGCGCGCTCCCTGTGCGGAACAGCTTTGCGAAGAAACCGGGATCTGCGCGATCGAGAAGGCGCTCCTCTTCCCGTAGATCGGAAAGCGCTGTCTGTGCCTCTACGATCGCGGCTTTGCGTTCGTCACTCTTTGGCAATGCATCGTGCAGGCAGCGTTCCGCTTCCGCCAGGGCCTCCATCGCCGGCTGGGTAAATCGACCCTCCGATATGTCGGCCCACAGAGCGTGTAACTCTGCATAATGCAAACGCTCCCGGATAGCGCCTCGCAGCGTGGAATCTGCATCGAGAAACGTGCGCTTCGCTACCTGAAACGTTGGCCCCGAATACCTCTTGAGCCAATCCCAGATAGCACAGGGATCATTGGGGCCGCCACGCTCTTCAGCTGAACGCCGGTCATCAAAAAATCGCTCCCGGAAGCGACGCCGGTTCGTCGTATTGCCCAACGCACATGAGATCATCCCCCACGGCACGTCAGGCGGCGCAAGCTTTGTGAACTTCGTTTTTCCAACCTGCGCCGCTACCTTGTGTGCTACCGGCTGCAAATACCGTACATCGCGCCAGTTCTCGCCAAGTCGTTTGCTTTTCGGTAGGTCAGTCGAGATATTTTCGACTGCGGCGTTGTTCGTAGACGCTACCACCATTTCAAAGCCTGCCAACTCTGGTAGCAATGTGCGAATCGTCGCCGTTTCGCCATCGACAAAGCGAATCCTAGTACCCGTTTTCGCCAGGCCATCAGTTGCATTCACGAGTTTGGCCAATTCGCGCGCGCGGCGAACCACATTCTCGCAGATCATGTCCCGCAGCAGCGTCGTCTTGCCAGTTCCGGGCGGCCCGTTGACGGAAAACATGCCTTCGGACTTCAAGTGCTCGAAAGCCATGTTGATTGCAAACTGCTGCATCAAGCTCATTTTCTGTGACGGGTCTTCCGGCCAGTGTCCGGAGTTCGTCTTCGTGGGATGCAATGCCCGAACAATCTCTGCATGACCGGCGTCGCTGTAAAGATCGACGCGTTGGCTGGCATTCCCAGGCGTCAGATACGCGCGTATCGTCTCGGGTATGCTGTCGTCTCGAATCGAGGTTATGCACCGCTCGATGTCTTCGATGTAGAAGCTGTTCAGGATGTCTACTGTCGGTTCATCAGCGACGGTATCGCCCCCGTCATCGTCACCTTCGCCCTCAGCCTCGGCATCGGGCAACGCTGATGCCTGAGCATCGGATGGCGTCTTTTCATCACTGGTGGCTTGCGCGGAGCGCGTTGTCTGCCTGTCGTCCTTCTTCTCTCTCGTGAGGATCTGGACCAGTGCTACGGACGATTGCGGCGGCAACGCGCAACCGGCCCAATCAACGAGCAAAGCATGCAAAGACCTGATTTCGTCGCCAGTTAGCGGCACACGTCGCACATCATCATGCCCGTTTGATCGTATCCTCAGACGCTCGGTTTTGTAGTTGAACAGGCGCTCCGAAAGATCCTTCTGGGCAGTAGCGAAAGCGTCCGAAGTAAGCGACGGCAGTCCGTCTTTCCGTGCCTTGCCGATCGCCCACGGCACGGTGGAGACTGAGAGTGGGTCGAACGCAGACTCGCCGTGCGCATCGAAAATAATCCTGGCGATACATGACTGCCCATCAAGCGTGCGTTCAGCTTCTTCCGTCGGGTTGACCGGGTCGTCAGCAGAGAGTTCGCCAGCAAAGTCCGAGATGACCTGCATGTCGAAAATGCCGAGATAAAGCTTGAAGCCGGTCAGCTCACGGTCTTCGGGAACGACGACCTGCCACGGTGATGGTGCACTTGGGCGTAAGTCATCTGGTTTTAACCATTTCAGGTCCTTCTCGTCAATCTGATCGAATACCTGTTTCAGGTCGAACGGGATGAAGAATTCAACCTTATGCCAGAAATCGAGGATGTCGAGGAGTGGTTTGGCTTGCGTCATGAGCTTGTTGGCTTTCTGTTTTCCGCTGGCTATGTTCTACGATGGCCCGTTCGTAATAATTCGCTTTTGTACTCAAAAAGCATACCTGCTACACCCGTCTCCGCATGGTGAGCAAGAATCCAGGATGGCTGTGCCGACAAAAGAGAGGCTATGAAAGGCACAAGGACAGCGTTCAAGGACTCAGCAACTGCACGCATTCGGTCGCTTGGCAGGGGTAGCGGCCGGAAGATTCTGGTGCTTTAAATACCTCTTTATTCATGATGCATGCATTGAAGGTAATGGATGTGTGCCGTATCTGAATTCAATAAGGATTTGAGGATCCCTGGATTAGGAAATTCCTTACAAAATATTTCACCGAAAATGGATTCGCTGTGCAGTATACCGACATTGGCAGAACTGGTATGGGCAAGGATAATATTTCAAAAAGTTCCTAAAGTTTTCCCCGGATTTGCCGAAACAGAACGTAGGGAGTAAGCGTTTAAGGCTCCGCGCGTGGCAGATAAATCACCAGCCGACACAGTCGCACATCACATGCGGATGCGATTTCATGCGTGACATGCCTGGCAAATTATCAATTTTTGTAAAGTTGACACGTCCTGACATTGCAAATCGGGTGCGTCCTTTAAAGTGTCGGTAAAGCAGTCCAATTAGAACGAATAAGCTCACAATAAATGAATCGACCGGGTCAACGAATCTTCCTGCGTCTGGGGCAACGGGACGCAGCACGCGAAGCAACGCGCTTTGCAAATGCCGTGTTGCGCGTTGATGCACGCCGGCCGTGGTGGATGCGGGCGACCGCATCGGTCATGGCGGTTGTGATGTATCTGGCTCCGCTTCTGGTGCTGTCCGATGAAGTCGCGCAGGCCGCACCGATTGTCGACCCCCGCGCACCGATCCAGTTCCAGCCGACGATTACCCAGACCAGCACGGGCGTACCGGCCGTCAACATTGCTGCACCTAATTCGAACGGGATCAGCATCAACAGCTTCCAGACCTTCAATGTGGATAGCGGCGGGCTGGTGCTGAACAACAGCCTGGTTTCGGGTACGCCCCTGCTGGGCGGGACGCTGGGCGCCAATCCGAATCTGGCTGGCCGCGCGGCCAGCACGATCGTCAGTCAGGTGACATCAACGGGCTCCGCCTCGGCGCTGCTTGGAATATTGGAGGTATTCGGCTCGCCGGCAAACGTTATCATCAGTAATCCGAATGGAATTTCAGTCAACGGACTTTCGCTTACGAATGTGCCGGGACTGGTGCTCACTACCGGGACGCCGCAGTTTCTGACGGGTGTGGGCGGCACGTCGACCAGTTTTGCGAACGCGGGTGCGCTGGCCTACAACGTCACGTCAGGAAACATCACGATCAACGGGCCGTCTGGTGTAAACGGTCCGGGCGCAGGTATCGAGGGAACGGTCGGCAATATCGACGTGATTGCCCAGACGATCAACCTGAACGCGCCCCTGCTCGCCGATCAGCGTGTGAACCTGATTGCGGGTAACCAGATTGTCAGCCCGAGCGCATCGGATTCCACCGGCACGACCTACAGCACCGCATCCAACGGTACGGCGAATACCGCAACGGCGATCGGCAACGGCAACACCGCAATCGACGCGAACCAGTACGGCTCCGTCACGAGCGGACAGATCTATATCGTGTCCACCTCGGCAGGCATGGGCGTCAATGCGCAGGGCGCGCTTGCTGCGACCGCGGGAAATGTCAACGTGGCCTCCAATGGCGATATCACGGTGGGCAATACCTTCGCGAACCAGAACGTGACGCTGGCGAGCACGGGCACGACCGGAGGGAGCGTCACAATCGGGGGGGCGGGGCTCGCGAACCAGAACTACACGGTGACCGCGAATGGCGATATCAATGCCATTGGCTCCGTGTCGGCAGGTCAGAATGCTTCCATGACCGCGGGCGGCGATGTCTCGGCGGCATCGGTGACGGCCAGCGGCAACGTGAACCTGCTGGCGGGCGGTTCGATGTCGCTCGGCTCACTTTCCGGCACCACACTCAATCTCCAGGCGACAACGGGCAACCTGACGCTTGGTCAGTCCGTTTCGGCACCGGGCACGATCACGGCGAGTGCGGGGCAGAACCTGACGGTGAACGGCGCGGTGCAGGGTGGCAGCACCGTCGTCCTGACCGCTGGCCAGAACGCGACCGTCAACGGCGCTGTGGCTGGCGTCGGGGACGTCACGCTGACCGCGCAGACCGGAACGGCACAGGTTGGCGGCAACCTGCAGACCAATGGCACGCTGTCTGTCCTGGGCGGCCAGAACGTTACCCTCGACGGCATCACGCAGGCGCAGGGGCTGGTTGCCATCACCGCGCAGGGCGGCTCATTGAGCGGGACAGGCGCAATCGCATCGTCACAGGGCGCAGTGTCACTCGATGCAGGGCAGAACATCCAGCTCGGCGGATCGATCCAGGGCGCGAGTACGCTGACGGCGGTGGCGGGCGGCAACGTGTCGCTCGCCGGTAATGCGACGGCTCCCGGCGCGATTACGGTTCAGGCGGGCCAGGATGCCACGCTGGGCGGCAATGTCACCAGCGGCTCGACGCTGACAGTCGCAGCCGGTGGCAATGCGACGATCCAGGGCGCGGTAGCGTCAGTCGGGGACATGAGTCTTGGCGCAACCGGCGGCACCCTGTCCACGACGGGCAACGTCACGACGACCGGAGCGCTCTCCGCGAGCGGCCAGCAGGGCGTGAATCTGGGTGGCACCGTATCGAGTCAGGGGAATGCGAACCTGAATTCGGGCGCGGGAGATGTGACGGTTAGCGGGGCGCTGACGACCCCGGGTACGGTTGCGATCACCGCCGGGCAGGACGCGACGGTTGCGGGTCAGGTTCATAGCGGCCAGAGCACGACGATCACGGCCACGCGCGATGCAGCGTTGAACGGCGGCCTTGAGGTTGACGGCACCGGCAATGCCACAGTGACTGCGGGGCGCGATCTCACGGGGAGCGGCGCAGTCAGTGTCGCGAACAATACGACGCTTACGGCGGGGCGCAACCTGTTGATGAGCGGTGCGATCCAGACGGGAAACAACCTGGGTGCGACCGCGGCACAGAACCTGTCCGTTGGCGCAACGACAGCGGTCGGCACGGAAACACTTGGCGCGACTAGTGGCAGCGCCACGCTGACGGGCAACGACCTTTCTGGCAGCGACATGCGGGTTACCGCGGGCACCAGCGTGAGCGCGCAGGGCAGCGTGCAGAGCCTGGGTAACCTGAACCTCGATGCGCAGGGCGGCAACCTCAGCACGGCCAGCACGCTTTCGACTGCAGGCGCAGCAACGCTGAACGCCGGGCAGAACATGACGCTGGGCGGCCAGACAACCGTGTCCGGCAATGCCACGCTGACGGGCAGCAACATCGCGACCCAGGGGCTCGCTGTCGGCGGTAACCTGGTGGCAAGCGCGACGAACAACCTGGACACGTCTGCCGGACAACTGAATGCGGCGTTTAATCCCAGTGCACCGGCACTGAGTGTGACGGGCAACGCGACGCTAAGCGGTGCAACGGTCACAACCGCCAATGCGGCGATCAGCGGAACCTACAGCGCCACGGGAACCACGAGCCTCACCACCGGCGGTACCGCTGCGTATCAGGGCAATGCGACGCTCGCGGGTGGCACGGTGACCAATGTCGGCACACAGGAGGCGGCGGGCAATCTCACCGTGTCGGGCTCGACGGTGACGAACCAGGGTGCGCTGTCGTCGCTGCAGACGATGGCGGTCACGGCGGCAAACCTGAATAACAGTGGCTCGATCTACGGGCCGACGAACAGCCTGAACGTATCGGGCAGCACGACCAATTCCGGCGGGCTGCTGGCGACGAATGCGCTGTCGCTGACGACGAACTCGCTGAACAACAGCAACGGGATGATCTTTGCGGGCGACGTGAGCAATACCAGCGCGCAGACCGGTAACGTCAATGTAACGGTGAATGGCGGCAACGGCAGCTTCGCGAACACAAACGGCCAGATCCTCGCCCAGAACATCCTGACGGTGAGCCTGCCGAACCAGACGATCGATCCGTCGGCGGCGACTTACGGCACGCTCAACGGCGGCAGCGCTTTTAACCTGTCGGTGCAGGGGATCAGCAACAGCGGTGCGTGGACGCTGCCGGGCACTGCCGTGACCGTGACAGCGGGAAGCATCTCGAATTCGGGGACGATCAATCAGGGCACTGGCACGCTGGCCCTGAACGGCGCAGTGACGAACTCGGGCACCGTAACCGCCAGCAACCTGACCATCAATGGGTCGCTCGCGAATCAGGCTGGCGCGACCATGCAGGCTAACAACCTGTTCACGCTCAATGGGTCGGGCACGAATGCGGGGACTGTAGAGGCCGCCAACACCCTGAACATTTCCGGTGGGAGCTACGACAATTCGAACGGAGTGACGAAAGCAGGCAACAGTAGCAGCCCTGCGGGCAGTGGCAACCTGAACATCAACCTGACAGGCGATCTGACAAACGTAGCTGGCACGCTCGCTGCGACGAACGATCTCGGCATCAGTGCGAATAACGTCAACAACTCCACGGCGTCATCCTCAACGACTACCACGACTACCACGGTCATCAACAACCCGGCGCTCGTCATGTCGCTCGTGGTGGGGTCGGACACGGTAGACAGTGCAAGTCTGTATGGCGCAGAAAACGGCTTCTGCTGCACGGTCACCGCGACCCCACAGACCGTCACGCTTGCAGAGGCACTGTCGCCGGACTACCTGAACGACACCTCCCCGGTTGCCACATCGGGTTCCATCACCTTTGTGGAAATCAGTGGGCAGTGGTTCGTTCAGACGCCGCAGAACGCTGGGACCGGCACGGCAACCATGACAGTTGCGCTGCCGGTTGCGACAGAGACGACCACGACGACGGGTGGACAGCCATCGTCCTCTGTATCGGTCATTTCCGCGGGCCATAACCTGAATCTCACGGCAAACAGTCTGGGCAACGAGGCCGGCACCATCAGCGCAGGCAACGATGCCAACCTGAATGTCCAATCGCTGTCCAACGGAGGGGCGACCTATAGTTCGACGGTGACCGATACAGTCTCGCTGGCTTCAATCAACAGCTTTCTGTCGCAGGCGCCGTCCACCATCCAGATATGGGATAACTTTTACGGTCCCAATGCCCTGAACGGCTATACGGTAGGTACATATATCGACCCGGCGGGCATCCAGCTGAACTCGCCTGGAACGGTGACGCCACTGTCTACCTCGTCTTCAATCAGCGTGCAGGGGCAGACAGGCCAGATCGTCGCAGGGCACAACGTGAACCTGTCAGGCGGCAACCTGACGAATGCCGGGACGCTGGCGGCTGGCAACGACGTCAACATCACCGCATCGAGCTTCACGAACCAGGGTACCAACACCGGCACGATGACCACTACGGCCGGGTGTGCCTCGGGCTACTCCGCTGGCTGTTCGTCGCTGTCGACTACCAATCCGAATTCGCAGACTTACAGCTACCAGCAGACCAACAGCACGGTGACGGCCGGCAACGACATCGTGATCGCCGCGAATACCGTCAACAACACTTACGGCACGCTGGCCGCTGGGCGCAATGTTGCGATTGGTGGGGCGGGCACAACGGCAAGCGATTCCTCGACGACGCCGACGAATCTCACGCAGGCCGGCAGCGTGACAAATACGTCCGGGGCGATTGCCGGTGGCAACGACGTGGATATCAATGCTGCCACGCTGACGAACACGATTGCCGCACCGGCACAGATTCATCAGAACTACGGCAGCGCAACGCCTTTCACGGGGTGCACCAGTAACTGCGAGGCCTACGTCGACGTGCAGTCCGCGGCCCCGGCGACGATCACCGCGAACCACAACGTGAACCTGACGGCGGGCAGCTTCAGCAATACGGGTAGTCTTGTCACCGCGCTGAACAACGTTACCATCAACGCGAGCGGCACGGCGGGGAGCAATAACCAGTACCTTTACGCGTACTGGGCCAGTAATCTCACGCACTACGGGACGTCGTATCCGGCCTGGGGGTGCGCGAACAATCCGTCGCTGTGCCAGACACTCTATGGCAGTGCGTACAGCAGCGGCAATGCGCAGGATCCGGCAGGCCTTCCCGATGTGGTCGGCCTTCCGGACTTCGTGCCCGCGACGATCCAGGCCGGCAACACCCTCTCGGTGAACTCGCCGACGCTCACCAACACCGGCAACGTGATCGGTCAGTCCGTGGCGCTAACCGGCTCGCAGCTCGTCAACGGACTGACGAACCCGAATGTGTATACACCGCCCCCGGCCATCTCGGGTCAGGTGATCTCGCTAGGGCCGCCTGCGGTGCCGGCCAGCGCGACGACTTCTGTCAATCATGCCGGTCTCGTGACGACGCTTTCTGGCCAGTCGACCTCGGTGACCGGGGCCGCAGGACTGCCGTCAACTACCCCGATTGGTGTGCAGACAGTAGGCAAGCCGGTGGCACCGACGACGGGCAGCATGAGCTCGCCAGTGGCGACCACTGTAAAGACGACCGTTGGCGGACAGACGGAAACGGTGAGCTATCTTGTCAGCAGCCCGGCTTCGCAGGTCATCAACGACCTGGGACCTTCAGCCTTGCTGTCGGCACTGCCTGCGAGCCTGCAGCCGTCGACCACGCAGTTCTATTACGACCCGTATACCCAGGCACAGCAGGTTGAGCAGGCGGCGCTGGAGGCGACCGGTAAGGCGAGCTTCTACAGCACGACCAGCGCGACCGACAGTACGAGCCAGACGTCGATCGACAACCAGGACACGCAGGCGCTCTACGGTGCGGCGTTGCAATACGCCGAGAAGAACAACATCGCATTGGGTACGGAACTGAGCGCCGCGCAGCTTGCGTTGGTCAACGAGCCGATGCTCTGGTACACGGAGGAAACCGTTCCCGAGCCGGGATGCACGGCAACGGGTAACGGCGTGTGCCCGACCGTGCAGGCGCTGATGCCGGAAGTACTGTTGCCGCAGAACTACGCATCCGTGAGTGCGGACGGCGAAATCAGCGGCACCAATGTCACGCTCAACTACGCAAACAGCATCCTCAATACGGGTTCGATCAGCGCTGACAACCTGACAGTCAACACCGGGACGCTCACGAACGAAGAGCGCTCGACCAACATCGGCACCATCTACAACGAGGTCGAGGGTGGCGTTGAAGTCACCACGGGTACAGTGGTGCAGCAGGGCGGCTTCATGTCGGCTGCCAACTACAACATGAACGCGCAGGCGATCGATGACATCGGTGGCGCGATCCAGCAGGTTAATGCCGACGGCAGTGCGAACACGGCGGCCACTACGCAACTGCTCTCGAACCTGAAGAGCCAGCTCGGCAGCAGCTTCACGCAGAGCACCGTCAGCAACAATCTCAACACGACGCTGATCGCTGACGATTCCGGCTTCGGCCTGGGTGATCTGTTCATGATGGCGGTGATCGCAGTGATCTCGATCGGATCGGCCGGCGCAGCCTCTGCCGCGATCGGTGGGACGGCGGGTGCAACGGCGGGTTCAGGTTCAATGTTCGCTGCGGCTGGCACGTCTGTCGACGGAGTTGCCGTCGGTGCGGGACTGGGGAATATCGCTGCGACAGCCGCAGTGGGCGGAATGATGGACAGCGCGATGAGCCAGAGCGCATTCGGAAACGGCTCTTTCAGCGTGGGTTCGATGCTTGCCGCAGGCGCTTCTGCGTTCCTGACAGCGGGGCTGACGAATGGAATCACATTCAATGATGGTAGCCTGGGCTTTACATTGTCAGCCGGTAATCCCGACAGTCTTGCGGCACTCGCGGGTGTGCAGAACGTCGGCGATACGCTGGTTCCGCAGGCTGGCACTTCGACGGCCGGTACGCTGCTGACTCAGGGCGATGCAATGGCCGGGGAAGCGGTCATACAGGCGGGTAGCCAGACCCTGCTCGGTGGCGGCAGTTTCTTGACGAATCTGCGCAACGATGCGGTGTCGGATACGGCTGCTGCTGCTGCATACGCGATTGGCAATGAGGCAAGTCTTGACGGCTCGCCGATGCCGATGAATTCGCCGCAGTATGTGCTGGCCCATGCTCTGCTGGGGTGTGCGGCGAGTGCGGCCGGGGGGACCGGGTGTGCGAGCGGTGCCTTGGGTGCAGCCGCAAGCGCGGCGATCAGTCCAGACGTAATTGCAGCGATGGACCCAAGCGGCGCGCCGCTTGATTCGGGTCAATCGGCTGCGCTTGCTGCGCTCGCTATCCTGGCTGGAGGCGGTGCCTCAGAGCTTGCGGGCGGCAACGGTCAGGTAGGAGCGACATGGGCGCAGAACGAGGCATTGAACAACGATGCCGGTCACACCGCAACTGCTGCGAAAACCGGGGGGCTCGTGGGCTCGGCCTTGACGCTCGCTCAGGTCCTGGCCGCCGAGATGCAGCAGGGGATTTCGAGCGTAGAAGATCAGTTTACTACCTTACTAGACCGGAACTACGGGAAGAGCTCGCCGACCGATGCGAACAACGAGCTCGGTGACTGGGGTAACGGACCCAAGCCGCCTATGAATGGCACAGCCATGGTAACGACGGTGATCGCGGAAATAGCGTGCGCCGAAATACCTCTGGCATGCACGGCGGTGGCGGCGCCAAGTTCCTCGGCGGGCTATGCGCCAGGTAATACGACTTTCTCGAGCGGCAACAACGGAAACGACGGGACTAATGGCGGCACTTCATCGGCGACTGGTGCGACCACTTCGAGCGGGAGCGGCGCGCCCAACAGCAGCGCGCAAAAGGCGCTTAATGCGGTGGCGACAGGTGCCCCAGTGGAGCCCACAAACGGAGGTTTTATTAACGGTACCAAGATTAACCAAAGCGGTGCTGTTGTTCAAGATTTGACGTCCGCACAGCAGGATTTGGTGCAGCAAATCGTGCAAAATGGTGACCAGTCCGGTGCGCTGACAGAATCGCTTATTGATTCCGTCAGTGAAAGCGGGGGATTCGATGTAATACCGGGTGGGAAATATGGTTCGAATAACGGATTTGATCAGGTTCTGCAATCGCCTAATGGAAGCATAACGGTAGTGGTTGACTCGAAGCAAATGAACAGTGGCGGTATCTCATTGGGGTCGAGTCAAGCCGGCATGCAGCTAAGTCAGGACTGGATTGAGGCGACTCTGGCTAATTTGCCAGATAGTTCACCAGCGAAGGCTGCGGTGCAGAGGGCCCTGAGCAATGGAAACCTGTATACCGCTGTTGCAGGTGTGAATAAATCGACTCAAAATGTGGTGATCGTTCCCGTGAATGTTCATTGAAGGAGGTTGCGTGACTAGATTGCCATCAACGAATGAAGCTTTGGTTCGTCTTTCTCACGTTATCGCACATCGCGATTCTTACTTAAGCGATGGGGTATTAGAGCAGTCGCTCGTCAACATTGCTTCGAACAGCGGAAGTCCGAGTGGAAGCTTGAGAATTGTGCGAAGTTTTTCGGAAGCAAGTGCAATAGCAGATTGGTTCGAAAACGGCAATGTGGATTCGTTAAAAAACTGGTTTTACGTGCGTGCGAAGCTTGACTATGTACTTGCACATCCACCTTATGCCGGAAAGTCAAATGATCACGCATTTGAAGGGCTGGCATTGCATGGAATGTTCTCGCTTGTGTCAGATAATTCCAGCCTGATTAATTGGTACGCTACTATCGATGATTCGTTTAACGAAAAAAGAGTCGACAATGTAAAGCAGTTCGATTTTTGGACAAAGCAATTTTTCCTTGCCATACGCGGTGAATGGGACATCTTGGGTGATCGATGTGAGCGCATTATTGCTAGCCCCCCGCAGGGGAGCAGGGAGAAGAAATTTCTTATCGATCATCATTTTTATCTCGCCTTGGCGAGGGGGGATCTTGCAGAGATGACGTCTATCGTTGAGCAACTGGTTTCACCAAAATCAATCTCAAGACGAGGAGCGTTGGAAGGCGGATATACGAAGGATTTGCTTTGTACCCCAAGTATTATCTACTGTAAACTCGCGTGGCGCCACGGCTACCAGATTAAAGTGGATAGTCCGTATGTGCCGCACGAATGGCTTCCTGTTAGGCCACTTGAGAATTACATCGATAAATTTGAATTTATGCTTGATCATCGTATCCGGTAGTTGTGGCGGTGCGGATCAATTTTTCGGGAAAATGTATATTCGAGGCGGCGACCAATAAACCATCGCTTGCAGTCGTTGTGTGATTCTAGGTGCGATCAGAAATCGTATTCCACGGTGATTGCTGAAATTTGCGAATTAGCGGGTGTCTCGGGTGCAGCATTGCTCTTAGGCTGTCTGGTGCTTCAGTTCATTTCGGTTCAAACGGGACCAACAGCGGCGCAACCCAATCAGATGGAGGGGCCGATGCGCATGAACGCAACGAAGGGTAGCTTGGCGACTTAAGCACCAGGAATTTGTTCGGCTTGCGTGAAAGTTCAAATTGCGCAACTTGTCTCTGGCCGAGCGTCCAGCATGTGGGTATTGGAACAGTCCTTGTGTCTTAATCAAACAGACATCTAGCCGCCAGCACATAGAGCAAAAGACCAACAGCAGCAATCGGGGAAGAATTTGAGAACGAGAAAACAGGGGACGATGCGCACGCTGTATCCATCCCGCGCGCTATTGGCGGTTGCTGTACCTGCGACTTTAGCCATACTAGGCGGAAGCGCTTGCGCTGCCGGCATCGTTCCCGACGTCGGCACCGCTACCAGCGTCAGCACATCGTCTTCGGGCCACCAGACGGTCGGGCTGGCTCCCGCCGTTGGCGGCGTCTCGAACAACACCTATTCGTCCTTCAATGTGACCTCCGCCGGCGCGGACCTGAACAACACAGGCATCAACGCCCGCACAATCGTCAATCAGGTCACCAGCACGAACCCGTCACTGATCCAGGGGCCTATTACTGTGCTGGGCCCGAATGCGAACGTCATTCTGGCGAACCCGAATGGCATCACGGTCGATGGCGGAAGCTTCGTCAACACGGGGCACGTAGTCCTGTCGACCGGCCAGGTGAGCTTCAACGACCTGACGCTGGCCCCGGGCGTGACCCAGCGCAACGTTGTGCTGACCACGAACGGCGGCACAATCACGATCGGTGCGGGCGGCCTCTCCGGCACGCTGGTCAATCTCGATCTGATCGCTAAACAGCTGGCCGTGAACGGACCGGTGACCAACAGCTATACGAGCTCCACCGGCGGCATTCGCGCGATCATCGGCGACAGTGTGAACGAGTACGATACGGGACTCTCTCCCACCGACAATAGCCACGACTGGCTCGTCAACTCAACCTCATCGGGCGCAAGCAACCCGGGCATCGCGGTCGACATCACTGCGCTGGGAGGTTTGACAGCAGGGCGCGTTCAGCTGGTCGTCACCGACCAAGGCGCAGGCGTGCGCAATATGGGGCAGATCTACGCCAGCGCAGGGGATGTGGTGGTGTCGTCAAAAGGCGATATCGGTGTCGCCGACGGATCGATCAAGGCGGAAGGCAACATCAGTCTCACCACGCCGGGGGCATTATCGTTGCAGGGCGCGCAGCTAAGCGCTGCCAGCAACGTCACGGTCAACGCGAACGGCATCACGCTTGTCGACGACGCGACTGGCCCGTCCCTCCTCACAGGAGGCAACGCGGTCAGTCTGACCAGTTCCGGCAATATCTCCAGCACCGGTAGCCTGATCCAGGCCGGTAACGTAGCGTCTGACGGCACTACGAGCGGCGGCAACGTGACACTGACAGCCACCGGCAGCATCACGAACGCATCCAGCCCGGCGAACCTGGGCATCATCTTCGCGGCGAACGGATCCACCTCGCTCACCACGCCGGGCGACATCACCAACGACAACGCCCGGATACTCGCCAACCAGGCCGTGAGTCTGGTGGCGCAGGGCGACGTGCTCAACATGATTGACCATACGGGCACCGCTATCGATGGCGCACAACCGGTGGCGTATTCGCGCAGCAGCGGCTTCCTGTTCTTCAGGCATAACACGACGGGCTTCGATGTCGACTACGGCACTGTCACCGAACCCGGTCAACTGGCCTACATCGCCGCCACTGGAGGGCCGGTGACGATTTCCGGCCGCAACGTCACGAACAGCGGCGGCATCATCCAGTCGAACAATGCGGCAGTCACGATTACCGCGCAGCAGGCATTCCTCAACGAGGCGGTGTTCGCGGGTCAGGCCAGCTATTCCCGAACCTGCTGGATCGTCTGTCATGCGAGCGCGTCGAGCGACGTGACACCGTATGGCGGCGCAGTCCAGGCGGGCACTGACATCACGCTCAAGGCGGGGACGAGCGCGAGCGATATCGGCGGTAACGTCTTTGCACTCGGGAATCTCACGGTGAACGCACCCACGACCTGGGCGCAGGGCGTGCTGGGGTATTCGGCGATCAACCAGGGCAGTGGCTTCAAGGCCTTCTTCGGCAGCACCTGGGCCGAGATCATTGCAACCGATGTCGGCGGCGGCTTTACCGCAGACGGGCAGGTCACGCTCACAGGTGACGGCGTGATCGACGCCGGCTATATCAGTGGTGGGAAAGGCGTCTCTGCTGCCGGGGGCATCACGACCATGCGTGCGCCTTCGACAACACCCGTGCAACTCGGCGAACATCTCGGCCTGACGAGCTGGTGGTGGCGATGATGCAGCGAGCACCTCGAACCCCGCTGCGCAAGCTCGCGCTGCTGGGCGTGCCGGTTGTATTTCTTGCGGGTGCACCTGTACACGCCCAGACGCCACCACCAGGAGCGCCCCCCCTGCCTGCCGGCCGTCCGATCCAGGATCCCGCGCAGCAGATCATCGACCAGCAGCGTGCACAGGCGGCGCAGCGTGCGCTGTCACAGCCACCTGCTTCCATTGCGGTGCCGGCGGACACGGGACAGACACTCGACATTCCGCTCGATACGCCCATCGACCAGATCGCAGAAACCGGCCCCACGTTCAGGATCAACCGGATCGAGGTGACGGGCAACACTGTGCTCAAGCCGTCAAAGCTGGAGACGATTGTCACGCCGTTTTCCGGACACGAACTCGGCTCGCACCGGTTGAACGTTCTGCTCAAGCGGCTGACCGATGCATTTGTGAAGGCAGGCTTCGTCACGACCCGCGCGTACCTCGGGCCCCAGAATCTTGAATCGGGCACGCTGAAGATCACTGTGCAGGTCGGCCGTGTGGAGAAGTACACGATCAACGGCAAACCGTTTCACCGGCTGAAGAAGGACGAAGCATCCGCCGGAGGTGGCCTGTTCACCGATGCCGGCACTGAATGGGCCTTTCCCGCGGCGCCGCGCGATGCCCTGAACCTGGCCGACCTCGATCAGGGTGTCGCGCAGATCAACCGGCTCCGACGTAATCAGGCGGAAGTGCAGATCCTGCCCGGCCAGAGTCCGGGTGACTCGATTGTTGCCATCAACAACCAGCCGGGGGACCGCCTGTATTACTCCTTTGGAGTCGACAATTACGGCAGCGAGGCGACCGGGGCGACGCGTTACCGTGCGGGGGTGGAGGCGGACAACGTGATCGGACTGCAGGAATCGCTCAGTCTGAACTTCGTTGACAGTCTGGATAGTAACGCGCTGGTGGGATCGCTCGCGGTGCCGTTTGGACGCAACACGTTCAGCTATACGTTTTCGGACTCGGAATACCAGCAACTGATTGGCACAACCGCGCTCGAATACGGCCGTACGCTGAGCCACATCCTCGGCTGGAATTACACGCTTGATCGCACGCTTGCAGGGACGACAAACATCGATGCGACGTTGTCGTGGCGACGCACGGATCGTCAAGTAAACGACATCGACCTCGACCCACAGCACATCGCGGTACTGCGGGTGGGGGGCAACTGGTTGCGCAAGTTCGTGCTCAATGACGCGGCGGGCAACGTGACACTCGATGCAGGTGTCTCCCAGGGACTGCCGTGGCTTGAGGCGGATCACGATGCGGATGGCATTGCACGGAGCGATGCACACAGCCAGTTCACCAAGCTTGATGCGACAGCGAACTTTACGCTGCCTCTGCCGAAGCTGGGTAGTGCGGCCTTCGCGTACCGGGGCGTGCTAGGCGGTCAGTACGTGAATGTCGCGCTATATGGCTCCGAGCAGCTCTACCTGGGCGGCATGGACACCATCCGGGGCTTCCGGTCTGGCGAGATCGTGGGCGACCGGGGGTTTTACTCGCGTAACGAGATCGCGTGGGTGAACATGCCTGCATGGCACGACGCCCGGATCGAACCTTATCTCTTTCTCGATGCAGGGAAGGCCAGCCTCGTTGCAGTGTCCGGATTTCCCACGCTAGCCGGTGCTGGCGCGGGCCTGCGTGCGCAATGGCAGTGGCATCAGTGGATCGTGTCGGGAGAGCTCACCGTCGGTCGCGCGTTGACCCAACCGGCCAGCCTTGGCTCGCGGGCGACGCTCGTGCTGGCCACGGCCAACCTTAACTTCTAGGAAATATTTGTCATGACAAAACAGACTATTCACTTAGGTTCACGTATCAACGCTTTGTGCATCACTGCTTTCGCTGCCGCTGCGCTAGGCATGGGTACGACGCAACGGGTCCATGCCGCCGATACACTGGGCGCCTTGCCGGCCGGCACAGTTGCTATCGTCAACGGTGTGCCCATTGAGCAGGCGCAACTCGAAAACGCTTTGCGCGCGTCGCGACAACCCGATACACCGCAGGTCCGTCAGGCGATCAGGCAGCAACTGATCGCGCGTGAACTGTTCCGCCAGAACGCCGAAAAGCAGCACTACGATACGAAGCCTGAAGTGCTGGAGGCCGTGAACGCCGCGAAGGTCAACACGGAGACGCAGCTCTACCTGAAGGACAACATTCATCCGGACACGGTCACCGACGCGCAGGTGAAGGCGCGCTATGACGACATCGTCGGTTCGCTGGGCAAGGAAGAATACAAGCCGCGCATCATCGCGGTAGCGGACGACGCGACGGCGAATACAGTACTTGCGCAACTGAAGGCGGGTACCGCGTTTGATGCACTTGCCCGCCAGTACAGTGTGGCGCCGAGCAAGGCAGCAGGCGGCGAGATGGCATGGATGAGTTTCAAGACGCCAGTAGCAGAGGGCAAGACACAGGGTCTGCCGCTGCCGGTTGCGCAGGCGATCACGCAACTGCCGGCCGGTGCGGTGACACCGCAGGCGATTCCGGTTGTCCAGGGCAGCGGCACACTGTACGTGATCGTGAAGCTCGACGCGAAGCGGCCGACGCAGGTGCCGGACTTCAATCAGGCGAAGGATACGATCCGTCAGCAGTTGCAGGCGCTTGCACTCGAAAAGGCCGCCGCCCAGTTCACCGGTGGCCTGCTCAAGGGTGCGACGATCCAGCAATAGTGACTGTATTGCTTCCATAACACGTCGATACAAAATGACGAGAAAAGGCCTAGCGCGCAAAACGCGCACGAAGGAGATGCTCCTGCCGCTGCCGGCAAGCACCGTGAAGCAGATCTCTCTTGAGAATCACATGTCACTCGTGCTCATGAGGAACGGACACGGCACCGCGGACACGATGACGGCCCTGCTGAGAATCCTTTACATGACGTTCTACCTGCTTGAGGGGAGTTGTTCTGAAGCCGATCTTGCACTGTTTCTGGAGGTCGAGATGGGGTTGGACAAAAGCATCCGGGAGGCGTCACGGGGACGCGACTGGCAGGTAGACGCGCAGTGGCTTCCGGCAATCGGGCAGGTTCTGCGACGCAACGATGAAATCGTGGGCAGCGTGCCGAGGTTCCGTTACACCGAGGCGTGGGAGAGGCTCAGGCGGTTTGTCATCTCGGCGCAGATATCGCCGCTGCCGGGTAGCCCGTTGAACGAGGTGCAGGTGTGACCGATGGCGATTATTGCGCCCGGGGACGCGCTGTAGGGCCGAGATCGGGGAATCGACGCAAAGTTTGCGACGCGGGAAGGCATGAGCTGCAATGACGGCGGAAACTTCGGGCGCCTTTCCGCGGCAACCGGTGCCGGGTACGATCACAGGCACTCAACCCAAGCTCCTTCTTCGGCGCATCGGGGATCAGTTCGTATCTGGCCTGACCGAACACGAGCTGCTCGCACGCTACGAAATGTGCGAAGACCTAGCCCAGCAGCTTATGTCCCATACCCGGCGCAAGATGGCGGAGAACCCAGTTCGGTTGCTGGATGAGACGCCCTCAAAGGTTAGCGTTGGTGTCGCTCGTAAGGTGCAGAGCGGGCAATGGGACGACCTGTCTTCCGACGAGCTGCACTGGCTGGAAAACGTGTTCAGCAGTTGATGGCCAGCGCCGGTTGGTAGTCCCCCCGAGAATTAGCGGTTGTTCAAGGTAGAATTTTCTAGCAGCAGGATCGACAGGAAATTTTGCATGAAAACGTCCAGATTCACGGAAAGCCAGATCATCGGGAT
>NZ_SCNV01000068.1 GCF_005503145.1 Burkholderia sp. 4M9327F10 | reverse complement strand
GTCGCATCCGCTGCTTGCGCAGCGGACGCTTCCGGCGGCCTAACCTTCCTGCGCCGACAAAATGCCCGATCGGCGTCGTGCGTCAGGCAAACTGAATTTTGCAGGCCCGACTATTGAGTTGAAGGCGACGAGGATAATAGTGGCTATTAGCAACGGCGAGGCTAATTTCGCCATCCGGCGGACAGAGTTTGGAGCGATTTCTGCCCTTGCTTGCAGCTCTGCATTTGGCGAAGGGGTCTCGTATGTATCATTCATTGTTGGTGAACCATGCTGGCGAACGCGGCGCGTGATTGAGGCTGGGAGTCCCGCCTTGTAAAAACGGCATTGATTGTGTCCGAAAATCTCGGGTGTGACCACCTGTCAGCGAAAAAAGAAATCGTCGTACTAGATTAGTGCGCTCAAGAGGCCAGCCGGCAGCGTACCTCGTCACCGGAGGTTTGTCGCGCTCCCAAAGAAACTTGCGCACAGTTCCCGCCATGAATGCAAACCCTGCTATATCAACGCGCACAGCGAAGTTTGGGCTGCATACCTCTGGTCCGCCCAGCGCCTTTTGGGGCCCCGCGTGGATTCCTCGCCGGTCCAGCATCACCGAACGACGTGCAGGGTTTGTACATTCGAGCGCTGTATCTGGTCGGCGGTCCTATATTCAAGGAACAGGGACTTGTCGCCCGCATGCTTCAACAAATCGGCGTCAACCGTTCCAGTTGCAAACCCGGAATCGATCTGCGTCTGTATCTGTCTGCCTGCAAAAACAATCATCGTGTCTGCGCTTGGCGTTGAGTCAAGCTTTATCCAGATGGCCGAACTTCCATCTGGCTGGGGATTGATAGGATTGCCTGCTTTGCTTTGTTTCGGTCCAAAGTCGACGAGATGGGTCTGCATTGGAACAACTGGTACTAAATCGTACGTCTCGGCGACAAATTTCATTGCTATGCACGCCAGCAGCAAGAACGCGATTCCAATGCTCACTCGCGTCTCGCGGGCCGTCGGTAACTGTATTTTTAGACGTGGCGTTCTCAATACGGTGAACTTTACTTTCGACAGAGTCTTTCCTAGAGCGATGGCAGGCTCCTCAATGAACCTCCAACTCGCGGCAGCCAAGATCGAGGCTAGGGCCAGCGACGCAACGGTTAGCGCATACGGATTTAAATGCGGTGTCGTTGTCGAAAGTACCATCTGCTGACATGGAAATCCGTACAGATAGATTCCGTAACTCAGATCCTGGCGTGGGCGCACGAACTTCGCCAATGACGACATTTGTCCTAGGTACAGCAAAACCCAGATGACGGCCAAATAGAAGCAAATGAGATGAAGAAAGCTCGATGTGATGGCTGTTAGAATAGCGAAAGCTGCACCCTGCCAGAGACGCGGTTTGATCCAATTGGCCGCGCCGAAGGTGATCACGCCAGCCAGGAACATTACGCCCGCCGCGCGGCTATACGGCTCATCGAAAAGGTTGATTGGCAGGGAATTCAAAGCAGCCGGCACGAAGGCTAGTGCTATAAGAGCGAACCCAGCCAATACGATGCGGTACGCCTTGGAAAGCATCCCGAGCAAGCCCATACATCCGAGTACAACATACATCTTGGCTTCAAGCGGAAGTGTGTGAATTGAGCCATTGATGGTCGCGTCTTGATGTGTGGTGAAAATTCCATTAATTTCCCAGGTGAAATGGAAAATTGAATTGCTCAATATATATTTATAAAATCCGTCAAAGACCAAATAATGAAGAAATTTTCCATGCGTGGATGCCGCAACGCAAAGTAAAGCTGTGATTGCAAGGCATACAAAATATCCTGGCCAAATGCGCAAGACTCGTTTAATGATGAAATTACGAATACTCGGGTCGCGACAGAAGCTTTGCGTCACGAACAGTCCGCTGAGGAAAAAAAACGCCTGCACCGCCAGACCGCCTACTTGGGTAATCGGAGAAAGCGCCCCGCTCAGATGATCTGCATAACCATCTGCCTTAACCAAGTGAAAGGAGTGAAAATAGATAACACTGGCCGCCAGAAATGCGCGAATTAAAGTGTAGTTATTTTCGTGGCTTTCAATTACCTCTCTGAGGGAGCGACTTTTCGAATATTTCGACGAGATCAGCGCTGGCCACGCCTTCAGATGAGTCGACGCAGGATAGACAGGGAGAGGGGGCATTTGGCCGATGTCACACTGGGAAAATTGTAGGATGTGTGTAAGGAATGGAAATAAAACTTACATGGTTGTGCATAGGCTACACACATGCCAATGTCGTAGCAAGCAGCTTGTCCCACATCTGAGCTGGCGATTTCTAGCCGAATTCCTTTCTTGTGATTTGTAATGTCTTACGCGGAGGTGCGTAATCTCTTACCGCGGAATTTGCGTGAAGGGATGGAAGCCTTATCCCGTGCGGGGAGTGTCTTATTTCCGGGCTGCGCGCTCGCGACTCTCGACGCAGCTCGTCTGGCAATAAAGCGCGTTGTTTGGCGGGCTCGAACTCGAACCTGTTGTTTCTTTGCCGCTCGTCAGCAGCAAGCGTGCGGCCGCCGCCGAATCTTTCCGGTGTGGTTGCCTTTATCGACTGGGTTG
The DNA here is from genome assembly GCF_005503145.1 of Burkholderia sp. 4M9327F10. Lineage (GTDB taxonomy): Bacteria > Pseudomonadota > Gammaproteobacteria > Burkholderiales > Burkholderiaceae > Paraburkholderia. Next base: position 38,416 of record NZ_SCNV01000068.1, on the reverse strand, counting down.
AATTCTCTGGAGAATTCGCCCCCAAGCGGATTTGGGTGTCCCCGATGGTTGCGTCGATGCTTGCTGTCTGCCTCGGATCATCGCGAACAGTTGCTGTGCTTCGCGATAGAGCAGCATGTCGAGTGCATTGCGCTCAAGCAATTCACGATAAAGCGAAGCTCCGAGTTCGCTTTCTATATGCTCGAGGCGCTCCTCTAACGTCGCTTTGCGTCCCGGGCTGCCGTTCTGGATCGTAAATTCAAGGTTGAGTTCGCCGATATGAGGCCGCAGAAAGTCTTGCAGCCCCTTCATGGATTCCTCGAACGACTCGACTAACCCGAAGAATGGAAGGCTTCTTAAGTGAGCCAAGGCCTGAAGATAGTCGACATGCGTACTGCGCGCCTTGCGCATGTCGAGTTGGGTACTGGCTAGGTGCGCCACCTGAAAGTTGCGGCAAACCGCAGTCGATTCGCGCTCCACGGCCCAGTTGGCAAACGCGGCCAGTCCGCCGTTGCGGGCAATAGCGACACTTGGGCTCGCGCTGTCTGCGGGCTGCCGCCGCTCGAAATCGTAGACGGACGCAAAGCGGTCGATAGGGTGACGAAGAAACAGGATTGGCAGGAAGAGCACGTCGGGATGCTGCGGCAACGGCAATCGTGCCTGATGACTGGAGATCGCTCGGAGCGCCGGGTTGCCGAGTGCATATGCCAGGATATCATCCGGACTCACTACGGACCAGGGATACGGGCCCTCGATGTGGCCGTGAGTTTCCCCGGGAAATTTCCGATTCAGAATGCTGTCCACCGTGGTGCCAGCGTTTTTGAAGAGGTGGTAATGAACGACAACTGGGCGTATTTTCATCAACTTTCGAAATCGGCTACGTATGCCAGCCGGGGCGATGGCTCACGGTGTCGGAGGGTTCCCGGGGCTGTTCCCTCGCGGGTCGCAGGTTGCGATTATAGCGAAGTCAAAAGCCGCCTTTCGTGTCCCTTGGATTCCGTAGGCTGGTCACGATTTCGTAATTTACGGCGCCGGTGCTTACGGAGGACAGCGTGGATTGAGGGTTGATTTAACGCTGATTAACCTATGTCGATAAAGCGACTCTTGACTTTTGCGAATTTGCTTTTTATTCATCAAATATCTGAGTTTTCCAGGCCGCTCACTGGTTGTAGCGGGCTGCCCATTAGGCGAATCATTTCTGCGGTGAGATACGCGTCGCGGCGTTTCTATTCTGGGCGTTGGAATATGCGTCGCCAGTGGGTGCTTGGGGGTTTCGTCGAGTTGGTAAGTGGTTGTTTTTTTGCCTGAATCCGCATCATTCTCGCTGTTCGCCGAGCATTTCAATCGTCGGGGCAGGTATGATGTCGGCTTTCGAACGTTTAACCGTGTTTGGGTGGCCGCTGCTCGGCGATACCGTGAGCGAAATCTGTTGCCCCCAGCGACACCAATCGATAGACAGAGGGACGAAGTGGATCACGATGTTGCGGTCATCTTGCCGTGCTATAACGAAGCGAGCACCATCGCGCAGGTTGTTGCGGACTTTCGGCAGTACCTGCCGAACGCCCGAATATACGTGTTCGATAACAACTCAACTGACGGCACCGCAGAGGTCGCGTTGGCGGCTGGTGCCCAGGTTCGGCGAGTTGCTCTGCAGGGCAAAGGCAACGTTATTCGCCGAATGTTCGGAGATGTAGACGCCGATGTTTACGTGATGGTCGACGGAGACAACACGTATGACGCGAGTGTCGCACCGCAGTTGATTGAGACGCTGGTCAATGATGGCCTCGACATGGTAGTGGGTTGCCGTGTTTCTGACGAAGTTGCAGCCTACCGGACTGGCCATCGGCTGGGTAATGTCATGTTGACGGGCTTCGCAGCGTCGATCTTTGGCCGTACGTTCAAGGACATGCTGTCTGGATATCGCATCTTTTCTCGCCGCTACGTAAAGTCGTTTCCGGCGCACGCCGAAGGCTTCGAAACCGAAACCGAACTCGCCGTACATGCGCTTGAGTTGCGCATGCCCGTGGCTGAGGTAGACACTCACTACGGAAGTCGACCAGAAGGCTCCGTCAGCAAGCTCAATACTTACCGCGATGGCTTCAGGATTTTGATGACCATTCTCAAGCTGTTTAAGCTTGAGCGCCCCTTGGCCTTCTTTTCCATCTGTTTCGCCGCGAGTCTGCTGTTGTCGGTCGTGCTGGCCGTTCCAATCTTCGAAACCTATATGAAGACCGGATTGGTACCACGCATGCCCACCGCGCTGCTTTGCGTCGCACTGGCATTGCTTGGGTTTCTATTCCTCGTGTGCGGACTTGTGCTCGATACAGTGACCAAAGGCCGACTTGAGGCTAAACGCTTCGCCTACCTGTCGGTCCCTGGACCATCCTCCACATTGCGCCGGTGACGGGGTCGAAATTTCCTCGCTTCGATGTAGTCCCAGCTACTGGATTCATCGCGGCCGTTCGATAACAGAGCGTTTGACGGAACGGATAACCGATCTGGCGCGATGTCCGTTGGTAGGCGTCAGTGAATTTTGAGGCGGCCAAGCGCTGGGTCCCGATGTTTCGGGTTCGAGGCGCTGCCGCTTTTCTCGCGGTTCCGCAGCGCCACCATTCACCCAATCAATACTCACATGGATGCATCGAATCGAGCGAAGGCGTCGGTCGTCGCGATTGTGGCAAGCGTGCTGTTTAGCGGGATCATCGCGTGGACCTTCCTCGGTTTGGTGCGATACGCGATCGTCGCGCCGCCGAGCTTCGATGGCGCGATGAATCTCAATACCGCTGCGTCGTTCCTGCACGGCCACGGTTACGGATTCTTCTACGATCGGTTCTTCCCGTTTCCCGCGCAGACCGACGGGCCATTTATCTTGCCTGCCGCCATTGCGTTCTGGCTGGGCGGGATCACGCCGTTCACGAGTCAGGTCGTCAACCTTGTCTATATCGCGGCGCTGGTTTGCGTGATGGTGGTTCTGCTCCGTCGTGTCGGTGCGCCGCTGTGGCTCGCGCTGTTTGGGGTGATGGTCTGCGTGGCGACACCCGGATTTGTCGAATATTCGATGAACGGCTATGGCGAGGTACCGGTGATGGTCTGGTTCCTTGCGGCGCTTGCCGTTCTGGCCTCAGCCGAATCGCACAAGAACCTTAGCCACGCGAGACTGTTTTCTGTTGGGCTGTTGTTCGGGATGGCTTATCTTACGAAGGTCGTAGCGCTTGTTTGCGTTGCTCCGGCGATGGTTGTCCTTGGTTGCACATTGCTTGCGCAACCCAACAAGTTTCGGCGTTTAGGGCTTCTGTGCGCCGGCTTCACAATGCCCGTTGTCGCTTGGGAAGTCTTTCGGCTGGTCGAGGTAGGCAGTGTCCGTGACTATGTCCACTGGTGGCGGTTTCAATTGGCTCAGATTCGTGCACAGTCCGGAGCGAATCGAACGGATGCAGCAGAAGGATTCCTGAGGAAGGGTGTACATCACCTATCCATTCTTGCCGACCTGACGGGTGTAGCGGCCCCGTGGCTTGCGATCGGTATCGTCGTGCCGATCGTCGTTGGTGTCATCCTGGCGCGCGACCGCAGAAGGAGCGCCAATGCGCGTCTGGTTCTGTGGACGCTCGTCGCAGTGACCGGCCTCTATTTCTATTGGTGGCTGTTCATGAGCCCGACGGCGATGACGTGGCTGCGCCGTATCCTCGACGGCTTCCTGTTGCTGCAGTGCCTGATCGTCGCAGTGCTTGCCGCGGCATGGCGGCGTCCGTCAGAGGGTTCCGAGGCTTCGGTCACCAGAGCGAAAGGTGCGCGCGCGGCGATGTTGCTGGCGCTGATTCCCGTTATCGTATGCCAACTGCAACTCGTCCGCAGCGGTGAATCGGTTGCGCATCCCCCTCAGTCACCGGGCTACGCGTTGGATATGTATCGGGTCGCCGACAAGGTGCGAGCACTTCCGCAGGACGCCACGATTTTTGGCTCGGGTTGGTGGCAGGCACCGGTGGTTGCGCTGTTTTCGCAGCGTCAGTTCATGAATATTGACCACTGGCCTGTCTCCAAAATCAATGAGCTTGGGAATAAATATTTCGTCACGGACATGTATGCCGAGGGGATAGACCAGTCGTCGATTCATGCAGTACTCGACAGATCTGCGTACCAGACGCTGCTAAAGATAGATGGTGGAGCGTTATACAAGCTGGACACCGTCCAACCTTATCCCCCATTCACACCGGAAGACAGCAATCCAGCAAACCTATCGAGCGCTATTGATTTTGCGCGTGAGGACTATGCGCACCGACGAGGTATATTCCAGAGAGAAAGCAACCGGGACGCGTGGGTAGGCGTAGATGCGGCGGTAATGCTCAGGCGCTCAAACGAGAACGTCCTGCGGATGACGTTCGAGGTGCCGGTCGAGCTTGTTAAGGGCATTGCCCCGAAGCAAGCCTTGCTTCATTTGACTAGCCCCGGTTGCCTGGACCAGACGCTCTCGCTTGACAATGCTGGGATATGGGTGGTCACGTTGCCTTTGACCTGCCAAGCCTACCCAACAGTGCAGCCTTTCAAGGTCAATTTGACAGTTGACGAGCACGTTCCTTTCGTCCCGCAGATCGATGCTGACAATCGCCTGAGATCGTTCAAACTGCGCTCTATGGAACTCGTCGGGACCCAAGGCAAGTCCTGACGGCAGACCGCACGACGCGCGTAGCCCCAAATTTTACAAGAGCGCTGCGTGCCGTAACAAAACGCAAGCCAGGTTGCCGAACCTCCCCAATTTGAGCAAAATTGGGGGCTTGTCGCGGGCTAAACATACATAAGTGTCGCTAAGACGGCATTCACTTTTCGCACATGACTGCTACCCACGCGCCGCGCTCCGAGAACGATAGCTTGTCCGTGTCCGTCGTCGTCTACCGGCCGGACCTCGCGCTCCTGACCCGCACCTTGTCGAGTCTGGAGGCCGCCTGCAATGCGCTGCGCGTCAAAACCCCCGCATTCACTGCCACCCTTTATCTGGTCGACAACGGCGGACTGCCAGACCTCTCCGCAGACCTGCAAGCCTTGCAGGATCGCGGCATTGCCTCCGAGACGATCAGCGGCCACGGCAACGTCGGATACGGGCGAGGTCACAATCTGGCAATCGAGCGCTCGGTGAGCCGCTATCACCTCGTCCTGAACCCGGACATCGATCTCGACGCGAATGCCCTCGTGAACGCGCTCGATTTCTTCGCGAAGCACCCCGAGGCGGGCCTGTTGACGCCACGCATCGGCGACGACGAGGGGCGTCTTCAGTACCTGTGCCGCCGTTATCCGACCCTGCTCGACCTGTTTGTCAGAGGCTTTCTGCCGGACCAGATCCGACGCCTGTTTGCGCGGCGCCTCTCGCGCTACGAAATGCGCGATGTGATCAACGACCGTGACGTAGTCTGGGACCCGCCTATCGTCAGCGGCTGCTTTATGCTGTTCCGCACCGAATTGCTGAAGGGCCTCGCAGGCTTCGATCCCCGCTACTTCCTCTACTTTGAAGACTACGACCTGAGCTTGCGCACCCATGAGCGTGCGCGCGTCGTCTATGCACCCGAGGTGCGGGTGCTGCACCATGGCGGCGGCGCTGCGCGCAAAGGCTCGTCGCATATCCAGATGTTCGTGGCTTCGGCGTTCAAGTTCTTCAACCGTTTCGGCTGGAAGTGGCTATGAGCCGGATTCTCGTCACCGGGGCGAACGGTTTTGTCGGGCGGGCCCTTTGCCGTGCCCTGTTGCAGGGCGGGCATGAAGTGACTGGCCTGATTCGCCAGCCCGGCGGTTGCCCTGCCGGAACCAGGGAGTGGGTGCATGCCGGCGAAAACTTTGCCGGTATGACGCAGGCCTGGCCGGAGCACCTGCATGCTGACTGCGTGGTGCACCTCGCGGCGCGCGTCCACGTCATGCGCGACGTCGCGTCCGATCCGCTGGCCGAATTTCGCGCGACGAACGTCGAGGGTGCGCTGCGAGTCGCGCAGGCTGCCCACGCAAAAGGCGCGCGGCGGATGGTTTTTGTCAGCAGCATCAAGGCGATAGCGGAGTCCGACAGGGGCCGCCCGTTACGCGAGGACGATACGCCGCTGCCGCAGGATCCCTATGGCCAGTCCAAATACGAGGCCGAGCAGGCGCTCGTGCGCTATGGTGAAGCGTCCGGGCTGGAGATCGTGATCGTCCGCCCGCCGCTGGTCTACGGGCCAGACGTGCGCGCCAATTTCCTGCGCCTGATGGCCGCCATCGCCAAGGGCCTGCCGTTGCCGCTCGGCGCTATCGAGGCGAAGCGCAGCATGGTCTATGTCGACAACCTGGCCGACGCGTTGGCGCGCTGTTCGCTCGACCCGCGAGCGGCGGGGCAGTGTTTCCACGTCACCGACGGCGAGGATCCGACCGTCGCCGGGCTGGCTCGCGCGCTCGGCCGGCACCTGCAGGCGCCAGCCCGGCTGGTTCCGGTGCCGGCGGGCTGGTTGCGCCTGGCGGGTCGGCTGACTGGCCGCTCGGCCCAGGTCGACCGTCTGATCGGCAGTTTGCAGCTCGATACGAGCCACATTCGCGCGGTGCTGGGCTGGCAGCCGCCTTCTTCCTTCGACCATGGGCTCGCCGAGACGGCCCGTTGGTATCGAGCGACGCATTGAGATCGTCCATGGACATGCAAGCCCTCGCGACTACACCCTGGACCCTCCCCGCCCTGGCCGCTCTGGTGGCATCGGGGGCCTGTGCGCTGATTCTGTTCGTGTTGCTGAAGAGCGGCCTCGCCTGGCGGCTCGCTACCGACATCCCGAACGACCGTTCGCTGCACGTGCGGCCCACGCCACGGGTCGGCGGCTGGGGCATCGTGCCGGTCGCGGTGCTCGGCATTCTGCTGCTGTCACCGGGCCTCTGGTGTGCGGCGGTGGCGGCGGCGTTCCTTGCTGCCGTCTCCCAGATCGATGACCGGCGCGGACTGCCGGCGCGGGTCCGGTTCGCCGCTCACCTGATCGCAGTCGTTGGCTTCGTCGTTCTCAATCCGGCCCAGGCGCCCTGGCTGATGCTTGCTGCCTTGTCATTCTTGATGATCTGGCTGGTCAATCTTTACAACTTCATGGATGGCGCCGACGGTCTGGCCGGCGGCATGGCGCTGTTCGGCTTCGGTGGCTATGCCCTGGCAGCGCTGACGAGCGCCCAGCCGCTGCCCGAACTGGCTCTCGCCTGCGCCCTGGTGGCGGGGGCGGCACTAGGGTTCCTGTTGTTTAATTTCCACCCGGCGCGGATTTTCCTCGGCGACGCCGGTTCGATCTCCCTGGGCTTTCTCGCTGGCGCACTGGGTTACTGGGGCTGGGCTCATGGCGTCTGGCCGGTCTGGTTCCCGGTGCTGGTCTTTGCGCCGTTTATTACCGATGCATCGATTACCTTGTTGCGGCGCGTATTGCGCGGCGAAAAGTTTTGGCAAGCGCACCGGGAGCATTACTATCAGCGTATGGTGCGTTCGGGGTTGGGCCATGCCAGGACGGCATTGGTATGGTATGCCGTGATGGCTGCGGGCATAATGCTTGCTACTTACACGCTTGGCCTCCCTCCGGCTGTTCAATGGTGCGTTGTCGCCGCGTGGATCGTCGTTCTCTGTCTGATGGGCGTGGCAGTGGATCTGCGTTGGCGTCGTTTCCAATCAACACTGTCTGAACAATCCTCTGAGGTATGACGCTGATGTTAAAAAATAAAGCCTCATTGCTTTCGCTCAGCGCTTTCCTGTTCGACCTTTTTGCGGTCGCGGGCGCCTGGTTGTCGGCTTACCTCATCCGTTTCAACGGCACCGTTCCGGCAGACTTCCGGGACGGCGCGTTGCATACGCTCCTTTGGGTGCTGCCGGTCTACGGTGTGATGTTCCGCATCTTTGGCCTGTACCGCGGCATGTGGGTGTTTGCGAGCCTGCCGGACCTCATGCGGATCTCGAAGGCAGTCCTCGCCGGCGCGCTGGTCGCCATGGTGACCTCGGTGATGATTCAGCCGGTGCCGATCGTCCCGCGCTCCGTGCTATTGGTTTCCCCATTGCTGTTGTTCCTTGTCATGGGCGGCTCGCGCGCGCTCTACCGCGCGACCAAGGAGTTTTATCTTTACGGTGGGCTGGTCGGACAAGGTAAGCCTGTTGTTGTCCTCGGCGCGGGGTCGGCGGGCGCGAGCCTCGCCCGCGAACTGTCGCGTTCGAGCGAGTGGCGTCTCGTCGGCCTGCTGGACGACGATGTTGCCAAGCACGGCCGCGAAATCTACGGCTACAAGGTGCTCGGCGCTATCAGCGAGTTGCCGCAACTGGCGGAGTCGCTCAAGACGGAATACGCGATCATCGCGATCCCCTCTGCGTCCGTGGAAGCGCAGCGCCGTGTGGCGACGCTATGCGTGCGGGCTGGCGTTCGCGCCATGGTCCTGCCGGCCCTGACCACGCTGACGCAAGGCCAGGCGTTCCTGTCGCGGGTACGGCAAATTGACCTTGAAGATCTGTTGGGCCGCGATCCCGTCAATATCGATACGCCGCACGTCGAAGCGCTGCTGCGTAATCGCGTCGTGATGGTGACGGGAGCGGGTGGCTCGATTGGCTCGGAACTGTGTCGCCAGATCTTGCGCTTCGAGCCGGCCCAACTGGTCGCGTTCGACTTGTCCGAGTACGCGATGTACAAGCTCACGGAAGAGCTGCACGATCGCTTCCCCGGTTTGCCGGTAGTCCCCGTGATCGGAGACGCCAAGGATTCGCTGCTGCTCGACCAGGTATTGTCGCGGCATGCGCCGCACATTCTCTTTCACGCAGCGGCCTATAAGCATGTGCCGTTGATGGAAGAGCAGAACGCGTGGCAGGCGGTTCGCAACAACGTGCTGGGCACCTACCGCGTGGGACGCGCGGCGATCCGTCACGACGTGAGGCACTTCGTTCTGATCTCCACTGACAAGGCGGTCAATCCGACCAATGTGATGGGGGCGAGCAAGCGGCTCGCCGAGATGGCTTGCCAGGCCCTGCAGCAAACCAGCACGCGGACTCAGTTCGAGACGGTGCGCTTCGGCAATGTGCTTGGCAGCGCGGGCAGCGTGATTCCGAAATTCCAGCAGCAGATCGCCAAGGGTGGCCCGGTTACGGTGACGCACCCGGAAATCACGCGCTTCTTCATGACCATCCCTGAGGCTTCGCAACTGGTGTTGCAGGCGTCGAGCATGGGGCGTGGCGGCGAGATCTTCATTCTTGATATGGGCGAGCCGGTCAAGATCGTCGATCTGGCGCGTGACCTGATCCGTCTCTACGGTTTCAGCGAAGAACACATCCGGATTGTCTTTACCGGATTGCGCCCGGGCGAGAAGCTATATGAGGAGTTGCTCGCCGACGACGAGACGACCACGCGCACGCCGCATCCGAAGCTGCGCATTGCGCAGGCGCGCGGCGTACCGGATAACCTCCTGGATGAACTGCTGCCGTGGTTGATGCAGCACCGTGTGCTGGCTGACCACGAAGTGCGGCGTGACCTGCGCCGCTGGGTGCCCGAATATCAGCCCACTCTGGCGCCGCCGCTGGAGAGCGTGCCTTCGGCGACTCCGTTGCGCGCTGCACTGTAATTGAAGTATCGAACTCGTAGAGCGTGCGCTGGACCGCAGCGCTAGAGGAACACGAAAAAGGCGCTATAAGCGCCTTTTTTTACGACCGCCGACCCTTCCGTACCACGAGCCAACGCGGCGACTTGAAGCGCACGATACTGACATACAGCCAGACGTAGGTCGCGGCAAACACCATCACAAAGCAGAACAGATGCAGCGTGTGCCTCCAGAACAAGGTGGCGGGAATCACGGCTATCAGGCAAAGCAGCCACAGATACGGTGAGGTCAGCGAATTGCGCCGTGTCAGTTCGCGCGCGGTGCGTGCACCCACGGCCCAGCGCATCAGGCGCTTGTAGACCAGCATATGCAGGTGCACGCCATCGGGAATGCCGGGCGACATGCCCCTGATGAACTTCTTGCGGTAGATCGAGAAGCAGGTCTCGAAGATCGGATACATGAACAGCAGCACCGGGTACCACGCCGACACGTCGCGGTTGCGCATCACCAGCAGGATGGACAGCTCGGCGAGCATGAAGCCGATAAAGTACGCGCCGCCGTCCCCGAGAAAGATCAGGCCCGCGGGGAAGTTCCAGATAAAGAAGCCCATCACGGCGCCCATCATGATGAGCGAGGCGGACAGCACGACCGGGTCCGAGACTTCGAACGCCACATAGGCCAACGACGCGAACATCATGAACGCGACCATCGACGCGAGTCCGTTGAAACCGTCGATGATGTTGACGGCATTCGCCAGCGCTGCGACGGCGAGGACAGTGACTACGCAGGAAATCACCGCATACGAGAGCAGGAAGTCGAGCGGCGGCGCGCTGATGCGCGTGACGGCGATATTCAGCAGGAAATAGGCAAGGGCGGCGGCCGCCATGGTGCAGATGAGCCGTGCCAGCGGGGAAACGCGTTTGGTCAGATCTTCGACCAGTCCCGACCCGAATGCCGGCAGACCGCACGCCACCAGACCCAGAATGCCGCTGGAGACCGCGGGATAGGCTCGATGTAGTTGCGCGGCTGATGCAACCAGGCCGATCAGGATGCCCGTGCCGCCGATCCGCGGTACCGGGCGCACGTGGAATTTCTGCACGCCCGCCAGATCGGTATCGGTGGAGAATTTTTCATGCAGATGCGCGTAGCGCACGATCAACAAAGTGACCAGCAGTGAGACGAGAAACCCGAGCGCGAAACTAAGCATGAAGATGAGCCTGAGCGAGGACGCCGAATTATACAAACGAAACGCACGGGCCTCGAAAAGCAGGCCGGAACGGACTAGAGTTTCAGGCAGCGACCATATTGATGCATTGCCGCTTGACGCTGCCGGCCACACGCAGCGCCACTGAAAAGAATCGCCAGTTCCGTCATACTTCGTAGTTCCCTGTTTGACTGAGTGACCCCCGATGTTTGGCAATCTCACCGTTGCTTTCATTCTCTTTTCTATTGCCGGCAGTGCCTTTGCCGATGGCTATTCGCGGCCCGTCGTGATGACGGGCGTCACGCAAATGGCCGACACGGCTGAACTGCACTTCGACCCCGCTCCCGCAGACACTGGCACCCTCGTGATTCTTGGCGATCACACGAAAACGCCCAAGCAGACCTATCGTTTTGTTTACAACCTGCCGGCGGCGCAGCGCAAGGCAGTCGATCCAGCAGTCAACCTCGATTTCAGCGACAAACAAAAGCTGACCATTCTGTGTGATCCGAGATCGGATAACTGCATGTCGACGGGTTACGTCACCATGGGAACGGCGACCTTCTCCATGCTCTGGAAAGTGACACAGCGATAAACCACGCCAGCAGTCGCGCCTTCCAGTCCCACATAGTGACCCGTCACGCCCGCAAACCCTTGCCAGTCATGGATTCCCCCTATCTAGCCGAAGTCTCCAGCAGCCGATAAACCGGAAGCGGCGAGGTGCGAACGGGGAGTCTGGGCCGTGTGCCGCCCGGCCAGGACGTTACGGAGAAATAATGCTGAATAACATCACCATCCGGGGTGGGTTGACGCTGGTCATTGGCGTATTCGTCGCTTTTCTGCTGACTGTCATTGCGGTTGGCTACGGCGCGCTCAAGCTTGCGAGCAATGGTCTGGGGGATATCCAGCGCAATTCGGTCGCGCTGACGCACCTGAACGCCAGTTCTGAGAAGCTTCTGCAGGCGCGGCTGGCGCTTGGCAGTTACGAGACCCTGTTCAGTGTCGGCAAGCAAACCGACGATCTGCTGCCGGCGGCGCATAAGGTGCTGGTGGAGTCGAACAACGACTTCCGCACTTACGCGGCCGGTCCCTTCGGCAGCGACGACGAGCAGCGGCTCGCCCATGCAGTGGAAACGGCGCGAGCGGCGCTGGTCGATCAGGCGATCGAACCGGAATTCAAGGCGCTCACCGACAACGACTTCAACACCTTCCGCAACATCCAGGGCGAAACCGCCAATGGGTACTACGCCACTTATGCGAAAGCCATCGACGCGCTTCAGCAACTGGAAACCGATAGCCAGCAGCGCGAAGCCGAAACGGCGGCCTCACGGTTTCGCATGGCGACGTTGCTGTTTGCCGCGATTGGTGTGATTTCGATTGTGATTGGCGTGATGTCCCGCGTCGGCCTCTCGGCGGCGCTGCTTAAACCGGTGAACCAGACTATTCGCCATTTCCAGCGTATCGCGGCCGGTGACCTGACGATCGCGGTGAAAGTCCGTTCGCGTAACGAAATGGGCCAGTTGCTGGCGGCGCTGACGCAGATGCGCGATGGTCTCGTCGACACGGTTTCGAAAGTGCGGGGCAGTACGGGCGCAATTACGCAGGGCGCCAACGAGATCGCCTCAGGCAACGCCGACTTGTCGCGGCGCACCGAGCAGCAGGCGGCGGCGCTCGAGCAAACCGCGGCCAGCATGGAGGAGCTGTCAGCGACGGTGAAGCAGAATGCCGACAATGCGCAGCAGGCCAACCGGCTGGCTCATGGCGCGTTGGAGACGGTGACGCGCGGCGGCAGCGTGGTGGGCCGGGTGACCGAGACGATGGAGGGCATCACGGCCTCGTCGCGCAAGGTTGCCGAGATCATCGGCATGATCGAAGGCATTGCCTTTCAGACCAACATCCTCGCCTTGAACGCGGCCGTCGAAGCGGCACGCGCCGGCGAGCAGGGGCGCGGATTTGCGGTGGTGGCCTCGGAGGTGCGCAGCCTCGCGCAACGCTCCGGTGGTGCGGCCAAGGAGATCAAGGAACTGATCGGCGAGTCGGCGGCCAAGGTGGAGCAGGGTGCGTCACTGGTTGCCGAAGCGGGCAAGACGATGCATGAAGCGATGCAGTCGGTCGAGCGCGTGACGGGCATCATGGGTGAAATCGAAGCGGCCGCGCTCGAGCAGAGCGAGGGCATCGCCCAGGTCAACAAGGCGATTACGCAGATCGATGAGGTTACCCAGCACAACGCCGCGCTGGTGGAACAGGCGGCAGCCGCTGCCAAGTCGCTTGAAGAGCAGGCGACGGTGCTGAGGGAAGCGGTCGCCGTGTTTCGGGTTGAGGCTTAGAAGTCGGGCAAAGACGGCGTCGACCACGCGCCGTCCTTGGGTAGAGCGATGGATCCGATGGATCAGGTCAACCCGCAGCCTTGTTCAGCGTGACGCGGCACCACTGATACGGATAGATGCCCTTGCCGGCATATGCCCGATGAATTGTGCAGCTAAGCGGGTCGATGAGAAACCCGCTGCGCTCGAGGACCGGTCTTGCCTGCTCCGCCAGTTGACGCTTTTCTGCCTCGAGATCGCGCACGTCGTCGGCGCGAAGTCCCAACTGGCAGGCCGACTCATGCGTCGCGCCGGGGAGCCACTGTACGCTCGCATGCAGGTGTAGGCGGGACACGACCCACTGCAGCCGGTTACAAGCCTGGGTACTGCCGATCAGTCCGAGCATGTCCGCGATCCGGTTCATCTTGGCGACATACTCGACGCGCCAGTTGTATCGGGTCTGAAACAGGGCGAAGGTCGGGCCGCCGCGCTGACGCACCATTGCCCGCACATGCTCGTCGTAAAGCGGCGTGCCTGGAAAGTTGCCCCCAATCTGCGTAAATGCGACGCTCGGCGGGAACAATGTCGCAAGCCATCCCCAGGCGGGGTCTCCGCCGACGATAATCACGGTCGTGGTGTTGGGCGAGTCCAGCTCCGGCGTTTCCGCGCGGAACGCCTCACTGGCCCAGCTCTCATGCCCCCAGGTTTCGACGCCACCGAGTACCACGACCAGCGTTGTCGCACACAACGTCCACGCGGCGATGCGACGGGCCGTCAGGTAGGAAAACAACTGCGTCAGAAGGACATAGGCGACGAGCGGCGTCAGCAGCTCCATGGGTACGACGTAGCGGTAGATGCTGAAGAGCTTGACCCACAGCGCGTATCCGAGCGCCACAAACGCAATGACATAGCGGGCGCGCGGATCAAGCGGCTTGCCGCGCGAAGAGGCGCGCCGTGCTCGCACGCAGGAGACGATCACCCATGCCCAGAACAGGACATACACCACCGGCCAGATCCATTGATGCAGCGTGACCTGGCCCACCCGTTTGGAGTGCAGCGAAAACAGAAACGGCCAGAAGACGGTCTCCAGCACACTTTTCGGCAGCCAGCTCGTATCCGCTACGCCGACGCTTGGTGTCAGGGGATTCGGGAACACCGAACTAAACTGCGGGAAGGTCGGATTCCCGAAGGTCTCCCACATTTTCCAAAGCCAGTATCCGCCTGTCACCGCGAGTCCGATCAGGACACCGATACCGAACAGGAAGACAAGGCGAATGCGGACGGCAGGCGTTGCAGGGAACAGCAGCAGCGAAGCGCACAGCGCGACCGCGTACACCACATTGGTCAGCTTTAGACCCATGCCAAGGCCGACCAGCAAGCCGCCCAACACGGCCATACCAAGGGACTTCGCAGACCCGCTGCCTAGCCGATGCCAGGACGTCACAAGCAAGAGGAGCGACGCGAGGCTGAATAGCGCGGTCGTGTCGTCGCCCATCGTATTGCCGAGCTCGGAGAGAAAATTCGCAGTCAGGACGCCTGCGAGCGCCAGTAGCAACGGTACGCGGTAGCGGTCTTCGGCCGGCAGGTCGGGAAGCACGCGCCGTGCAATGGCGAGCAGCAGCACGAAGTTGAGCCCGTGAATCGCCCCCATGAGAAAGCCGGCGAGGGGCGCCGGCAGATAGGCGTTCAGCAGGTAGTAGCCGAGATCGAGTACCGGATTGAAGTAAGTCTGCATCCCGGCAGGCGCGAAGTCTGTGTGAAGCTTGTCGTGCAGAAACGCGTAGGCGTTGTAGAGGTGATAGTTGAACAGGTCCCAGTTTCTGTCCTGGCCCAGCCATAGCGACCAGAGACCGAACAGCAAAGGGACGGCAACGCGAGCGCTCGCCAAGGCGCGTGGCGTGTTGAGGTCGACGGATCGCAGCCTGCGCCAGAGCGATTCGCGGCGAATTTTGCCTTCTACGGTAGCCATGTTTGCGAGCAATCAGCGTTGTTTGAAGACCCACAGCTTCGCGGTGGCAAAGTTGACGACCATGCCTGCTAGCGATCCGACCGCCACGGCCACGATCGGCAAGAATGGAATACCTTTGAGTGCGAGCACCGTGGCGCTGTAGGCGCCATAGTTGACGACGCCGCCAACCGACATCGCAGCAAGATAGCGCCACCATTCAACCCAGGCCGACTCCGTGCGCGACGAGGCGAAGGTGTAGCGGCGATTGATTTGCCATGTAGCCCATACGGCGCATAGGAAAGAAACTGCGCGGCCGCCGAAGTAGCCAAGACCCAAGGCCAGGGTCAGGTACAGGATGCCGGCATCCACCACGAAACCGACGACGCCGGCGATAACGAACTGTAGAACTTGGCGCTGCATGCTATAGGAGACTCCAACGTGGTGTTGCTTGATGGCTAACGGTATCTGCGCGGGATTTTAACCTCTGGCGCAATTGCTTCGAAAAAATGCCCGGAAGGTTGGCGCAAGCAGCGCCGACCGTGCAGGGATAGGCACGATTTTTTGGCGTGACACACTGCAAAGCTCATTCCGCCCTTACAATCGCGTTGCCGTTATACCTGTTTCCTGCGCAGCGCTTATGTCCAATTCTTTGCTCAATTACCGGTTTCGCGGATCCGCACTGATGACGGTTCGCTCCTTCTTCTGGGGTGTCGCCGTGAAACGGAGCGCCTTTCTCGCAAGCGTGGGCGTGCTATCGGCATGCACCGCGGTCTCGCCCATCGACTCGCGCCAGGATGGCCACCTGACCCTGATGAGCCGCGCTCGCTGGGGCTTGACGTCCTGGAACCATGTGAGAACCGTTGGCGTAAGGCACGCGGCCGCGTATTGCAAAGACCAGAACCGGCAACTGCACGTTGTTGCGGTGCATACCGCGGGCGTATGGGGGGTGACCGATCAGACGATCGAGGTGGTGTTCGATTGCTATTGATGGACGGCGGGGTGCGACCTTGGCCCGCCATCCATTACACGACTATGGTTGCTTGAATAAACGCCATCAACCGCCCGTTGCTTTCCTCGATACCGTAGTAGGCGGCACGCGTATGCGCTTCCGCTGCGGCCGCCTCGCGGGCGGTCTTGTCGGTGAGTAACCGTCCAAGCGCATCCGCCATCGCCCCGGCATCGCCAACCGGCACCAGTGCGCCTGCCTTGCCGCCATCCAGAATCTCGCGCGGCCCAGTCGGACAGTCGGTCGCGACAATCGCCTTGCCGATTGCGAGCGCTTCCAGCAGCACCATCGGCATCCCTTCGTACTTCGAACTCAGAACCAGCACCGATGCACCCGCCACGATCGGGTGCGGATTGTCCTGATGGCCGGCAAAATGCACGCGGGCGGCGATACCCAGGTCGTGTGCCAGCTTCTCCAGCTCTTCGCGGAATGCACCGTTGCCCACGATCACCAGATGCTCTTCAACGGGGCCACGCTGCAACAACTCAGCATACGCACGCAAGAGTGTCCGGTGATCTTTCTGAATCTCGTCTAGACGGGCGACCGAGACAATGTAGGGCACGCCCTCGGGTGTGACCCTGAAGGCATCGCGTGGGGCAGCGGCACGCTCGCGGATCGACGCGATATCCAGCGCGTTCGGCAGCACGATTACGCGCTCCAGCTTGCCCTGAAAAATCCGTTTCGCTTCGTCGGCCATATGCTGGTTCAGCGCGGCCACGCCGTCATAGCGCCGGTATTGCTCGAGCAGCCGCCGGACCTTGCGAGGCCTGCCGCCCAGCCGCGCATCGAAGCTGAAGTGATTGACGCCGAGCCACGTGACGCCGAAACGCCCGGACAGGCGCCGCAACGACATGTCGAAATCGACGATCACGTCGACCCGCTGCGCAAGTTGCGTCATACGCCTCGCCACGTGCGGGCGCACCGCCAGCGTGTTGTGGACGTCACGCGCCACCCGCCCCAATTTGCTCAGACGCCGCTCATAGCGTTTCGCCTGAAAGTACTTCAGCCACGGACGGTCTACCAATACCTCGACCTCCACATCTGGCGGAATCAATGCCCGAAACCGGTTTTCAAATGCCGGTGACGTATGCATGACAGAAAGCACGACTTTAAATCGGTTTCGATCGAGAATTCTCAGCCATTGAATGATGGACGACTCGATGCCACCATCGTTGAAGTCGGTGATGTGGAATAGTACGCGGACGCGTTTATCGGCAGGTGCGGGCGGGTTGGGTGACGACATACGCTTGATGTAACGGGCCGCAAGATGAGGCTGCACTGTAACATTTTGGGTGGCTTAATGGGCAGTGCGCTTTACCGGGCGTCGCGTATTGCAGACAGGTTTTTTGGGGCGTAATGGAAGTGCCGAATCAGGGCGGAATGGGGCGTTTCCAATCCAGATTGATGGATTCAAAGGATTGAGAAAGCGGGATCTCGCCACTTTCCATCTGCCATTGTGCGGCCGGCAACGTTGTCGTTCCACGCCGCGCGCAAAATGTGATTTTGTTTTCTCCAAGGGGCACGGCATGGAAAACGCAATCTATTGGCACGGCCGTCAGGTTGGAATCGAGTGCGATGGGCAGATTTTATGGTTCACGTCGGCGCCGAACGAAGCAATCGATGCTTACTCGTCTCAGCCGCCCACCGCGGGCAAACCTGCACCCGGTGGTGACAGTCAGATGGCTCGCAATCTGCTGAAGGTTGCCAGATAAGACCCTCGGACACCCGCCGCGCGAGATGGTCCACAGGCGTGCGCCGCAGGACCTAGTCTTCCGAAACGTAAATGGCGACAGCCTGCGGATGGCTGAATTGAAACATGTCGACCCTTGCGGCGCGCACGTCGAGGATGAGCCGGTCGAGCAGGTCGAGTTCGCCCCGTGCAGATTCACGGTCCGCATCGTGCATGGCCTCGATCTGTTCGAGCGAGCGTTGACGTCGATCCATCAGATATGCGACGGCGCTGGCCCGCTGCATAAAAAAGCGGTCCATTCAACATGCATGTCCATCATTGTTCAGACAAAAACATAGCATATCTGCCGTGATGGTGTACTCTGGTTTGGACGCTGCGCCGCCGGCAATGGCGCTGGGTTGCTGCGGGAGGCACCCATGATTTCGAAGACCCCAACCCCTCACGTACACGACGACTTCACCATACGGGCGATGAACCGCGCGGAGATCGCACTCGCGCTCGACTGGGCCGCGGCAGAGGGCTGGAATCCCGGCAGGAATGACGCGCAATGCTTTGGAGAGGCCGACCCCAGCGGCTTTTTCATCGGCACGCTGAGGGGCCAGCCGATTGCCTGTATCTCAGCGGTTGCCTACGACGATGCGTTCGGCTTTATTGGCCTTTACATCGTCAAACCCGAATTTCGCGGCATGGGGTTTGGCGTGCGCATCTGGCAACACGCAATGGCATATCTCGGCGAGCGCAACATAGGCCTAGACGGGGTGGTTGCCCAACAGCCGAACTACAGGAAGTCGGGCTTTAAACTCGCTTACCGCAATATCCGCTTCCAGGGCGTGATGGCGGGCAAAGCGCATGCCGACGTCAAGGAGGTGGCCACGCTCCCTTTTGATCGTCTGCTTGCCTATGACGCACGCTTCTTTCCGTCGCGTCGTCCGGAGTTCCTCGCCCAGTGGGTGGGGCAGGCGGATGCGATCGCAGTGGCGACGGTCTCCGAAACCCGCATAACCGGCTATGCTGTCCTGCGTGCGTGCCGGGAAGGATGCAAGGTCGGCCCGCTGTTCGCAGATGATGAGCAGATTGCCGCGCGCCTGCTTGACGCACTGGCCGCCCGCTCGCGATCGCAACCTGTCTCGCTTGATGTACCGGAAGCCAACCCGTCCGCTGTTGCGCTGGCCGAGCGGCATGGCATGAGCCGTATATTCGAAACGGCGCGGATGTACACCAGGCAGGTGCCAGCGATCGAACTCGAGGGTGTGTTTGGTGTGACTACCTTTGAACTGGGCTAGTGCTCCGCACGCCGCTCGATTCACCGCTTCGGCCCTCTCATCCCCTCGGCTTCCATTGCCGCATTCCGCTCTTCGCTGGCCTCGATGGGGTCCATGGTCTCGTCAATGAAGGCGCTTGCCCGTTCCGTAGCCGCCTTGGCCTCGTCGACGATTTCGCCGGCTTCCCCGTCCTCTTCATCCTCGTCGCCGGGGGGATCGAGCATGTCATGCAGCATGGCTGCGAGCTCCGGCGTGTTCCAGGGCGCACCACGCTGTTTTTGCTTTTTTATATAGTGCCGGATTTCCGCGTCTTGCTCCGCGGTCAAGGGAAGCCCGCGAAATGTGCTGGCAGGAGTAGAGTCGGCCATGATCGCGCTCCGGGGACCGTCTTGCTTTCAGTTTATCCCTCTTGCGCGCAAAGGGCCTTAACTATCGGTCCACGCGGTTCAGATCGACTGCGGTTCGTGGATCAGACCTTGTCCGAACGCCGCCAGCTCCCGGTCCTGCGCGGCTAACGAAACCGGCACCTGTTCCCGCAAGAACTCGACAAAGGTTTTGATCTTGGCGTCGAGATAGCGTCTCGACGCGTACAACGCGTAGACGTTGTTCGCGCGCAGATGGTGTTCCGGCAACACGCGCACGAGGCTGCCGTCGCGCATCGCGGGCAGCGCCACCGAGATGGGCAAGGGCCCAATGCCCATGCCTTCGCGAATAGCCTCGGCCAGCGCTTCGGCCACATTGACGGTGAGCGGCGTGGGGCTGGCGTGACGGAAAACCGGTTCGTCGGCGCCTTCGAAATGCCATCGTCCGAGCGGCACATCCGGCAGAACCAGTTGCAGGCAGGTGTGTTTATGCAGATCCGCGAGGCGCAGGGGTGTGCCGTGCTTTGCCAGGTATTGCGGGGAAGCGCAGAGAACCGTATAAACACTGCCAATGCGTTGCGACACCAGGGCTGAATCCGCCAGTTCCCGCGCGACCACGACCGAGACGTCGAAACCCTCTTCGACCATATCGGGTACCCGCTGCGCCAGCACCAGTTCGATCAGCACGTCTGGAAAGCGCTTGTTATAGCGGGCAATCAGCGGCGCCAGATAATGCTGCCCGAAACTGGTCGTGCCATGTACGCGCAGTTTTCCGGACGGCTGGCCACCGGTTCCCGCTGCTTCCGCCTCCGCCAGATCGACCTGGGCCAGAATCTGTTCGCAATGCTGCAAATAGCGTTCGCCGGCTTCCGTCAACGACATGTGCCGCGTCGTTCTGTGCAGCAGGCGTGTATGCAGTCGAGACTCCAGGTCGGTGATCGCGCGTGACATCTGCGGCGTGCTCACGGATGAGAGCGACGCGGCCTTCGTGAAGCTGCCGGCCTCTACGACTCGAACGAACATCCGCATACTGTCCAACGTGTCCATCGGAATCCTGACTACAGAACAAGGTTGACGCTTCGAAAGCGGATCCTTTCGGAAACTTACCCAATTGTATCTTGATGGCGATTTCCAGCATTGGTGCGAAATCGCTCAAAACACTTTTGCATGAGTGGAAATGATACCGCTTCTAAATGGATGCCGCTGAATTGCGGCGTGTCACCGTGCCTGCTGAATTTGTCCAAATCAAATAGAGTGCGGGTAATACCGTCTGGTCTGCGCGTATGGCTTATGTGTTTTATTGAGCGGGAAGAGCGATGAAGCTGGTGACACTCGAGAATGATCCTGATAATCCATGGTCGATGGCCACTATGCTTCGGCACGCCGGCTATCACTGCCGTGGTTATGGCACGCCTCATGCGCTGGTCGATAGCCCGTGGGTCGTTGAAGCCGATCTGGCGATTGTCGATACCGACGCGATGAAGCTCGATAAGCGGCTCATTTCTTATCTTGCCGAGATTTTCTGGCCTGAGCGAAAGATGCTTGTCGTCGGTAGTGACGAGCGGCGTCTGAGCCAGATGATCCGGGAGAAAGACGGCTTTCTTCTCAAACCCGTTTCCGCGCGAGGGTTGGCCGCGAGCGTAAAGACCATGCTCAGCAAAACGTGGGACGGATACGCCCTTACCACGGCGACACAATTTGGCCGCTACATCTTCGAACCACCCGGCGACACTCACGGGCGCAGCGTACTGGTGGGTGAAGCGCGGGTTCCGCTGACACAGAAGGAATATCAGTTGGCCCTGATCCTGTTCAGGAATCTGTCTCGGCCGGTGTCGCGTGTCTATCTTGCTGGGGCGGTCTGGCGGCACGATGACCGCATCAATGCACGCACCATGACCGCGCACATATCAGCGATCCGCTCCAAGCTGCAACTGCGCGACGATGCCGACTTCGTGCTTACGCCGATCTACAACTACGGCTACCGGCTCGATCCCGTGTCCCGCTATCAAATGCTTAGCCAACAACCCAGCATTCCGACGCAGGCGCCTGCCGAAGCTGCACTCTGATCCGTCGTCTCTCCGTACCTGAACGTCGGCCTTCATGAACCTCGCTCGCCTGACTGGCGCAGCGCGGCGGCTCTCCTTGCGTCCAGTTTCAATGTTGCCAGAAGCGGAAAATATCTATTTCCAAATCAGAAATTAAATTCGCACCGAAATTGCGTGCTTCTTCGATTGTTTGCGAATTCGATAATCGCTTGTTTCCGGATTTCTTGCTAATCACCACAATGCGGAAAATTTAACTGCTTCGAAGTGCGAGCATCCTGTTATGTGAAACGACACGCTCCATGACCTCGTTGTGAGGCGGGGAATTGCTTTCAATCTGTTTGTGTTGCTGTTTTGGAACATGGTCTAAAGAGGCCATGGATTGTTGTGCTTGATGAAATACGTTTTGGTAGACTGGTTATCAAAGTAGTAAAAGAACCCCAATTAAAAGTAGTTTTGCTCCACCCATCGGGTGGATTGCATTCCTTTAAAACGGTACGGAGGAGAGGATGAGGATGAAGAGGAGTTTGCTTGCCGCAGCGTTGATGTCGGCCGGCGTGGTGGCGCATGCCCAGAGTAGCGTGACCTTGTATGGCCGCCTGGATGCCGGCATCGAATATATAAACGGCTTGCCGAACAACAGCTATACCGGTTCCACCTCGCGCTGGCGGCAGGAGAGCGGTGACTGGGGTACGAGCCTGTGGGGTATCAAAGGCTCTGAGGATCTGGGTGGCGGAAACAAGGCGGTTTTTCAGTTGGAAGGCGCATTTAGTACTGCGAATGGCTCGTTTGGTCTGCCGGGGTCTATCTTTGACCGGATTGCAAACGTCGGTCTTTCCAACGACCAGTTCGGTACGGCGTTGTTAGGGCGCCAGTTGCAGATCGCCAATGGCGACTGGGATTTCGATCCGTTCGGCCAGTCGAACTGGTCGTCGGCTTCGCTGGTCCGCGGCCGTAACTGGGAGCACACTAGCAACAACATTTCGTACCAATCGCCGAAGCTCTATGGTTTCGACGTGTTCGGTCAGTATGGCCTGTCGAACTCCACGAACTGGAATGCCGGCGCGTCGGGCGCAGCCACCGGCCGTACCGACGGCCTGCAGCTTACGTACACCAATTCGCTGTTCCAGTTGCGCGGCATCTATGACGAAATTCGCGATCCGCTGAACGGCCAGCTCGACAATCCGTTCACGGCATCGCGTGAATACTTTGTCGGCGGTAACCTGTTCCTTGGCCGTTTCAAGGTACAAGCCGCTTATACGGCTGAGCGCACCTCGGGTGGCGTAGTCACGCCGGCAGGCTCGCCGACGGCGCCGACCACCGCCGATCTGGAATGGGGCGGCGTGACGTGGCAGGCCACGACGGCTGCCGCGCTGATCGCCGCGGTCTATCACGTGAACGCCAACAATGGAGGCGGCAACGCAACCATCTATACGATCGGCGGCACGTACAACCTCTCGAAGCGGACCTTGCTCGACTTCCAGGTCGCGACGGTGCGTAACAGCAGCAGCGCGAACTTCGGTCTGGATGCCAACAATGAAGGGCCTGGCGGCTTGAGCGACGGCGTGTACAACGAGAACCCGCTGCAAGGCCATAGTCAGACCGGCGCGTATGCGGGTATTCAGCACTCGTTCTGATCGGGCGTAGCGCGGGCGGTTGGATCGCCGATATTTTTCACGCCGCCACGAGAGGCGCGTCTGGGCGCCATGCCTTACAGCATGGCGCCGCTTTTTGGGCTGATGCCGGGCCCAATGGTGGTGGCTGCTGCGAAACGCGGTGGCCGGTCTTCGTGAGCGGCTAACCGGCCGCCGGTTCACTAAAAGCTACGGTGCTTTAAACCCTTGCGGATTCTTCTCCTGCCACCGCCAGTGATCCGCACACATACGCTCGATGCCAAACTCAGCCGTCCATCCGAGCAGCTTCGCCGCCGCAGCCGGGTCGGCATAGCAGGACGCCACATCGCCCGGACGCCGCGCGACGATCTCGTAAGGCACCGGCCGGCCCGATGCCTTCTCGAACGAACGCACCACATCGAGCACGCTATACCCCTGACCCGTGCCGAGATTCACCACAAAACTCGCATCATGCCTGACCAGCGCATCGAGCGCCGCAAGGTGCCCACGCGCCAGGTCCACCACATGGATGTAGTCACGCACGCCAGTCCCATCCGGCGTCTCATAGTCGCCGCCGAACACGCGCAGCTTTTCGAGCTTGCCCACCGCCACCTGCGCGACATACGGCATCAGGTTGTTCGGAATCCCGGCCGGATCTTCGCCGATCAGCCCGCTCTCATGCGCGCCCACCGGATTGAAGTAGCGCAGGGTGGCAATCCGCCAGCTCGGGTCCGCCACTTCGAGATCGCGCAACACCTGTTCGGCGATCAGCTTGGATTGCCCATAGGGATTGGTTGCCGAGAGCGGAAACGACTCGTCGATCGGCGAGCTCTTCGGCACGCCGTACACCGTGGCCGACGAGCTGAACACAAACTGCTTCACGTTGCGATCGCGCATCACGCCGAGCAGCGTGAGCAGGCTGCCCACGTTGTTGCTGTAGTACTCGATCGGCTTTGCCACCGATTCGCCCACGGCCTTCAACGCCGCAAAGTGGATCGCGCCCGTCACCGGATGCGCGTCGAAAATGCGCTGCAGTGCGGCTTCGTCGCGCGCGTCGGCGTCGTAGAACGTGACGGTCTTGCCGGTGATCTGTTCGACGCGCCTGAGCGATTCGCGATTGCTGTTCACGAGATTGTCGATCACGACGACATCGTAGCCGCCGTTCAACAGTTCGACGCACGTGTGCGAGCCGATAAAGCCCGCGCCGCCCGTTACCAGAATCGTGCCCTTCGTGGCCATGCTGTGCTCCGTTAAAGTGAAACGCCCGTCAAGTTGCGAACCAGGTCTTTATATTTTTCGACGACCACCTTCTCGTCGAATTCCGCCGCGACTTTCTGCCGGCCGCGTTCGCCCATCGCACGGCGTGCTTCGCCGCTCATCTCGAGCATCTGTGCGAGCCGCGCAGCAAGACTCTCCGCATTGCGGACTTCGCACAGCAAACCATTGACGCCGTCTGCGACCACTTCCCGGCAGCCGGGCACATCGGTCGCGACGATCGGCCGGCCCATCGCCGAGGCTTCCATCAGCGTGCGCGGCACGCCCTCACGATACGAGGGTAATACGACACAATCCGCCGCGGCGATAAACGGCCGCACGTCATGTGCCTCGCCCAGATATTCGATCACACCTTCCTGCTCCCATGCGGCCACCTCTTCGCGCGTGATCGCACTGGGATTATCCACGCCCACCGGCCCGAGCAGACGGAAGCGCGCGTGCGGATAGCGTGCGCGCAGGCGCCGCGCCGCCTCGACGTATTCGCCCACGCCCTTGTCCCATAGCAGCCGGCCGATCAGCACAAAATCGAACTGCGCCTTGTCCGGCAGCGGCGTGAAGGCGAACTGCTCGAGATCGACCCCCTCGCCGTGCAGCAGGCGGGCGCGCTCGGGATGCGCGAGCAGCTTTTGATCGACGAAGGCGGCTTGATCGTCGCGATTCAGAAACCAGACTTCGCGCGGAAAGCGGAAGGCAAAACGGTACAGCTTTTTGGCGACCTGGGCCGCGCGGCTCTGCTGGATGAACACGTAGCCGAGTCCGGTGGTCACCGCCACCGAATCGACGCCCGCCAGCCTCGCCGCAATCGAGCCGTAGATGTTCGGCTTGATCGTATAGTGAAACACGATGTGCGGCCGGATCGTCCGGTAGTGGCGGTAGAGCGCCCACAGCGTGCGCAGGTCGTCGCGTGGGTTGGTGCCTTTCGATGCTACCGGCAGATCGATGCAGCGGCAACCCATGCCGCTCAACAGTTCGAAGGTACGGTCGCGCGGCGCCAGCACCGTGACTTCGACGCCGCGTGCAACGAGCTCGCGGATCAGCCCCTGCCGGTACGTGTAGATTGCCCACGCAGTGTTGCAGACGAGTGTAATGCGCAGGGACACGCTGGAAACGTTGGGCTTCATGGTTGTTCTACTGGGGCTTGACGAGACGGAGAGTGCCTGGGTAATTCATGGCCGGCGGGCTGCGTGGCTAGGCGCCGGCGCGCGGGGCGAACAGCCTGCGCTTCACCGCCTGCAACGTGCGATACGGTGTGACGAGATGCAGCAGGTTCTTGGCCAGCCCCAGCCAGTCATACAGGTTGGCCGCGTTGAAGTAGCGCAGTTGCAGGCGCAGTGTGGAGCTCACCTGGCGGCGTCGTTTGGTGGCGCTGATGCCGCCTTCGTTCAGTTCGTAGTAAAGGCCCAGTTCCGGCAGGTTCGCGCAGTCGTAACGCTCCATCAGACGCAGGAACAGATCAAGGTCCTCAGCCGAACGGTACTGCGCCTGATAATTGCCGACCGCGCGCACGGCGTCGATACGCAGCGTCATCGAAGGATGGGCGAGACAGCTACGGTAAAAGCGCATGCGGCGAATTGCGCTGGGTGCGGCGGGCGGCGTCAGCATGAAGAGCGGTGTGCCGTCGCGCTTGACCACCTGGGTCCACATGCCGAGACCGGCCACCCGCGGGTTCGCTTCCAGATACGCGCGCTGTTTCGCGAGCCGCTGCGGCACGGTCAGGTCGCCCGCGTCGATTCGTGCCGCGTAGCGGAATCCCCGCTCGGCAAGCGCGTCGATGCCGCTTTGCAGAGCCTTCTCGATTCCGCCGTTTTGCGGCATGCGCAGGACCTCGACTATGAGGTTCGGCAGGAAAGGAGCCACGATCGGCGGCGTGCTGCCGTCATCGACGATCAGCACATGGACCGGTGCCTCTTCGCTGAACGAGGCCAGCGTGCGCTCGACATCCGCCTGACCGTTATACGCGGGCATCAGCACGGCGATATCGCCGAGGGCATCGCCCGAAGGACGGAGCCACGTGTCCTCCGCCGGTTGCGCTGTCGATCCCGGGGTTTGGACGCCGTGCCCGGAGGCGGATGAATTCGTCATGGGCGCAGCTTGAAGCGGATGTAATAGAGGTTGACCGACGCGGCGGCCAGATAGCCCACCGCAAGTCCGACCAGCGCGCCATAGGGGCCGAGGCGCGGAATCGCCAGCAGATTGACGACGAACGCCACGGCCAGCGCCAGCAGCCACTTCGCCAGCAGCACGAACTTGGCCTGATATTTCAGCACGATCAGGTTACCGATCGCCTCGATCCCGGCCGGCACGGAGAGCCAGACGGCCCAACGGAAGATCTCGATGGCGCCTTCGTAGGCCGGACCGAACACGCGGCGGATGATGATTCCCGCCAGCAGGTCGAGCACCACCGCGCCGCTCACCATCAGGGCCGCGGTCATCGCCGTCAGGCGCCACATGTTGCGGCGCAGGTGACCGGGTTCCTGGACCCGGTAGACGAAAGCGGGAGCGATAGTCTGCGCCAGCATCAGCGCGAGCGTGATCCAGTTCTCGTTCAGTTGCTGGGCCGCGGAGTAGCGGCCGAGATCGGCAAATGAAATGGCCCGTTCCAGCATCAGCCGGTCGAGTTTCAGGAACAGGTACATGCAGATCAGGCCGAGCCAGAACACCGTGCCGGCCGAGGCAAAGTGCCTGAAGAGCGAGCGGTCTACGTGCCAGCCGAGCTTGCCGCCGTGACGCCGGATGTAATACACGAGCAGCACCGCGCCGATTGCCGCCGATTCGAGCGCCCACAGCCAGCCGAAGCGCGACGGCGTGGTGGCGGCCCGCACCAGCAGGTACACGAGTCCGGCCTTGACGATGGCGGTACTCATGCTGGTGAGCAGTTGCGGCTTGCTGTACGTCATGCTTTGCAGCCACGAATTGATCACGCCGACAAACGGCTCGCGAAACAGCATGGTCACGGCCAGCCCGGCCAGCATGGCGCCGACGAGCGGATCGGTGAGTCCGGCGGCAATCCCGATCCAGGTCAGCAGCAGCGCGCCGGCCGAAACCGAGATGCGTAGCGCAAAGGCACTCCCCAGCACGGTGCCGAGTTGCGCCGGCGGCCGGTTGACGATGGTCGGCACGAGGATTTCGGCGCCGCACACCCAGGTGATGGGCGAGAGCACCAGCAGCAGCGTATTGGCGTACTGCCATTTGCCGAAGATATCCGGGCCGAAGTAGCGCGCCAGCATGCCGCTGATGAGAATGGCGACGGCGATCTGCGTCAGCCGTTCCAGCCCGAGCCAGACGATATTCGCAAACGCCCGCGTGACGTCGGGATTGGCGAAGCGCGCGGAGAGGCGCCGGAGCGTCAGCATCCAGCGCCCGCCCGCCGCCTGGCCGGACCCGGCGCGGCTGTGGCTGCGATTGCCCACCTGGCCGTCCGAAGCGGCAACTTTGCAAGAGGAGGGCGTCTAAGCATTAGAATAGTCGTCTGTATGGCGTGTCAGAAAAGCGCAATTATAAGTTGGAACCGGAGTGCTTCCGGCCGGGGCGCAGCGCGATGACCACCCACGACCGCCCATAACCACGCAAGGTACCGGTCAACTTTCCCAATGCACGCAAGTGAGCCAACCATGATTTCCAAATCCATTTTCAAGGCGTACGACATTCGCGGCGTGATCGGCAAGACGCTCGATGCCGATACCGCTCGTCTGATCGGCCGCGCGTTCGGCAGTGAAGTGCGTGCGCAAGGCGGCGACGCCGTCGTGGTCGCGCGCGACGGCCGCCTGTCGGGTCCCGAGCTGGTCGCCGCGCTGTCGGACGGCCTGCGCTCGGCAGGCGTCGATGTGGTCAACGTCGGCATGGTGCCCACGCCGGTCGGCTACTTCGCCGCGAACGTGCCGCTCCAGCTGGCAGGCGGCGAGCGCCGCGTCGACTCGTGCATCGTCGTGACCGGCAGCCACAATCCGCCCGACTACAACGGCTTCAAGATGGTGCTGCGCGGCGCCGCCATTTACGGCGAGCAGATCCTTGCGCTCCATCAGCGCATCGTCGACGACAACTTCGCCAGCGGCAACGGCAGCTATGCCGACTACGACATCGCCGACGCGTACCTCGAGCGCATCGCCAGCGACATCAAGCTGGCCCGGCCGCTGAAGATCGTCGTGGACACCGGTAACGGCGTGGCCGGCGGCCTTGCGCCGAAGCTGTTCAGGAAGCTCGGCTGCGAACTGGTTGAACTGTTCACGGAAATCGACGGCAACTTCCCGAATCACCACCCGGACCCGGCTCACCCGGAGAACCTCCAGGACGTCATCAAGGCGCTGAAGGAGACCGACGCTGAAATCGGTTTCGCGTTCGACGGCGACGGCGACCGTCTCGGCGTGGTCACCAAGGACGGCCAGATCATCTATCCGGACCGCCAGTTGATGCTGTTTGCCGAAGAAGTGCTGTCGCGCAACAAGGGCGCGCAGATCATCTATGACGTGAAGTGCACGCGCAATCTGGCGAAGTGGGTCAAGGACAAGGGCGGCGAGCCGCTGATGTGGAAGACCGGCCACTCGCTGGTGAAGGCCAAGCTGCGCGAAACCGGCGCCCCGCTGGCCGGTGAGATGAGCGGCCACGTGTTCTTCAAGGACCGCTGGTACGGCTTCGACGACGGCCTGTACACGGGTGCGCGCCTGCTTGAAATTCTCGCCCGCGTCAGCGACCCGAGCGCGCTGCTGAACTCGCTGCCCAATTCGCATTCCACGCCGGAATTGCAACTGAAGCTCGAAGAAGGCGAAAACTTCGAACTGATCGCGCGTCTGCAGAAGAGCGCCCAGTTCACCGGCGCGGACGACGTGGTCAAGATCGACGGCCTGCGCGTCGAATACCCGGACGGCTTCGGTCTGGCGCGCTCGTCGAACACCACGCCGGTGGTCGTGATGCGCTTCGAGGCGGATAACGACGCCGCGCTCGCGCGCATTCAGGAGGACTTCCGCCGCGTGATTCTGGCCGAGAAGCCGGACGCCAAACTGCCGTTCTGACCGCTATAACGGCGGCGGCGCGCTTCCTCCGGCCTCACGGCCCGCGGGCGCGCCGGGCTGGATCGCCGCCACACGCGGCGCGGTGCTTTTGCACTGCGCCGCGTTTTTTCATGTTTTTTGCACGCGGCAAGCTAAAATTGCCGTCCTTTCAACGCATCTTATGGCCGGATTGCCGGCGTTCCACTTTTGAGCGTGCAAAAGATACTGATCGTGCGAGTGTCGTCGCTGGGCGACGTCGTGCACAACATGCCGGTGATCGCGGACATTCGCCGCCGCCATCCCGATGCGCAGATCGACTGGCTCGTCGAAGAGAGCTTCATGGGGCTCGTGCAGCTTGTAAGCGGTGTGCACCGGGCTATCCCCGTCTCGCTGCGGCGCTGGCGCAAGCGGCTGCTGTCGCTCGACAACTGGCGCGAAATCGGTGCGTTCCGCCGCGCGCTGGCTGACGAGAAATACGATCTGGTAATCGACTGCCAGGGGCTCATCAAGACCGCATGGGTGGCCAGCATGGCGCGCGGTCCGGTGGTCGGGCTGGGCAACCGCACCGACGGCGCCGGCTACGAATGGCCGGTGCGCTTCTTCTACGACAAGCGCGTGCCGATCGAGCCGCGCACCCACGTAGTGGAGCGCACGCGCCAACTGGTAGCCGCCGCGCTGAACGACCCGAAGCCCGAGCCGACCGACGAGATCGATTTCGGCCTCGACACCGGCCGCGCTGCGCTGGCCCTGTCCGAGGCAAATCTGAACCTGCCGGTGCCTTACGTGGTGTTCGTGCACGCCACCTCGCGCGCCGACAAGCAATGGCCGGACGCCGCGTGGATCGAGTTGGGTCAGGCCTTGGTGCGGCGCGGCGCCTCGATCGTGCTGCCGTGGGGCAGCGACGCGGAACGCGCTACCAGCGAGCGGCTTGCGAAGGAGTTCGGCGCCGCGGCGATCGTGCCGCCGCGCCTCTCGTTACCGGCGGTGGTCGGCCTGATCGACGGCGCAGCCGCGACCGTCGGGGTTGACACAGGTCTAGTTCATATTGCGGCTGCGCTGAAGCGGCCCACGGTCGAGTTGTACAATTTCGCGACCGCCTGGCGCACCGGCGGCTACTGGTCGCCGAATGTCGTCAATCTCGGCACCGCCGGCCAGCCGCCGACGCTGCAGCAGGTAAAGTCCGCGCTGGCCGGTTTTGGGCTGCTATAAGGCCGTGCCTGGGGCGCTGTGACTCTGCGGCTCTATGGCTCACGCTGGCCGACCGGTGACAGGTGACCGGCGCGGCATCCCGGCCCGGTTACGAGGACCGCGAGGCCAGGGCCACGTAGCCAGGACAACATGCTGCGGGACAGCAAACCCCCGCAGCCACGCGAATTACGCTCCATCCGCTTTTGAAGGGCGACCATGAACGAAACCCAGATCATCGAAGTTGCAAGCGCTGACTGGCACGGACACAACCTGTCTGTGCCGCGCGAGACGCTGCTGGCCGGCGTCGAGCGCGGCAAGGTGCTGTATTTCCCGAATTTGCGTTTTGCGATCGAAGGCGGCGAGCAGGCGCTGCTCGACCCGGCGCTGGCCGATCCGAACCGCAAGAACATCAGTCTCGAACCGAACGGCGGCGCGCTGCATGGCGTGGTGGGCGATGCGGTGACGCAATCGGCGGTGCGTGCCTTGATCGCACGTTATCAGGCCAACGCCCGCTCGCTGGTGGACGCTCTGTTCCCCGAGTACGACGGCAAGCTGCGCGTCGCGCCGACGAGCCTGCGGCTGCATCAGGTCGAAACCCGCCAGACCTCGTGGCGCAAGGACGACAGCCGCCTGCACGTGGATGCCTTCCCGTCGCGCCCGAATTACGGCGAGCGTATCTTGCGCGTGTTCACCAATATCAACCCGCATGGCGCGCCGCGTGTGTGGCGGGTGGGCGAGCCGTTCGAGGACATGGCTAACCGTTTCCTGCCGCGCATCAAGCCGCAAATGCCCGGTTCCGCGTGGCTGATGAACCTGCTGCACGTCACCAAGTCGCTGCGCAGCGAGTACGACCATCTGATGCTGAATCTGCACGACAGCATGAAGGCCGATCTCGAGTATCAGAAATCGAGCCCGCAGGAGACCATGCCGTTTCCACCTGGCTGCGTGTGGGTGTGCTTCTCCGATCAGACCTCGCATGCCGTGATGTCCGGCCAGTTCATGATGGAGCAGACCTTCTTCCTGCCGGTCAAGGCCATGGCGCAGCCCGAGTGCGCGCCGCTCGGCATCCTCGAACGCCTCAAGGGCAGGGCGCTGGTTTGAGCGCCGCCAGCTTTGCGCGGAGCCGCGCCGATTTCGACAACATTGCGGACCCGAGTGCGGAGCGCGGATGCTAAGGGCAATCTATAACGCGCTCTGGTGGATCATCGCGCCGGTGGCGGTGTTGCGTTTGCTGATCCGTTCGCGCAAGGAACGCGGCTACCGCGAGCATATCGGCGAGCGTTTTGGCTATGCACGCGGCAGGCTGCCGGAGGACGATGCGCCGTTGATCTGGGTGCATGCGGTGTCGGTGGGCGAGACTCGCGCGGCGCAGCCGCTGATCGAGGCGCTGATGAAGGCGCGGCCCGATGCGCGCATCCTGCTCACTCATATGACGCCGAGCGGGCGCGCCACCGGCGAGCAGATTTTCGGCGACCGCGTACTGCGCAGCTATGTGCCGTATGACATGCCGCATGTGGTGCGGCGTTTTCTGCGTGCCTGGCGGCCGTCGCTGGGACTGGTGATGGAAACCGAAGTGTGGCCGGCGCTGATCGACGAATGCCGCCGCGCCGATGTGCCGCTGGTGCTGACCAATGCGCGGATGTCGGCGCGCTCGTTCAGGCGCGCGGCGAGGTTTGGCAAGGGCACCCGCGAGGTGTTCGGCGGCTTTGCGCGGGTGCTGGCGCAAAGTCCGTCCGATGCCGAACGCCTGACGGCGCTGGGCGCACGTAACGTTGCAGTGCTCGGCAATCTGAAGTTCGATATGAGCACGCCGCCTGAACTCGCGGCGCGTGGCCACACCTGGCGTGCGGCGATCGGCACGCGTCCGGTGTGGGTGGCGGCGAGTACGCGTGAAGGCGAAGAGGAACTGGTGCTGCAGGCGTTTGCGGCGCTGGGCGTCGAGGACGCGTTGCTGATTCTGGTGCCGCGTCATCCGCAGCGCTTTAACGAGGTGGCGGCGCTGGTCGAGAGAACGGGGTTGCGCTATGAGCGTCGCTCGACCTGGGCGCCGGGTGCGGCGGGGGCGTCCGCGCAGGGCGTCGCGCGTGCGTTGCCGGCCAATGTGACCGTGTTGCTCGGCGACTCGATGGGCGAGCTGGGCGCTTACTACGCGGCGTCGGATCTGGCGTTTATCGGTGGCAGCTTGTTGCCGCTGGGCGGGCAGAATCTGATTGAGGCGTGTGCGGTGGGTGTGCCTGTGCTGATCGGGCCGCATGTGTTCAATTTCACCCAGGCCACGGCGGATGCTGTGGCGGCGGGCGCGGCGGTGCAGGTGCAGGACCCGGCGGAACTGGCGCAGGCATTGCGTGAGCTGTTCAGCGACAAGGCGCGGCGCACGGCGATGAGCGGCGCGGCCTCGGCGTTTGCGGCGCGCCATCGCGGGGCGACGGCGCGCACGGTGGATGTGTTGATGGCGTTGTTGCCGGAGTGACCTCTGACGGTTGCTGACACGTCAAACAGTCAACAACCCCTTCCTTTCGATAAACGACACCACCACATCCAACCCGTCGAGCGCCTTCAGATTGCACATCACGAACGGCCGCTCGCCGCGCATCTTCTTCGCGTCCGAAGCCATCACGTCGAGATTCGCGCCGACCATCGGCGCGAGGTCGGTCTTGTTGATGACCAGCAGATCCGACTTCGTGATCCCCGGTCCGCCCTTGCGCGGAATCTTCTCGCCACCGGCCACGTCGATCACGTAAATCGTCAGGTCCGACAGTTCCGGGCTGAAGGTCGCCGCCAGGTTGTCACCGCCCGATTCGATAAACACGATGTCTGCATCGGGAAAGCGCGTCAGCATGCGGTCGACCGCTTCCAGATTGATCGAGGCGTCTTCGCGGATGGCGGTGTGCGGGCAGCCGCCTGTTTCCACACCCATGATCCGCTCTGCGGGCAACGCTCCCGCCACGGTCAGCAGACGCTGGTCTTCCTTGGTGTAGATGTCGTTGGTAATCGCGACCAGGTCGTAGCGCTCGCGCATCGCCTTGCAGAGCATTTCGAGCAGCGTAGTCTTGCCGGAGCCGACCGGGCCTCCGACTCCCACACGCAACGGTGGAAGTTTCTTGGTGCGTTGAGCGGTATGGTGCTGAAGTGTGTTCATGATCTTTCAGTGCTATGAGCGGAACAGTCGCGAATACTGCGACTCGTGACGCGCCGACAGAATACCTAGCTGCGGCGCGAAGGTATTGATGTCACCGGGTGCGGTGGCGAGTGCGTGCTGGACGGCAGCGTCGATGGGTGCGCGTAGCGCGACGATGATCCGTTGCCCTGCGAGTTGTCCAAGCGGGACCGCTTTCAAGGCAGCGGCGGCCTGGTTCTCGACCCAGCTGAATGCGTAGGCGGCGAGCGCAGCCTCAGTAGAGACGCCGTGAGCGAAGGCGGCGTACGCAAAGGCGGTCGGTTGTGCCAGAGGCACTATTGCGGCCAGCGTGGCGCGGCGTTCGGCGTCGCCCCATTCGAGCGAAACGCACAATTGCCGCAACGACCAGCCCATCTGCTCGGTTTCGCGGCGCAGTTCCGCGGATTCGCGGCTCGCGAGGAACTCGCTATTGGCCTGGGTGAGGTTCGTTGCGTCATGCGTGTGCCAGCGTTCGATCTGATGGGCGAGGAACGGTAGCTCGCCGCGCGCAAGCACGTTGGCGAGGCCGCTGGCAATCCAGTCGCGGGCGCTGTCGGCGTCGGCGATCAGGTTTGCTTCGATGGCCGCTTCGAGTCCCTGCGAATAGCTGAACGCGCCGATCGGCAACGCCGGCGACGCGAGATGCAGCAATGCAGTGAGTTCAGCGATGCGCATGTTTCGAGTGGTCGTGGTCGCAGGACGCATCGCAGTCGTTGTGGTCGTGCCCGTGACTGTGATTGTGCCCATGCTCGTGCCCATGTCCCGCGCCGTGTGCGTGCTCGTGGCTGTGATCATGGTCATGGCTATGGCCGTGGTCATGAGCGTGCCCGTGGCTATGGTCGTGGTCATGATGCTCATGGTCATGACCATGATGCTCACCATAAACCTGCTGCGCGAGCGCATAGTCCTCAGCGAACGTCTCGTCATGCCCGTGCTTGTGTCCGCCGCCATAAGCCCCGGACTCCGGTTGAAACGGCAACGTCACCTGCTCGGCCAGCGCGCCGATTCGCTTGAGCATATCCGCGAGCACCGGATCGTATTCGAGCTTCAGATAATCCGCGCCCACCTCGACCGGTGTATGCCGGTTGCCAAGGTGATAAGCGGCGCGCGTGAGCGTCAGCCGATCCCGCGCGGTGACCATCAGCACCGCTTCGGCTGCCGCGACTACGCGCACCAGGCCGCCGTCCTGCGCCACCAGCACGTCGCCGTCGCGCAGCACCGTGCCGCGCGGCAGCACCAGCGCCACCTCTTCACCGTTGTCGAGCGTCGCCGCGAGACGGCTCTTGCGGCGCGCGTCGAAGTCGAGTGTGAGCGTGGGCGCGCGCTTGATCAGCACGGCAGCAAGCTTGACGTTGGGAGCAATCAGTTTGTCGATAGTGCGCATGGCTTAGAACAGGAAGTAACGTTGCGCCATTGGCAGCACGGTGGCCGGTTCGCAGGTCAGCAACTGGCCGTCTGCGATTACCTGATAGGTTTCCGGGTCGACGCTGATCGCCGGACGCCAGGCGTTGTGGATCATGTCGGCCTTGCTGATATTGCGGCAGTTCTTCACCGGTACGATACGCTTGTTCAGGCCATAGCGCTCGGCGATGCCCGCATCGGCGCTCATCTGCGACACAAAGGTCAGCGACGTCCGTGACAGCGCACCGCCGCGTGTGGCGAACATATCGCGGTAGTGCACCGGCTGCGGCGTGGGAATCGAAGCGTTCGGGTCGCCCATCTGCGCCATCGCGATCATGCCGCCCTTGAGAATCAGCGACGGCTTGATGCCGAAAAACGCCGGCTCCCAGAACACCAGATCGGCCCACTTGCCGGCTTCGATCGAGCCGACTTCGTGTGAGATGCCGTGCGTGATGGCCGGATTGATCGTGTACTTGGCGACATAGCGCTTCGCGCGGAAGTTATCGTGGCGCGTACTGTCTTCCGGCAGCGCGCCGCGTTGCACCTTCATCTTGTGCGCGGTCTGCCACGTGCGGATGATCACTTCGCCCACGCGGCCCATAGCCTGCGAGTCGGACGAGAGCATCGAGAGCGCGCCGAGGTCGTGCAGGATATCTTCCGCGGCAATCGTCTCGCGGCGGATCCGCGATTCGGCAAACGCGATGTCCTCCGCAATCGACGGGTCCAGGTGGTGGCACACCATCAGCATGTCGAGGTGCTCTTCGAGCGTGTTGACGGTGTACGGCCGGGTCGGATTGGTCGAGGACGGCAGCACGTTGGCCTCGCCGCAGACCTTGATGATGTCCGGTGCGTGGCCGCCACCCGCGCCTTCGGTGTGGTACGTGTGGATCGTGCGGCCCTTGAACGCGGCAACCGTCGCTTCGACGAAGCCGGCCTCGTTCAGCGTATCGGTGTGGATGGCGACCTGGGTGTCGGTGTCGTCGGCAACTGAAAGACAGTTGTCGATTGCCGCGGGCGTGGTGCCCCAGTCTTCATGCAGCTTGAGACCGATCGCGCCCGCGGCGATCTGCTCGGTGGCCGGCTCCGGCACGCTCACGTTGCCCTTGCCGAGAAAGCCGAGATTCATCGGATAGCCATCGGCGGCCTGCAGCATGCGTTCGAGGTGCCACGGCCCCGGCGTGCAGGTGGTGGCATTGGTGCCGGTGGCCGGGCCGGTGCCGCCGCCGATCATGGTCGTCACACCGCTCGCGAGCGCTTCGTCGATCTGCTGCGGGCTGATGAAGTGAATGTGCGTGTCGATGCCGCCGGCCGTCACGATCAGCCCTTCGCCGGCGATCACTTCGGTGGCCGCGCCAATGGGAATCGTCACACCCGGCTGGATGTCCGGATTGCCCGCCTTGCCGATGGCCGCAATGCGGCCGTTCCTGATGCCGATATCGGCCTTGACGATGCCCCAATGATCGAGGATCACCGCATTGGTGACGACGGTATCGACCACCTCGGCCGCGACGCGCTGCGACTGGCCCATGCCGTCGCGGATCACCTTGCCGCCGCCGAACTTCACTTCTTCGCCGTAGGTGGTGAAGTCGCGCTCGATTTCGATCAGCAATTCGGTGTCGGCGAGCCGTACCCGGTCGCCGGTCGTGGGGCCGAACATTTCCGCGTATGCGCGGCGGCCAATGCGTAATGTCATGGTGTGAAGTCCGGAAAGTGGCAGGGCGGGTGCGTGTGGCGCTCGCTGCGGGGGCTCGTGCCGCCGCAGCTTAAAGCGGCCCCATGACCTTGCCGTTGAAGCCGTAGACGATGCGTGCGCCGGCCAGTTCGACCAGCTCGACGGTGCGCTCCTGGCCTGGCTCGAAGCGCACGGCGGTGCCCGCCGCAATGTTCAGCCGAAAGCCGCGCGCCGCTTCGCGGTCGAACGACAGCGCCGGGTTCACTTCGTAGAAGTGGTAGTGCGAGCCGATTTGCACCGGACGGTCGCCGGTGTTCGACACGGTGATCGTGACCGTTGCGCGGCCCGCATTGAGTTCGTGCTCGCCGTCGTCGGTGAGAAGTTCGCCGGGAATCATCAGGAGCTCCGGGACGGGTCAGGGAATCGGATGGTGAACGGTCACGAGTTTCGTGCCGTCAGGGAAGGTGGCTTCCACCTGAATGTCCGGAATCATCTCGGGCACGCCTTCCATGACGTCGTCGCGCGTAAGCAGGGTGGTGCCGTAGTGCATGACTTCGGCGACGGTCTTGCCGTCGCGCGCCGCTTCCATGAGCGCTGCCGAAATGAACGCAATCGCCTCCGGGTAGTTCAGTTTGAGGCCGCGTGCGCGACGGCGCTCGGCCAGCAGTGCAGCGGTGAAGATCAGCAGCTTGTCCTTCTCGCGGGGTGTCAGCTTCATCGGATGTCGGGTTGGATTGCGCCCGTCCCGACAGGACAGGCGCGCAATGCTATGGAGGATGGGCGTCAGCGTGTTCGCGCAGGGACACAAAGAGCCGCGACAAGCTTAACGCCAGATCAGCTTGCAAAGATATCCGCTGTATTTGACGAACGGCTTACAGGTGAGCCGGCAAGGGGGCGCCGAACCACTTCTTCGACATGGTGTTGAGCGTGCCATCGGCCTTTGCTTGCGCGATGGAAGCGTTGACCTTCGCCATCAGGCGGCCTTCGTTCTTGTTCATGCCGATGAAGCACGGCGAGTCCTTGATGATGAACTTCGGCTCAGGACGGCGCGGCGGGTTCTTCGCATTGATCGCAGCGGCGACGATGTTGCCGGCCGCGATCAGTTGCACCTGGCCGGAGAGGAACGCCGCGATGGTGGCGTTGTTGTCTTCGAAGCGCTTGATGGTTGCGTTCGGCGCCATCTGTGTGAGGGCGATTTCTTCCAGCGCGCCGCGGGTGGCGCCAACCGTCATGCCGGTGAGATCCGCGGGGCTGTTTACCTTGATGTCGGCGGGGCCGAACACGCCTTGATAGTAGGGGGCGTAGGCGTCCGAGAAGTCGATCACCTTTTCGCGGTCGGGTGTTTTGCCGAGCGATGAGATCACCAGGTCGACCTTGTTGGTCTGCAGGTAGGGGATGCGGTTTGCGCTGTTGACCGGCACGAGCTGCAGCTTGACGTTCATCGACTTGGCGAGCAGCGCGGCGGTGTCGATGTCGTAGCCTTGTGGTTGCATGTCGGGGCCGACTGAGCCGAACGGCGGGTAGTCCTCTGGGACGGCTACTTTTAATACGCCGGCTTTGGTGATGTTGTCGAGTGCGTCGGCGTGTGCTGTGGGGGTGGTTAATGCGAGGACTGGGGAAAGGAGCAGGGCGGCCAGCCAGGCGCGGCGCGTTTGGCGGAAGGGTGATTGGGTCATGATTTTTGAGCGGTGATTTGGGTGGGACGGGGGTCGCCGGTGGCGGCGGCTGTGTTTTTGTGGGTTGGTGAGCAAGCTGTGTGCCATGTCGGGGTGGTGGGGGTTCTGGCCTTGATCGGGGT
>NZ_SCNV01000067.1 GCF_005503145.1 Burkholderia sp. 4M9327F10 | reverse complement strand
GTTCCGGCACGGCTCGCCTCGACCCGCCTGCCCAACAAACCGCTCGCCGACATTGGCGGCAAGCCGATGGTCGTGCGCGTCGCGGAACGCGCACTGGCCTCCGGTGCCCAGCAGGTGCTGATCGCCTCGGATGCGCAAGCGGTCCTCGATGTCGCACGCGAACACGGCATTGAAGCCATGCTGACGCGCGCCGACCATCCGTCGGGCACCGACCGTCTCGCGGAAGTGGCGGCCCATTTCGGCTGGAGCGACGACACGCTCGTCGTCAACGTGCAGGGCGACGAACCGCTGATCGATCCCGCGCTGGTGTGCGGCGTTGCGTCGCACCTCGCCGCCAATCCCGGCTGCGCCATTGCGACGGCGGCTCACCCGATCAGCGACCCCGCCGAAATCTTCACTCCGAACGTCGTCAAGGTCGTCCTCGACGCACGCGGCATAGCGCTGTACTTCTCCCGCGCGCCGATCCCCTGGGCGCGCGACGCCTGGCAGCCGCACTGGCCCGAAATCGCCGCCATGCCTGCCCCGCCGGCCCCTGCGACGGTTTACCGGCATATCGGACTGTATGCATATCGTGCAAAGTTTCTGCGCTCCTATCCCACGCTCGCGCATTCGCCGATCGAGCAGGTCGAGGCGCTCGAACAACTGCGCGCGATGTGGCATGGCGAGCGGATTGCCGTCCTCGTCACTGACGACGTGCCGCTGCCAGGCGTCGATACCCCCGCCGACCTCGCCCGCGTAAGGTCGTTATTCGATCCGTCCGCGTAAAAACCCATGGCATAATCAAACGGTTGTGCGCACCATCTGCAATGATCGTTCGTCAGGGTTTGTCCGGTCGTCCCGCTGTCCCCCTTGCAGCGCCGTCGTCATAGACGTGCAGCGCGAGGCGCATTGCGGCCGGCTCGATGCGGGCCCCCTGAAGCCAACGCGCAGATAACCTCAAGCGTCGCGCCACGAAAGAATTCACATAGATCTGGAGATATCACATGCGTTTAATCCTGTTGGGTGCTCCCGGAGCGGGCAAGGGCACTCAGGCAACCTTCATCAAGGAAAAGTTCGGCATTCCGCAAATTTCCACCGGCGACATGCTGCGTGCGGCCGTCAAGGCCGGCTCGCCGCTCGGCGTTGAAGCGAAGCGTTTCATGGACGCCGGCGAACTGGTGCCGGACGAGCTGATCATCAACCTCGTCAAGGAGCGTCTGAAGGAAGCGGACTGCGCGAACGGCTATCTGTTCGACGGCTTCCCGCGCACGCTGCCGCAGGCGGAAGCCATGAAGCAGGCGGGCGTCGCGATCGACTACGTGCTGGAAATCGACGTGCCGTTCGACGAGATCATCGTGCGCATGAGCGGCCGCCGCGTCCACGCTGCGTCGGGCCGTACCTATCACGTCAAGTTCAACCCGCCGAAGGTCGAAAACGTCGACGACGTCACCGGCGAGCCGCTGATCCAGCGCGACGACGACAAGGAAGAAACGGTCAAGAAGCGCCTGGACGTGTACGTCGCACAGACCAAGCCGCTCATTGAGTACTACAACACGTGGGCGAAGCACGGCGATGCAACGAGCAGCCTGAAGGCGCCGCAGTACCGCGCTATTTCCGGCCTCGGCAGCGTGGATGAAATCCGTGCCCGCGTCTTCGAGGCGTTGAAGTAAGCAGGTGGGCCGGGCAGCGTTCGCGCCCTCGACACTGCTCCGCTCAGCGAGACGCAAGACCCCGCTTCACGAGAACCCGCCCAAATGGGCGGGTTTTTTATTGATGCCTCACAATGCCAGTTGGGTCACGGCGCAACACCGCCACCTGATTCGTTCAATGCGCCGTCCAAAGATGTCACTGCTTCTCGCTGCCTGTGCCACACCTATTTGCTCAGTTATCCAAAACAAACCCCACCCCTCACCAGCGCACCACTCCGGTGCAACAACCCGCCCTTTTGCTTTCCGCGCTGCAGCACAGCCGTTACAATCGACCATCGAAAAGATATTCGATCCTGACGATGACTGAACTGAATTCAAGGAGAAGACATGGAGATTCGTGACAACGTATTCCTGATCACCGGCGGTGCATCGGGCCTGGGCGCCGCCACGGCGCGCCTGTTCGCGGCAGAAGGCGGCAAGATCGTGGTCGCCGACCTGAATCACGACGCCGGCACTGCGCTCGCGCAGGAACTGGGCGGTGTATTCGTGAAGTGCGATGTGAGCCGTGAGGATGACGCCACCCAGGCAGTTGAGGCCGCGACGAAGCTCGGCACGTTGCGCGGGCTGATCAACTGCGCGGGCGTGGCGCCGGCCATCAAGACGGTCGGCAAGGACGGCCCGCATCCGCTCGATTCGTTCACGCGGACCATCTCGATCAACCTGATCGGCACCTTCAACATGATTCGCCTCGCCGCTGCGGCAATGGCGAAGAACGAGCCGAATGCGAATGGCGAGCGCGGCGTGATTATCAATACCGCGTCGGTGGCCGCGTTCGATGGCCAGATCGGCCAGGCAGCCTATGCGGCATCGAAAAGCGGCGTAGTCGGCATGACGCTGCCGATCGCACGCGACCTGTCACGCAACGCGATCCGTGTGATGACGATTGCACCGGGCATCTTCGAAACACCGATGCTGCTCGGCATGCCGCAAGAAGTGCAGGATGCGCTCGGCGCCATGGTTCCGTTCCCGCCGCGTCTGGGCAAGCCGGTGGAATACGCCATGCTCGCCAAGCAGATCTTCGACAATCCGATGCTCAACGGCGAAGTGATCCGCCTCGACGGTGCGATCCGCATGCAACCGAAGTAA
Source organism: Burkholderia sp. 4M9327F10 (assembly GCF_005503145.1). Lineage (GTDB taxonomy): Bacteria > Pseudomonadota > Gammaproteobacteria > Burkholderiales > Burkholderiaceae > Paraburkholderia. The sequence goes on along the minus strand of NZ_SCNV01000067.1, from coordinate 38,987 downwards.
TCGGGCGTGCCGTGCCTCGGGTCATGCAGCGCACCGTCCGAAGCACGATGCGCGATGAAGTTTTGAGGGCAGACAAATGAAAACGCCTGCGGTGCGCTCGATGCGCATCGCAGGCGTTGTGCTTTCTGTAGCTGACTTAATCCCGGTCGTTATGCTGCGTGCGCTGGCGCAACTCGTGCAACTGCGACTCGACGACCGTCGCGTCGTCGGCATCGGGCCGGTCGCCCAGGTAGCGCTCCAGGTCTTCGAGCGCCGGGCGCAGATAGTCGAGCCGCGCATAAGCGAAGCCACGGTCGCGCACTTCCTCGATGCTCTCGGGCAACAGAATCACCAGACGCTGCTGCACGCCTAGCAGCCGCTGCCAGCGTTCCGTCTGAAGATAGGTCGCCTTCAGGTTACGCAGCATGCGCGCAATGATCTCGCGGCGCGTGGCCGGTTGCAGCAGCATGCGCAAGGCGCGGCTGACCGACTCGCCCGCCGAGGCCACATACGGCTCCAGCATCTCGACCATCTCGGACTCCGACAGCGAGTGCCCCGTGGTCGGGTCGAGCATCACGTCGCCGTCAGGCGTCGTCACGCGCAGCAGGAAATGGCCGGGGAACGACACGCCGCGCACCGGAATGCCAATCTGCTCGGCCATTTCCAGATACAGCACGGCAAGCGAAATCGGAATGCCGCGGCGCCGTTTCAGCACCACGTTCAGATGGCTGTTGTCGGGGTCGTAGTAATCGTTGAGGTTGCTGCCGAAGCCCAGCTCGCGGAAGAAAAAGCGATTGAGAATGCCGACTTTCTGCTTGATATCGGCATCGGCCGGCATGCGGCGCTGCAGGCGCACCACCAGTTCGTCGATCTCGGCGAGCGCGCCTTGCAGATCGAGATCGGGATAGGCGTCCTGTGCAAGCGAGAGCGCTGCCTCGGTCAGGGGCAGACTTTCGTCTTCGGCGACCAGCGTACTGAAATAGTCGAGAACCCGCGTCGTCGTGATCACTTCACTCGCCTTCTGAAATACGCGTACTTGAAGCCCATCAGCCAGAGCATACCGAAATATAGCGCAGCAAACAGCACGAGGCACGCAGCCAGCAGCACGATGCGTGCGAGCGGCCGCGCATGCAGGCCAATCCAGTCGAAGTTGATGGAGAACCAGTGCATCACGCCCGCCAGCACCAGGCACGCGCCGATCATCTGCACGAAGAAAACCAGCCAGCCGCTCGACGGCGTATAGATGCCGCGCCGGCGCAAACCGATGAACAGCAGCATCGCATTCATGCAGGCGCCGAGCCCGACGCTAAGGGTCAACCCTGCGTGCGCGAAGATCGGCACAAAAACATAGTTGCTCAACTGCGTGACGACCAGCACGCCAACCCCGATCTTCACCGGTGTCTTGATGTCCTGCTTCGCGTAGAAGCCCGGCGCGAGAATCTTGATGAGGATGAGCCCGATCAGCCCAACCCCGTATGCCGCCAGCGCACGCCCCACCATCACGACCGAGTGGGCGTCGAATTTGCCGTAGTGGAACAGCGTGGCGGTGAGCGGCTCGGCAAAGAAAAACAGCGCGATCGCGCTCGGCGCGGCGAGCAGGAAGGTCACGCGCAGCCCCCAGTCGAGCAGCGACGAGTACTCGTGCGGATCGGCATCGACGTGCGCCTTGGAAAGGCTGGGCAGCAAGATCGTGCCGAGCGCGACGCCGAGCAGCGCGGTCGGGAATTCCATCAGGCGGTCGGCGTAGTTGATCCACGAAACCGCACCCGGCCCGATCCGCGAGGCAATGTTCGTATTGATAATGAGGCTGATCTGCGCGACCGAGACCGCGAACATGGCCGGCACCATCTTCACCAGCACGCGCTTGACGCCGCGATGCGCCAGCGCGCGCACCGGGTTCCAGCCGATGCGCGGCACCATGTCGATCTTCTTGAGGCCGGGCAACTGCACGAGGAACTGCAGCACGCCGCCGGCGATCACCGCCCAGGCGAGTGCGTAGACCGGCGTCTTCATATGCGGCGCGGCGAACACGGCCGCGACGATGAACGAGACGTTCAGCAGCACGGGCGCAAAAGCCGGCAGCGAAAAGTTCTTGTAAGTATTCAGCACGCCCGAGGCCAGTGAGGTCAGCGAGATGAATACGATGTAGGGGAACATGATGCGCGTCATCGTGACGGCAAGCGGATACGCCTGACCGTCATGGGCCAGACCCGACGCGACCACGAACACGACCCCGGAGGCCCCCACCACGCCGAGCAGCGAGAGGAAGGCCAGCGCCCAGGCCAGCACGGTAGAGGTGGCGTCGACAAGCGCCTTGGTGGCGTCATGCCCCTGCTGGTTCTTGAACTCGGCAAGAATCGGCACGAACGCCTGCGAGAACGCACCTTCCGCAGAGATCCGGCGCAGCAGATTGGGAATGCGAAAAGCGACGTAGAACGCGTCGGTGAATTGGCTGGCGCCGAACGCACGGGCGATCAGCGTTTCGCGGGCCAGTCCGGTCACGCGCGACAGCAGCGTGAAGCCGCTGACCGTCAGCAGGGCTCGGAATAGATTCATGGGGCGCTTATTATACGGGTGCCGCAGACGCGGTCGACGAGCCGGGACGCGAGTCGGACCGATTTCCGGCGCAGACGTTCGCTTCGACGTGCATTCCAGGCGCTGCGAAAATGGGGTTTCGACGCGTTTTTGCGCTGCCGGGACGACTCTCCGCCCCGCAGGCCAAGCACTGAACGGGCGCCACCACACCTGCCTGGCAAGGCGGCTGCCCCGCCGAACCACGCATTTCCGTTTGCCACGTGCCTGATTTTGTTGCTATAATCGCCCGTTTCGAAGCTTGCTCAGCTTTCGGACAGCGTCTCGATGTGCCTTGGGTTCGCCCTGAGCGCCCTGTCAATGCCTGCTGAAACGAGCCTGATTTCGCGTAGTTGAATCAATAGATGCGTCGATGATGCGTCAATAGACGCATCGGCAGATTCGTCAGTCACTTCGACATTTTTTGCGCTCTTGGGCAATCGCTTCCAAGAGTTCGATCTAAAAGCAGCGCCCGGCCACTTGAAGGTCAGGTACTGGAAACAGGAACAGGATAAGGAACCGTCATGGCTAACTCCGCACAAGCACGCAAGCGCGCCCGTCAGGCCGCCAAAGCAAACTCGCACAACTCGGCGCTGCGCTCGAAGTTCCGCACGGCAATCAAGGCTGTCCGCAAGGCGATCGACGCCGGCGACAAGGCTAAGGCCGCTGAGATCTTCCAGGCGTCGTCGAAGACGATCGACATCATCGCCGACAAGAAAATCGTTCACAAGAACAAGGCAGCTCGCCATAAGAGCCGCCTCGCTGCAGCCATCAAGGGTCTGCAAGCGCCCGCAGCGCAGTAAATCCGGCCAGCCCGCTTCGGTGGGCTACCTCCTGTTTCCGCTGCGTCATGAAAGCCCGCCTAGGCGGGCTTTTTTGTTTGGTTCCGCCCTTCACTACCGCTCATGCGTTGTCAGTGCAGGGCTTGGCACTCCCAGACCCGCGGCCCGGTGACAGGCACAAAAAAACCCGCTTGCGCGGGTTTCATCTTTTCCATTCGTCCTGTTGTCGCAGTTTGCCGGTGTGGCAAGCTCCAGATTACCTGGCCTTCAGCGCTTGCTGGATACCGTGATCGGGAGGCAGTTCGCACGCCTCGGTCACCACAAGGTCGTTGTCCTTCGCGAAGTTCATGACGAAATCAAATGCCATCGGCTCGATATCGCGCAACCGTGAGTCGAGGATCACGCACTTGAGATCGTCGAGCATCGTAGGACGGACATAAAGCGAGTACTGCATGTAGGCGTTCGGCCCTTTTTTCGAGCCCGGTCCGAACATGGACATGACCCCGGCGAGGCGCTCCGACCAGTCGCTCGGCCGAAACTTCTTTCCGCTCTTGGTAATGCCCTGAATGAAATATTCGGTTGGAGCTGCTTCGGCCATGTAGGAGTACCTGTGTGACTGCCCAGCAAAATGCCAGCGAATACGCGGCTGCCTGACTGGCTCACTCGACCCGCCGTGCACGACCCCAGGCGACACGCCACAGGCGCCGCAGCGCCAACCAGGGCCACTTCGGCAATTGTCATGACGGCGCGCCGCCAGGAAAGCTTTCCATACGCGCGAGCCGTGTCCCGCAGGCGTGGAGCCTGCCTGCCGGGCTTTTGGAAACCCCAAGATTATAGCGCAGCGGACCTTTTTCCGCACTGCACACAAGAATCCTCCGAGCACTCGTACACCCGTGTAGGAATGACCGCAGAGCCTTTCCGGCTAACTCGTCAAACACGCAAAAATCCTTTATGCTGGTTAGAGTTACCACAAACGATGGCGGCGACGTCCGGCAATTTCGCCGGGGGAGACCGCCATATTTGTTTTATGACCGCCAAGAAAATTCGCCACTACCTGCAGTTCAACGATTTCTCGCTGGAAGACTACGAGTATGTGCTCGAGCGCGCGCGCATTCTGAAGCGTAAGTTCAAGAACTACGAGACCTACCACCCGCTGCACGACCGCACGCTCGCGATGATCTTCGAGAAGAACTCCACGCGCACGCGCCTGTCGTTCGAAGCGGGCATCTTCCAGTTAGGCGGCCATGCGGTATTCATGAGCACGCGAGATACGCAACTGGGTCGCGGCGAGCCGATCGAAGACGCCGCGCAGGTCATCTCGCGGATGGTGGACATCATCATGATCCGGACCTTCGGCCAGGACATCCTCAAGCGTTTTGCCGAAAATTCGCGCGTGCCGGTCATCAACGGCCTGACCAACGAATATCACCCTTGCCAGGTGCTGGCGGACATCTTCACGTATTTCGAGCACCGCGGCCCGATTCGCGGCAAGACCGTGGCATGGGTCGGCGACGCCAACAACATGCTGTACACGTGGATCGAAGCGGCGCAGATTCTCGGCTTCAAGCTGCGCCTGTCCACCCCGCCGGGCTACAAGCTCGACCGCGCCATGGTGGCGGCGGAAAGCGCGCCGTTCGTCGAAGAGTTTGACGATCCGCACGAGGCTTGCGCCGGCGCCGATCTCGTCACCACCGACGTCTGGACCAGCATGGGCTTCGAGGCTGAAAACGAAGCGCGCAAGGCAGCATTCGCCGACTGGTGCGTGGACGCCGAGATGATGGCCCGCGCCAACCCGGATGCGCTCTTCATGCACTGCCTGCCGGCCCACCGTGGCGAGGAAGTCAGCGCGGAGGTGATCGACGGACCGCAGAGCGTCGTGTGGGACGAGGCGGAAAATCGCCTGCACGTGCAAAAGGCATTGATGGAATTTTTGTTGCTCGGCAAGCTGAACCACTGAGCGGACGCCTTCGCGAGGTTAGGCGCGTTGAGGTCCGCTTACGAGGCGGCCCAATCTCTGCACACTAGCAGCCAGCAAAAAGGCGCCAGGATCGATGATCGTGGCGCCTTTTTAGTCTCTCGCAACAAACGCTCTGCTCGCCCGGGAGCTCCCTTACAAGCAAACCGGCTCCGCCTCCAGCTCGACGCCAAACCGCTCGCGCACGTCACGCTGAATCGCCTGCGCCAGTGCCAGCACCTCGGCCCCGCTCGCGCCGCCGCGATTCACCAGCACCAGCGCCTGGCGCTCATGCACGGCCGCCGCGCCCATCCCGCGGCCCTTCCAGCCGCACCGGTCGATTAGCCAGCCTGCTGCAAGCTTCACCGCACCATCGGGCTGGCGGTATGACACCACCTCCGGCTCTCGCTGCCGCAACGCTTCGAAGCGCGCCGCATCGATCACCGGATTCTTGAAGAAGCTGCCCGCGTTGCCCAGTTGCACCGGGTCGGGCAGCTTCGCGCGCCGCACCGCCACGACTGCGTCGAAAATCGCCTGCGCGCTTGGCGAGGCGTCGCCATGCCCCTCGGCGGCCAGTTCGCGTGCGATGTCCGCATAGCTCGCACGCGGCACCCACGCCTTCGGCAAACGGAAGGTGACCGACGTAATCACAAAGCGGTCGCGCCCTTCGCGCTTGAAAAAACTGTCGCGATAGCCGAAGCGGCAAGCCGCCGCGTCGAGTTCGTGCACCTCGCCGGTCGCCAGCTCCACGGCGCGCAGCGACGCAAAGCGTTCGCACATTTCCAGGCCGTAGGCGCCGATATTCTGGATCGGCGCAGCGCCCACCGTCCCCGGGATCAGCGCGAGATTTTCCAAACCCGGCATTTCCTGCGCGAGAGTCCAGCTCACAAAGTCGTGCCAGTTTTCGCCGGCGGCAGCTTCGACGTACCACGCTTCGCCGTCTTCACGCACGAGACGCCGGCCGCCCAGCGCCACCAGCAGCACGAGGCCCTCGAAGTCGCCCGTCAGCACGACGTTGCTGCCTCCGCCCAGCACCAGGCGAGGCAAGCCCGCCACTCGCGGATCGCGCACGGCGGCGAGCAGTTGCTCCTCGCGCTCGATGCGGCACGCGAACCGCGCGCGAACATCGAAGCCAAAGGTGTTGTGGGCCTTGAGCGGGTAGCCGCTGAGTAAAACAGTGGAGTCGGACTGGGACATCAGGGACATCGAAATGTGAGGGCCGTCTGCGGCCGTCCCGGCGTTGGTGCGCGGCGGCCTTGGGCAAAAGAGTAAGGCGTCGGTAAAATGACGTCCGGTTCGTGATTATAGCGAGTGCATCGCGCGCAGCCGTCCGGCGGCGCCAGGCACCGCAGCACTATTGGGAGAGAGCAATGCCATCGTTTGACGTCGTGTGCGAAGCCAACATGATCGAAGTCAAGAACGCGATCGAGCAGTCCAACAAGGAAATTTCCACCCGCTTCGACTTCAAGGGGTCGGACGCACGCGTCGAGCATAAGGAGCATGAACTGACGCTGTACGCGGACGACGACTTCAAGCTGGGTCAGGTCAAGGACGTGATGGTGTCGAAAATGGCCAAGCGCAATGTGGATGTGCGCTTCCTCGACTACGGCAAGATTGAAAAGATCGGCGGCGACAAGGTCAAGCAGGTCGTCACCGTGAAGAAAGGCGTATCGGGCGATCTGGCGAAAAAGATCGTCAGGCTCGTGAAAGACAGCAAGATCAAGGTCCAGGCGAGCATTCAGGGCGACGCCGTACGTGTGTCGGGCACCAAGCGGGACGATCTGCAGAGCGTGATTGCGCTGCTGCGCAAGGATGTCACGGATACGCCGCTCGACTTCAACAACTTCCGCGACTAAAGCGGTCAGGCGGGGCGGTCAGGCGGAGCGCCCGAAGCCCTGCGCCATGCCGGGGGCATTTCTCTTGCGCAAGACGCAGGGCACGTCGAGCCCCTACCCCGGAGTGAGCCGCGAGCCCGTAGCCATCGGAGCGTATCCGACTGGCTCTGCGCTTTCTCCGGCCGCGCAGCCGCTACAGCCTCACCCTGGCTTTGGCAAATTCAGTGCCGCTTGGCGGTGGTTTGCGCCTCTGCGCTCTTCTTGCCGCCAATGCGGCTTTCCTGCCCGGCGATCAGCTTGGCGATGTTGCCGCGATGCCGCCAGATCAGCAGCGCGCTCATGGCGACGATCGCCAGCGCAATAATGTTCGCGCCGAACAGGAAGCCGTCGAAGAGCGGAGCGAACACCGCCGCCGCCAGCGCCGCGAGCGACGAATAGCGGAAGAAGAACGCGACGATCAGCCAGGTCAGCAAGGTGGCAAAACCGAGCACCGGGTTGATGGCGAGCAGCACGCCAGCCGCGGTTGCGACGCCCTTGCCGCCCTTGAAACGGAAAAATACCGGATACAGATGGCCGAGAAACACGGCAATTGCGGCCAGTGCAATCGCCGTATCGTCGAGGCCGTAGTGCGCGCCGAAGTGGCTCACGAGCCAGACGGCGAGCCATCCCTTGAACGCATCGCCGATCAGCGTAAGAACCGCGGCTGTCTTGTTGCCGCTTCGCAGAACGTTGGTGGCGCCGGGATTCTTCGAGCCGTACGAGCGCGGGTCGGCCAGCCCCATCACGGAACTGACGATCACGGCAAACGACACCGAACCAATCAGATAGGCGACGACGGCGACAATCAGGTTTTCCATCTGGGGACTCTTATAGGTATCGGGAAGCGCAACAGGTGCGACAGGCTCAACAGGTGCAACGGGCCCAACATGCCCCCGCGGCGCGAACGGAACGGCGAACATTTTACCGAACCGGACCGCTGCGGCCATTCACTTTTATAGAGTGCTGCCAGCAAAACACCCGGCCGCCTCGGGTTTGCCCTCACCTGGCTGGCGAGCCCACCGCACAGCGGCCACCGCCACGGCCAGCGCTCGCAAGCCGCTCAGTCCACGCTCGCGCATTGCACCGGCTTGGCTTCCAGCAGTTCGGTGAGCACAGCCGGCGCGATGCTGACGAGAAACCCGCGCCGCCCGCCGTTCAGCCAGATCTTCTCAATCTCGAGAATACTGGACTCCACATACACCGGCATCGCCTTGCGGGTGCCGAATGGCGAGGTGCCGCCGATCAGGTAGCCCGAATGCCGGTTCGCCACCTCGGGCTTGCACGGTTCGACGCGCTTGGCGCCAATCTGGCGCGCGAGGTTCTTGGTGGAGACGGTGCGGTCGCCGTGCATCAGCACGATCAGCGGCTTGGCGTGCTCGTCTTCCATGACCAGCGTCTTGACGACCTGATGCTCGTCCACGCCGAGCTGGCGCGCCGATTCCGCGGTGCCGCCGTGCTCGACATAATCGTAAGGGTGCTCCCCGAAGGCGACGCCATGACGGCGCAGAAACTGCGTCGCGGGCGTTTCGGAGACGTGTCTGGATTTGCTCATCGGCGCATTGTAATGGCGACTTCCCGCAACGGCTATTTGCCGAACGGCCAATTGTGCGCCCCCCGTGGCTGTGGCACGATCGTTCGAGAATCACCGGGCGCAGCGTACCCCGGGCACCCTATCGTTTCAAGGAGACAGCGTTGACCCACGATTCGCCCGCGCACAGCGCCATTCACGTGCCTGCCTTGCTCGCCGCGTTACCGCGCCGCATTGCCGAGATTCCGGCGCTGGCGGCGGCGCGCGATCCGCAGCATGTCGCGCTGATCGAAGACGCGCGCCGGCTGACGAGCGCACAACTGCTCGAGGCCGTGAACGCGACCGCGCAACAGCTGCGCGAACGGGGTGTGCGAAGCGGCGACCGGGTGATGATCGTCGCGGAGAACAGCATCGCCCAGATTGTGCTGCTGTTCGCTACCGCGCAGCTCGACGCCTGGGCGCTCGTGTCGAACGCGCGCCTGTCCGCGGCAGAACTGGACGCAATCCGCGCGCACGCCCAGCCGCGCCTCGTGGCCTATGCCGCGGAAAGCTCGCCCGACGCACAGCAGCATGCGCAGCGCCACGGCGCAGTGGCCGCGCCCGCGCTCACGCCGGATATCGGCGCATGGGCTTACACCACAGACGCCTCCGTCAGCGCGGAGCCGGTCGAACACGCCGGCGAGCGCCAATGCGCCGCGCTGATCTACACCACCGGCACCACCGGCGCGCCCAAGGGCGTGATGCTGTCGCACCGCAACCTGCTATTTATCGCGGCGATTTCGAGCGGCCTGCGCCGTGTCGGCCCGGACGATGTGGTGTACGCAGTCCTGCCCATATCGCACGTGTACGGTTTCGCCTCGGTGTGCCTCGGCAGCCTGTACGCGGGCGCCACGCTGCGGCTCGCGCCGCGTTTCGCGCCGGAAGCGGTGCGCCGCGCGCTGGCGCAAGAACGCGTGTCGATCTTCCAGGGTGTGCCCGCGATGCACGCCAAGCTGCTCGAACATCTGCAGAGCCATGCCCATACGTGGTCCGCGCCGCATCTGCGCTTCGCCTATTCGGGCGGCTCGCCGCTCGACGCCGCGCTCAAGGCCCAGGTCGAAAGCGTCTATGGCACGACGCTGCACAACGGCTACGGCATGACCGAGAGCAGCCCGACGGTCGCGCAAACCATGCTCGACGCGCCGCGCAGCGATTGCTCGGTAGGCCACGCGATTCCGGGCATCGAGGTGCGCTTCGTAAGCAGCGAGGGCGTCGATGTTGCGCAGGGCGAGGTCGGCGAATTGTGGGTGCGCGGCCCGAACGTCATGCTCGGCTACTACCGCAATCCGGAGCAGACCCACGCCGCGATCACCGCGGACGGCTGGCTCAAGACCGGCGATCTCGCACGCCAGGACGCCGACGGCGCGCTGCATATCGTCGGGCGCAGCAAGGAGCTGATCATCCGCTCGGGCTTTAACGTGTATCCGGCAGAAGTCGAGCATGTGCTCAACGCTCACCCGGAAGTCGTGCAGTCGGCGGTGATTGGACGCGCGGTGGAAGGCAACGAGGAAGTGATCGCCTTCGTCGAATTGACGGCCGGCGCCAAGGTCACGCCGGCTGAGCTGATTGCCTGGTGCGGCGAACGCCTCGCCCCCTATAAGCGTCCTGCGCAAGTGCGCCCGCTCGCCGCGCTGCCGGCCGCGTCAACCGGCAAGATTCTCAAGCACCGGCTGCGCGAGCTGGTTTAAACGGCGGCACAACTCATGAAAAGAAAATCACGACGCACTCGCTGTTTTCAAACACGCTCGGCCACCCCTCATCCGCGCGGATGATGTGCCGCGTGCAACGACTTCAGCCGCTCCCGCGCGACGTGCGTATAAATCTGCGTGGTCGAAATATCGGTGTGGCCCAGCAGCAGTTGCACCACGCGCAGATCCGCGCCGTGATTTAGCAGATGGGTAGCGAACGCATGCCGCAGCGTATGCGGCGACAGCGGCGCATGCACCTCGGCAGCCGCTGCGTGGCGCTTGATGATGTTCCAGAACTGCTGGCGCGTCATGCCCTCGGCGCGGGTGGTGACAAACAGCGCATCGGCCGCGCGGGCGCCGAGCAGCGCCGGCCGCGCCTCGCGCAGATAGCGTTCGATCCACCCGTGCGCCTCCTCTCCAAATGGAATCAGGCGCTCTTTCGAACCCTTGCCCATCACCCTCACCACGCCTTCGTTGAGGCCCACTTCCACCGTTTTCAGCGTGACCAGTTCGGTCACGCGCAGGCCGCTTGCATACATCAGCTCCAGCATCGTGCGGTCGCGCAGGCCAAGCGATGTATCGATATCGGGCGCGCCTAGCAGCGCTTCGACCTGCGCTTCGCTCAGCGTCGCAGGAAAGCGCGCCGGCTGTTTGGCCGAGCGAATGCGCAGCGTCGGGTCCAGCTGGGCGCGATGCTCGCGCACGGCCCACGCGTAGTAGCGGCGGAACACCGAGAGCCGCCGGTTCGACGAAGTCGACTTGTCCTTTTGCCGCACCACGCTATAGGCGGTGAGGTCCGCTTCGCTCGCCGTATCGAGTGAAGCGTTGCGGCTCTGCGCGAGCCACTCGCAGAAGAGGCGCAGATCGCGCCGGTAGGCGTCGAGCGTATTGCGCGAGAGGCCATGCTCGAGCCAGAGCGCGTCGCAGAATGCATCGATTGAGGCGTTGCTCGCCACGAACAATGGAGACGCCGCGGGGGCGTCGGCAAGAATGGTGTCGCTCATGCGTAGGGCACGCCCTCGTGCGCCAGCAGCCAGCGCTTCACATTGCTAAAGAAGTTGTCCCCCGCATGATGCGCGAAGCCGCCAAGGCCGCCCGAGGCGACCACCCGGTGACACGGAATCACCAGCGGAAAATAGTTCGAGCCGCACGCCTGCCCGACCGCCCGCGGCACGCTGCCCACCCGGCTCGCGAGCTGCCCATACGTCAGCACGACACCGGGGGGAATCTCGCTGATTGCCGCCCACACGCGCCGCTGAAACGCGGTGCCCACCGCAGCCAGGGGCAGGTCGAAGCCCGCCGAAGCGCGCTCCAGATAACGCTCGATCTGCTGCGCGGCCTCTTTGGCAAGCGCTGTTTCAGGTGCGATGCTGTCCACCGAATCCGGCAAATAGACGATCTCACGCACGGCGTCGGCTTCGAGACGAATGCCGACCTTGCCGAACGGTGCGTCGATCACTGCGTTGAACATGATGTGCTGGTCCGTTTTGCTTAACCCCTCCAGACGCGACCCTTTGCCACGCCGGAACTCCCCTACTGTACGCCGCCTGCTTGCTGACCTTCAAGCGGGCTTCACGCCGCGCTTCAAGCCGGGCTAAGTGCGGCAGCTTCAAGCGCCCATTCCACATGCTCGCGCACCAGCGGCGACGGATCGTCCACGCGCCGTCGCAAGGCCTCGACAATCGCGGCGCGCGCATCAGCGGCAAGATTCGCCGGATCGGCACGCAACGCGTTGCCCATGCCGACCGCGAGATTGCGCAGCCAGGACTCGTAGCCGATGCGGCGAATCGCACTGCCCTGCATGCGGGTATCGAACTCCTGCGCACTCCAGTCGAACAGTTCGACCAGCGTCGCGCGATCGAGGCCGTGCCGCACGTCGAAATCGGCAACCGGCGCCGCCTTGGCAAACTTGTTCCACGGACAAACAAGCTGGCAATCGTCGCAGCCATACACACGGTTGCCGATTAGCGGCCGCAATTCCAGTGGAATACTGCCTTTCAGTTCGATGGTCAGGTAGGAGATGCAACGGCGCGCGTCGACCTTGTAGGGCGCGACGATCGCACCCGTCGGACAGGCATCGATGCAACGCGTGCAACTGCCGCAATGCGCGCCCGGCGTTTGCGGGGACTCGGCCGGTGCGGTTTCGGCATCGGTCGGCAGCGGCACATCCACGTAGATTTCGCCGAGAAAGAACAGCGAGCCGGCGTCGCGTTGCAGCAACAGCGTGTGCTTGCCGCGCCAGCCGATTCCGGCTTTCTGGGCCAGCTCGACCTCCAGAACCGGGGCCGAGTCGGTGAACACGCGGTACCCGTATGCGCCGATTTCCGCTTCGATCCTGTCGGCAAGCTGCTGCAGGCGGTTGCGCATCACCTTGTGGTAATCGCGGCCCCGCGCGTAGATCGAGACCACGGCGGCGCTCGGGTCGCCAAGCCGGGCATGTTCATCGGCGCGCCAGTTGCGCGTTTCCTGCAGCGCGCTTTCGCCCGGCTTTCCATCCTCTGCGCCGTCCGGCAAATGAGGGGGCAAATGAGCCGGCAAAACAGCGGGCAAATAGGCCATCCGCGCGCTGATGACGCGTCGCGTATGGGCCACAAGCTCCGCGGGACGCGCGCGTTTCATCCCATGTTTGGCCATATAATCCATCTCGCCGTGGCAGCCCTCTTCGAGCCAAGCAGCGAGACCCGCCTCGGCAGCGGAGAGATCGGTGTCGCTGATGCCGACCGCCCCGAAACCTAGTTCGCGGCCCCACGTTTTGATGCGCAGGGCAAGCGCCGCCAGCGTCGCTTCATCCAGGTGACGCATGGCACGCGCATCGTCATGGGACGCAGGCGTGCAGGAAACGGGGGACTCCGGACTTCGGTTCATCACGCCATTTTACGAGAATGCCCGACAACTCCGATCTCTCGATCCAACCGCCTGCCGCCGTTCTGCTAGAGCGTCACTTTGCGCTCGCAGACGAAGCCGCCACCAATGCGTTTGGTGTGCGCTTCGCGCAAGCGCTCGAGAGCGTGCGCCTCGCCGCGCAGCGGGCACCCCACGGCAACGCGGCTTTCCAGGGTCTGCAGGTGCAACTGACCGGCGACCTCGGCGCCGGCAAAACCACCCTCGTGCGCGCCACGCTGCGCGGCCTCGGCCACACCGGGCGCGTGCGCAGCCCCACCTATACGCTCGTCGAACCGTACGCGGTCGAAAGACCCGATGGGGAACTTGAGCTCTATCACTTCGATCTGTACCGTTTCACCGATCCGGCCGAATGGGCCGACGCCGGCTTTCGCGAGTATTTCGACAGCGGCGCGGTTTGCCTCGTCGAATGGCCGCAACGCGCGGGCGGCCTGCTAGGCGTGCCGGATCTTGTTTTCTCGCTCGAAGTCGACGGCGACGGCCGGCTGCTGATCGCCCGGGCGTATAGCGAATCAGGAAAAGCATGTCTAGAAAGATGTTAATCAAGCCATTTCGCTCGATCGAGTCTGCGGCTACCGCGTCGCACAACTGGCGGCGCCGGCAGATTCTGCGCGCCGGCGCTTCGTCGCTGGTGCTTGGCCTCGTCGCGCCGCGCCTCGCCTGGGCCAGTTCGGTGCTCGGCGTACGGGTCTGGCCGGCCCGCGACTACACCCGCGTGACAATCGAATCCGATCAGCCGCTGCAGAACACCCAGCAGTTGCTGCAAAGCCCCGACCGGCTGGTGGTGGACCTGAACGGCCTCGATCTCGACCAGGCGCTCAAGGATCTGGTCTCGAAGATCACGCCGAACGATCCGCAGATTCAGGCGGTGCGCGTTGGGCAGTATCAGCCGCATGTGGTGCGGATGGTGTTCGACCTGAAGGGTTCGGTGAAGCCGCAGGTATTCACGCTACCGCCGGTCGGCTCGTATAAGTACCGGCTGGTGTTCGACCTGTACCCGGCAGTCGCCCCCGATCCGCTGATGGACCTGATCGCGCAAAGCGAGCACAAGCAGCAGCGCCTCGACGAAAACAGCGCGCCGCCCAGCACGTTGAGCGGCCCGGCCACCACCCCGCCGGTCGCCGACAACAGCGAGGCGTTCTTCGACCGTTACGCGCAAAACAGCGGCGGCGCAGCCGACGTGCCGCACTCGCCGGTGCACACGGCGCCGGCGCCCGTGCCCGTTCCCGCGCCGCATGCGCTCGCCCAGATCCCGACACCGGCACCGGCTCCCACCCCCGGCAAACCTGCGGCGCCGTCGGCGGCGCTCGCCAACAATGGCAGCGGCGACGACAGCACCGACGACACCTACGCCTTCACCTCGCCGAAATCGGGCAAGGGCAATACGGTGCGCCTGCTGACCGTGGCCATCGATCCGGGCCACGGCGGCGAGGACCCGGGCGCCATCGGCAGTGCGGGCACCTACGAGAAGCACATCGCGCTCGACATCGCCAAGAGGCTGCGCGCGAAGATCGATGCGCAACCCAACATGCGCTCCATGATGACGCGCGACGACGACTTCTTCGTGCCGCTGAACGTGCGCGTGCAAAAAGCGCGGCGCGTCGGCGCGGACCTGTTCGTGTCGATCCACGCGGATGCGTTCACGACGCCGCTCGCACGCGGCTCGTCGGTATTCGCGTTGTCGGAACACGGGGCGTCGAGCGCGGCGGCCCGCTGGATGGCGAACAAGGAAAACTCGTCGGATCAGATCGGCGGCATCAATATCAAATCGGATGACGCCGCGGTGAATCGCGCGCTGTTCGATATGTCGACCACCGCGCAGATTCGCGACTCGATGCGCTACGGCAACTTCGTGCTCAACGAGATCGGCGACATCAACAAGCTGCACAAGGGCTCGGTAGAGCAAGCCGGCTTTGCCGTGCTGAAGGCGCCGGATATTCCTTCGATCCTCGTCGAAACGGCGTTCATCAGCAATCCGGACGAAGAGCGGCGTCTGAACGACGACGCCTATCGCGACCAGATGGCCTCGGCGATCCTGAAGGGCATCAAGCGGTATTTCGCGGCGAATCCGCCGCTGGCGAAAAGCCGCATGACCTGAGGCGAAGTGCGCCTATGAGTAGAAACGGCCGCTGCGTGCGGCCGCTTGTCTTTGAGGGGCGCGGTGTGACCCCAGGTCCTGTTCGCGTCCGCAGACTTCCGTACGCGGCGCCTAAGCTCAGCGCGCCAGCGCGAGGCGCCGCATCAGCCAGCCGCCGAACACGTTCACCGCGAGGCCAGCCATCACGAGCGCGGCGCCCGCGATCTGCGGTGAGGTCAACTGCTCGTCCAGAAGAAGCGCGGCGGACGCGAGGCCGATAATCGGCACGAGCAGCGAAAACGGGGCCACCTGGCTTGCCGGGTAGCGCGAGAGCAGGCGGCTCCACAGGCTGTAGCCCAGCAGCGTCGCGATAAAGGCGAGATACACGACCGCGAAGACCGAGGCGGCGCCGATACCCGACAGCGCAGCGGCGATCCGTTGCGGACCTTCGAACGCGTAGGAGAGCGCAAAGAACGGCAAAGGCGGAATCAGGCTTCCCCACACCACCAGTCCCACCAGGTCGACCTTGCCGACCTTCTTGGTGACAATGTTGCCGAGCGCCCACGAGCCGGCCGCGCATAGTGTGAGCACAAAGCCGGCGAGCGTCATGGCATGACCGCCCTGCATGCCGATTACGGCGAGACCGCCGGACGCGATGGCGAGGCCGATGACGTTAGGCGCGCGGAACCGCTCGTGCAGAAACAGTGCAGCGAAGATCAGCGTAAAGAAAGCCTGCGCCTGCAGCACCAGCGAGGCGAGCCCCGCCGGCATGCCGACATACATGGCGGAAAAGAGAAACGCGAACTGGCCGAACGAGATGGTCGCGCCGTAGGCGAGGAGCCAGCGCCACGGCATCTGCGGACGTTTGACAAAAAACACCGCGGGCACCGCGGCAAGGGTGAAGCGCAGCGCCCCGAGCAGCATCGGCGGAACGCCGTGCAGGCCCACCTTGATCACCACGAAGTTGACGCCCCAGGCGATCACCACCACCAGCGCCAGCAGCAAGTCCTTCGGCGCCATGGCCGTCTCCTTGGTTCTTTTCGGAAGACCGACAGTTTAGCGGAGCCAGTGGCCCAATAGCCCACGCTGGGGTAAGGGCTTCAGGCGTTGAGCCAGTTTTCGATTCTCACGCCCGGATAGGCGACGAAATCCCGTTCGTTGTTGGTCACCAGCACCACGTCCATTGATAAGGCATGCGCCGCAATCAGCTTGTCGAGCTGGTCCTGCTTGCGCTCACGGGTAGCCTCCCGAATTGGCCCATAGGCGCTTGCCGCGGCGCTGTCGAACGGCTGCACCGGAATGTCTTCGATCAGGGCAGCGAGATTTCGCCGCTCACGCGCACGGTTCGCCGAGACGGTCACGCCAAATTCCAGCTCGGCATACGTAATCGCCGACATCACCACATCGCCGACAAAACACTCGGCAAAACGCTCGGCGACCTGCTCCGGCTGGTTCTTCATCAGGTAGAGGCACATGTTGGTGTCGAGCATGTAACGCGGCATTACAGATCCTCGCGCTCGGCCTGCTCATGGTCACCGCGCCCATCCACCATGAAATCCGGCCCGAATTTCGCGAATTTTTTCAACACGCCCGCTAGCGGACGCCGCATTGGACGGATGTGCAGTTCGTCGCCGACACGCTCGATCTCGACCTCGAGATCGCTACGCTCGTAAGCCAGTTCAGCAGGAATGCGCACGGCCTGCGAATTGCCATTCCTGAAGACTTTGGTCGTATGCATATTGAACTCCCAACTACGGATGTACATGGATGTACTATAGGCTTCGAAGCCGGCAATGTAAATACATGTGTGTACATAGTGCATCTGTCCTCCCAAACAGCATCATCCCCCGCACACCAGTAGAATGACCGCATCCTCCACCCACCCTGAGCCTGCCCCATGTCCTCCTCGATCAAAGCAGTCCTCAAGCCCCACCTGCGCGATGTCGGCAACCTGACGGTACGCCGCGTGCTGCCGGCGATGGCCGCGCGCCTGATCGGGCCGTTCATCTTCTTCGACCACATGGGCCCCGCCACGCTCGCGCCGGGCGTCGGCCTCGACGTGCGGCCGCATCCGCATATCGGCCTCGCCACCGTCACCTATCTGTTCGAAGGGGCCATCATGCATCGCGACAGCATCGGCTCGGAGCAGAAAATCGTCCCCGGCGACGTCAACTGGATGACCGCCGGCCGCGGCATCGTCCATTCGGAACGCACGCCCGCCGAGGACCGCGCCCAAGGCCAGACCATGCACGGCATCCAGACCTGGGTCGCGCTGCCGCTCGACCACGAAGAGGTCGAGCCGTCCTTCGAGCACCACCCCGCCGCCACGCTGCCGGAAATCGAACGCAACGGCGTCAGGCTGCGCGTCATCGCCGGCACGGCGTTCGGCGAGACCTCGCCGGTGACGACCTTCTCGGGCACGCTGTATGTGGCCGCCTATTTCACGCCGGGCGGCGCGTTCGCACTTGAGCCGGAGCACGAGGAGCGCGGCGTCTATCTGGTGGACGGCGATCTGGAGATCGACGGCGCGCCGCTCGAAGTCGGCCAGATGGCCGTGCTGGCGCTCGACGAAACGGTCACGCTCGCCAGCAGCAACGGCGCCACCGTGATGGTGCTCGGCGGCGAAAAACTGGACGGCGAACGCTTTATCGAATGGAATTTCGTCGCCAGTTCGCGTGAGAAAATCGAGCAGGCGAAGCTCGCATGGACCCACCAGGAAATGGGCCAGGTGCCCGGTGAGACGGAGTGGATTCCGCTGCCCGAACGCAAGGCGCATTAAGCACGCCCGGCGCATCGCGCGCCCAGCACGCTCTGAATCTGCGGCGGGCAGACATTGAACCCGCGGCATTCGCCCCCATATACAGGCACGAACCGTTATACCGACGAGGATGCAATGGAAACAACCCTGGCCACTTTCGAGAAGGATGTCATCACCGCCTCGACGCTTGCCCCCGTGCTGGTCGACTTCTGGGCGCCGTGGTGCGGCCCGTGCAAGACGCTCGGCCCGATGCTGGAGAAACTCGAGGCCGAGTACGCCGGCAAGTGGAAACTCGTGAAGGTGAACGTCGACGAAAACCAGGAACTGGCGGCGCATTTTCAGGTGCGCAGCATTCCGCATGTCATGGCATTTGCTGATGGACGCCCCGTCGACCAGTTCGTCGGCGTGCTGCCGGAGGGTCAGTTGCGCGAGTTCCTTGACCGGCTGGTGCCGCAGGGCGCCGACGCCGCGCGCGCCGAAGCGCAGGTGGCGATTGCCGAGGGCCGCCGCGAAGACGCGTACGACGCACTCAAAGCCGCCCTCGCGTATGACCCGGGCTACGACGACGCGCGCCTCGATCTGATCGAGCTTCTGCTGGAAGACAATCACATCGACGAAGCGCGCAACCAGGTGGATCTGCTGGCGCCGAAAACCACGCAAGGCATCGACGCCCGCTTCAACGCGATCAAGACGCGCCTCGACGCCCTGGACGCGGTGGCTGACCTGCCGCCCACCGACGCGCTGGAAGCCCGCGTGGCTGCCGAGCCCGGCGACCTGGAAGCGCGTTTCGACCTCGCGAGCGCCCTGATCGCCCGCCGCAACTACGCCGGGGCGCTAGAGCATCTGCTCGCCATCGTGCAGCGCGACCGCACGTTCCGCGACGACATCGGCCGCAAGACGATGCTGTCCGTATTCGATCTGGCGGCGCACCAGCCGGAAATCGTCTCGCAATGGCGGCGCAAGCTGAGCGCAGCGCTGTTCTGATCTGACGGGGCCGGCTTAGCCCGGCCTCCCGCCTAAGTTGCCGCGCCCTGCCCCAGCGCGCGCAGCACATGCGCAGCCGCGGCGAAGCCAAAGCTCGCCGTCACGCATACGCTAGAGCCAAATCCCGCGCAGTTCAGCCCGACCGGACCGGCCGGCGTGGACGGCAGCGGCGTCGCCAGTTCCTCGGTTTGCTCATCGGCGCCGGCCGGCACCGCCGCTTCGGGATAGATCAGCGGCTCGTCCGAATACACCGCACTCACCTTGAATTTCGCCTTCGGTCCGCGCGGAAAACCGTGCTGCTTGCGCAGTTGCGCACGCACTTTCGAAAGCAGCGGGTCCTGAATCGTCAGCGCCAGATCGTCGATACGGATGCGCGTCGGGTCGAGCTGGCCGCCCGCACCGCCCACCGTGATCAACCGCTGCCCCTGCTCGACACACCATGCAATCAGCGCGGTCTTGGTGCGCACGCTGTCAATCGCATCGACCACGTAGTCGAAACCGCCGCCCAGCAGCGCCGCAAAATTGTCCGGCTCGATGAAGTCCTCGACGAGGCGCACCTTGCATAGCGGATTGATCTGCCTGATCCGCTCAGCCATCGCTTCGACTTTCGGCTTGCCGTAGTTGCCGTCGAGCGCATGGATCTGCCGGTTGGTGTTGCTCTCCGCCACGTTATCCAGATCGATCAGGGTCAGAGAACCCACCGCGCTGCGCGCCAACGCCTCCGCCACCCACGAGCCCACCCCGCCGATGCCGATCACCGCGACGCTCGCGCGCTCGAACGCCGCCAGCGCCGGTGCGCCATACAGCCGGGCAATGCCGCCAAAACGCCGCGCATGGTCGGCGGCTTCAAAGCCGCCGGGGCTGGTAGTAAGATCGGAAACAACGGCAGGACTAGGCGTCGACATGGTCTGGGGCTCGTCGGGGACGGACATGGAAGCAAACAAAAAAGCGGCGAAATGAGCGCCGGAAAGCGCATGAGCCAACCGACACAACAGCACATCAGTCAGCAAACCGAAAAGCAGACAAAAGCTGTCGAAGCGCAAGCAAACGGCACCCGGCCACACAGGCGAGAAACACACGCCGGCGCGAATCCGCTATTTTGCCTGAACGCGTCATAACCGACGCTCACGTCCTGCCTGCGAGGCGCCCTGCCCATTGTCGCGGCGCACGCAGGAAATTCCTACCTTAGCTATACTGGCCTAACTGAAGCGTCTGCATAAGAACATGACCTCACTCGCCGAACTTCGAAAAAACTATTCGCTGGGTTCACTGGATGTCGCGGATGTCGACCCGAACCCGTTTCGCCAATTCGACACATGGTTTGCCCAGGCCGTCGAGGCGAAACTGCCCGAGCCGAATACCATGACGCTCGCGACGGTCGATTCGCGCGGCCGCCCCTCGGCCCGGATCGTGCTCATCAAGGGCGTCGACGAACGCGGCTTTGTGTTCTTCACCAACTACGATAGCCGCAAGGGCCGCGAGCTCGCGGACAATCCGCACGCGAGCCTGCTGTTCTACTGGATCGAACTGGAGCGCCAGGTGCGCATTGAAGGCGCGGTCGTGAAAACGAGCCCGGCCGAAAGCGACCAGTACTTCCACTCGCGTCCGCTCGGTTCGCGGATCGGCGCGTGGGCGTCGGAGCAGAGTCAGGTGATCGAAAACCGCGCGGTGCTGGAAGCGCGCGAGAAGCAAATCAGCGCGCAATACGGCGAGCATCCGCCGCGGCCACCGCACTGGGGCGGCTACCGGCTCGCGCCGGACGCCATAGAATTCTGGCAAGGCAGGCCGTCGCGCCTGCACGACCGGCTGCTCTACACGCGTGCGGCAGAAGGCGGCGAGTGGCAGATCGCCCGGCTGTCGCCCTGAAACTCAATCAACGCCGGCGCGCCCGATCTGCCGTAGAAGTAGCGCGCGCACCGGCAGGATTGCGCGGCCATCGAGGCCTGGGAATCGGGCCACGGCACGTAGCAACCTGAAGAGCTTTGCTTTGTATTTCATCGGACACGGAGAAATCACATGTTCTGGGAGAAAAAGCTGGCGCAGTGGGTGGAAGACGTAAAAACCAAGGCGAACCTGCCAGCACGCCTTGTGCTTTGGGATGGCCAGCAACATGACTTCGGGCAGTTTGCCGCGCCTCAGGTCACGTTGCATGTGAAGAGCGCGACCGCGTTGCCGTATCTGCTCGAGCCCAGCCTCGACAATCTCGGCGAAGCGTACGTCAAAGGCAAGATCGACATCGAAGGCAAGCTGTCGGACATCATCAACATCGGCTACTCGCTGGCGCGCAGCACCGTCACCAGTGCGAGCAAGCTGGCGCGCGTGCGGCGCTACTTCAATCACTCGAAATCGTCGGACAAGAAGGCCATCCAGTATCACTACGACGTCTCCAACGAGTTCTACAAGCTGTGGCTCGACGAGAACATGGTGTACTCGTGTGCGTACTTCGAAAACGGCGATGAAGATCTCGCCACGGCGCAGATCAAGAAGATCGACCACATCCTCACCAAGATCCAGTTGCAGCCCGGTCAGCGTCTGCTCGACATCGGCTGCGGCTGGGGCGCGCTCGTCCTGAGGGCGGCGTCGAAATTCGGTGCGAAGTGTCTGGGCGTCACGTTGTCGCAGAACCAGTTCGATCTGGCGACTGCGCGCGTCAAGGCCGCCGGTCTCGAAGACAAGATCGAGATCCGTCTGCAGGACTACCGCGACGTGGAAGGCCAGTTCGACCGCATCACGAGTGTGGGCATGTTCGAGCACGTCGGCCGCAAGAATCTGCCGGGCTATTTCCAAAAAATCCACGATCTGCTGGTGGACGACGGCATTGCGATGAATCACGGCATCACGTCGAGCGATTCGGACAGCGGCGAAACGGCGCTTGGCGGCGGCGAGTTCATTGACCGTTACGTGTTCCCGGACGGCGAACTGCCGCATATCAGTCTCGCACTCGAATCGATGCAGCGCGGCGGCCTCGAAGCGGTTGACGTCGAAAGCCTGCGCCGTCACTATGCGCACACGCTCGATATCTGGGCGGAAAATTTCGAAACCCACGCGGAAGAGGCGCACAAGCTCGTCGACGACGAAAAATTCCGCATCTGGCGCGTGTATCTGGCCGGCTGCGCGTATGCGTTCGAGAACGACGACGTGTCGATCTACCAGGTGGTGTGCCGCAAGAGCGGCCGCAGCGCAAAGACCTTGCCGTGGTCGCGGCGATACATGTACGACAAACCGCTGTGAGGCGGTTGCGCCGGAGCACAGCACCGCCGCGCAGCCGCTCCGGCGCAACCTTTGACAGCAAGACCGGAAATCGATGGACGAAGGCGGAGCACGCGAATTTCCGTCAGTGACGCATGCGGCAACGGGCACTGACGCTTACGGAGAGAAGACCACGCCGGAGGCCGACGCCGGGCAACTGGATCTGTTCGGCATGCCGGTCGAGGCGAGCGTGCTTGCGCCCGCCTCTCAAGCTGCGCCGGGTAGCAACTCAGGCAGCAATTCAGGCAGCAACTCAGGCATTGCTTCGGGCACGAACCGGACGCGCCAGGCACGCAATGCGTTCGCCGCCTCGCTGTGGGAAGAGGAAGACGAGCCCGAGGCCACCGAAGCCGAGACGGAACCGGAAGCCAAAACCAACGCCGAATCGCGCGAAGCGCCCACCGCCGCCCCCAAAAAGCGCCGCGCCCGCGAAGTGCTGGCGGCCGAACCCTCTGCCGAGATACTGGAAATCGCCGCCGGGTTGCCGCCGCAGATTCACCTGGGCACCTCGACGTGGTCGTTTCCGGGCTGGAAGGGGATTGTCTACGGCGACGACTACAGCAACAGCAAACTGTCGCGCGACGGCCTCAGCGCCTACGGCCTGCATCCGCTGCTGCGCACGGTCAGCATCGACCGCTCGTTCTATGCGCCGCTCACGGTTACCGACTACCTGCGCTACGCGCAGCAGGTGCCGGAACACTTCCGCTTCATCATCAAGGCGCCCGCTCTCGTCACGGACGCCACGGTGCGCGCCGAGCGCGGCGAACCGGTCTCGCTCAACCCGTGCTTCCTGAACGCCCAACTGGCCGCCGACGAGTTCGTGCGGCCATGTCTCGACGGCCTCGGCGCCAAGGCCGGCGCGCTGGTGTTCCAGTTCTCGCCGCTGCCCGATCAGATGCTGGCCGACCCGGCGGGCTTTATCGAGCAACTCGCGGCCTTCCTTGCGGCGCTGCCGCCCTTGCCCGAAGGCACGCGCTACGCGGTCGAGATTCGCGACGCCTGCCTGCTGACGCCGCGCTTCATCCGCACGCTGAAAGCGGCTGGGGTGCGGTATTGCGTGGGGATTCATGCGCGCATGCCGGAGCCGCTGCGCCAGGCGGCCGCGCTCGCGCTGCTCGACGGCGAGCCGGCCGGCCCGCTGATCGTGCGCTGGAGCCTGCACGGCGGCTTCAAGTACGAACAGGCGAAGGCCAAGTACGAGCCGTTCGACCGGCTGGTCGACGAAGATCCGGCCACGCGCACGGCGCTGGCCGAACTGGCCGCCCGTTATGCGATCGCCGGGCAGCCGGTGGTGATTGCGGTGAACAACAAGGCGGAAGGATCGGCGCCGCTGACCTGTGTGAAACTGGCGCGGGCGATTATCGAAGCCTACGTGCGTCTGAAGGACGAAAGCGCAGGCGGCGGCGCGCACGCTGCACCGGCGCACGAGCCGGCATAGACACAGTTTGCGCCGTGCGGCCCCCACAGTCAGGGGCGCGCAGCCGCCCCCGCCGTTATGCTTAGTCCGCCTTCACCCGATGCGCGAACTTCTGGCGAAACTTCGCGACCTTCGGCGCCACCACGAACGAGCAATAGCCCTGATTCGGGTGCTGCGCAAAATAGTTCTGATGATAAGCCTCGGCCGGCCAGTAGTTGCCGTCGAGCGGCAGCACCTGGGTGACGATCTGCCCGTCGTAGATGCCTTCGGCGGCAATCTCGCGGATCGCCTGCAGCGCCGTCTCGCGTTGCGCTTCCGAATGCGTGAAGATCACCGAGCGGTATTGCGTGCCGACGTCGTTGCCCTGGCGGTTAAGCTGGGTCGGATCGTGGATCGCGAAGAAAATGTCGAGAATTTCGCGGTAGCTGATGCGCGCCGGATCGAAGTCGACCTTCACGACTTCCGCGTGGCCGGTGTTGCCGTCGCACACCTGCTCATAGGTCGGCCGCTCCGCGTGGCCGCCGGCGTAGCCGGACTCCACGGCATTGACGCCGTCGACGCTGAGAAACACTGCTTCGAGACACCAGAAACATCCGCCACCGAGGGTGGCGACTTCACCTGTCTGACTCATGCTGCATGCTCCTAGTTGATTGCCACCCGCGTTCGGGCCGGGCCACGTTGGCCGGGCCACGCTCAACCGGCCACGCCGGTCGCAGCGGCTAGCGGTACCGATAGCGGCCAAGGTTCGCGGCCAGTTCGTCCGCGATTCCGTTAAAATTGGGGCAAATCGCCGATTTTCTACATGACTTTCGATTCAATCCATTCCCTTCGCGCACGACCCGCGGCCGCCCGGCCTGCCCAGTGGACCCGCGTCCAATGAAGCGCGCCACGCCACCCAATTTCGACCAGGTCGCCTTCAAGAAGGCGCTGGGCCAGTTTGCCACCGGCGTCACGGTTATTACGACCCGGGCGGAATCGGGACAGTTGATCGGGATCACCGCCAGCTCGTTCAATTCGGTATCGCTCGCGCCGCCGCTCGTACTGTGGAGCCTCGCGACCCGCTCGGCGTCGATGCCGGTGTTCCAGGCGAACAGTCATTATGTGGTCAACGTGCTCGCCGCGTCGCAACTCGATCTGTGCAAGCGCTTTGCCACCGTCAAAGGCGACCGCTTCGAAGGCGTCTCGCACGCCGCGGGCGACTCGGGCATGCCGGTGCTCGACGGCGCGCTGGCGTGGTTCGAATGCCACAACCGCAGCCGCTATGAAGAAGGCGACCACGTCATTTTTGTGGGCGAAGTCGAACGCTGCGGCATCCGCGAGGACGCGGGCGAGGTCGCGCCGCTGGTGTTTCAGAACGGGCAGTTCCACGGCCTGAAGCCGCTCTAGGCGGCCGCAGCCAACCCTTTCTCCGCCTTTCCCGTCAGTCGCCCGCCGTCACGCTGGTTCTGGCCATCGCCCCGGGCACCAGCGCCACCGGCACGCCCGAATCCTCCTTGAGCGTCTGCAGGACGATGTTCGAGCGGATATCCATCACGCCGGGCGCCTTGTAGAGCCGCTGCAGCACGAAATCCGAATAGTGCTTCAGGTTGTGCGCCAGCACCCGCAGCAGGTAGTGGGTTTCGCCCGTCACGACGAAAGCCCCGACCACCTCCGGCCAGTCCCGCAACGCCTCGGCGAAGCGCTCGTGCCAGTTTTGCTGGTCGTTGCGCATCGACACCTGCACAAACGCCTCCAGTTCGAAGCCCAGCACCTCGCGGTTCAGGCACGCCCGGTAACGTTCGATAACCCCCTGCTCTTCCAGCAGCCGCAGCCTGCGCAAACAGGCCGAGGGCGAGAGCGAGATCCGCTCCGCCAGGTCGAGATTGCTGATCCTTCCCTCTTGCTGAAGCACCGTCAAGATACGGCAATCGGTGGCGTCGAGCGAGATCGCGTTCATATTCGGTCTCCCTTTCCTATTTAAATCAAATTATGTTCCAAGGGAGCCCAAAAAACGAGATTTTTTCGCAAGCACATTTCGCGAAGCCCCGCCTATCATTCCTGCCATAGACTGCAAGGCACATCGGAGACATGACTACATTCTGGGACATCACCCCCGCCATTGACGCCGCAACGCCCGTCTGGCCGGGCGATACGCCGGTCACGATCGAGCGGGTCTGGCGCATGGAGGCCGGCTCGCCGGTCAACGTCGCCCGGCTCACGCTCTCGCCGCACACCGGCGCACACACCGATGCGCCGCTCCACTACGACGCCGAGGGCGCCGCCATCGGCGCGGTACCGCTCGACGCCTATCTGGGCCGCTGCCGTGTGATCCACTGCATCGGCGCCACGCCGCTCGTCACCCCCGGGCACGTGCGCGGCGCGCTCGACCGCCTGCCGCCGCGCGTGCTGCTGCGCACGTACCGGCATGCGCCCACTACGGCGTGGGACAGCGGGTTCTGCGCGGTCGCACCCGAGACGATCGACCTGCTGGCGGCGCACGGGGCCAGGCTGATCGGCATCGACACGCCGTCGCTGGACCCGCAGGAATCGAAGACCATGGACGCTCATCACCGCATCCGCGCGCACCGGATGGCGATTCTCGAAGGCATTGTGCTGGATGACGTGGCGCCCGGCGACTACGAGCTGATCGCGCTGCCGCTCAAATTCGCCACGCTCGATGCGAGCCCGGTGCGCGCCGTGTTGCGCGCCCTGCCCGCCGCCGACCTCACCTGATCCCGCTGATTTTTTACTCTGGACCACCATGAAAAACCGTGACGAAGCCGTAGCGCTCGACCGCGCCGACCCGCTGGGTCCGCTGCGCGAGCAGTTCGCGCTGCCAGCGAACACCATCTATCTCGACGGCAACTCGCTCGGCGTGCCGCCTTCGGCGGCTGCGCAGCGCGCGCACTCCGTGATCGCCGCCGAGTGGGGCGAAGGACTGATCCGTAGCTGGAACAGCGCGGGCTGGTTCGCGCTGCCGCGGCGCCTCGGCAACAAGCTCGCGCCGCTGATCGGCGCGGCGCACAACGAGGTGGTGGTCACCGATACGATTTCGATCAACCTGTTCAAGCTGCTCTCGGCCGCCGTGCGCGTCGCCAACGAACGCGATCCGAAGCGGCGCGTGATCGTCTCCGAGCGTTCGAATTTCCCGTCCGACCTGTATATCGCCCAAGGTCTGATCGAGCAGCTCGACCGCGGTTACGAGTTGCGCCTCGTCGACGACCCTGCCGAACTGCCGGCGGCAATCGGCGCCGATACCGCGATTGCGATGATCACGCACGTGAACTACCGCACCGGCTACATGCACGACATGGCCGCGCTGACGAAGCTGATTCACGACAAGGGCGCGCTTGCGCTGTGGGACCTCGCGCATTCGGCGGGCGCAGTGCCGGTGGACCTGAACGGCGTCGGCGCTGACTATGCGGTGGGCTGTACCTACAAGTATCTGAACGGCGGCCCTGGTTCGCCGGCCTTCGTATGGGTGCCGCACCGCCATCAGAATGCGTTTGCGCAACCGCTATCGGGCTGGTGGGGCCACCGCGCGCCGTTCGAGATGAACCCGGTCTACAAACCGGACGACGGCGTGGGGCGCTTCTTGTGCGGCACGCAGCCGATGGTGTCGATGGCGCTCGTCGAATGCGGGCTGGATGTGTTTCTGCAAACCGATATGCAGGCGATCCGCCGCAAGTCGCTGGCGCTGACCGATCTGTTCATCCAGTTGGTCGAAGCGCGCTGCGCCGAGTTTCCGCTCACGCTTGTCACGCCGCGCGACCACGCGCAGCGCGGCTCGCATGCGAGCTTCGAACATCCGCACGGTTATGAAGTCATGCAGGCGCTGATCGCGCGCGGCGCGATCGGCGATTATCGCGAGCCGCGTGTATTGCGCTTCGGCTTTACGCCGCTGTACACGCGCTTTGTCGATGTGTGGGACGCCGTCGAAACGCTGCATGAGGTACTCGCCACCGAGGCCTGGCGTGCGCCTGAATTTGCCGCTCGCGGTGCGGTGACCTGAGGAGCGCGCGATGACCGACTCTATCCAGACGCCGGGGATTCCCGGTTCGCCGGAAGCATCCGGTGCGGCGCCGATTCAAGGTGGATGCCCCTTTGGCCACGGCAGCGGCGCTGCGGCGGCTCACGCGGCCTCGGCACCGCAAGCACCGCAAGCACCATACGCGCCGGCGGCGGCCGGCGATGGCGACAGCGATGGCTGGCACAACGCCCAGCTCGATTTTTCGAAGTCGATGAGCTATGGGGATTACCTGTCGCTGGGGTCGATCCTCTCCGCCCAGCATCCGCTCTCGCCCGATCACAACGAGATGCTGTTCATCATCCAGCATCAAACGAGCGAACTGTGGATGAAGCTCGCGTTGTACGAACTGCGTGCCGCGCTCGATGCGGTGCATCGGGACAACTTGCCGCCCGCCTTCAAGATGCTGGCTCGGGTCTCGCGCATCATGGAGCAACTGGTGCAGGCGTGGAATGTGCTGTCGACAATGACGCCTTCCGAATACACCGCGATGCGGCCGTATCTGGGCAGCTCGTCCGGGTTTCAATCGCATCAGTACCGGCAGATCGAGTTCCTGCTGGGCAACAAGAATGAGCTGATGCTAAAGCCGCATGCGCATCGGTCCGACATACTTGCCGAAGTCAAGGCTACGCTGGAAGCGCCTTCGTTCTATGACGAAGTGATCCGGTTGCTGTCGCGGCGCGGCTTCGCGATTGCGCCTGAGCGGCTAGAGCGCGACTGGACGCAGCCGACTACGCACGACGCGTCGGTGGAAGCGGCATGGCTCGAGGTTTATCGCAATCCGTCACAGCATTGGGAGCTGTATGAGATGGCCGAGGAACTGGTCGATCTCGAAGATGCGTTCAGGCAATGGCGCTTTCGGCATGTGACGACGGTTGAGCGGATTATCGGCTTCAAGCAGGGGACTGGTGGCACGAGTGGGGCGGTGTATCTGCGCAAGATGCTGGATGTGGTGCTGTTTCCGGAGTTGTGGCATGTGAGGACGATGCTTTAGTCCACCCACCCGATAATCGCACCCAGTCTCAAATACGGCGCGCGTGTTGCTCAGCGCGCCGTATACCCCCCATCAATCGGCAACGCCACCCCGCTAATCATCGCCGCCGCATCGCTCAACAAAAACACAATCGGTTCCGCCACCTCACGCGGTTCCGCAAACCGCCGCAACGGAATCCCCTGCAACGCTGGCCCGCGTTTAGCCGGATCGCTCCATGCCTGCACGGCCATCGGCGTGAGCGTCACCGTCGGATTCACGCTGTTCACGCGAATCCCATGCGGCCCGAGTTCAATGCACAACGCCCGCGTGATCGCATCCATCGCCGCCTTCGATGCGGAGTAACTAAGGTGATCGTCGAGCGCAACAAGCGCCGCCTGGCTCGACACGTTGACGATACTGCCCTGCCGCTTGCCGTCGATCATCCCACGCGCCACATGCCGCGCCACCAGCGCCGCACCGCGCGCGTTCACCGCCATCACGTGATCGAAACTCGCTGCGCTCGTATCGACCGCCCGTTCGAGCAGCGCAATACCCGCGCAATTCACCAGACCATCGAATGCATCGAGACCGGCGAGGGCATCGTCAATCGCGACCGGATCTCCGACATCGAGCACCAGCGGCTCGCAGCCAGTCTCCTCCGCGAGGCGCGCCAGTTCGTTGACGTTACGCGCCGCCGCCACAACGCTTGCGCCGCTCTCGCACAGCAACTCGACGGTAGCGCGGCCGATACCGCTCGACGCGCCCGTCACCAGCACCGAGCGCCCGGAAAAATCGAAGGTCGTTTTCATGTGGGTTGCAGCCGGTGCATGACCGGTTTCAAGGCAGGGTACAAATCAGTGTAGACGCCAAAGCGCTCGGCATACAAAGCGACACGCTGGGGGGCCGGCCGGGCCCGCTCGATGAGCGTGACCCATCCGCCTTGCGCCGCCTCGTGCGACACCAGCTTGACGCCCACCGCCGCCAGCAGCGCGGCCCCCATTGCGGCCTCCACTTCCTGCTCGATGGTGAAGACGGTATAGCCGGTGATGTCGGCAATGATCTGCATCCACAGGTCGGAATGCGCTGCGCCACCTACGACGATCAGCTTGTCGTCGAGCGACTGCGCGCCTTTGCGTCCCGCTTCGATATTGTGCTTGAGCGCAAACGACACGCCTTCCAGCACGGCACGATACAAATGCGCCCGCGTATGAAACAGGCTCAGGCCGACAAACGCGCCGCTCGCCTTCGCATCCCATACGGGACTGCGCTCGCCCATCAGATAAGGCAGAAACAGCACGCCGTCCGAACCCGCGGGAATCTTTTCGGCGGCCTCTTCGAGCAGCTTATGCGGATCGCCGTGCGGCGACGAACGCGCCGCTTCGGTTTCGGCATGGCAGAACTGCTCGCGATACCACGTGACCGATGCGCCCGCCGTAATCGCGCCGCCGAAGATGTAGATATCGTGCTGGCCGTTGAACACGTGCGGCATGCTGATCAGGCCATGGTGCGCATCGACGTTCTGGTTGATGTAGCCCCAGCACATGCTGGTGCCGATCATGGCAACATGCTGGCCGGCGCGCGTGACGCCCGCTGCAAAGGTCGCCATGGCCGCATCGACTCCGCCCGCGACCACAGGTGTGCCGGCCTTCAGGCCGAGCTGATCGGTCCATTGCGAGAGCAGGCTGCCCACCACTTCGGATGAGTCGACGAGCCGCTCCGGCATCATGGTGGCCGGAATGCCGAGCATGTCGAGCGCCTCGTCCGACCAGTCGCGCCGCGCAATATCGTAGACGCCGCCGATGTTGCCCGCCGAACTGTGATCCACTGCGACTTCGCCCGTCAGCAGGTAGATCAGGTAAGCATTGGGCGGCAGGAAGTAGCGCGTCTTCGACCACACATCCGGCTCGTGCTCACGCAGCCACAGCATTTTCGTATAGCCGTAATAGCTGTCCACGCCGTTGCCGGTAATCGCGTAGAGACGTTCGAGGTCGACATGCTTGCGCACCCATTCGACCTGATCGGTCGCGCGGCGGTCCATCCAGATCAGGCAGGGATAAAGCGGGCGGATTTCGCTGTCGACCGGAATGCCCGAGCCGCCGTACAGGCTGCTCACGCAAACGGCCTTGATCGACGCGGCGGCTACGCCTTTCGCCTTGGCCTGTTCGACGCAGCGCGCAATGCAGAGCACCACCGCCTTCAGCCACACCGCCGGCCACTGCTCGGCCCAGAGCGGCTTCGGGGTATCCGGCTGGTAGCTGCTCGCGTGCTGCGCGACGATCGCGCCGTGCTGATCGACCAGCAGCGCTTTCGTGCTCTGGGTGCCGATATCGACGCCGATAACGTAATCCATACTGTCTCCGTTCTTGTGCCGCCTGTTGCGTGCGCTTATGTCCGCACGAGCGCGCCAGAGTGCACTGGCGGGTGCTCCGGCGCTGCGCCCGGGCATCGGGTCAGGCGCGCGGCTTCATCAGCACCTTGATCGAATCGAGCGAGTTCGCGATCTTGATCGCCTCGTCCCATTCTTCGAGCGAAAAGCCGTGCGTCACAATGCCCTTCGACGTCACCAGCCCGCGCGCCAGCAGATCGATAGCAATCGGGTAGCAGTACGGTCCCAGATGCGCGCCGCGCACGTCGAGTTCCTTGCGGTCGCCGATCACCGACCAGTCCATTGTAGTCTCGCTGCCGAACACTGAAAACTCGACGAAGCGTCCGAGCTTGCGAATCAGGTCCATGCCCTGAGTGACCCCTGCCGGCACACCGGTGGTTTCGATGTAGACATCGCAACCATAACCCTGCGTCAACGACTGGATAATCACCAGCGCATCGTCCTGCTTCGGATTGATGGTGACGTCCGCGCCATACTCGCGGGCGAGCGCAAGACGCTCTTCCACCAGGTCGATCACCACGAGTTTCTTCGGCGTCTTCAGATGCGCGACCTGCGTCATCATCAGGCCGAGCGGTCCCGCGCCCGCGATGACGACCACATCGTCGAGCTGCAGATCGCCGCGGTTGACCGTATGAATCGCGCAGGCGAGCGGCTCGATGATTGCCGCGTCTTCCAGCGAGATGCCATCAGGAATCTTGTGCACGATCGCGGTCGGCGGGATGCGCATGTACTCGGCCATGCCGCCGTCCGCGACCTCGCGCTGAAAGCCGAAGATGTTATGCACTTCGCACATCCAGTACTGGCCGGATTTGCAATAGCGGCATTTGCCGCACGGCACGATCTGTTCCGCGATCACGCGGTCGCCCACCTTCACGTCGAAATGTTCGGCCGCGTCCTCGCCCAGTTCCTCGACAAAGCCGAAGAACTCATGCCCCGGAATCACCGGCGCTTTCACCCAGGGGCTGGGACCACCCCAGAACATCTTGGCGCCGGAGTGGCACTTGCAGTCGCTCGCGCAAATGCCGCACGCCGCGATGCGGATCACCAGTTCATGCGCGCGTGCCCTGGGTTTGGCTACCCGTTCGACGCGATAATCTTTAGGTGCATGACAGACGATGGCTGTCATGTTCTGCGTATTGTCTTGAGTCGTCATTGCCTTGTCCTGCGAGAAAGGAAAATCAATCGGTCGAAGCGGGAGATCACTTGCGGCGATCGCGGCTGATATAAATCGCGAGCAGGATGATTCCGCCCTTGATCACGTTCTGCACATACGGGTTCACGCCGACCATGTTCAGGCCGTTGTTCAGCACACCGAGCAGCAGCGCGCCGATCAACGTGCCGATGATCGAGCCGCGTCCGCCGGAAATCGATGTGCCACCCATCACCACCGCGGCAATCGCATCGAGTTCGAAGCCGATGCCGGCGTTCGGCTGACCGCTCATCAGGCGCGCGGTCAGCACGATGGAAGCGAAGGCGGAGGTCAGCCCCGCCAGCATGTAGACGATCAGCTTCACGCGCGCCACGCGCACACCGGAGAGCCGCGTGGCCTGCTCATTGCCGCCGATCGCATAGACGTAGCGGCCAAACGGCATGCGTTCGAGCAGCACCCACGCAATCGCGTAGATCACCAGCATGATGACGACCGGCGCCTGCACGCCCAGCACCTTGCCGCTACCGAAGAAGCCGACCCAGTCGGGCAGGCCGTCGATCGGATAGCCGCCCGTGTAGATCAGCGCGAGGCCGCGTGCAATGCCCATGGTCGCTAGTGTGACGATGATCGGCGGCATACCGGCATAAGCGACGAAAAAACCGTTCGCCGCGCCGAAGCCGAGGCCCACCGCAATGCCCACCACCAGCGCC
Source organism: Burkholderia sp. 4M9327F10 (assembly GCF_005503145.1). GTDB lineage: Bacteria > Pseudomonadota > Gammaproteobacteria > Burkholderiales > Burkholderiaceae > Paraburkholderia. The sequence goes on along the minus strand of NZ_SCNV01000067.1, from coordinate 5,961 downwards.
GCCACCGCATTCATCCCTGCAACCATCAGGCCCGCTGCGAGCGTGCCCGAGAGCGCCATCACGGACCCCACCGAGAGGTCGATGCCGCCCGTCAGGATCACGCAGGTCATGCCGACCGCGATGATGGCGTTGATCGACACCTGGCGCAGTACGTTCTCGATATTCGCCGCCGACAGAAAGCTGTTGCTCGCGAACACCATAACGAGGCACACCACCAGCAGACCGATGAACGGATAGAACACCGTCGAGCGTTTCAGGACGGCCCACGAGAGACGAACCGGCGCACCGGCCGTGTTGCCGCCAACGGCGGATGTCTTGGGCGATGAAGAAGGATTAGGCGTGTTCATGGCTTGCTCCACGAGAAGAGCCGGCTGTGGCATAGGTCATCACGGCGTTCGAGTCGATCTCGTCGCCTTCGAGGATCGCTTCGATGCGGCCTTGACGAAACACGGCCACGCGGTCGCACATGCCGACCACTTCCGGCAACTCGGACGAGATCATGATGATCGAGTAACCGCGCGCAGTGAGTTCGCGCATCAGCAGGTAGATCTCCGCTTTCGCGCCGACGTCGATGCCGCGCGTCGGTTCGTCGAAGATCAGGATGTTGGTGTGATGGTTGAGCCAGCGCGCAATCACCACTTTCTGCTGATTGCCGCCAGAGAGCGTGGCGACTTCGGTATGCATACCCGGCGCCTTGACGCCGACGCGCTTCATGATGTCGGCGGTGGCGCGCGCTTCGCTGCGCTGGTCGATAAAGAAGCGCAGCGAGCGGTATTTGCCTAGATTGTTGATCGAGATGTTCTGCTTGATCGAGAAGTCCGTAATGAGCCCTTCGGTCTTGCGGCTCTCCGGCAGGATGCCGACGCCGGCCCGCAAAGCGTCGGCCGGGTCCGACAGGTTAGCCACCACGCCATTGATGCGAATGTCCTTGACGTGGGCAGGATCCGCGCCGATCACCGCCAGCGCGGTTTCAGTGCGGCCGGAGCCGACCAGTCCGGCGAAGCCGAGAATCTCGCCTTCGTGCAGCGAGAAGCGATTCACCGGTCCGTCCTTTTGCAACTGCAATGCATTCACGTCGAGCACGACTTTCGCATCGCTGCGCAGCGGCGGCTTGGGCGGAAAACTGCTTTCGATGCGCCGCCCCACCATCATTTCGACGAGCCGCTCCACGTCGGTCTGCGCCACCTCCGTCATGCCAACGTATTGCCCGTCGCGCAGCACGGTAATGCGGTCGCACACTTCGAAGATCTCTTCGAGGTGGTGCGAGATGAAGATCATCGCCACGCCCTGCTGCTTCAGCTCACGCATGATCGCGAACAGATGCCCGGCTTCGGCAGGCGTGAGCGTCGCCGTCGGTTCGTCGAGGATCAGGATGCGCGCATCGAGCGAGAGCGCCTTGCCGATTTCCACGAACTGCTGCTGCGCGACCGACAACTCGCGGATCTGCACCGAGAGATCGATCGTCACGCCCAGCCGCGCAAAAATCTCCGCCGCGGCGCGCCGCATCCGTGCCCGGTCGAGCATGCCGACGCCATTGCGCAACTCGCGGCCAAGAAACATGTTCTCCACCGCGTTCAGGTATGGAATCAGGCTGAACTCCTGGAACACAATGCCCACGCCGGCGGCCACCGCATCGTGATAGCTGGCGAAGTGCCGCTCCTCGCCATCCAGCGTGATGGTCCCTTCGTCGGGCTGATAAATGCCGGACAAAATCTTCATCAAGGTTGACTTGCCCGCGCCGTTCTCGCCGAGCAGCGCATGAATCTCACCGCGCGCAATCTCGAGGTGAATGCCCTGCAGCGCCTTCACGCCAGGAAAGCTCTTGGTAATACGGTCAAGCTTGAGTATCGAGTCCATCGGGTCCTCCTTTGCTGCACGAGCGGCACGGCATGCTGCATGGGCGCGCCGCTCGCATACGGCTTACCAGCTAAAGCCCTTCGCGTTGCTCTTGTCGACCAGCTTCACGTCGACCGGGATGGCCTTCGGCACATTGGCGCCCCACTTCTTGGCGAGCGCAATGCCAAGCGCAGTGCGCACCTGGTCGGCCGGAAATTGCGCGGAGGTTTCGATGAACTTCGAGTTCGGCTTCTGGATCGCCGTAATCGCTTCAGGCGCGCCGTCCACGCTCGTCAGCTTGATGTCCTTGCCCGACGATTCGATGGCCGAGAGCGCGCCCATCGAGCCGCCGTCGTTCACGCTGAAAAGACCCTTGAGGTTGGGATGCGCCTCGATCATGTTCTCGGTGACGGTCAGGGCGGTGGCACGCTCCTGCTTGCCGTTTTGCGTATCGACGATCTTCACGTTCGGAAACTTGGCGAGCGCGGCCTTGCAGCCGCGCACGCGCTCCAGGATCGGCACCACCGGAATGCCGTCGAGAATCGCCACTTCACCGCTGCCGCCAATCGACTTGGCGAGGTAATCGCAGGACATCTGACCGGCGTCGAAATTCTTCGAGCCGACGAACGAATCGACCGGACCGTTCGCGTTCGCATCCACGGCAACCACCACCACGCCAGCCTTCTTGGCCGAGACCACTGCCGACTGGATGCCGGTCGAATCCGTCGGGTTCACCAGCAGGATGTCGATCTTCTTCTGCAGCATGTCTTCGACGTCGCTCACCTGCTTGCTCACGTCATGGTGCGCGTCGGTGACCACCACATCCGCGCCGATCGATGCCGCCGCATCGTTGAGCGCCTTTTGCATTGTCACGAAGTACGGATTGTTCAGTTCCTGAAACGTCATGCCGATCTTCAGCGGCGCAGCATGGGCAGCGCTCGCGCCGACGAGCGACATGCCAAGCGCGAGCGCCGCGCACATCGCCGACAGGCGCGCACGATGCGCGATGGAATTGAACGGAAGCTGCTTCAGCGTGGTTTGCGTCATGGCTGTCTCCAGATTTTGAGGATGAGTACATCCCTCGCGCGGTCTTGAGCCACGCGATGAGTGTTGAAACACGGGTGAGGTGAGGCGTTACGTCGGTGGATAGGCGGCCGGGGCGGTCCGCGTGTGGCTATGGGTCTGGACGGCCGGCACGATTGCCGGCGCATTGGCGATGCCGGCGCCACGGGCGGCCGCTTCTTCGGAGGCGTCGCGGCTCGCGTCGTTCAACTGCTGGTAGCGGCGGAATTTCGAGGGCGCCATGCCCTTGGCGATCAGGAACTGCCGGTTGAAATTGGACAGGTTGTTGAAGCCGACCTTGTAGCAGATGTCGGTCACGCTCAACTCCGCGTCCATCAGCAACTGGCAGGCGAGATTGATGCGCATGCGGTTCACGTACTGCACGAACGGCATGCCGGTATGGCGGCGAAAATAGCGCGAGAACGCGCTGACGCTCTGGCCCGCCAGTTGGGCGAGATCCGACTCGCGCAACTCAGAGGACAGATTCTTGCCGATATACGACAGCGCATGATTGATGCGCGTCGCAGCGAACCCGGTCGGATCGGCCTGATACGCCGGACTCGCCAGCAGTTCGGTATCCTGAGCGCTCACCAGTGCTTCGAGCATCGACATAAACAGCACGATGCGCCGCAAGCCGCGCGCCTCCAGCAGTTCGAGAAAGAGCGGCCGGATCACCGCGCTGGTCTGCGCGCCAAACGACACGCCCCGCCGCGAGTCGGCCAGCAAGGCTTCCACCTGGCGCCACTCGGGAAAGCTCTCCATGCAATGCGCGACAAACTCCTGGCCGAACTGCACGACCAGATTGCGCTGCTCGATGGTCTCGCCCTCGGGCACGTCGCTCACCCAGTTGTGCGGCAGGTTCGGCCCCATCAGCACCAGATTGCCGGGCGCAAAGCTGCCGATGTGATCGCCGACGAACATCTTGCCCGTGGTCGCCACGATCAGATGGATTTCGTATTCGGGGTGAAAATGCCAGCGCACCGTACGGTACGGATAACCGTGGTACCACGCCTTGAACGATTCGTCGCGGCGCACAGCCACGAGTTCGAGATCGGGTTGCACGTGTCTTCCTCCATTGAAGCGGCCTGGCTGCAGCGCTGGTTTTGAGTGCACCGCCGGGCTTCGGTTTGTGTAGTGAAAGTTAACCCCCAAAGGCGCGGCGCACCACTAAAAATGAAACCGCGGACCGATACTTTTTTGCATTCGGGTTAGTCCGGACGCTTTGAAGGTCAAATTTGATGCAACGCAGCAGCCCCGCGAAGTCGCTCCACACAACGCAGCGCACTCCCTGCCCAGTCCGTACAAGGCCCGCCACGCGGCGCTGCGCCACAGATTGAGGCGTTTGCCGCCTTGACTTTCGATTCGCCGGGTACGATCATTCGCTCACATGCAGAGCAAATGCTCCGAATCAGAAAGCGCACGCCCAGACCGTGCGCGAAGCACTTCCAGGAGACGCACATGAGTAGCGGCCAAGGCGGCGTCGCGGACGCCCAGGTGATCTTGCACATAGGCGCAGGATCGTTTCATCGCGCCCATCAGGCGTGGTATCTGCACCGGTTGAACGAGCTACGCAAGGAAGGCGAAGCGCGCTGGTCGCTCACGGTGGGCAATATTCGCGGCGACATGAATCCCGTGCTCGACGCGCTCGCGGCGCAAGACGGCGTCTATACGCTCGAAACCGTGACGCCTGCCGGTGAGCGGGCGTATGAGACGGTGCGTTCAATCGAACGCGTCGTGCCGTGGTCCGAGAGCCTTGACGGCCTGATCGCAGCCGGCGCCGATCCAGCCTGCAAGATCATCGCGTTCACCGTGACCGAAGGCGGCTACTACCTCGACGAGCACGACCAGCTCGACACCTCCCTTGCCGATCTCGCCGCCGACCTCAAGGGCGCGCGCACCACCATCTACGGCGCGCTGGCGGCGATTCTCGAAGCGCGCATGCAGCGCAATGCCGGCCCGGTGACGCTGCAAAGCTGCGACAACCTGCGCAGCAACGGCGAACGCTTTCATGCGGGAATGAGCCAGTTTCTGGAGCAGCGCAACGCCAACGCGCTGCGCGCCTGGTTCGACGCCAACACGACCTCGCCGAGCTCGATGGTCGACCGTATCACGCCGCGGCCTACCCCCGACGTGCGCGAACGCGTGCTGGCCGCCACCGGTTTCGACGACGCGGTGCCGGTGATGGGCGAGGCGTTTATCCAATGGGTGATCGAAGACCGTTTCTGTGCCGGACGTCCGGCGTGGGAACGGGTCGGCGCGGAACTGGTCGAGTCGGTCGTGCCGTACGAAGAGGCCAAGATCCGCATCCTCAACGCCACCCATAGCTGCATCGCGTGGGCGGGGACGCTGGTGGGGCTGAACTACATCCACGAAGGCACGCACGACCCGGAAATCCGCCAGTTCGCCTTCGATTACGTCACCCAGGACGTGATCCCCTGCCTCACGCCGAGCCCGCTCGATCTGGCGCGCTACCGCGATATCGTGCTGGATCGCTTCGGCAATCCCCATATTCAGGACACCAACCAGCGCGTCGCAGCCGACGGCTTTTCGAAGATCCCCGGCTTCATTGCGCCGACACTCGCCGAATGCTTCGAGCGCGGCGTCGAGCCGGCCGCCACTGCGGTGCTGCCGGCGCTGTTCTTCCGCTTTCTCGAGCGCTGGCAGGCCGGCAAATTGCCGTATGCGTATCAAGATGGCGTGATGGACGAGCATGTGGCGCGCGGCTTCTTTGCCGCGCCCGATCCGCTGCAGGCGTTCTGCGCCGATCGGCTGCTGTGGGGCAGCATGGCGCAGACGCCGCATTTGGAGAAGGCGTTACGCGGTGCATTGGCCCGCGTGGATGCGTGGCTGGCCAGCCGCGCATGAGGTTTGGGGGGCGCGCCCACCGCGCCCCCTGCCTGCGCCCGCAGTTCGAATGGCGCCACGTGTCAGCGGGGCTGTCCCGCTGTTGCCCTGCTGTTGCCCTGCTGTTGCCCTGCTGTTGCCCTGCTGTTGCCCTGCTGTTGCCCTGCTGTTGCCCTGCTGTTGCCCTGCTGTTGCCCTGCTGTTGCCCTGCTGTTGCCC
>NZ_SCNV01000066.1 GCF_005503145.1 Burkholderia sp. 4M9327F10 | reverse complement strand
GGGGTAAGGGGGGCGGGAATGCGGTGAAAATCGGGCGGCGCAGGCGCGCCGCCGCGCCAAGGTCAGGCCACGACGATATCCGTGCCCAGTTGATGCAGCAGGTCGCGCAATGCCTCCGCCTGTGCCATCCGTGCATCGCCGCGCAAATGAATCTGCACGGCGCGCCCGGCGATACCGTCGACCGGCCGCGCCAGCCATAGCTCGACCGCGAGTCCAAGGCCATCGGGTTGATTGACGGCCACCGGTTCGATCACCCGTGGCTTGAAAGCGGCACGCTCGGACATGGCAACACTCCTCAAGATCTGACTGCGGAGCCTCGATGCTAGTCAGCGTCCGGCGCCACGGCAAACGACGAATCTGTCTTTGCAAATCATTGTCTTGCTTAGCAGAAAAGCCGCTTATTACAGGAACATTTCTTGGTTCTGCCGGCGGGCCGCGGCTGCTATGGTGGCGTTCGTGCATCGCTCGAACGGTGCCGCTTATTTGCTTACTCAGTTGCCAGATTGCCGGGTCGAGCCGCCCGGTTGCCACACACACTCGTACCAGAAGGTCCATAAAAATGAAATCCAGAACGCTCGCTGCATGGTTGATGGGGTTAATGTTCACGGTCTCGGGCGTCGCCCACGCCGATCGTCTCGACGACATCAAGAAAGCCGGCGTGCTGCGCGTCGCTACCTTCGACAGCAATCCGCCGTTCGGCTTCGTCGATCCTGCCACCAACCATATCGTCGGCCTCGATGTCGACTACGCGAAGGCGCTGGCCGACAAGCTTGGCGTGAAACTCGAACTGCAGCCCACCAATCCGGCCAACCGCATTCCGTTCCTTACCTCGAACAAGGTGGATCTGGTGCTGGCCAATTTCACCATCACCGACGAGCGCGCCAAGCAGGTCGATTTTAGTATTCCTTATTTTTCATCGGGTCAGCAGTTTCTTGCGAAGAAGGGCGTGCTGAAGTCGCCTGACCAGATCAATAGTCTGCGCGTGGGCGCCGACAAGGGCACCACCAACGAGATCACGCTGCGCGAAAAATTCCCGCAGGCCACCATTGTCGCGTATGACGACACGCCGTTCGCATTTGCGGCCTTGCGTGCGGGCAACGTTCAGGCGATCACCCAGGACGGTCCGAAGCTGGTCGGCCTGCTCGCCAACGTGCCGGACAAGCAGAATTACGAAATCCCGCCGTTCACCATCTCCAACGACTATATGGGCGTCGGCATCCCGAAGGGCGAGACGCGCCTGACGGCCTTCGTCAACACCACGCTGAAGGGACTTGAAGCCGACGGCTCGGCCGCGCAGATCTATAACCGCTGGTTCGGTCCGCAGACGAAGACGCCGCTCGTGCGCATCTTCAAGATCGGCGACAAGGTCTGAGGCAGACAGGCTAAATAGCCTTGCGCCGGCGCGTGCCCGCCGGCGTTTTGCAGTTCGATGAAATTCCCGCAGGTTAGACAATGCAGGTGTGGCTCGCCCCGAAGTATCTGATGTGGTTGTGGCAAGGCTTTGGCGTCACGCTCGGCCTTGCACTTTGCGCGGCCATTGCCGCAACGCTGGCGGGCTTCGGACTGGCAATGTGCCGTCACGCTCGCCTGCGCGCGCTGCGCCACGTGGCGCGCGGGTATGTGGTCGCGTTTCGCAACACGCCGCTGCTGGTGCAATTGCTGTTCTGGTATTTCGGCGTGGCGACCTTGTTGCCGGATGCGCTGATGCAATGGCTCAACGCACCGCACCGCGTGCAGTTGGCGTGGTTCTCGCTGCATTGGCCGTCATTTGAATTCGTGGCCGGCTGGCTCGGGCTCACGTGCTATACGGCGGCCTTTATCGCCCAGGAGTTCGAGGCCGGATTGCGCGGCGTGCGGGAGGGCCAGCATCATGCCGCTGCCGCGCTTGGCCTCACGCCACGGCAGGCGTTCCGTTATGTGGTGCTGCCGCAGGCGGTGCGGATCTCGCTGCCGCCGCTGTTCGGGCAGTACATGAACCTCGTCAAGAACTCCTCGCTGACCATGGCGATCGGCCTCGCGGAATTGTCGTATGCGGCCCGTCAGGTGGAAACGGAGACCTTTCAGACCTTCGCCGCGTTCGGCGTGGCCACTGTTTTGTATATCGCTGCGGTCGCGCTGATCGAGGCGGTGTCGCACGTCGTCGCGCATCGGCGTGACCCGGCACTGGCGAGGCGCTGACGATGGAATGGTCGCTGTTCGTCAACAACCTGCCGTATCTGCTGGTCGGCGCGTTTCCTGAGGGGCCGCTCGGCGGGGCAGCCCTGACGCTCGTACTGGCGGTGACGTCGGCGCTTGCCTCGGCCCTGCTCGGCGTGGCGGGCGGCATCGCGCTTGCAATGGCCGGCCGCATCACGCGTGTGCCCTTGCTGCTCGTGATCGGCTTCTTTCGCGCGATCCCGGTGCTGATGCTGATCTTCTGGACGTTCTTTCTGCTGCCGGTCGTGTTCCATGTCAATGTGCCGGGCCTTGCAGCAGTGGTCTGCGCGCTTTCGCTGATCGGCGGCGCGTATCTCGCGCATTCGGTCCACGCGGGCATTCTGGCGGTCGGTGCGGGTCAATGGCAGGCGGGACTGTCGCTGGGTCTCACACGCATGCAAACCTTGCGTCATGTGCTGCTGCCTCAGGCAATCCGCATCATGACGCCGTCGTTCGTGAACCAGTGGGTCTCGCTGGTGAAGGATACCTCGCTCGCGTATATCGTCGGCGTGGGCGAATTGTCGTTTGTCGCCACCCAGGTGAATAACCGCCTGATGGTCTATCCCGTCCAGATTTTCCTGTTCGTCGGTTTCGTGTATCTGGTCATGTGCACGGCGCTCGACCGGATTGCGACCTACTGGCTCACGCGCACTGCCCGCAGCACGCCGGCGCGCGTGCGAGCCGCGGCGCAACCGGTGGCAGGAGAGTAGCCGCCTGGCGCGGCGGGACAGGGCAGCACAGCTTTCCACCACCCACCGCGTTCTCAACCGAACGCCGCCACCACGAAGTCAATGAAGCTGCGCAGCTTCGGCGTGGGCCGGCGGTCCCGCGCGAACAGCAAATGCATCGGCCGCGCTGGCGCTTCGTAAGCGGGCAGCACCTGCACTAGCCGGCCGGCGGCGAGATCGTCACTGAGCATTTCGCGCGGTTGCTGAATGATGCCGAGGCCCGCCAGCGCCGCGCTGCGCAGGCCCTGGCCATTGTTGACCGAAAACCGGCTGGTCACGCGCACCGAATGCTCGCCTTGTGCGCTGACGAATTCCCACTCGGGTATCGGCGGGCGCGTCGAAAACGCAAAGCCAAGGCATTCGTGGTGCGCCAGATCCTCGGGCCGGGTCGGAATGCCGCGTTCGGCGAGGTAAGCCGGCGCCGCGCAGGTCACGAGCCGGTACGGCGCCAGTTGCCGCGCAATCAGCCCGGAATCCGCGAGCGGGGCGATGCGGATCACGGCGTCGTAACCTTCATCGACCAGATCGACGATCCGGTCGCTCAAGGTCAGATCGAGCTGCACCTCGGGGTATTGCTGAAGATAGCGCGGCAGGATCGGCGTGAGACTGTGCGCGCCGAAGCTCACCGGAGCATTCACCTTGAGCTTGCCGCGCGGCGCCGCGAGCAGATTGGCGGCGAGTGCTTCCGCCGCGTCGGCTTCCAGCAAAACCGCCTTGCTGCCTTCGAAAAACGCGTGGCCCGCTTCCGTCAGGCTTTGGCGGCGCGTGGTGCGGTTGATGAGCTGCATGCCGTAGCGCGCCTCGAGAAAGCGGATGTGCTTGCCGACCATCTGCGACGAGACACCGAGCGCGGCGGCCGCCGCCGTAAACGATCCGGTTTCCGCCACCTTCACGAAAACCGCCATGCTGGTCAAGCGATCCATGATTAGAAACCAGATGTTTCAAGAGAACGAGTGGAAGCGCGATTTATCTGCTGTTTGGCGGCAATTATAGTGGTTGCACGTCAACACGTTGGAGAACCAAGATGCCGAAAATCGTGCGCTTCCATGGATATGGCGGCCCAGAAGTACTGAAAATCGAGGAAGTCGAGGTGGCGCCGCCCGGCGCTGGCGAAGTCACGCTGCAGGTGAAAGCACTGGGTCTGAACCGCGCCGAATCCATGTTCCGTTCAGGACAATACGTCGAGGAGGGCGAATTTCCTGCCCGTCTCGGTTATGAAGCGGCGGGCGTGGTCAGCGCGCTCGGCAGCGGCGTGACGGGGCTGAAGGTCGGCGACGCGGTCAGCCTGATTCCACCGCTCTCGATCACGCGCTGGGGCACCTACGGCGAAGTGGCGACTGTGCCGGCGGCGTCGCTGGTGAAGCATCCGGCTTCGCTCGGCTGGAGCGAAGCGGCTGCGGTCTGGATGCAATACGTCACCGCATGGGGCGCGTTGATCGAGATCGCGAAGCTTGGGGCAGGCGACACGGTGATTGTGACCGCGGCGTCGAGCAGCGTCGGGCTGGCTGCGATCCAGATAGCGAAGAGCGTGGGGGCGATCCCGATAGCCACCACCCGCTCGCGCGACAAGCAGGACGCGCTGCTTGAATTCGGCGCCGACCATGTGATTGCCACCGATTACGAGGACCTGCCGGCTCGCGTGCACGAGATCACCGGCGGCAAGGGTGCGCGCGTCGCGTTCGATCCGGTTGTGGGTGCGATGCTGCCCAAGCTCGCCGACGCACTGGCCCCGCACGGCATCCTGTTCGTGTACGGCGCGCTCAACGTCGATGCGACACCGTTCCCGCTGTTTCCGGTGCTGGGCAAGATGCTGACGGTGCACGGCTACCAGTACAAGCAGATCGTGAGCGACGCGCAGCGGCTCGAACGCGCCACGCGCTTCATTCTCGATGGCCTGGCGAGCGGCGCCCTCAAGCCGGTGATCGACAGGACGTTCACGCTGGATCAGATTGTCGACGCGCACCGCTACCTGGAATCGAACCAGCAGTTCGGCAAGATTGTCGTTACGGTGTGAGCACGGCGTGCGCGGGTTCGCTCGCTGCACACCTTGAGTGGCCTGATCGACGTGTCCGATCTGCGTGCAGCGCTCAGACGGAGACGCCGCTGCGCGCCCGCGCCAGCAACCACGCGAGAGCGGCCAGCAGCATCGCGCTGGCGAGCCCGGCAACCAGCACGGTCATCGCTGTGTAGTCGTTGCCGGCGGCGAGGTAGCGCTCACTGGTGGTATAGACCAGCGTGAGCGCCTCGCCGCCAAAGCGTAGCGTGTCGGTCTTGCGCACGAGCGGCGCTGCATCGCTCGCCGTGTCGCCGGGCGTCGAGGTGTATAGCGTAGTGGCCGGCGAGCCGGCCAGCACCTGCAGATCGATACCGGACTGATTGGACATGCCGCGCTCAAACAGTCGTCGGGGATCGACGACAGCGACCAGCATGCCATCGAAGTCAGGATGTGCGTCGGCTGCCGCGCCTGTCGTAGCCGAGGAGGCAGCAGCGCCTGCTGCCGCAGCAGACGCCGCAGAGGCGGCGGCAGTCTCCGAACCCGCAACGGGAACGCGCACCTCCGCAGCAGCCCCCGGCGCCCCATGACCGTGCACCGGCAGATACAGTTCAAGATGGGTGTGGGGCGGCTCGGGTGTCGCGTTCGTCGGCGCCGCCAGCGCGTCGAGTGTCAGCTCGCCGCTGTCCAGCGCGCGCAGCAAGGCCGCGCGCCGCGTGGGGTCGCGGCCCAGATCGTAGCCGGTGGCGGGCGCTTCGGCTCGCGCTGGCGTCATCAGCTGGACGGTCGCAAACGGCCTGTCCTCGGCAGAGACCGCCGCCGCGCCTCGCCCCAACGTGGCATAGCCGAGCGCACGCACGATGGACAAGGTGTCGTCCATATCGAGCCGCGTCACGTACTGGCGCCAGGCCTCCGGCGTGAGCGTCGGCGACACCGCCAGCAAGCCGCTCGCGCTGCGCAGCACGTACTCGCAGGTCGCCAGTTCCTCTTGCAGATCGTTGGTGATATGAGCGGCGCGCTGCTCGAACTGGCCGCGCGCCGTCTGCAGCGATTGTTCGCGCACCAGCCACCACGTGCCGAGCACCGTGGTGAGCACAACAGCAAAGGTGCAGGCCGCAGCGAATGCCGGCAGACGGATCAAGGCGGTAATACGCATACGCAGGGTCGAACTCTTGTTGTGAGGCGCACCGCTGGGTTCGTTCATGCGCCGCTCGATATTTTTTTACGCATACACCACCCCCGAAAGCACCGGTGTCATGCGGGTTGAAGGACAGCTCGCCCAAGGGCCGCCGTGGCTGCGTCGATTCGGTCATTGTAGCCACTACGCATTGTGCGCGGAGCGCATGGATCATGCCAGTCCCGTTCGATACGGAGGCCGCGAATCGTGGCCCGCGGCCCTGACGTTGCAGCGAAGTTCCCGCGAGGTTCCCATGAAGTTGCACAGACCTCGCGGCACGCTGGCGGCGTTGTCGTATAGAGTAATAGGGCAGCCGGATCTGAACGCAGTGCCGTCCTCACCTTCCATAGGTCTGTCTTTCATATGAAATACAAGGACTACTACGCCGTCCTCGAGGTGGAGCGCAGCGCCGCCCAGGACGAGATCAAGCGTGCGTACCGCAAGCTTGCCCGCAAGTATCACCCTGACGTCAGCAAGCACGCGGACGCCGAGGAGCGCTTCAAGGAACTGGGCGAGGCCTACGAGGTGCTCAAGGATCCGGAAAAGCGCGCCGCTTACGACCGCCTGGGCAGCGAGTGGCAAAGCGGCCAGGAATTCCAGCCGCCGCCGAACTGGGACGAAGGTTTCGAGTTTCACGGAGCGGGCGAGGAGGCGGCAGGCGAGGCCAACCTCAACGATTTTTTCGAGGCGATGTTCGGCCGGGGTCATGGCCCCGGTGCGCATCAACGGCAGGGCGCCGCGGCCGCGATGGGCGGCCAGGATCACCACGCCAAGATCCTGATCGATCTGGAAGACGCCTATCGCGGGGCGCAGCGCGCTATTTCCCTGCAAATGCCGGTGCTCGACGAGCAGGGGCATCTCACGCTGCAAACACGCACGTTGAACGTCACGCTGCCCAAGGGCATCCGCGCCGGGCAGCACCTGCGGCTCGCGGGGCAGGGCGCGCCCGGAGTGGGCGGCGGGCCGGCCGGCGACCTCTATCTGGAGATCGCGTTTCGCGATCATCCGCGCTTTCGGGTGGACGGCCGCGACGTCTCGCTCGACCTGCCGGTCGCGCCCTGGGAAGCGGCGCTCGGCGCGCAGATCACCGTGCCGACCCCGGACGGTTCCGTCGAAATGACGGTGCCGAAAAACTCGCACGGCGGACGGCGCTTGCGGCTCAAGGGCAAGGGCATTCCGGGGACGCCGCCCGGCGATCTGTATGTGGCGTTGAACATTGTCTTGCCGCCGGCCGACACGGAGCGCGCTACCGCCGCATACGACGTGATGCGCCAGGCGTTCAGCTTCGACCCGCGCGCCCATTTTTATGGATGACCGCTGATCATGAAAGAGACCGTGACGACTTACCTGGAAGGCCAGATAGTCAACGAAGAGATGGAATTCACGCTCGTCGAGTTGTGCCGTGCGAGCGGTGCCTCAGAAGAGGAACTGAGCTTGTGGGTCGCGCAAGGCGCGTTCGCTCCGCACGGCGCGGAACCGGGCGAGTGGCGCTTTAGCGGCGCGTCGTTGCGCCGTGCGCGCACCGCCCGGCGTCTTGCGCACGACCTCGAAATCAATCCACCGGGGATTGCGCTGGTGCTCGATCTGCTCGACGAGATCGATGCGCTGCGAGCCAATCCCCGGCGTGCGCGCAACGGCTAGGTCACGCCGTCATCCGGCAATCTTCAGATTTAACAATTGCCCCTGCTGAATGCCCGCTCGGCCCCGTGCAGCAAGCCGCAGCGGGCAGCCGCACAAATCGGCAAATGGGCCATTTCTCCCGCTCTTTTCTGCGAATCGAAATTCCTACGTTCCCCCAATAATTCGTCCTGTGTAAGGCGCGAAATGTGAAATCCCGCGCCTTCGCGCGATGAATCACAGGGGGATATCGAATGAGAACCAGCATGCTTTGTGCGGCGGCCGCCATGACGGCACTGGCCGCCGGCATACCCGCGCACGCCGAACTCGGCAGCGCACCGACCTGGCCGGCCAACAGTGCGGGCCGGGCGACGAGGCTGGTCCAGCACGTCAGCAGCGCCGCGGTGGCTTATACCGTCGACGAAACCACACTGAGCGGCGGCACCGTGGTGCGCGAGTACATCGCACAAAACGGCGCTGTCTTTGCGGTGGTGTGGCACGGCCCGCAGATGGCGCCCCTCAACACTTTGCTCGGCAGCTATTTCCCCGAGTACCTGCAAGGGATCAGCTCGGCGCGCGCGGCCCAGGGCGGCGGCCACGGCCCCGTGATGGTGCAGGCGGACGGCCTGGTTGTGCAGACCGGCGGCCACATGGGCAATTTCACAGGCCGGGCATATCTGCCTCAAGCGCTTCCACAAGGTATCAGTGCGGACGACCTGCAATGAACCAGATCAATACGATGCGAACCATGGCGTGGGCGCTTGTCGCGGCGCTCCTCACGAGTCTGGCTGCGTGCGGTGGCGGAGGCGGCGGCTCTTCCTCGGCAACCACGACCGGCAACACCACGACCAGCAATTCGAGCAACACGAGCTCGGCCAGCACTCCGGCGAGCACGCCCGCCACAACCAGCACCCTGAGTTCGGCGAATCCCACGGCAGTGCCGACCGCGAGTACCGCAGCGAATACGGTGCCGGTGCTGGTTTCGGTCACCCAGTTCAATCGCGCCAATGCGCCGATGGCGAGCGTCACCGTGTGCACCGCGGGCACCAATGCGACATCGAACTGTACGACGATCAACAACGTGCTGGTCGATACCGAATCGTTCGGCTTGCGGCTGTTCGCATCGGCGATCGCCTCGACCACGCTCAACACGCTCACGCTGCAGACCTCCGGCAGCGCGACAGTGGCCGAGTGCGCCCTGTTCGGCAGCGGCTACTCGTGGGGCACCGTGCGCAATGCCGACATCAAGCTGGGCGGCGAAGTCGGGCAGAATGTGCCCATCCAGGTGATGGAAGACACGGCGCTTACCGCGACTGCGCCAAGCGACTGCCAGCAGGCGCCGGCCTTTTCGCAGCCTTCGGATCTGGGGGCGAACGGCATTCTCGGTGTCGGCGTGGCGCCGCAGGACTGCGGCAGCCAGTGCGTGACCAATAGCCCGACGGGCCACTACTATGCGTGCAGCGGCGCGACCTGCAGTGTCGCCAACCGGCAGCTGGCGCAACAGGTGGGCAATCCGGTCCAGTACTTCACCACCGACAACAACGGCGTGGTGCTGGAGATGCCGGCGGTCGGCACGAGCGGTGCGGCCTCGGCGTCCGGCACGCTGGTGTTCGGTATCGATACGCAGTCCAACAACACGCTGGCAGGCAGCGGGGCGACTGTGCTCACGACCGATTCGTCCGGCGACTTCACCGCGACCTACAACGGCGTTACCTTCAGCGACAACGCATTTTTCGATTCGGGCTCGAACGTACTGTTCTTCCAGGATGCGACCATTGCGACCAACGGTCTGAAGTACTTCGTGCCCAGTTCGACGCTGGCGCGCTCGGTTGCGATTACAGGCGGCAATTCCGTGAACGCCACGATCGATTTCAACGTGGCCAACGCGAACACCCTGTTTGCTTCGGGCAACTATGCGTTCAACAATCTGGCCTCGTATCTGAACGGCACCTTCGATCTGGGCATGCCGTTCTTCTACGGGCGTCATGTCTACTACGGCATCAGCGGAACCGCGTCGGCAGGCGGCGGCACCGGTCCGTACGTAGGCTTCACCTCGAGCTAGGCGGCTTAAACGGCTTGAGCCGCTTAAGTTGCTTAAGTTGCTTAAGTCGCCTGAGCCGATGAAGCGGCGGGGTATCTCGCCGCTCAATTGAGCGCGAGCGCGTTCGCAAGCTGGGCTTGCGGCCGCGCGACGTGATAGCCCTGCACATAGACCTCCGGGCGCTGTCGCAGCCAGCGCAGTTGCGCCTCGCTCTCCACGCCTTCCACAACCGCACGCATCTTCAACCTCTCGAGCAGGTCGAGCAGACCGGTCATCACGACGCAGTCACGCGGCGCAAAGGGAACCCGCGCCATGAAGCTGCGCGCCAGCTTGACCGTGTCGATATGGGCACTACCCAGCAACGAAAGCGGTGAGTATCCCGAACCAAAATCGTTGAGTGCGAGCCGCACCCCCAGTTGCCGCAGCGAGCGCGTGAACTCGCGGGTGGACAGCAGCGTCGCCGCATCTTCGGTGGCGACCAGTTCCAGTTCGAGCAGGAGCGGATCGATGCCGTTGCGCCGGGTCGCATCGCGGATGGTGTCGCACAGCGTTTCGTCGAGCAGTTGCGCAGGCTGGATATTGACGGTGACGGGCGGCAGAACGAGGCCGGCCCGGCGCATCTCGCCCAGTTGCAGGCACACCGCTTCGAGCATGAATTCGCTGGCCGCGCGGGCGGTCTGAGGATCGTCGAAGGCCGACACAAAGCATTCGGGCAGCAACGGGCCGTACTGGGGATGCTGCCAGCGCAACAGGCATTCGACGTTGAGCAGCGTGAGGGTCTGCGCGTGCGCTACCGGCTGATAGGCGACGCTGAACTCGCCAGCCCGCAGGCCGCTGCGAATCCGTTGCGCAAGCTCTGCGTCGTGGCTCGACGGTTCCACCACCTGCTCGGGGGCGTCCTGGTCGATCAGATGTATCGCGGCATGTGCGGTGCGTTCCACTGCGCGCTCCTTTGAAATATGGGCGGCCGGCCCTGGCCAGCCTCTGGTCACCTCGTCGGCGTTTTCAAGCCGGGTAATCGTCTTGCCGGCTGCCACGCTGTAATGCGCCCAAGCATAAAGGTGCTTGCCGGGAAAGACTGTCAAGAATTAACAGGTTAATGCTGGAAAAGTTTAAATATTGTTAAATTCGATGATCTTTAAGGAAGGGGAGCTGTCGGGTCGGTATTTGTCTGATTTAAACGGATTGAGCATCGATGTAATAGTGTTAAGAAAGATGCATATCGATTAAAGAGGCGGGTGGGATGCTGGATAATGTGGGTGTTGAGTATAAATCTGATAATTATAAAATCGCCTGAAGAAAACGTTCGTATGAAACTGGGCGGCTGCGGCGACTGCCGGCAGGCATCCTGGTAACACTACTCTCGTGTGATAAGCGCCTCTAGCCAGGCACGTTTTAGCAGCCTCACGGCTGGCGCTTCCCCGCTCCTGAAGCGGCGATATCAGGCCATCGGCGATTTACTGCGTTTCAGTGATCACTTCATTTTTTCGAGCGGGGATTTTGGCTCGAATCATCGATATTGACAATATTTAACAAAACCGGCTTCGGCAATTTGCATTGCTTGTCAATTTGGAAAAAGCGAAACCCATAAAATCCGTCCATCCCAAATTTCATGCGCGTCGGGATTTCGGTTTTAGAAAGCCGGATGGATTTGTCTGTTCAATGCCGGTGAGTCGGTTAGTGTCGCGCGTTACCTGAGAGGGCTTTGCAAAAATGAATAAGTCGTACAGAACCATTTGGAATGAGGCCCTCGGTGCGTGGGTAGCTGCATCGGAAATCTCGTCCGCGCGCGGCAAACCGAGCAAGTCCCGAGCGGTGAAGTTGCTGACCATGGCCGCTCTGGCTACCGTGGCGGTTGGCAATATCGCGAACGCACAGTATTCGGCTGGCGGGGGAGCCGCGTCGGGAACGGGTGCGATCGCTATCGGCTCGAACGCAAATGCCACCGGCGCCGGGTCAACCGCGATCGGGAATCTGGCAACGGCAAGCGCTTCCTCCGGCTTCGCGACAGCGATCGGCAACCAGGCGGTGTCCAGCGGATACAATGCCACCGCCATCGGTAACGGGGCCGGCTCGGCTGGGTACACCTCGTCGGCGATCGGTAGCCAGTCCCAGGCGTCAGGGTCTTACGCGAGCGCGATCGGATCTCAGGCGAACGCCTCAGGCGCGACCGCGTCCGCGGTCGGTACCCAGGCAATTGCATCGGGTACCAACGCATCGGCAATCGGCACCCAGGCTACCGCATCCGGAGGCAATTCTGCTGCGATAGGTCTCAATGCGACATCAACTGGTACTTCGTCGGTTGCCATAGGTGCCAACTCGGTGGCGAAGTATGCGAACAGCGTCGCGATTGGCGCTGGCAGCACGACCGGTGCTGCGGCCCCGACTGGCACGGGCTATTTGACGGGTACGGCTGCGCCGCTGTCCGAAGTGTCGGTAGGCACTTCGACCGCGTTGCGGCGGATCACCAACGTTGCCGACGGCTCGGCACCGCAAGATGCGGTCACGGTCTCACAGTTGAGCACGGGTATGAGCACGACGGCCAGCAGCATTTCGAGCCTGTCGACCTCCGCATCCACTGGCATCAGCACGGCGCAAAGCGGTGTGGCTTCGTTGTCGACGGGGTTGAGCTCGACCAACAGCAATGTGGCGTCGCTGTCGACGGGCCTGAGCAGCACGAACAGCAGTGTGACGGCGCTGTCGACCTCGGCTTCGACGGGCATCAGTACGGCGCAAAGCGGTGTGGCTTCGCTGTCGACGGGGTTGAGCACCACCAACAGCAATGTGGCATCGCTGTCGACGGGCCTGAGCACCACCAACAGCAACGTCACTGCGCTGTCGACCTCGACCTCGACCGGCTTGAGCACGGCGGTCAGCCGGGACGCCAGCTTGTCGACAGGCCTGAGCACCACCAACAGCAGCGTGGCGTCGCTCTCCACCGGGTTGAGCAGTACGACCAGCTCTGTCAGTTCGCTGTCGACGGGTCTTGCCAGCACCAATAGCAGCCTGACCTCCCTGTCGACCTCGACTTCCACCGGCCTCGCCACGGCGAACAGCGGCATCACCAGCCTGTCGACCGGTGTGAGCACGGTCCAGACCAATCTGAATGCGCTGGGCACCAGCACGGCGGCCGCGCTGGGCGGCGGCTCGACCTATAACGCCACGACCGGCGCAGTTTCCGCTCCCTCGTACACCACGTACAACGCTAACGGCACGACCAGCACCGTCAATAACGTAGGGTCGGCGCTGAGCAACATTGACAGCCAGGGCATCAAGTACTTCCACGCCAATTCGACACTGGCGGACTCGCAGGCGCTCGGCGCGAACAGTGTGGCGATCGGGCCGACGGCCGTCGCCAACAACGCCGGCGATGTAGCGCTGGGCTACGGCTCGGTGACGGCTGCCGCGAATCCCACCAGCAGCGCCACGATCGGCTCGACCACCTTGAGCGGCTTCGCCGGAGCCACCCCGACGAGCGTGGTGAGCGTCGGCGCAGTGGGCGCGGAGCGGCAGATCACGAACGTAGCGGCAGGCCGCATCACGGCGTCCAGCACGGATGCCGTGAACGGCAGCCAACTGTATTCGGTGGCAAGCCAGCTCAACTCGGTGGGCACCTCGGTGAGTTCGCTGTCCACTGGTCTGAGCTCGCTGTCGACTTCGACCTCGACGGGTATTAGCACGGCGCAAAGCGGGGTGAACTCGCTGTCCACCGGTCTGAGCACGACGAACAGCAGCGTGGCCTCGCTGTCGACTTCGACCTCGACGGGTATTAGCACGGCGCAAAGCGGGGTGAACTCGCTGTCCACCGGTCTGAGCACGACGAACAGCAGCGTGGCGTCGCTGTCGACTTCGACCTCGACTGGCATCAGCACGGCGCAAAGCGGGGTGAACTCGCTGTCCACCGGCCTGAGCACGACCAACAGCAGCGTGGCTTCGTTGTCGACCTCGACCTCGAGCGGCATCAGCACGGCACAAAGCGGCGTGAACTCGCTGTCGACTGGGCTGAGCACGACCAATAGCAATGTGGCTTCGCTTTCAACCTCGGCGTCAACGGGCATCAGCACGGCGCAAAGCAGCGTCGCTTCGCTGTCCACCACGACGTCGACGAGCGTCAGTTCCCTGTCGACAGGCCTGAGCACGACCAACAGCAGCGTGGCGTCTTTGTCGACCTCGACCTCGACAGGTATCAGCACGGCGCAAAGCGGGGTGAATTCGCTGTCCACCGGCCTTAGCACGACGAACAGCAGCGTGGCCTCGTTGTCGACCTCCACCTCGACAGGTATCAGCACAGCGCAAAGTGGCGTGAACTCCCTGTCCACTGGGCTGAGCACGACCAACAGCAGCGTGGCCTCGTTGTCGACCTCGACCTCGACGGGCATCAGCACCGCCCAAAGCGGCGTGAACTCGCTGTCCACGGGTCTGAGCACCACGAACAGCAGCGTAGCGTCGCTGTCGACCTCAACCTCGACGGGCATCACCTCGCTGTCCACCGGCCTGAGCACGACCAACAGCAACGTGGCTTCGCTGTCGACGGGTGTGGCGAATTCGGTCCAGTACGACAACTCGACCCACACGAAAGTGACACTGGGTGGCGTCGGTTCGACCACGCCGGTGACGTTGACCAACGTCGCTGCCGGGGTGAACCCGACCGATGCCGTCAACTACGGCCAACTGACCTCCCTGTCCACCACAACGTCGACGAGCGTCAGTTCCCTGTCGACCGGTGTGAGCACTGCGCAGAGCGGCGTGGCTTCGCTCTCGACGGGTCTGAGCACGACAGGCAGCAGCGTCGCGTCGCTGTCCACCGGCCTGAGCACGACCAACAGCAGCGTGGCTTCGCTGTCGAGCTCGACCTCGACGGGTATCAGCACGGCCCAAAGCGGCGTGACCTCGTTGTCGACGGGCCTCAGCACCACCAACAGCAATGTCGCGTCGCTCTCGACGGGCCTGAGCACCGCCGGCAGCAGTGTGGCATCTATTTCGTCGGGCCTGAGCACGACCAATAGCAACGTGGCTTCGCTGTCGAGCTCGACCTCGACGGGTATCAGCACAGCCCAAAGCGGCGTGAACTCGCTGTCCACGGGCCTGAGCACGACCAACAGCGGCCTTGCTTCGTTGTCGACCTCGACCTCCACGGGCATCAGCACAGCCCAAAGCGGCGTGACTTCGCTCTCGACTGGCCTGAGCACGACCAACAGCAGCCTGGCTTCGCTGTCGACTTCGACCTCGACGGGGATTCAGGCGGCGAAGACGCACTACTACAGCGTGAACGACAACGGCACCCAGGAAGCCAACTACAACAATGACGGCGCGACCGGCGTCGACGCATTGGCCGCGGGAACCAGCGCGTCGGCATCCGGCGCAAGCAGCGTCGCTGTAGGCAACGGCGCCAACGCCAGCGTGGCCGGCTCGGTCGCGCTGGGCGCCAATGCGGTGACGGCCGGTACGGCGACGACCGCTACCGGTGGAACGGGAACGGTCAGCAGCACGACGATTGGCGGCCAGACCTTTGGCACATACGCGGGCGCCAGCTCTGCGGCGGGCGTGGTCAGCGTAGGCGCGCCGGGCACCGAGCGCCGTATCCAGAACGTCGCTGCCGGTCTCGTGAGCGCCAGCAGTACCGACGCCATCAACGGCAGCCAGTTGTACTCGGTGGCAAGCACGACGGTTTCGAGCATCACCAGCCTGTCCACCTCGACCTCGACGAGCGTCAGCTCGTTGTCGACCGGCGTGAGCACCGCGCAGAGCGGCGTGGCGTCGCTCTCGACGAGTCTGAGCTCGGCAGGCAGCAGCGTCGCTTCGCTGTCGACGGGCCTGAGCACGACGAACAGCAATGTGGCTTCCTTGTCGACCTCAACCTCGACAGGCATCAGCACGGCACAGAGCGGCGTGAATTCGCTGTCAACGGGGCTGAGCACGACCAACAGCAGCGTAGCTTCGCTCTCGACCTCAACGTCGACAGGCATCAGCACAGCTCAAAGCGGCGTGAACTCACTGTCCACTGGCTTGAGCACGACGAACAGCAGCGTGGCGTCGCTGTCGACCTCAACCTCGACAGGCATCAGCACGGCACAGAGCGGCGTGAATTCGCTGTCAACGGGGCTGAGCACGACCAACAGCAGCGTGGCTTCGCTCTCGACCTCAACGTCGACAGGCATCAGCACAGCACAGAGCGGCGTGAATTCGCTGTCCACTGGCCTGAGCACGACCAACAGCAGCGTGGCGTCGCTGTCGACCTCAACGTCGACCGGCATCAGTACAGCGCAAAGCGGTGTGAACTCGCTGTCAACGGGCTTGAGCACGACGAACAGCAGCGTGGCGTCACTGTCGACTTCAACCTCGACCGGCATCAGCACGGCGCAAAGCGGTGTGAACTCGCTGTCAACGGGCCTGAGCACAACCAATAGCAGCGTGGCGTCCTTGTCGACCTCGACCTCCACCGGCCTCAGCACCACAAACAGTGCAGTGGCGAGCCTGTCCACCTCGACTTCGACCGGTCTCAGTTCGCTGTCCACTGGACTGAGCACGACCAACAGTGGCCTGGCGTCGCTGTCCACCTCAACGTCGACGGGCATCAGCACGGCCCAAAGCGGCGTGAACTCGCTGTCCACGGGGCTGAGCACGACCAACAGCAGCGTAGCGTCGCTGTCGACGTCGACCTCGACAGGCATCAGCACGGCCCAAAGCGGCGTGAACTCGCTGTCCACAGGCTTGAGCACGACCAACAGCAG
Source organism: Burkholderia sp. 4M9327F10 (assembly GCF_005503145.1). Classification (GTDB taxonomy): domain Bacteria; phylum Pseudomonadota; class Gammaproteobacteria; order Burkholderiales; family Burkholderiaceae; genus Paraburkholderia. The sequence goes on along the minus strand of NZ_SCNV01000066.1, from coordinate 26,772 downwards.
CGTGGCCTCGTTGTCGACCTCGACCTCGACCGGCCTCAGCACCACCAACAGTGCAGTGGCGAGCCTGTCCACCTCGACTTCGACCGGTCTCAGCTCGCTGTCTACCGGTCTGAGCACGACCAATAGCGGCCTGGCGTCGCTGTCGACCTCAACCTCGACGGGCATCAGCACAGCCCAAAGTGGTGTGAACTCGCTGTCAACGGGCCTGAGCACGACCAACAGCAGCGTGGCTTCGCTCTCGACCTCGACTTCAACCGGCCTCAGCACCACCAACAGCACGGTGGCGAGCCTGTCTACCTCGACGTCGACCGGCCTCAGCTCGCTGTCCACTGGCATCAGCACGACGAACAGTAGCGTGGCGTCGCTGTCGACCTCAACCTCGACCGGCATCAGCACAGCCCAAAGCGGCGTGAACTCGCTGTCCACGGGCCTGAGCACCACTAACAGCAGCGTAGCGTCGCTCTCGACCTCGACCTCGACCGGCATCACCTCGCTCTCCACCGGCCTGAGCACGACCAACAGCAACGTGGCCTCACTGTCGACGGGCCTGGCCAATTCGGTCCAGTACGACGACTCGACCCACACGAAGGTGACGCTCGGTGGCGTCGGCTCGACCACGCCGGTGACGCTGACCAACGTCGCTGCCGGGGTGAACCCGACCGATGCGGTCAACTTCGGCCAGTTGACTTCGCTGTCCACGACGACCTCGAGCAGCATCAGTTCGCTGTCGACCGGTGTCAGCACCGCGCAAAGCGGCGTGGCGTCGCTCTCGACCGGTCTCACCACGACCAATAGCAACGTGGCGTCGTTGTCGACGGGCCTGAGCACGACCAACAGCAACGTCTCCTCGCTGTCCACCGGCCTCACGACGACCAACAGCAACGTGGCGTCGCTGTCGACGGGCCTGAGCACGACCAATAGCAACGTCGCCTCGCTGTCCACCGGTCTGAACACGGCCACCAGCAACGTTACTGCGTTGTCGACGGGCATCGCCAACGGCACTGTGGGTCTGGTGCAACAGGTCGGCGGCGCGCCGGGCAACGGTGCGATCACGGTGGGCGCCAACACGGGCGGCACCAGCGTCGACTTCACCGGCACGGCAGGCGCGCGCCAGTTGACCGGCGTCGCGGCCGGCACCGCACCCACGGATGCGGTAAACGTCAGCCAGTTGCAAGCCGTGGCTTCGGTTGCAAGCGACGCCGTGCTGTACGACAGCGCCGCACATACGAGCGTGACGCTCGGCGGCGTCGGTGCCTCTTCCGCTGTGGCGTTGACCAACGTCGCCGCCGGGGCGATCACCGCGAACAGCACGGATGCGGTCAACGGCAGCCAGTTGTATGCACTCGAAACGCAACTGTCGCAAACGACCAGTCAGCTGACCCAACTGTCGCAAACCACGACCAACAACGCTTCGAGCAACTCGAAGTACGTCGCGGTGAACACCACCGGCGGCGCGGCGAGCGCGAGCGGCACCGAATCGGTGGCGATCGGCGGCAACTCGACCGCGAGTTCGAACAACACGGTCGCGGTCGGTTCCGGCTCGCAGGCGACCGGTTCCGGCTCGTCGGCGGTGGGCGCCAACGCAACCGCGTCCGGGTCGAATTCGGTGGCGATCGGCTCCGGCTCGGTGGCAAGCGAAGCGAATTCGGTGTCGGTCGGCTCGCCGGGTAACGAGCGGACCATTACCAACGTGGCGCCCGGCGTGAACCCGACCGATGCGGTAAACGTTGCGCAACTCGAGGGGGTTCAGCAGAATATCAACGACGTGGCGCGCGCGGCGTATTCGGGCGTGGCCATGGCCGGCGCGCTGGCCGGTCTGCCCCAGGTCGAACAGGGCAAGACCTTCCAGATTGCCGCCGGGGTGGGGAATTATGCGGGATACAGTGCTATCGCCATCGGCGCCAGCGCGCGGATCACGCAAAACACCATCATCAAGGTGGGAGCCAGCGCAACGGACGGTGCTCACGTGCTGGTCAACGCCGGGGTGGGGTATTCCTGGTAAGACCCGTATCAACCTGAGTGTGAACATGCGCATCGGCATTTCCGTCATTACTCACACCGGCCAGAACATCTGGCAAAACGGGCTGGGACAGAACGTCATTTTTCTGGCGGAGCTGTTCCAGCGCCTGCCGTTCGTGCAGTCGGTCGTACTGATCGATGTCGGCGATCAGGGGGTCATGCCCGCCCAGGTGGATCTGTCCGCGCGCAACCTGCGCCTGATGAGAGCGCACGAAGCCACCGACGAAGTCGACGTGATCCTTGAGATGGGCGGGGCGCTCGACATCGAGTGGCTCGACCTGATGCGCGCGCGCGGCAAGAAGGTGGTGTTCTATTGCTGCGGCCAGCCGTATGTCGCGCTCGCCGAACCGGCCATTTTCACCAAGCCCACTCATGCGCCGCGGCCGGACCGCTGCGACGAGGTCTGGTATCTGCCCAAAGACGCCGCCTTTGCACCGATGATGCGCCTCCTGCACCGCTGCGACGTGCATGAGGCGCCGTTTATCTGGCATCCGCAATTCGTCCAGCAACGCATGCGGGAAGTCGAAGTGCTCGGCATGCATTACGGCTACCGGGCCGAGGCCGCGGCTGCCGGGGAAGCTCGCGACGGCGCGCGCCGCGGCCTGCGAGTGGCGATTTTCGAGCCGAATATTTCGGTGGTGAAGACCTCGAGCATCCCGATGCTGGTCTGCGACGAGGCCTACCGTGCCGATCGCGGCCTCGTCGAGGCGATGCACGTGCTGAACACCTTGCACCTCAAAGATCATCCCACCATGCTGTACTTCGCCAATTCACTGGATCTGGTGCGCGAGCACAAGGCCACGTTTCATGGCCGCCACGATATTGTCGGCTTCATGGTGCAGCATGCCGACGCCATCGTTGCGCATCAATGGCAGAACGAACAGAACTACAGCTATCTCGACGCACTCTACGGAGACTATCCGTTGATCCACAATTCGCCATGGCTTAAAGAGGCGGGCTACTACTACCCTGGCTTCGATGCGCGTCTGGGGGCGGCGCAACTGCAACACGCAGCGGCGCAGCACGCCAATGGGCTGGCCGAGTATCGCACCCGCTCGCAACGCGTCTTCGCAGCGCTCGATCAGTTTAGCCAGGCCAATCTCGACGCGTATGCGGCACGGCTCCTGCATCTGTGCCGCGACGCGGCGTTTGCCACTCAAGCGAGCCGCCCATGAGCATCGAACCCGGCCTGGGTACCCGGCCCCGCAAGCTGCGCGTGGGCGTGTCGATCTACGTGCGCAAAGGCGAGCAATCGGTGTGGGAAAACGGCATCTACCAGAACTGCATTTTTCTCGTGATGCTGCTGATGCGCTCGCCGCTGGTCGACGCTACCTATCTCGTCGCGGGCGGTGGCGACGGCCGGCCTGAGGACGCGAAGAACTTCCTCGCCGATTCGCCGGTGCCGTTGATCGACATGGACGAAGCGGCCACGGCGCTCGACGTGATGATCGAGATGAGCGCCCAACTGTCGCGCGAGTGGGTGGTGGCGTTTCGCGAGCGCGGCGGCAAGATCGTCTCGATGCGGGTGGGCAACGACTATGTCATCGACATCGAGCGGATGATTTTCGACAAGCCGCATGGACTCCTGATTAACGCGGCGCCGTATCACGAAGTCTGGACGCTGCCCGAATACGAAAACACCTGCATGCCGTATTACGCCAGCACCTTCCGCTGCCCGGTGCGCCTGATGCCGCATCTGTGGAGCCCGCTGGTGCTGGAGCGGGAGGCCGCGCGCCTGCCCGAGGGGCTAAGCTTCGGTTACCGGCCGGGGCGGCGGCGCTGGCGCGCGGGCATCTTCGAGCCGAATATCTGCATGGTGAAGACGAGCTTCGTGCCGCTGCTGTCCTGCGAGGCGGCGCATCGCGCCAATCCGGATCTGCTGGAACACGTCTGGGCCTACAACACATTCCATCTGAAAGAGCACGTGAGCTTCAACGGCTTCGCCCGCAGCCTGAATATCGTCAGGCACGGCCTGACCTCGTTCGAAGGGCGCTTTCCGTTTTGCCGGGTGGTGGCAAGCGACGTGGACGTGGTGGTCAGCCATCATTGGGAAAACGCCCAGAACTACGTCTACTATGAGGCGCTGTACGGCGGCTATCCGCTGATTCACAACTCGCACCTGATTGGCGATTGCGGCTACCGCTATCACGAGTTCGATTGCGAGGAGGGTGGACGAGCCTTGCAGCGCGCCTACGCCGAGCACGATACGCATCTCGAGACTTACCGGCGCACCGCCAATGCGTTTCTGCACGGACTGGACCCGGAGAACGACGACAACGTGCGCATCTATAGCGACGCACTGGCGGCGCTCTATACGTCCGCCTGACAGTGGCGGCGTGCATGATGCCGCCGGGTGTCACCGGTTTTCGCTGCACTGCATTTGCCGCACATCTATTTAACGCATGAGTTTCGAACCGCATCATGAAGACATATTTCTCGCTTGACCGGATTGTCAGGCCGACACGCTCCTCGCCGGCCGCGCGTGCTATCGCCGCGCTGGCGCTTGCCGGTGTGACGGTTTGCGGGCCGACGCTCGCGTTTGCGGAGCAGGGCGCCTCGGCCGATGAACTGCTGAACGACGCCAACCAGGTTCTGCAGCAACTCGACACCAGTCACTACGCGGCGCTCTGGCAGGACGCGGCGCCGTTCGTCAAGGCGAGTGTGCCGCAGGAGCGCTTTACGAGCCAGATGCAACAGGCGCGGCAGTCGGTTGGGGCCGTGACGCGGCGCGGCTGGGCCTCGGTCACGCGAATTCAGTACAGTGGCACGAAGGGGATTCCCGATGGCCTGTATGCGAACGTCGATTTCGCCACGACGCTCGCGAGCGGCCGCACGATGTTCGAACTGCTGAGCTTCCGGCTGGGCGACGACGGCCAGTGGCATCTGACCGGTTACGTGCCGCGTCAAACCCAGGACCGGGCAGCGGCCCAGAGCCAGATTGCAACGCCATGAACGGGCTGCGCGTCGGCATTACGATCGGTCTGCACCACGAGGCCGAAACGCTCTGGAATAACGGCATCAAGCAGAATGCCGCGTTTCTGGCGGAGGCCTTGCGGCATTGTCCGCAGATCGCGCGGGTGGTCCTCGTGAATACCACCGCAGTCGCTGTCACGGCAGCATTGCCGTGGGACCAGACCCGCTATCCGACGCTCCCGTTTGAAGCCGCGAAAGACGAACTCGATGTGCTGATCGAACTCGGCGGCCAGATCGACGATGGGCAAACTGCTTATCTTAAGCAGCGCAACGTGCGGCTCGTGTCGTACTGTTGCGGCTTCGAGTATGTCCACGCCATGGAATCGGTGCTGTTCCGCAAGCCGATGTGGGGCGAGACGCTGTTCGTCAATCGGCGCTATGACGATATCTGGATCATTCCGCAGGTGGCTCCCATCAGCCAGTCGTACTTCGAGGTATTGCGCCGGCAAACGGGCCGGGTCGTGCCGTTTGTCTGGAGTCCGATGTTTCTCGATGAGCGTGTCAAAGGTCTGCCGAACGCCGGCGAGTACCGGCCGCGCGCCGGTGCGCGGCGCCTGAGCGTGATGGAGCCCAATCTCAATGTGGTCAAGTTCTGCCTGTACCCGGCGCTGATCGCCGAGCTGGCCTATCGCCAGTGGCCTGACAGTATCGCGCTGCTGCAGGTCACGAACGCCGAGAGTATTGCGAAAGAGAGCGTCGATTTCATCGCCTTGATGAACCAGCTCGATATTGTCCGCGATCACAAGGCAGTCTTCCTCGGCCGGCACGAAACGCCGCTGTTTCTGGCTGAAAACACCGATATTGTCATTTCGCATCAGCTCGAAAATCCGCTCAACTACTTCTACCTCGAAGTGTGCTGGCAAGGCTATCCGTTGGTCCACAACGCGTCGCTATGCAGCGATCTGGGTTACTACTACCAGGGCAACGATGCCGATGAAGGCGCACGCCGCCTGATCGAAGCTATCGAGACCCACGACGCGCATGCCTCCTGGTACCGGGAGCAGCAGCGCGGCCTGATTGCGCGCTATCTGCCGGGTAATCGCCAACTGGTCGCAACCTATGCGGCGCTCTTCGACGACCTGCTGGCACGGCCGATCCGCTAGCGGCTTCGCCAACCGGATTCATGCCCCGAACGATGCACCTGATGACCTTGCTGCCTGCACCGCATACGCCCTTCGCCAGAATCCAGCAGCGTCTTGAGCGCGGCGAACTGGTGCGCGCAGCCGAGGAGATCGAAGCCTGGCTGACGCTGCAGCCGCAAGACGCCGCTGCGCTGACCGCCCGCGCGCAGTTGCTGAGGCTGCGCGGCCGCTACGATGAAGCGCGGGCCGCGCTGGAGCAATCACTCGTTATTGCCACCGCGTTTGCGCCGACATTCGTCGAGCTGGCGCGGCTCGCGTCGCTTGAAGGCACGCCCGAGCGCGCTCATGCCTGGTACGAACGCGCATTCCAGAGTGCGCCGCAGACGGCCTATGCGCCTGAGTCCTCGGGCTGGCTCGAAGCGTGGCTCGACCTCCTGCTGCAACTCAATCTGCAAACCCGTGCGGTGGAGGTTGCCGCCGGGTGGTGCGAAGCGCGGCCCGATTCGGCGCGGGCCTGGTTCCTGTTGGGTCTCGCACACCACAAGGGGCAAAGTCAGGGCGAGAGTCAGGACCGGTCTCAATCCGCGGCGCTTGCGGCCTACCAGCGCGCGCTGGCGCTCGATCCCGGCCATGCCATGCTGCAAAACAATCTGTCGGCATTGCATCATCAGATGAAGGACGATCGCGCCGCCTTGCGCTTCGCCGAGCAGGCGCTGCAACTCGACCCGGACAACTACCTCGCCTGGGCCAATGCCAGCAACGCCTGGTTGCGTCTGCGCGAACCGCACAGCGCGCTGATCGCAGCAGAACGCGGCTGCACGCTGGCCCCGCAATACTTTGTCGGCCTGCAGGCGTTGAGCAGCGCGCTCAAGGAGCTGCAACGCTGGGACGAGGCGCTGGCTGTCATGGTGCGGGCCGCCCATGCGGCGCCGGGCGAACCGAAGGTGAAGTGGTCGGTGGCGATGCTGCAGTTGCTGCGCGGCGACTACGCCAATGGCCTTATCAATCACGAGGCGCGCTGGGCCGGTTCGCCGGAACTGGAGCATGCCAGCTTCCTGAGTCCGCAGACGCATTGGCAAGGCGAAGATCTGCGTGGCAAGACTCTGCTCATCTGGGGGGAACAAGGTTTCGGCGACGCGATCCAGTTTGTGCGCTTCGTTCCCGCCATCGCCGAGCAGGTCCGGCGCGACGGCGGCACGCTGATTTACTGCTGCTTTAGCAAGCTCCTGCCGCTCTTCGAGCGCAGCCTCGCCGCACTGGCCATCGCAGTCGTGCCGCACGATACGCCCCAGTTCCCGGCGTTCGATTTCGACCTGCCGGTCGGCAGCCTGCCGCTCAGGCTCGGTGTGACGCCCGACACGCTGCGCTCGCCATTGCGTTACCTCACTGCGGATCCGGTGCGCATGCGGCGGTGGAGCGCGAAGCTGCCGGGCGGCACGGCGCTCAAGGTCGGGCTGGTCTGGAGCGGCAGCCGCACGCATCAGCGCAATCCGCTGCGCTCGGTGCCGCCTTCGTTGTACGCGCAAGCATTGCAGGTGGTCCCCGGCGTCACCTTCTACAGCCTGCAGATCGACGGCGCCGAAGATGTCAGGGAGATGGCGGAGAACGGCCTCGCCGTGACCGACCACACAGCGTCGCTCAACTCGTTTGACGAGTCCGCCGCGCTGATCGCCAATCTCGATCTGGTGATCACCGTATGCACCTCCGTCGCGCATCTCGCGGGGGCGCTCGGCGTGCCCACGTGGCTGCTGCTGGACGTCAATCCGCACTGGGTGTGGATGCTCGAGCGATCGGATAGCCCGTGGTATCCGTCCCTCAGGCTGTACCGGCAACAGCAGTACCGCGACTGGTCTACGGTGATGCAGCAGGTGAGGGCGGATCTGCTGACGCTTGCCACGCCGGGCGATAGCGTGGCTGCACCTTAGCGACAGGCGCGACGAGGCCGGCGAGCAGCAGTACCCGCCGCCGCCGCGCCCGCCGCACCCGCCGCTTCGGGCCCGAGCCTATGGACCGGAACAGGAATAGGCCCACGCCGTACGCGGCTTTGGCCGCCTGCGCCATGCCAATTGGCGTTTTTGTTTAGAATCCGGTAGTCGACGCAACGCGCAGGATTGCCCGGCGCCGCGTGACGAATGCACTGTCGCACCTGTTCAAGGAATTCCGCGCAGGTTGCCGAGACAGACCGAACGTCCAGCCATCGGCGATGGTTTCCCGCAGGAGCGGTATTGTGTTGCATTTCCCGACAGCTATTCCACCCGAGCTATGTGCGTGGGTGGTCTTCGTGAGCGTGCTGGTCACGCAGCTCGGCGTGCCGGTGCCGGCCGCACCCATGCTGATTCTGGCGGGCACCATGGCGGCCGCGGGACAGGTGTCGTACTCGAGCGTGTTCGTCGCGGCCGTCTGCGCCACCTTGCTGGCCGATACGCTGTGGTTTACCACCGGGCGACTGCGCGGACGCCGCATGCTCAATTCTCTGGTGCGATTTTCGCTGTCGTTCGATGCCACCGTGCGCACGGCGCGCAATGTCTTCGAACGCTACGGCGCGCCGATTCTCGCGGTTTCGAAATTTGTCCCCGGCCTCGGTCTGATTGCCGCGCCGCTGCTTGGCACCACCAGCATCGACGCACGCATTTTCCTGCTTTGGGATCTGCTCGGTGCGTCGCTGTGGGCGGGCCTGTGGCTGGTCGGCGGCGCGGCGCTGCACGAGGAGATCGCGCTATTGCTTCTGCTCGTGCGGCACAACGGCATGACGGTATTCGATCTGTTGGCGGTGTTGGGCGGGCTGTTCGTCCTCTATCGCTGGGTGCGGCGAATGCAGTTTCGCCGCTGGCTGGCCAAAATTCGCATTAGCCCCGAGCAACTGGACGGGCTGATGAAGTCGAACGCGCCGCCGCTGATTTTCGACGCGCGCCCGGTGGAAGTGCGCGCCAAGGAGGCGTACCGGATTCCGGGTGCGCGCGCTCTCGATCTGGATTCTCCCGAGCAACTCGATCCCGCGCTGCTCAAGCGTCCGATCGTCGTGTACTGCGTGTGCCCGAACGAGGCGACGGCCAAGCGCATCATCACGCAACTGCATCGCAAGAACATTCATCATGTGCAGGCGCTCAAGGGCGGGCTCGATGCATGGGAGCGGCGCGGCTATCCGGTCGAACCGCTCTCGGCGGACTTTCACGCACCGCGCGGCGGCGCGGCCGCGGCAGAGGCCGGGTTCGATCCGGTGCTCGATAACGAGTACACGGTGAGAGCGCGTCTCACCGAGTGACGCCGTGCTGCGGGATATATCGGCAACAACATTGAAAGCGTTCACAAAGCCGTGCGCCTGTGCCACACTGCCAGTCATGAAAACACGTAACGTCACCATCTGGTCGCATCACCATCACGGCAGCAGTCCGTTGCGCCGTGGTTCGTTACGTCTCATAGCAGCGAAGCCAGCCCGATACTGATTGACCGGCTGGCTCATGCAAAAACGACCAAGGCGCCCAAGGCGCCTTTTTTTATTTCCTCGTCACCTGGAGTTCGAGCATGACCATGATCCGTGGAACCCGCTTTATCGTCGGCAAGGAAGCCGCGCTTGTTCGCGAACTGGAGAACCGCTTCCGGAGCTACCTTCATTGATGCTGGGGCCGAAGAGGCCATCGTCCCCGCGTTATGGTCGCAGGACACCTTTGTGCAAAAGGCCGGCGGCAGTGAAATCATCGGCCAGATGTGGGCGTTTCCGGACAAGAAGGGCCGGCCGGTCTGCCTGATCCCCGAAGCTACTGCACTGTTTCAGGAGCGCTGTCAGGAGCTGCTCGAACGCCGCAAGGAACGCCTGCTGTTTTATGTGGCGCGCTGTTACCGCTATGAGCGGCCCCAGGCCGGCCGCTATCGCGAGTTCGTGCAACTCGGCTTTGAATACCTCGGCCCAGAACCCCTAAGTGTCCTCATACGCAGCCGTGAGCTCGCCACCGGCTTCCTCGATTCGATCGGCGTGCGCTACGAACTGGATGTCGCCGCGCGGCGCGGTCTGAGTTATTACCTGGGCGGCGAGGGCTTCGAAATCCGCTGCCCGGAACTCGGCGCGCAACAACAGGTGGCGGGAGGCGGCGCATATCGCGAGGGCGCGGGTTTCGGAATCGGCGCGGAGCGCTTGCTGCTGGCGATGGGCATGCAAGGCCTGACGAGCAGCTAAACACTCACAACCAACGCGAGGCGTCAGGGTCATGCACGCTTCGCGGAGAAGCCTGGGCGCTTCACCGTGCAACAGCGGGGCAGCCGCGCTGCCCCGTCTTAGTGCAAGTAGCCGAAAAAGGGATACAGAAATCGCCGTGCCGCGGGAGCACAGTTCCATCTTCCCGCCAAACCGCCCGTTTTGCGTCGCTTTGTTGATGAAGATCAGCTTCGCTAGTCCTATCATATGCGCCAGTTTGACGCACCCTCCTTAGGTAAAGAGGGGAGACCAATTCGGAGCCATGATGTACGAAGAGAGCATTGATAAATTTGCCAAGGTTGGCGCCCACAAGGCGGCGGCCATCCTGCGTTCGCCGTTTGCGTTTCTGGTTGGCGCGGCCATGGCCGGCGCCTATATCGGCTTCGGCGACATCCTGATGTTTTCGGTCGGCTCGCATGTCGATCCGGCTTATGTCCACCTCGTCATGGGCGCCGTGTTTGCCTGCGCGCTGACCATCGTCGTGTTCGCCGGTTCCGATCTGTTCACCGGGACTGCCATGTACATGCCGTTTGCGCTGCTGCGCGGCGAGACGGGCGTCGGCGGCGTGGTGCTCGTGTGGGTGGTGTGCTGGATCGGCAACCTGATCGGCGCCATCGTGCTCGCGGCAATTCTGCATGCGGCCGGTGGCGGTGTGTTGCTGACTGACGGTTCGGAAGTCTTCTTCAAGGCCGTGACGGCGAAGATGGCCGCACCCGGCCTCGCGCTGTTCGCCAAGGGCCTGCTGTGCAACTGGCTCGTGTGCCTCGCCATCTGGATGGCCGCGCGCACCAACAACGACGGCGCGAAGCTGGGCCTGATCTTCTGGCCGGTCTTCGCCTTCGTGGCAAGCGGCTTCGAGCACAGCGTCGCCAACATGTTCGTGTTCGCGCTTGCCTTGATGGCCGAGCATCCGGATAGCGTGACACTCGCCGGTGCTGTGCATAACGAAGTATTCGTCACGCTCGGCAACCTGGCCGGCGGCGCGATCTTCATGGGGCTGGGCTACTGGCTGCAGGAAGGCGGTATCGGTCATCCGTCCAAGACGCGCTTGCCGGCCGCGGCGGGTAGCGCCAACACGAACTGATCCTGGTACGACGGGGCAGACACAGCCTCGTGCGTTAACTTCATCGCCCGCATCTGAGTTATCAGATGCGGGCGATGTGCTTTGAAGAGGGCTCCCGCGCAGGAAGTGATTCAGCTACCCGCCAAGGCAAGGGCCGTGAATCCTTCCTCGATAGACCCGGTATCCGCCGGCCGCACCACTCGCGCCACTTCGACGCCGTCGCGCAAAAAGATCAATGTCGGCCACAGCTTCACCTTGAAGGAACGGCCGAGCGGCCGTCCGGGCCCGTCCTCGATCTTCAGATGGCGCAGCCCGGCATGGCCTTCGAAGGCCCGGCCGATTAGCGGCTGTGCGCCCTTGCAGTAGCCGCACCAGTCTGTACCGAACTCAAGAATGGTTGCGCCTGCAAGCGCATCGACTTCGGTGCGGGTCGGCGAGGCGGCTGAATAGCCAGCGGGTGACGTCATTTCTACTCCGGGACCGGTGTGGGTGGTGGCACGCTTGAGCTGTACTGGAAGCACGGCGAGCGTGTCGCAAACACTTCAATGTAGCGGAAAACAGCGCCCCCGGCTGGCGTCGCTCCAGCCGGCGTGCACTGCGATGCGCCTTCGGGTGCTACGTGCTGGCCCGTTTGGGAAAGAGGATGCCTTCACGGATCGCACCGCCCGGCTTGACGCCGTCCCCCCAGGAGACATTCCAGCGAGGCTCCGTGGAGACGCCAAGCAGCGAGCGCAGTTCTTGCATCTTGCCGGGCATTACCGGGTCCAGCAGGTTGGAGACGTGGTACAGCGCTTCGACCAGCGTGTAGAGCACGGTATCGAGCCGCCCCGATGCGCCGGCATCTCTGGCGAGCGTCCATGGGGCGCTCGTCGCCACATAGACGTTGAGCTGCTTCACCAGCTCCATGACCTGCTCGGCGGCGCGGCCAATTTTCATTTCGTCGACCAGCGCCAGTACGACGGCCGGCAGCTCGGCCGCCCGTGCGATCAGCGCCAGCTCCGGCGCCGTGTAGGCGCTGGGCGCGGGGACGTGGGCGCCGCGGTATTTCACCACCATCGAAAGCGTGCGCGCTGCCAGGTTGCCCAGATCGTCGGCCAGATCGCGGTTCAGACGCTGCTCGATGACCGCTTCGCTGATGATTCCGTCAAAGCCGAAGCTGACCTCGCGCACGAGCGTATAGCGCAGCGCGTCGACGCCGTAGGTATCGGCCGCCGCCAGCGGATCGACACCGTTGCCGAGCGACTTGCTCATCTTGCGCCCATCGGCGCCCAGCAGATGTCCCGATACGTGCAGGCGCTTATAAGGCTCGATTCCCAGCGCGTGCGTCATGCTCAGCCAGAACAGCGTGTGCGTGCGCAGAATGTCCTTGCCGACGATATGCCGCGCCGTCGGCCAGTAGTGCGCAAACGCCGCCTGATCGGGATACCCCAGCGGCGACACATAGCTTAGCAACGCATCGAACCAGACATAGGTCACGTGCTTCGCGTCCCATGGAATCGGAATGCCCCATGCGAGCCGGTCCGCCGGGCGCGAGATGCTCAGGTCGCCTATCGGTTCTTCGAGCAGTTTGAGCACTTCGTTGCGGTACTGCGCAGGCTGAATCAGATCGGGCGTGTCCAGCAGCAGTTGCCTGATCCAGGCGCGGTGCGACTCCATGCGAAAGAAGTAGTTGGGTTCGCGCCGCACCACGGGCGGCTCCTTGTCCTCGGGGAGCTTGCCGTCGACCAGCTCCTTCTCCGTTACGAAGCGCTCCTGGCCGACCGAATAGAGGCCTTCATAGTCGGCCAGATAAATCTCACCGGCCTCGAACAGACGCGTCAGGCACGCCGCGACAACCCGCGCGTGCGCTGGCGCCGTGGTGCGGACGAAGTGATCCGGCTCGACCGCGAGACGCCGCCACGCCGCTTCGAAGCTCTGCGCGTGACGCTCCGCGAAGGCCCGCGGCGCTTCGCCGGCCTGCGCCGCGGCTTTGGCGATTTTCTCGCCGTGCTCGTCGGCGCCGGTGAGCAGCATCACCTGATGGCCGGCGGCCCGCAGATAGCGGGCCATGATGTCCGCATGCACGCTCGCGTAGGCATGGCCCATGTGCGGCCGGTCATTCACGTAGTAGATCGGGGTGGTGATGTATCGGTACGTCATTGCCGCTCCAAAAAAGAAAAGGGACGCCAGCGGCGTCCCTTTTTAGAGGCAAAAAAAGCCCTTAGCGCCTGGGGGGAGAACCTGCCAGGGGCATACGCATCGAGTGAGCGAGGGCTTGGATTGCTTGCATTTTCGTGAGGATGTGTCGGAAGACAAGGCGGCGGTTGGCGCCGCGGTTTTTGAATCGTGCCAGCAAAGCGGCGGCTTGTCCAGCGCACACTTCGGACCTGCACTCGGAGATAATGTCAGGACCGGCGCCGCTCTCCCAAGGCCGCCGCCGCCGCAAACGAGTTACCCGCAACGCCCGTCACTTAACCCGAGACTGACAAGGATCGCCCCGTATGGACCGCCTTCAGGCAATGGAAGTCTTCACCCGCGTGGTCGAGACCAACAGCTTTTCCAAGGCCGCAGAATTGCTCGACTTGCCGCGCGGCTCGGTGAGCAACCTGATTCAGGCGCTCGAAGAGCATGTCGGCGTGCGCCTGCTGAACCGGACCACGCGCCAGGTCAGCGTCACCGAAGACGGTGCGTTGTACTACGAACGTTGTGTCGGCATTCTCGCCGAGATATCGGATGCCGAGTCGTCGCTGTCGAACAAGCGGCAAACGCCTGCCGGCACGGTGCGCGTGGATACCTCCGGCACGCTGGCTAGAGCGCTGCTGTTGCCGGCGCTTGGCGATTTCTACCAGCAGTACCCGGAGATCGATGTGCGCCTCGGCCTCGCGGACCGCAACATCGACCTGATCCAGGACGGCGTGGATTGCGTGATCCGCATGGGCACGCCGGAAGAGTCGAGCCTGGTCGCCCGGCGCGTCGGCAACTCACGCATTACCACCTGTGCGTCGCCCGCCTATCTCGCCGCGCATGGCACACCCACGACGCTCGAAGAGCTCGAAGGACATCGCGCCGTCAACTATGTCTCGGCACGCAGCGGCAAGACTTTTCCGTTCGAGTTCGAAGTGAACGGGGAAGTGGTGAGGGTGTCGCTCGAAGGGGCGCTCGCCGTCAACGACGGCTCGGTCTACATTACCGCCGGCGTGCTGGGCTACGGCATCATCCAGCCCTCGCGTTTCATGGTCGCGGAGATGATCGAGCGCGGTGAACTGCAGGAAATCCTGACCGCTTACACGATCCCGTCGACCCCGTTGTCGATCCTCTACCCGCATCGGCGCATGAGTTCGCGGGTCCGCGCGTTTACCGAATGGTTCACTGAACTCGCCAAGCGTCATCCGGACCTTGGCCTCTAAACCGGCGCCGCAGTTCGGGTCATTTCCGCACCGCGGTGACGGCAGGTGGTCCAGACAATCTGCTTTCATCGCTTCGCGCGCACGGCAAGCATTGCAACAAGGGCAGCGCCAGATTCTTTACCAGCCGTTACAAAACTGAATTATTTTTCGCGCTGCGCTTCCTGCCCGGCTTCTAGAATTTCCCGCGTCTCTTCATCATCCTCACTTCAGGGAGAACGCATGATTCGCTTGCCGATTGCTTCGCTGATAGGCGCCTGCGCCACCGGTCTTCTGGTGGTTGCGTCGAGCGCTCACGCCCAGAGCGCACCCGCTGCACCAGACGAGATAAGACTGCACGGCCAGGATCAGGCTTTTATCACGGACGCGACCCGATCGGCGTCGACGCAGCACGAGGCCGCACGGCTGGCAACCTCGCGCTCCACCGATCGCGAAGTCAAGGCCTTTGCGGAGCATGTCGGTGCGGACAACGCCAGGCTCTCGGAAGCATTGCGCGCCGCGAGTCCGCGTGGTGTCGACGTGCCGGACAACGACCCGGATGTGGCCGTGCTCGACAGCATCAAGGATCTGCGCGGCGGCGATTTTGACAAGGCCTATATCGAGCAGGTCGCGCTCGGCGACGAGCAAAAGACCTTGTCCATCTTTCAGGCGGAGATTGCCTCAGGCCGCAATGGACAGTTGAAAGAGGCCGCGCGCCAGGCCCTGCCGACGGTGCAGGCGGATTACGCGCAGGCCCGGGAGCTGGCGCGCAGGAAGCATCTCGCCGAGTAATGGCGCAGGACGCGCCTTATGGACGAGCGCGAATTATTTTTCAAGAAAAATAATTCGCTTCGGCATGATTTTTTAAACTGGCTACTGGACTTGTCCGTTGATAAGACCGGGACCACGGCGAGGCGTGCGGCTAAGGCGCCTTCTGCCGCACCGCGTCGGCTGGCGCGCCGGACGAGACAGCGTGCGCAGCTTCGACGCTATCGACGCTCGCACGGATACGCCAGCCGTCGAACCACACCTGCAGGTTGCGGTACTTGCGCAGGTAGTGAAGCCCGACCAGCGCAGCGGCGAAGCCCGACGCGGCGCCTACGCCGAGCGCCCAGCGCGGGCCGAAATGATCGGCCACCCAGCCGACGATCGGCGCACCGAGCGGCGTGCCGCCCAATGCAATGGCGAGCAGGATTGCCACCACCCGGCCGCGCATGGCCGGCTCGGTGGACAGTTGCACGAGGCTATTGGTCGAGGTCGTGAAGGTCTGGGTGCAAATGCCGATGATGACCAGCGTGCCGCCGAACAGCACATAGTTCGGCATGCACGCGGCGAGCGTGCAGGCGCAGCCGAACAGGGCGGCGCTCACGAGCAGCAGCGCCAGCCGGGGCCGGGCACGCCGCGCGGCGAGCAGGGCGCCGGTCACCGAACCTGTCGCCATAGTCGAGCTCAGGAGTCCGTACTGACTCGCACCTGCATGAAATGCCGTGACCGACATGGTCGAGATGAAGATCGGAAAGTTAAGGCCAAACGTTCCGATCAGAAACAGCATCAGCAGCAGCGCGATCAGATCGGGCCGTTTGCCGACATAGCGAAAGCCGTCCACGAAACCGCCGCGGGTGCGCTGCGCCTTGAGCTTGTGGTGCAGTTCGTGGATGCGCAGCATCCGCAGCGAGCCCAGCACCGCGGCGAAAGAGGCCGCATTGAGCAGGAACACCCAGCCGGTGCCGACCGAGGCGATCAGCACGCCGGCTACCGCCGGGCCGATCATCCGGCCGGCGTTAAACGACGTGGAGTTGAGCGCCACCGCATTCGACAGGTCCTCTTCGCCGACCAGTTCCGCAACGAAGGTCTGTCGCGCGGGCGAGTCGAACGCGGTGACGCAGCCGAGCAGGAACGCAAACAGGTACACCTGCCACAACTGCACGAGCCCGGAGAGCGTCAGCACGCCGAGCCCGAGGGCGAGCGCGCCCATGGCCGCCTGGGTCACGAACAGCATCTTGCGGCGGTTGAAATGATCGGCCGCGAAGCCTGTCAGCGGCAGCAGGAGCATCATGGGGCCGAACTGCAGCGCCATCACGATGCCCACCGCCGTCGCGTTGCGGTGGGTCAGCTCGGTGAGCACCAGCCAGTCCTGGGCCGTGCGCTGCATCCAGGTCCCCACGTTGGAGACGAGGGCGCCGCTGGCCCAGACCCGGTAGTTGAAGCCGCTCAGCGAGCGGAAGGTGCCTCTCACCGGCTGGCCCGGGCCGCTCACGCGCGGGTCTGCCCGAGCAGGGCGACGATCTCCGCGGTGGTGCCGCTCTCGCCGAGACGCGGGAAAATCCGCGTAATCGAGTTGTGGTGCGCGTCGGCATTCAGGTCGGTCATGGCGTCGACGCCGAACGTGACGTTAAAGCCCAGTTCGCTCGCCTGGCGTGCCGTCGATTCGACGCCAATGCTGGTGGCCACGCCGACGATGACCACCTGGGTGACGCCGCGTCCCTTCAGATACTGCTCGAGGTCCGTGCCGGTGAAGGCGCCCCACGTGCGCTTGGTCACCAGATGGTCTTGCGGCTGCTGGTTCAGTTCGGCTACGAGATCGGTCCAGCCGTCCGGAAACGCGCCGCTGTGACGCGGCTGTTCGTTGCGGCCCGGTGCGACGCCGGCGACGTTGACGAGCACGACCGGCAACTGGTGCGCACGGAACGCGTCGAGCAGCACGCGGCTCTTCTGGACGACTTCGCCGGTCGAGTGCGCGGTGGGCAGTGCGACGATGCCGTTCTGCAGGTCGATGACGATCAGTGCGGTGTTCGGATCAAGGGTGGTGAGTGCCATGAAATGCTCCTTCGTGGGGGTGAGGGCAGCGGCGGCGCCGGTGTGGCGCCACCTGCGGCGGGGTTCGAATGGCGGCTGGCGCGCGGTGCCTGGGGTCCTTGCGCGCGGCAGCAGGGATCAGGTTTCGACGAGGCGTTTGAGCAGTTCGACAGCGCTTGCCAGTTGGGCCTGTTCCGCAGCGGCGAGCCTGGTGCGGATGGAGCGGAACAGCCAGTCTTCGTGCGCGGCGCGGCCATTCTTGATGGCTTCCGCGCAAGCCGGCGTGAGCGACAGCACGGTTTGCCGCCCGTCGTCGGGATCGGGTGCGCCGCTCACGAAGCCGGCCGCTTTCAGGGCAGAGACCGTTTCGCCCATCGATTGCGGGCGCATGCCCTCGGCGCGGGCGAGGGCGGTCACGGTGGCCGGTCCCTCGCTATCCAGGCGCGAGAGCACGCGGATCTGCGACCAGGTGAGGTCGCCCAGATGGGCCTGCTCGCGCAAGCGCCGCTTCAACTGGCCAATGACGACGCGCAAATCCCCGGCCAGCGCCAGCGCGCGCAGGGCTTCGGGGTCAGAGGGGGATTCGTTCATGTCCGCAGGATATGAAGGGAACCTGTGAAGGTTACCTTCATAGTGGCTCGCGCGTCAAGATCGGCGTCAATCCGAAGCTTGCGCGGCCTGCCTTACAGGACGGCGTCCAGGTTATCCGAGTCGGGCGCCATCCCGTCGCCATCCGGGTCGTTCGCAGTCGCGCCGGAGGCCTTGCGGCGGCGCGCCTCGAGCAGATCCTGGTAGCGCAGCCACGCGACGTGCTCGCCCGATTTGGCGGCATACATGGCGGCATCGGCGTTAAGCAGCAGCATCTCGGCCGAAGCGCCGTCGGCGGGATACTCGCTGATGCCGATACTCGCGCCGACCACCATCGGTTGTTCGTCGATCAACAGCACCTCGTTCAACGAATCGACGATGCCGGCGGCGATGCCCGGCGCCGCGCCGGTCGAGGCTGCGCCGCGAATCAGCACGATGAACTCGTCGCCGCCGAGCCGCGCGACCGTATCGCGCTCCGAGAGCACCAGTTGCAGGCGCCGTGCCACGCTGGCGAGCACCTGGTCGCCGACCGCATGGCCGAACTGGTCGTTGATCTGCTTGAAACGGTCGAGGTCGACGAACAGCACGGCAAGCCGCTCGCCGCTCGCGGCGGCCTCGTGAATCGCCGTCTCCAGCTTCTGGATAAACAGCATGCGGTTAGGCAGGCCGGTGAGCGCATCGTGGCTGGCGAGATGCACGAGTTCGTGCTGCTTGCTGTGCAGGGCGTCGAGCTGCGAGCGGATCTCGCGGCGCATCCGGTCGAAGCAGCGCGCCAGCACGCCGATCTCGTCGGTGCGTTTGAGCGGCAGCGCGCCCATCGTATGGTCTGCGAAGAAATAGGTGGCGGCGTGTGCGAGCATCTGCAGCGGCTGGGTCAGCGCGCGTGCAAACAGGATGGCGAGCAGGAAGGCCAAGACGCTCGACACCAGCACCATGCGGATAATCCGCTCGCCGAGCTGGTTCGCGCCGGCCAGTACCTCGTCAAGCGGCTTGGCGAGGCCAAGCACGATGAAGCGGTTGCCGTCGAGCGCGCCGAACGGCCGGCGGATAAAGGCAAGCACGTGGCCCGCCGCCTGCTGCGGGCGCACCAGGCCGTTCATCAGCACATCGCTCTTCGATTGCTCGAACAGGGGCCGCGTCGCCGGAAAACTGTCCTGCATGAAAACGCGCCGGCCGTGGTCGAAACCAAAGGTCTGTGAAGCGTCGGGATGAATCAGGAAGTCGCCCCACTCGTTGGCGAGATAGACCTGATAGTCGCGCGGCAGGTCCACCTGCAACAGCTTGAGCATGGCCGCGAGGTCGACGTCGATCACCACGACGCCGACCATGCTGCCGTTGTCCGCCACCACCGGCGTGCCGAGCCGCAGCGTGGGCTTGCCCTCGGCGGAATGCGCGCCATGCTCGTGATTGACTGCGATCGGCGAAATATAAATGCCGTGCGGCGGCAGCGCGAGCGTATCGAATACGTAGGCAAACTGACCTTTTTCCTGCAGGCGGCTCGTCTCGACGCGCACCGCGCTTTGGCCGTCGCGGTCGAAGCGGATCAGCTCCAGCCCATAGTGCTGACGCGTGATCAGACGGATTTGCAGATACTCGGGGTGATTCGCCATGAAGCTGCTGAACACCTTCGCGAGCCGCTCGCGTGCGGGGTCGGCGCCGGTGCCGTCGTCGAATTGCGTGACCCGGGCGGCCGACGGCAGCGTGGCGAGCACCTGCGCGTCCGCGGCCACGTCGTCGATCGACACCGAAAAGCGCTGGCCCAGCAGCTCAGTCGAGGTCAGCAGGTTCTGCTCGGCTTCGCTCACGAGCATCGTGCGGTTGGCGCGGTACGCGTAGTAGCCGGTCGCGCCGGAGGCGACCACGCCAATGCAGGCAAGCAGGACCGAGAGCTTGAAGGTCAGGCCCGGACGCATCATTTGAAGGTCTCCGGCCGGTCTCCCGAAACGATCTTGCTCCATAACGCTTCGCGCCGCTGAATGTTGTCCACCGGGCGGATCCAGATCAGGTGCGCGTCGAGATTGCTCTCCGGCGACGGGCTCAGCGTATTGGCGAGGCCCTGGCGCTGCGTCAGCAGGGCGCTGACGTCCGGCTCGAGCATGTAGTTGATCCATGCGAGCGCCAGCGGCGGGTTGGCGGCTGTGCTCGTCATTGCCCAGCAGTCGAGCCAGGCAAGCGCGCCTTCGTCGGGAATCACGTAGCCCACGTCCGCGCCGGCGCGGCGCAACTGCGCGAGCTGCTGGGTGCCGTAGTTGCCGAACATCAGCGCGGCCTTGTGATGGATAAAGAACGCCGTCGCCTCTTCAGGCAGGTTGTAGTAGGTGAGCAGATTGCGCCGCAGATCGATCAGCTTGAGCGCAATCTCACGGGTTTGCGCAGGGCTTAACTGAAACGGATCGGGATAGCCGAGTGCCAGCGCCGTGAACGAGAAGTTGTGCTGCGCGCTGTTGAAGTCGAGCACCTTGCCGCGATAGCGCGGATTCCATAGCTCCGCCATCGAACGCGGCGCCACCGCGATCTGCTTGCGATCGTAGATCAGCCCCATGGACGAATACGTGAACGGGATCGCGTAGACCTTGCCTTCTCCGGTGAGGCCGTCGATCGAGGTGCGCGCCTGAAAGCGCGGCAGTTGCCGCCGCGTGTTGGGCAACTGTTTGAGGTCGAGCGGCGCCAGCATGTGTTCGTGCCGATAGCGCTGGATTTCGGCGGTGTTGGCGGCGAGCACGTCGTACTGCGGAGCGGCGCCCGCATGCATCTTGTCCCAGAGCGCTTCGTCGGAATCGACCAGCGTCACTTCCACCGTGGCATGAAAGCGCGCTTCGAACGCTTTCACCACGTCGCCGTCGGCGTAGCCGGGCCAGGCCAGCACACGCAGGACGCTTTCGCTGGCTACCGCGGGCGCGGCCGGAAATAGCGACAAAAGCGCCAGAAACACCAATGAGGACAGCGACGTGCACGCAAGCAAAGCAAGCGCGGAAAGCTGTTGCAACGGTCTTCGCACATCGTATGCGCAATGGGTACGGCAGAACGGATTCGCCGGTGTCCTAACGGGTTGCGGCGTTCGTCGCCAGAGGAACGGGAGGCCCCAGCGCATGTAGTTGTTCCTTTTGCAAGCGTGTACAGAAGATCAACATCGCTCAGCATCATGCGCTCGAATTCGAGCAATTGCATGTCTTCGCTGCCAGGTCCTTCATCGTCCTGCTGGACGCGGCACATCAGACAGGCCTGCTGGCGAGGATTGATCGGTTGTTCGCGGTTTGCGAAGGTTAGTGCGCACGCCCGGCGTTGTCGCGATCTGCACCCGGCCAGACTGCATTTCGCTAAAAACGCGCGAGCGCGCCTCTCATATGCATAACGGCTGCGGCGACGAATATCTTGAGCCGTAATCGTTGGGGGAACCTTTCAAAAAATCACCGGCGAAGCGCAGACGTTCCGGCGTCTGACATTTAACACTTAACATTTGACGGTTCACGTCGCTTCACGCCGCTTCACGTTTAACGCACGCCGCAGCCATAAAAAAAGCGGCCCCTTGCGGGGCCGCCTGGATTCGCCGCGCCTGACGCTGCGCGAGCGAGTGCCGGTGCGTGGACTGGCTTAGGACGACATGACCGTCACGGACTTGGTCACCAGATACGCTTCCATGGCTTCCGGGCCGCCTTCTGAGCCGTAGCCCGAATCCTTGACGCCGCCAAACGGCATTTCCGGCGTCGGCGTGGCCGGCTGGTTGATCCACAGCATGCCGACTTCAAGATGCTGCGACAGCAGATGCACGTTGGCGAACGACTTCGTGAATGCGTAGCCGGCCAGACCGTACGGCAGGCGATTGGCTTCGGCGATCGCGTCTTCGAGCGAGTCGAAGCCGCGAATCGCCGCGACCGGACCGAACGGTTCGTTGTTGAACACATCGGCTTCGAGCGACACGTTGGTCAGCACGGTCGGCGCAAAGAAGTTGCCCTCTGTGCCGACCCGCTCGCCGCCGGTTGCGACCGTCGCGCCGGTGGCGCGGGCGTCGTCGAGCACCTTGGCCATGGCCGTCAGACGCCGCGCATTGGCGAGCGGCCCGAGTGTGGTGCCTTCGGCGAGACCGTCGCCGAGCTTGAGGCTCTCGGCGTGCTTGACGAGCGCCTGCGAGAACTCTTCGCGGATGCTGTTATGCACGAGAAAGCGCGTCGGCGAAATGCACACCTGGCCCGCGTTGCGGAACTTGGCGCCGCCGGCCGCCTTGACGGCGAGCGCGACGTCCGCGTCCGCCGCGACGATCACCGGCGCGTGGCCGCCCAGCTCCATGGTGGCGCGCTTCATGTGCGTGCCGGCCAGCGCGGCGAGCTGCTTGCCGACCGGCGTCGAGCCGGTGAAGGTGACCTTGCGGATGACCGGGTGCGGAATCAGGTAGCTGGAAATTTCGGCCGGGTCGCCGAACACGAGACCCACGGTGCCGGCCGGCACGCCGGCTTCGACAAAGGCCTGCAGCAGCGCGGCAGGCGATGCCGGGGTTTCTTCCGGCGCCTTGACGAGGAACGAGCAGCCGCTCGCGAGTGCGGCGCTCAGCTTGCGCACCACCTGGTTGACCGGGAAGTTCCACGGCGTGAAGGCGGCGACCGGGCCGATCGGCTCTTTCAGCACCAGTTGCTGGGCAGCCAGGTTGCGCGACGGCACCACTCGCCCGTAGACGCGGCGGCCTTCGTCTGCGAACCATTCGATGATGTCGGCGGCCGACAGCATTTCAACGCGCGCTTCGGCGAACGGCTTGCCTTGCTCCTGGGTCATCAGGCGGGCGATGTCCGAGGCGCGCTCGCGCACCAGCGCGGCGGCTTTGCGCATGGTGGTGGCGCGCTCGGCGGCGGGAATCTTGCGCCAGGCTTCGAAGCCCTTTTGTGCCGCGGCGAGGGCGCGATCCAGATCGGCGATGCCGGCGTGGGCCACCTTGCCGATCGGCTTGCCGGTGGCCGGGTTGAGGACTTCGAGGGTCTTGCCGCTGGCGGCGTCGCACCACTCGTTGTTGATCAGGAGACGGGTATCGGTATAGCTCGATGTGGCCATGCTGGGTTCCTCTGACGGTTGGGGCGAGCGGCCGCGAAACTGCGGGCGGCCGGGTGGGCTGCTGAGACAGCCATCTTAGCCGATTGCGCGCGGTCTCACAGGCGGCGCGGGAAGCGGGGAGGGATGACGGCGGATCTGGCGGCGGTGCGGCGGCGGCCGGGCGCCGGGCGGGCCGAAGTCGCCGGCTAAGCACGGCCCGCCGCCGGCTATGGCCCGCCGTTGGCTACGGCGCGGAGGCGGCGCCCTTGTGCCGGTTGGCGCAGTCGGCGGTGACGATCATGCTGGCCTGATCCGGCGTCAGCGTCTGGCCCTCAGGGCCGTAAATGCGCTCGATGATCGCGTCGACCGCCTGGCGGTCGGAGTCGTCCTTGTAGTAGGTTGCCGCCTGGGTCAGCGCCTGGGCCTTGGTCTTCTTGTGCATGCGCCACGAGGCCACCTGGCCGGCAATATCGCCAAGCGCAAAACACTGGTCGCTGACGGTCTGCGCTACCGCCTGTGCGGCCGGTTGCGCGAGGCACACCGCCAACGCTGCTGATACGACTACTCGCTTCATGTGACCTGATCCTGTCGTTGGAAGAGCGGCGCTCCGCAGGGCCTGGCCGGTGCGGAAGCGCAAAACGAAAGGCGGTAGTTTACCGGCAAGCGGGCGAAACCGGCATTCAACGCCGCAGGCCGGTGCTGCGCGGGTCTCACTTTTGTCCCGGGGTTTGTCCTTGAGCCTGTCCCTGCGCCGGTCCCTGAGTGCGGCCGCCGCCCAGCGCCTCCAGAAGCGGCCGCAGCGCATCGAGTTCCGCACCGAAGCCGCTCCAGTCGCCGGCCTTCAGCCGCTCGATGGCGCGCTCGTAGTGGGCCAGCGCGTCGCGGGCACGCGCGTCCGCTGTGCCTGCAGTCCCCACCGGCGCGGCGGCGAGCGGCGTGTTCCCGTTGAAGAGCGCCGCCAGCGCGCCGCCCAGGGTCTCGTCCATGACCACCCGGTCGCCATACGCCGCGATCACGCGCTTCAGCTCGGGCAACTGACCCGACTCCGCCCGCAGGTAAAGCGGCGAGACATACAGGAGCGAATTGTCGATCGGCACCACCAGCAGATGGCCGCGAATCACGCGGGAGCCCATCTGGTTCCACAGGGAGATCTGCTGCGAAATCTCCGTGTTCTGCTGAATGCGCGCCTCGATCTGGAACGGCCCGTAAACCAGCTTGTCCTTGGGGAACGTGTAGACAATCAGCTTGCCGTACTCGGGCGGGTCACAGCGCGCCGCCAGCCACGCGATCATGTTGTCGCGCTGGCTCGGCACCATGGGCAGCATCAGGACGAACTCCTCGTGCGGCTCGCCGGGCAGCCGCATGATCGTGTAGTACGGCGCCATCGGCGTGCCGGGGCTGCTGCCGCCATCGATGCCGACCAGCTCCCGTGGAAACTGCCAGAGGTCTTCGCGGTTGTAGAAGACTTCCGGCGCATCCATGTGGTACGCGCGATAAAGCTGCGCCTGGATCAGAAACAGGTCCTCGGGGTAGCGGATATGCTGCTGCAGATCCTGCGGCATGGCCGCCAGCGGTTTGAACAGACCCGGGAAGATACGCTGATAGGTCTGCACGACCGGGTCGCCCGGATCGCTGACATAGAGGTCCACTGTGCCGTTGTAGGCGTCGATCACCACCTTGACCGAGTTGCGGATATAGTTCGCGCCGCCGTCGGTGGCGGGTTGGGCGTAGGGGAACCAGCGGCTGGTCGTATAGGCGTCCTGCATCCAGAACAGGCGGCCGTTGCTCACCACCACATAAGGGTCGTGATCGAGCGTGAGGAATGGCGCGATCATGCGCACCCGGTCCTGAATGTTCCGGTGCAGCAGAATCCGGCTGCCGCTCGTGATGTAGCCGGTCAGCAGGATGTTCGGGTCGTCGAACTGCCAGGCGAACAGACTGCGGCGCGCGGTGCTGCCAATGGCGATGCCGTCGCGTCCGCTGTAGGTGGTATACACGTTGTCCTTGCCCTTCGGATAGTCGAATTCGGGCACGTTGCCCTTGACGATGACATAGCCATCACCGCCTTCGCCGAAGTAGAGGCGCGGCTCGCGAATCGCAGGGCCGCCGCTTGCAGCGGGCGGAATATCCTGCAGGTAGAAGGAGGGCAAGCCTTCGGCCGATTTTTCCGTGACCGGCGACATGACCACGCCGCTGCCGTGCGTGAAGAGCAGATGCAGGTTCACCCAGGTCTGGGCGTTGGCCGGCAGCATCGAGGAATCGAGTTCACGCGCCGAGAGCATCACCTGCCGGTAACCGCTGTCGAGGCGGTAGCGGTCGATGTCCACGGAGAGGAACTTGTAGTAAGTCCTGATCTCCTGCAACTGCGCGTAGGTATCCATCAGCGGCTGCACATCCCACAAACGGATGTTGTCGACGGTTGCGCGATTGGCGTCGAGCGAGGCGAGGTTCAATCCCTGCTCGGCCGGAAACGGCTTGACCGCAATCTGCGCGAGACCGTAGGCACTTCGCGTCAGCGCGATGTTGTGCCGGATATAAGGCGTCTCCAGTTGCAGTTCGCTCGGCTTGACATAGAGACGCTGGAACAGCGCAGGGTAGATGCCGGCCAGCAGGAACGAGCCGCCGAATACCAGCAGCGCCGAGGCGGCCGGAATCCGGTAGCCAGGCCGGCGCATGTTGAACCATGACGCGAGCGCTGCAACGGCGGCGAGTCCCGCGAGCACCCATAGCACCGGCAGCTCGACGTGGATGTCGGTATAGCTCGCTCCAACCACGACGCCGTTGTCGCCGTACAGGAGCAGAAAGCGCTCGAGCGTGTACGACCATGCCTTCACGACGAAGAACAGGCCGAGCAGCGCGCACGCATGCGCCGCGGCTGCGCGCGAGAGTCCGCGCGGCAAGCGCTCGAAGGTGAGGTCGCCGCGTATGCCGTAGACCGCGGCGGCGAGGATCGTGCTGCAGAAAAGCACCTGCCATAGCCAGTTCTTGAGCGCGAGACAGGCAGGCAGCGAGAACAGGTAAAAGCCGATGTCCTTGCCGAAGACAGGATCGCGCTGGCCGAACGGCACCTGATGCAGGTAGCGCAGCACCATGTCCCAATTGGAGGTCTCTCCGGCGGCGATCAGGAACCCCAGAACGAGTGCGCCTGCAGCGATGCTGGCGCGCCAGGGAATGCGCGGCGCAAGTTGCCCGGTCAGTGCGTTGATGAGGTCCGGCGGGCCCGGCGATTCAGCTGCTTCGACTTGCCAGCTGCCTGGCGGCGTCGCATAACGGTGCGCGACGAATCCGGAGACGGCAATGAGCGCCGCCGATGCGGCAAACACCGCGGCAAAGAGGAACACCTGGGTGGAAAGGACGGTCCAGAAAACGTTCGCATAGCCGATGGATGCAAACCACAGCCCATCGACTACGACGCCGCTGATGCGTCCCGCAACAGTCAGGACAGCGATGATTACCACGACCGCCGCGATCGCGATTCGTCTGAACCGCGCGGGGGATTTTTCTTGTGAACGCATCGACCCTCCATGGTTGGGTCGCCACTTGTGGTCGACCCGGATCGGGACTACTCACATGAATGATTGTATTCCGGGGCGCGAACGGACGCTGCGCGCGGGGCCGGATTCTGCGAGTGGAAGGTGCGTCGCGGTGAGGGCGAGGGAGGGGGGAGAGCGGAGAGCGGGAGAT
>NZ_SCNV01000065.1 GCF_005503145.1 Burkholderia sp. 4M9327F10 | reverse complement strand
GGGTGCGGGTGCGGGTGCGTTCACAGAATACCGGCGGCGCCGGTTCATGGAAAATCGGCAAGCCAAATATAGTTAGAATACCTACATACCATGCAGAAGGCGTTATGCCCTTCGGCGGGGCGCGCAGCGCGACGCTGGAGCGGATGAGTGCTGTGTCACGAACGTGCGTGGTGCGAGGGCGGGTCTCGTCTTGGGCCGTTCCCGGTGGCGAACCGGGATGGCTCACTACAAGCTAGCGGTTGCAGCCCGCTTTCTTTGCTTACTTTCTTTGCGGCGGCAAAGAAAGTAAGTGCCGCCCCGCACAGGGGCAACACAAATAGACCGATAACAAAACAAGGAAAGGCCAACACCCCAAAGAACAACAACCAAACAACAAGCCGCCGCAGGCAAAAAAAACCCTCACTCCCCCACTACAACACCAGCCCCCCGAGAACTCCGCCTCCAAACCTCAGCCACCTGCCAGGTAACCAGTGCGGAGCACCCAAACAGCACCTCCCGCATGCGCTTAACAACCGCCAACGACAAAGCGACCTCACGATCAACCCCAAAAAGCTGCGCGAGCAAAACCACAGCCAGATCCTGCACCCCCACCCCAGCGGGGACAAAAAACGCCGCATGCCTGACAGCCTGAGTAAGCCCTTCAACAGCAAGCGCCGCGCCCAACGAAACCGGATGCCCAAGCAACTCCAAAGCCCAATAAGTCTCCAACGCCCCAAGCAGATACCCGCCCAATTGCCAAAGAAAAACCCGCAACAAAACCCCAGCGCGGCTCATGAGCGCATCAATATCCGCATCGAGCTGCTGCCCATCCATGCCCTGCAGCAGCGAACTGGACGCCCCCAGCAACTTCCCGGCCCACCGTTCGATAGCGTGAAAAACCCCGCCTCGCCGCACGAGCACAACAGCAATCACCGGCAATGGCAGCGACAAAAGCAAAGACAACGCAATCGTGCCCACCCCGTCGGCCCGATGCGTCGAAACAACTATCAGAACCAGCGCCAGCGCAGAAAACGCATACTGCACCGCCATCGTCACCATCACCTCAACGATCACCGACGCGCTCACGCCGCTCAGATCCGCCACCTGCCATTGAGCCAGCCGGATCCCGACAATCTCGCCGCCAATCCCCGCCACCGGCAACAACCGGCTCACCGCCTCGCGCACCGCCGCGATCCACCACAGAAACACGAGCGACGCCCGCCTGCCGAGCAACAAGTGCCAGGCATACGCATCGAGCAACAGCGGCAGCGCATGAAACGGCAGCAGCCACAGCAG
This sequence comes from Burkholderia sp. 4M9327F10, assembly GCF_005503145.1. Classification (GTDB taxonomy): domain Bacteria; phylum Pseudomonadota; class Gammaproteobacteria; order Burkholderiales; family Burkholderiaceae; genus Paraburkholderia. The sequence continues at coordinate 47,153 of NZ_SCNV01000065.1, read as the reverse complement.
CGCAAACCCTGCCTGGCCGATCACCTGGATAAGGCCGGCCAAGCCCTCATGCAGCACGAGCCCAATCAGGATCGCGATGCCCACCGGCAAGCCGGCCCATTGCAACCACTTCATGACGGCTGCACCCCGCGGTCACGCGCGCGGTGGCTGCACACGTCGATAAAACCGCCTCGCGTCGCCCCCGCCGCCTCGATCGCGGCCGCTACGCGCGGCGACAGCAACGCGGCCAGTTCGTCCGCGTGACGGTAGGTTCGCATGCCTAACGTCAATGGGCCTTCGCCCGCCACAGCCGGGTGGCAATAGATTTCGCCCACGCCCTCGGGCAAATGCGCCAAAGCATCGAGCAGCACCGCTTCATCCATCTGCCCCGTCTTCGCAATGCCAACCACGTAATCGTTATGTGCGATACCGGCCCGCTCGAGTCGTGCCCGCACCAGTCCGATCCAGGGCTTCAGCCAGAACGGCTCCCTCGATTCGCTCGGCAAGCGCATCGCGCGCATGCCGTAGTCGCGGCCAATCTCCAGGATCAGGCCGAGCACCGTCGGATGCAGATGGAAATGCTTATGTGTATTGACGTGGTCGAGCGGCAGCCCGGTCTTGGCGAACGCTTCGAACTGCGCGCGGATTTCCAGCGCGAGCTGTCTGCGCACATGCGGCAGGAAGAAAAAGCGAAAGCCGTCGCGCACCATGTTGTCGCCGAACCGGCCGCGTGCGTCGACCAGCGCGGGAATGGCGTCGCGCGGCAGGAAGGCCGCGCCGTCGGCCAGCACCAGGTGCAGGCCGACGCGCAGTTCCGGCAAGCGGCGGGCACGCGCTACCGCATCACGCGCGGCAGGCGCTGCCACCATCAGGCTCGCCGCCGTCAACACGCCGTGCGCATGCGCGCGCTCGACCGCCTCGTTGACACGCTCATGCAGCCCGAAGTCGTCTGCCGTAAAGATCAGCGTGCGCTGCGGCAGACGGGCCTCGCGTGCCATCACGCTTCGTGAGCGCGCAGGAAGCGGAAGAACTCCACGCCCTCACGCAGACGGCGCTTCATCATGTCCCAGCTCATCAGCATCTCGCGCACGATTTCCCAGATCTTCGACGGCCGGAAATAGAAGCGCTTGTAGAAGCTCTCGACATGGTGATAGATCTCCTCGCGCGACAGGTGCGGATAGCCGATCGCCGCGAGCTGCACGCCTTCCTTGCTCACCAGGTTGATCACCTTGTTTTCCTGCAGCCAGCCGTTTTCCACCGCCTGGTTGTACAGCGTCGTGCCCGGATACGGCGCCGCCAGCGACACCTGGATCGTGTGCGGGTTGATTTCCTTCGCGTACTCGATCGTCTTCTCGATCGTGTCCTTCGTCTCGCCCGGCAGGCCCAGGATAAACGTGCCGTGAATCTTGATGTCCAGCTTGCGGCAGTCGTCGCTGAAGCGTCGCGCGATATCCGTGCGCAGGCCCTTCTTGATGTTCAGCAGGATCTGGTCGTCGCCCGACTCGTAGCCCACCAGCAGGAGGCGCAGGCCGTTCTCCTTCATGATCTTCAGCGTCGAATACGGCACGTTGGCCTTCGCGTTGCAGGACCACGTCACGCCCAGCTTGCCCAGACCGCGGGCAATCTCCTCCACGCGCGGCTTGAAGTCGGTGAAGGTGTCGTCGTCGAACATGATCTCCTTGACCTCAGGCATGTTGTCGCGGATCCACTTCACTTCTTCCAGCACGTTTTCCACCGAGCGCGTGCGGTAACGGTGCCCGCCCACCGTCTGCGGCCACAGGCAGAACGTGCACTTCGAGCGGCAGCCACGGCCCGTGTAGATGGACACGTACGGATGCTTCAGGTAGCCGATGAAGTAGTTCTCGATCTTCAGGTCGCGCCTATAGACCGGCGCTACGAACGGCAGCTCGTCCATGTTCTCGAGGATCGGGCGCGCTTCGTTGTGCTCGATCGAACCGTCCGCGGCGCGGTAGCTCAGGCCCAGGATCTGCGCGAGCGGCTTGCCCTCTGCCACTTCCTGGCAGGTGAAGTCGAACTCTTCACGGCAGACGAAATCGATTGCCTCGCTTGCGGTCAGCGAGTTGTGGGGATCGACGGCCACCTTCGCGCCCACCATGCCGATCAGCACCGACGGCTTGCGCTGCTTGAGGTCCTGCGCAAACATCGCATCGGTGGGGAACGACGGCGTGCTGGTGTGGATGATGACGAGCTCGTACTGCTGCGCGATATCGAGCGAGGCCTCCACCGACAGCCCGTCGGCGGGCGCATCCAGCACGCGGCTGTCGGGCACCAGCGCCGCGGGCTGCGCGAGCCACGTGGGATACCAGAAAGAGCGGATTTCGCGCTTCGCCTGATAGCGCGAACCCGCGCCGCCATCGAAACCGTCATACGACGGGGCCTGCAAAAACAGCGTTTTCATGAATGCTCCGGCAACCTGCGTTGATTCAGATGACTGACTAAATAGTTGATGCTAACGCCCTTATCCGCGATCGGACATTTCGGCGATCGGCCTGGGCGGCGGCGCCACCCGGTTGACCACCGACATCCGCGCGCCGCGCCACACGACGTGCGAACCGAATGCCGCACCGAGCCACTGCAGTGCAAGCAAGGTATCGCGCAGCGGCACGAGCGGCAGATCGCGCCAGAAGGTCCGCGAAATGCGGGCGCTGCGCGCATGCAACAGAATGCGCGCGATGATACCGGTTACCGTGCTGATCGAGAGCGTGAGCGCCATGGCCGGATGAGCGCCCTCCCCGCCGCTCAGTCCGGCGGCGAGCAGCGCGCCGGCCATCAGCCACGGCGAGGTGAACGTGATGATCAGCGAGGCGAACCCCGCGGGGTTCACCGAGCGGATCGTGCGCAGCCAGCGCATTTCGCGCAGCCACAGCGTCGTGAAGGTGGGCTCGATCACATCGGTGGCGACCATCACCGACGAAAGCACCGTGGTCAGGCCGAGCGAACGTGCATGTTCGGCGAGCCAGTAGTCGTCGGCGAGGCAGTCCTTGAGGGTCTCGAAGCCGCCGATGCCCTCCAGCGTCGTGCGCCGCAACGCCAGCGTCGCGCCAAAGCCGAAGCGGCGCGAGCCGCCCGCATGCGCGACGCGCACCGAAGGCGCGAACCATTCGTTGATGAACAGCGCCCCCACCCTCGGCCAGAAACCGCCGACGCTCTGCGCCCGGTACAGGCAGGTGACGACGCCCGTGTCGGGGTCGGCGAGCGGTGCGGTGACCGTGTTCAGGTAGTCGGGCTCGACGGCGATATCGCTATCGGCCAGCACGATGATGTCGTGGCGCGCCCGCTGCGCCATGTTGATAAGGTTGCTGACCTTGAGGTTGCTGCCGTGCACGCGCGAATCGATCACCAGTTCGATATCGCAGTGCGGATACGCCGCCTGCAGGCGACGCACCACCGCAATTGCCGGATCGACCGGAGACGACACGCCGAACAGCAACTGGAAGCATGGGTGCGCCTGCTCGCAGAACGTCACCAGGTTTTCGTACAGGCGCGGCTCGATCCCGCACAGCGGCTTGAGCACGCTGACCGAGCTCGACTCGCCGCGACGGATACTGATGCGTTTGCTGAAAAAAGGCATCGCCACCGCAGCAACGCCGGCATATACAGTAGCGGCACAGCACAACATAACCAGCAGCCACTCGAGGCCGCATAGCGAATGCACCGTCATTGGCCCCGACTCCCGGTGACCTGCAATCCGGCAATAGCACGACAAATCAACAAGAGATTCATGGATACGCTTGCTCGCACGATCGGAACTCCTTCTGCCTGCGCCTGAACAGTCAGCTCCGCAGGGAGCTAATTGTCAGAGCAAAGCGTGCGAAGGCTTTCACGTAATTTCCCGTAATATCGCGGCGGGCATATGACAGATAATCGAAAGCGAATAGACAGCGACAGACCCAGCCATTGTAAAGGCGGGGTCCGGATACGCTTCTGTCAGCCCCCGCGGAACGTTGCAGCCATAGGGCTGGCCAATTCACGCGGTGAAGACGCCGGCACGGTTTAAACATGGGCCGTGCTGTGCCTTTGAATGGCCATCGCACGCACATTCATTGTCGCGAAAATTGTAGCAGTGCCGGAGAAGTCTTGCTCATTGGGAACCAACAATCGAGACCCTTTTCATTGCCTCGCCCGGTGTGCTTTACAGTTGCGTCAACACTGGCTTGTTTAGCCGCCGATAATCGGGGCATTTTGACAATAATCGTGGCGCATATCGTCAATCGTCCGGGCAATCCGACGAATTGCAACACATCGCCTCAAACGACTTGATCCGATCATTGCGCAGTCGCTTCAAACGCAAGCGGCGCCCCCCTGCAGAACTACACCCTGCCGGGGGTGGGGGCTTCGTCGCCGCGTCAGCGGGAATTTAGGCGCTTTGGCACAATCCGCTTTTGCTTTTGCCTTTGCTGCCGACGGCCCGGTGTACCTGTGAGCATCTCGCTCGACGCGGACCGTGCGGCGAAAAGCCACGGACAACTTCGCCATGATCCCTTTCTCGGTTCTCGACCTCTCCCCCATCACCGCCGGCGCGAACGCGACGCAAGCCTTGCACAACACGCTCGATCTCGCCCAGCATGTGGAACGATGGGGCTACCGGCGCTTCTGGCTCGCCGAGCATCACAACATGACCGGCATTGCCAGCGCTGCGACTTCAGTTGTGATTGGCTATGTCGCCGGTGGAACCCGGACGATCCGGGTTGGTTCGGGCGGCGTGATGCTGCCCAATCACGCACCGCTGGTCATCGCCGAACAGTTCGGCACGCTGGCCTCGCTTTATCCAGAACGCATCGATCTGGGCCTGGGCCGCGCGCCCGGCACTGACCAGACCACTGCGCGCGCTTTGCGCCGCGACCTGCAAGGCAGTGCTGACTCGTTCCCGGACGATGTGGTTGAATTGCAGCGCTACTTTGCCGATCCGGCGCCCGGTCAGCGGGTGCGTGCGGTGCCGGGTGCGGGGCTGCATGTGCCGCTGTGGTTGCTTGGCTCGTCGCTGTTCAGCGCGCAACTGGCGGCGGCGCTTGGGTTGCCGTTCGCATTTGCTTCGCACTTTGCGCCTGATCATATGCTGACGGCATTGCGGCTCTATCGCGCGCAGTTCCGGCCCTCGGCTACGCTCGACAAGCCTTATGCGATGGTTGGCGTGAACCTGTTCGCTGCTGATACTAACGAAGCTGCCCAGCGGCTTTTCACCTCGCTGCAGCAGCAGTTCATCAATCTGCGGCGCGGCACGCCGGGGCAGTTGCAGCCGCCGGTCGAGCGCGTCGAGGCGAGCGGGATGGAATTGAGCAGCGTCGCGCAGTCGCTTGCTTGCTCGGTGATTGGAGATCCGGATACCGTGCGGGACGGGCTGCTGTCGGTGATTGAGCAGACCGGTGCGGATGAGTTGATGTTGACCGCGCTGATCTACGATCATGCGGCGCGGTTGAGGTCGTTTGAAATTGCTGCGCAGGTGCGTGAGGCGATTGTTGGCGGGCGGTGAGCGAGGTTATACACCGGGCAATCTGCGGAAGCAGCGGGCAGCAAACGGGCTCGCCTTGCCGCCCGATACTGTGCGGGCGGTGGCGCGTCGAAAAACGTGCAGCTCGCCGCACGCATGCCTGGTCGCGTTATCCGGGGGCTATTCCTGTTGCGTTACCTAATACGCCACCTAGCGGGTCTCTCAGGTAAAGCATGCGCCACGGTACGGTAGTCTGTTATCGACCCGTTGCTGCCCATGGGATCAAGCGGTAGGTAACGTCCGAAAATCGAACAGAAGCGAGCATTCCGGCGGCGCAGTTCAGCGACAGATTCCAGCTTGCAGCGGCGCGATGATGAGTGGGACTGAATTCGCACAAAGAGTTGTGACCGGTAGCCGGATGCCTTGCTAACATCTTTATTTGGGGCGCTCATCCGAAGAACACCGCGCGAGACCGCGTACGCCAGCCAGCGCAATGTGCTAGCGCGTGCCAACATGGCTTGCCATTCCGCCAAGGAATAAGTTGTATCACCGCCGCCTGCCTTCTTGCAGCACGGCGTCTGCCCGATCATGTGTTCACCGTCAACCCACAGAGGAACCAACGATGAACACCTTCAACGCCTACACGATCGGCACCGCACCGGCCGACTCGAAGCCCCTGCTCGAAGGCACGAAAGCGGCCTTCGGCTTCGTCCCCAATCTGCAGTCTTTCATGTCGGAATCGCCGGAACTGCTGGCCGGTTACTCGGCACTCTGGGACCTTTTCTCCAAAAGTACGCTGACGCCGCATGAACAGCAGGTCGTCTATCTGACCTCGAACTTCGAGAACGACTGCCACTACTGCATGGCCGGCCACAGCACGCTCGCAAAGATGATCAAGGTGGACCCGGCCGTGATCGACGCACTGCGCGCCGGCACCGAACTTCCCGACGCGAAACTCGAAGCCCTGCATCGCTTCACGACCGTCGTGGTGCGTGAGCGCGGCTTCGCCACCGATGCAGACATCGACGCATTCCTCGCCGCCGGCTACACGCGCCGCAACGTGTTCGAGGTGATTCTCGGCGTGGCGACGAAGGTGATGAGCAACTACACGAATCACATCGTGCATACGCCTTACGACGCCTTCATGAAGGGCAACGAGTGGATCAAGCCGCAGACGAGCGTCGCGGCCAGCGCCTGAGCGCAGGTTCTCACTCGATCATCCGACACAGGAGAAGGACATGTCACTGCAAGACAAACTCGACGCGTTCAAGGCGGACTTCAAGGGCGGCAAGCCGCCGTACTACGCACCGCCCGATATTCACCCGATCATGGAACGCGCCACCGCTGAGCTGATCGCAAGCGGACAGGCGGTACGCGCGATCAAGGCGGGCGAGCGCGCGCCCAGCTTCACGCTCAAGGATCAGGACGGCAACGAAGTGTCGTCGGCCGAACTGCTGCGTCGCGGCCCGCTCGTCATCACGTTCTATCGTGGCGTGTGGTGCCCGTACTGCAACATCGAGTTACAGGCGATCAACGACGTGCTCCCGCAGATCGAGGGATACGGCGCGAGCGTCGTGGCCATCTCGCCGCAGACCGCCGTGAACAGCCGCAAGTCGGTGCGCGATAACAAGCTCGGCTTTCCGGTGTTGAGCGACACGAACGGCAAGGTCGGTGCCGCGTTCGGCCTGCGCTTCGCGCTGCCCGATTATCTGGTCGATCTCTACAAGGCCCTGAAAAACGATCTGCCCGCGTTCAACGCCGACCCGTCATGGACGTTGCCAATGCCCGCGCGCTACGTGGTTGGCCAGGATGGCATCGTGCTGTATTCGGAAGTGAATCCCGATTACACGCATCGTCCCGATCCGGTCGATATGCTCCCGGTCCTGGAGCGCGCGCAAGCAAAGGTGTAAGCAAACGCGCAGGTCATCGCCGCCTTCGGGCGGCTTTTCTTTTCGCCAACTTTATTTCACCCAACTGACCATCATGACAAAGCGCACTTTTCTGGTAACGGGCGCGACCAAAGGCATCGGCCTTGCGCTCAGCGAGCGGCTCGTCTCGGCAGGACATCGCGTCATCGGCATTGCGCGCTCGCACGCGGCGTTTCCCGGCGAACTCGTCACGCTGGACCTCGGCGATCGCGCTGCCACTAACTCAGCGCTGCGCGAGTTGGCACAACGCGATCGCGTCGACGGCATCGTCAACAATGTCGGGCTGGTCCGGCCGCAACGCGTCGAAGCGGTCGATCTCGACGTGCTCGACGAAGTCTTCTCGGTGAATCTTCATCCGGCCGTCCAAACCGTGCAGGCGTTTTTGCCCGGCATGCGCGAGCGAGGCTGGGGGCGCATCGTCAATATCTCCAGCCTCACCATTCTGGGCATCACGCAACGCACGGCCTACGCTGCTGCAAAAGCCGCGCTCGTGAGCTTCGCCCGCACCTGGGCGCTGGAACTTGCAACGACAGGCGTCACGGTGAATTCGGTGGCACCAGGCCCCACCGAAACGGAGTTGTTCCGCGCGAACAATCCGCCTGGAAGCGAAGGCGAGCAGCGCTATCTGTCGGGCGTGCCGATGGGGCGCTTCGGCACGCCGGAAGAGATCGCCGCGGCCATCGCGTTCCTGCTTTCCGACGACGCGAGTTTCATCACTGGGCAGACGCTTTTCGTTGACGGCGGCGCATCAATCGGCAAGGCTGGAATCTGAAGGCAGGTTGTCTGGCTGTCCGGCAAAGAGGCTTTCGACGAAGGCGACGAAAGCGCGCGCCTTCGTCGTTGCCATCCGCCCGGAAGGAAAGACCGCCCATACGTCGACGCCCGGCAGCGTCCAGTCCGTGAGTACCGCCTGCACGGAGCCGTCCGCGAGTTCCGGTGCGAACATCCATTCCGAGGCGACAGCCAGTCCCAGATCGGCGAGGACAGCGGCGCGCATCCCTTCGGCAGCGCTGACCCGCACGCGGCCCGACACCGTGACGGCCACTTCGGTGCCGTCCGCGTGCCCGAAGGCCCACGCGTCTCCACCACTGCGCATGGCGTGAACGATCGCCCGATGCTGACTGAGTTCCGCGGGCGTTTGCGGCACGCCGTGCCGTGCGAAGTACGCCTTCGTGCCGACCACCAGGCGCTTTCCGCTTGCGACGCGACGCGCGGTCATCGAGGAGTCGTCGAGTCGGCCCATGCGCAACGCGACGTCGACGCCTTCTTCGAGCAGATCGATCGGACGGTCGTCCATCACGATCTCGACATCGAGTTTCGGGTGCTGCTCAAGGAACGCGCCAAGCGCGGGGATGACGTGCAGCCTCGCGAAGGTCACGGCGGCGCCCACACGCAGCTTTCCGACCAGTCCCTCCGACGACTCGCGCACCGAATGTTCCGCGTGATCGGCTTCTTCGATCGCCAGACACGCGTGTTCGTAGAAGCGCTGGCCAGCATCGGTGGGTGTCAGACCGCGGGTCGAGCGCAACAGGAGGCGCGCGTTCAGATGCTCTTCGAGCTGCGCGATCGACTTCGATACGGCGGGTTGTCCAATCTGAAGCCGACGCGCCGCCGCCGAGAACGAGCCCGCCTCTACGACGGCGACGAAGGTTTCCATTGCGGCCAGGCGGTCCATGCGGGCGGGGTCTCGGGAGTGGGGGAAGGACGGCGTCGCAGCGTTGCCGGACGCGAGCGATATCGCATTCCACAGGGACGACCGCACAACTATACAGCAGCAGGATGCAGTGAGTGCAGCGCGGGGGCAGCACGTCTTGCCACCGTCCGCGCCAGCATCCCGATGGCACCGCGCGACCGGCACAAGGCGCGCCCATGCCTGCGCGGAATAACTTCTATCGCCGCGACGGTGCTTCCGGGGCGGACGTCAATCGTCGAAAGTTACGTCATCCCATTCACGGTCTCAGGAGTCAATTCCATGTATCATGGTCTACGCGTTTTCCACGCCGAATTCCGTCAAGGTGCCGATTGCGCTCGAAGAACTCGGCCTGCAATACGAGCTGCATTCGGTGAACGTCCGGAAGGGCGAGCAGAAGCACGCCGATTTCGTCGCCTTGAATCCGAATGGAAAGGTGCCGGTGCTTCGCGACGATGAGCGTGGCTTCACGCTGGGCGAGTCGGCGGCGATCCTCGTCTATCTCGCGGAGCGTCACGGTGCGCTGCTCGCGCAGGAGCCGGTGACGCGCGCGCGCACCTTCGAGCAGCTGTTTGTGCATGCATCCGGGCTCAGTCCGGCCTTCGGGCAGGCGGGATATTTTCTGCGCAGCGCGCCGGCCGGTTCGTCGGTGCACGCGCTGGATCGCTTCGCGCAGGAAGCCCGTCGTCAGCTCGGATTGCTCGACGCCGTGCTGTCCGCACGCACCTTCGTCGCGGGCGACGACTTCTCCATCGCTGACATCGCCCATTTCGGCTGGATCTGGCGCCGGACATTTCCGGACCTGACGCTGGACGACGCGCCGAACGTGCAGCGCTGGTACGACGCTGTATCGAATCGCCCGGCAGTGGGACGGGCAATCGCGAGAATCGAATCGCTCGCCGAAGACCGGCAGGCAGCATAAAAAGGGCCGTGTCGAAATCCCGGCCGCTGATTGCGTTCGCCATTCTTTCGATCGCAGTGGGAATCGTAATTAGCCGTCCTTCGTCGATGCAACGATCCGTGCCGTTATCTGGCGCCGCGGTAAGCGCGGAGCTTGCCCGCGTCATGGGCTTCGGCATGGTCTAGATACCGCGCAGTATTTACGAACTTTGAATCAACATCTACGTGAAAAATAGACGGCACGAACCAGCGCACGGACCGGTACGGCGGCGCGATTGAGAGCCGCGCGCTTTCTGTTCGAGGGTCGCGTGCGAACCATTCACCAGCCTTTCTTTGTAACCTTAGAACCAGCCATGATCGATGGAATAATAAGAATTGCTAGCGTTACCCCATACCACGTCGGATAAGCTGTTTTGATGCGAAGCTCAGCGATGACGACCAGCGCTGTCAGGAGGATGCCGACGATAAGGCTTGCGCTCCGGCTACGTCCGACAACTGCGGTTAGTGCGCCACCGATTGCGCAATTGAAACAGTCAGATGCTAATTGCAGCACAACGTATGTGCTATCTGAATGGTTCACATAAACATGTTTGACTATATCGCCGGAAATTGAACCGATTACAATGATCACGAGGAGTCCTGACGCGATCGACAATAATGCTCTAAACGTCATCACTAAGCCCCCTGGGTGTAGTCGGGTAGCGTCAGCGAGTTATGCACCTGCCTCGATTGCTCTGCCCGCGGCGGCGCCTTCCCCGACGCCTGCATCGCAGCTAGCGCAGCGTTGCGGGCATCGAGTTCTGCCTGCGTACGGGGCATAAGCAGACTCCCGCCCGGCTTGGCGAGCGCTTGGTTTGCTTCCATGAAAGGCCGCGTTATCCGTTCGTACGAAGCAAATGCGTCAGCGTGATCCGGATGCGACGCCAGTTCGCCGGCAAGCACATACGCGCCAACCAGCGCCAGGCTGGAGCCCTGTCCCGACAAGAATGAAGGCGCGTGAGCGGCGTCGCCGACCAGCGCCACACGGCCGGACGACCAGCGTGGCATGTGGATCTGACTGACCGTGTCGAAAAAGAGATCGTCCGCGCGCTGCATGGCTTCGACGAAACGACGAAATATCGGCCCTCCATGACTGAAAATTTCCGCCGTCCGCTGGCGTTGCTTGTCGGCGTCCGTGTTCGAATGAAACGGCGGTTCATCAGCAGCGAAGTTCAGGAAGGCCTGGAGCGTATGACTGTCGCCAACCGCATACACGCCTGCGACACGGCCCGGTTCGGCATAGACGACGGCTTCGCGCGAGAGGCCAGCATCGTTTGGCACCGAGAAGAGGTTGAAGCAAAAACCGAGGTATCGGTTGAACGGTGCTTCCGGCCCGAACACCAGGGCGCGCGTGTTGGAATGCATGCCGTCCGCACCGATCACGATATCGAACCGCTGCGCCACCCCGCTTCTGAAGCGAACGTCTACGCCGGCGCCATCGTCGTACAGCGCTTCGATGGAGTCATTGAACCGGTAGCGGATCTGCCGGTCGCGCGTGAGACCGTACAAAATCGAAGTCAGTTCGCCACGCGGCAGCTCGATGTGACGAGTGGTCACCCCACCAGCCAGTTCCTCCGGCGCGATGGTGGCGATCGGATTGCCGCCGGCATCCACGAATGTCAGCTTCCCGGTGTCGATATGGGCGGACCGCAGTTGCGAAAGCACGCCCATGCGTTCGACGACATCGATTGCAGTGCCACGTATATCGATAGGGTAGCCGCCGCTACGAATGGTGTCCGAGCGCTCCACCACCGTCACATCGAAGCCATACCGGTCGAGCCAGTAAGCCAGTGCCGGCCCGGCGATGCTGGCCCCGGAGATCAGGACCGAGCGGGATTTGAAACCTTGCGCCTCGAACATAGGATTTCCCCAATCAAATAAGGTACGATGTGCATCTTATTTGATTGGGATCAAGAGTTCAATAGGATGCAGAGTGAATCTTAAATGGGGGCACCATGAATACTGACAAAGCCGGACGGCGGCGAGGCACCCAACTGGAGGACGCGATCCTTGACGCCGGCTGGGCAGAACTGATCGAGCGCGGCTACGGCGGGCTCACGCTGGAGGGCGTCGCGAAGCGTGCGGGCACGAGCCGCCCTGTGCTCTATCGGCGTTGGCCGAGCCGCACCGCGCTCGCAACGGCTGCGCTGGCACGGCATTTTGCGCAGAACCCGATCGCCGTCCCCGATCTCGGCAGCGTCCGCGACGAAATCAGCCTTCTGCTTCGGCGGTTGTCCGACCGTGCCCGGCCTGATCTGATCAGGCTGGTTTTCGACATGCAGAAGGACCTGGCGGACCAGCATTCCAACCTGGCAACCATGAGGGCGCAGATCAGGTCGCAGATCGTTGACTCCGACGTCATGCAAACCATCCTGGGACGCGCGATTGATCGTGGTGAGATCGCCGCTGCCCGCCTTACCCCGCGAATCGTTGCGCTTCCAACCGACCTTGCGCGCCATGAGGTTCTGATGACCTTCGAGCCGCTGTCGGACGAAGCGATCAGAGAGATTGTCGATGAGATTTTCCTGCCGCTGGTCAGCCATTGATTTGACCAGGACCGTGCGAGCCGTGGCGATTTTCTGGTCGATCGCGTGATGGCGGGATACGTGTAACGAAGGTCCGCTGTCCGGACAGGCCCGACGTTCCAACATCCTCACGATGAAGCATGTGAGCGGCCGTTTGTGGCCGAACCTAGAAGTTCGGCTACCGCCCGTCAGTCAACTACCCGTCCCCGGCATGAACTTCCCTTGCCGACCCGAAGCGGTCGTTCACGCTCCCGAGAAGTGGCCATTCAACACTCGGTGAGGGCGTAGCCAGTCGCCACTGGCTACGCTTCCGGCGTGTGGATGCGCTCCATCTTCAATGCCGGCGCTCTTGTATCGCGTGGGTGAATGCAACTGTGTTGGTAACAGCAAAGGCACTGTACATGTCAAACGAAGGGCCGCGCCTTCAGAATGTTCGATAAACCTGTTGAGCCTAGAGTCAGGTTGACTCACGGTGGTGGCGCCACTAACAGGGGATGGCGCACCTATCGATGCAGCTTGATAGTTACCCGATAAAGCTCATCGCCCATCGCCAACTCCACGAAAAGGATACCGTGACCATGACTATCGCTGGATACGAAATTTCGACTGATGCGGCGCGCCTCGACCACGAGATGATTTTCAGGTTTCTGTCGGAAGATTCGTATTGGGCCGCGGGCATACCTCGAGCGGTCGTCGAAAAGTCGATCGCTAATTCGCTGTGCTTCGGCGTCTATTCTCCGACGGCGCAGGTCGGCTTGGCTCGCGTCGTCACCGACAGGGCAACGTTTGCACTCGTCGCCGATGTGTTCATTCTCGAGGCACACCGGGGCAAGGGTTTGTCGAAATGGCTGATGCACGAAGTGACGCAACACGAAGATCTTTCGGGCCTTCGTCGTCTCCTGCTGCTGACATCGGATGCACATTCGCTCTATGCGCAGTTCGGTTTCACCGAGATCGGGAACGCATGGCGTTTCATGGAGATTTTGCGACCGGACGTCTACAAGCCGTCATGACACATATCCGTCGCTTCGCACCTGCCTCGTCAACCGGCACGCGCCTTTACGACAGCACCCACCGCGCCACGCGCCGGGCGGTTGACGACGATTCACGTTCACGGATCGAATGACCGCAAGTGGCCGGTCGCCGCCTGTCTACGATCGGCATGCACCGCTCGAACCTCACAAGGTCGCGATAGGCAGCACGCGATCCTGAACAGTCCTTCGAAAAAGCCGTTAGGAGCCGTTGGGTGCAGTGACATTCGGGTGTAGCTTTGAGCATCAAGGGGTTTCGAGTGCGCACCACTGATCGAGCTTGTCCGCCTGTTTTTGCAGCCATTTTGGCGGAAGCACCGCGGAACCCCATTCGTCGCCGCGACTCGCATACTCACCCAAAAACCAGAAATGCCGCGCGGAAACAAACAGCGCTATAGCCGAAAAATCCGTCGGAGACAGTGGCGACACCTCGCGATAGCCATCGACGAAGCACCTCCATCGCTCGCTCTGCTCGGCGCTTAGCTCGATTTCCTTGCTGTTCAATAACATAGCCCAAAGGTAGACCGCGAGATCGTATGCAAGGTAACCCGGGCCTCCGTCGTCGAAGTCGAAAAACGAACCAACACGGCGACCGTCCGAAGAACTTGTCATAAACGTGTTTCCGCCATGGCAGTCACCGTGGCAGAAGACCATTGTCAGTTGCGTCGTTGCTTCGATTTTCGCGATCAGGTTTGAGGCCATTTCTCTCAGGCGTCCCGAAAGGACCTCGTCCATCGATGCGTGATTCAACAGCCGTTGTAACGGCCGACTAACCAGATGCTGAAGATCCAGCACGTAATGACTTGCCGGCCCGCTATAACTTCGCGCTAAACAATGCAGAGTAGCGAGGCTGGCAGCCATCGTTTTCGTGTCCTGTAAGTCGGCACCGGGAGGATCGCCTGCCAGGAACTCAAATACGACAAGCGAACGGCGGCCTTCCGCTGCGTCGACTTCGATACTCAGCGCGCCCGTGTTCGTGGAAAGCGGTGCTGCCACATCGCCACCCGCTGCCTTCAGATGGCAAAGCAGTGAGGTTTCGTAAGCGACGTTTGATTCTCCCCGCGCTCGACGCGAGCTCAGGCGAGCTATCTTGCTGCAGCCATCGGCAAAGCGAAGAAGATAGACATCGTTGAATCCTCTTCTCAGCAAGCTACATTCGAACGGTGAGTCAAACGGATATGCCGAGGCGATGAAATCGCGGAGGTCGTTTCCGTCTATTGTCGAATACGTGGCGCGGAGTGGCTTGGAGGATATGAACCCAAGATCTTCCATACATACGCTCCCGAACTGGTCTGATCGAGCATTGTGCGTGCGTTTGCTTTCAACAAGCAATCGTCGAAAACCGCTTTGATTGTCAACGAGTTAGAGCTCGGTCCTGAATGACTCAAACTGGCCGAAACTGTTGAAAAACCGCCGCGTGGCTTTCTCAATTCCCCGGCGAGAAAAGCGACCTCTCGGATCGCCCTACAAACCGCTCGCGCAAGCCAATCAAGGATAGAAAAACCTCTGAAAACCTGGCGAAAACGACAGTCATCGACTTTTTCAACAGCATCGACCCATAACGCGCCTCCCTGACGACCCCAATGAGGTAATACCTGAAGTGTGCCCAACGCGGGCATGAAGCCAGGCCCGTGCCGGAATACCGCTCAGCCGCCACCGTAATCCACATCTGAAAAAATAAAGCGGACTATTGTCGAATACGGCGGTCGCCGTTCGTCAACCTGATGAGTTGCTAAACATGCTCATACAAAGGAGGGAAACCGCATGAAATTTCTTTTGACGTCCGGCGGCATCACCAATGCCAGCATCCACGCCGCACTCGTTGATCTGTTGGGCAAGCCCATCGCCGAGTGCAGCGCCCTCTTCATTCCGACTGCCATGTATGCCTATCCGCGACATGCTGCCATGGCGTGGCAGGCGTTCGCTGGCAAAGCGCGAAGTCCGTTATGCGAACTGGGCTGGAAGTCGCTGGGCGTTCTGGAACTCACCACACTGCCGAGCCTCTCTGAAAAAGACTGGGTCCCCCTGGTGGAAGAAGCGGATGCCCTGTTGGTGTGGGGCGGTGACCCTATCTATCTAGCTGAATGGATGCGTCGTTCCGGCCTCGCCGAGCTATTGCCTTCACTGCGAAATGAACTGGTTTACGTGGGCGTTAGCGCCGGTAGCATGGCGGTGTCTTCGACATTTTCAGAAAGCTACAACCAGCCACCCAGCGTTAATCGCGATGCGCTGAAGTCTGAGAACTTCCTGTTCGCAACTGCAGAAGGCGACGTCACAAACCTCCTGGTCACGGCCCACGGAGCAGGTTGGGTCGACTTCGCATTGATCCCGCATTTCAACAATCCGAATCATCCCGATGCATCCTTGGAGAATGCTGAAAAATGGGCCGCCAGGATACCGCTGCCGGTTTATGCCATTGATGATCAGACCGCCATCGCAGTGAGCCATGATGGCGTCCAGGTTGTTTCCGAAGGTCAGTGGAAATTGTTTTTGCCGACTGCGTAGAGGGGCGCACGCGTGGTGGTGAAAAAAAGAAAGCGCGCCAACGGCGCGCTTTTTTTCAAAGGAAAATCACCTGTTTGACTAAAGGCGGCGAGCCGTCCAGCGATGAGCAGCGTGACAGGCGCTTGAACGATAGAGACAACACGGCGGGCGGTCTAGATTCGACCGATATCCACCCTATCTGCCAGAAAGTCCAGTAATGCACGCACGCGCAGCGGCACGTAGCCACCCTGACCGACATAGACGGCGTGGATTTCCTCCACATCGCCTGGATTGCATCCTTCAAGCACCGGCAGCAGCCGGCCGGCGGCAATGTCGTCGCGTACCTGAAAAGCAGCGAGGCGTGCCAGTCCCAGTCCAGCCAAAGCCAAATGGCGTAACGCTTCGCCATCGCTGGCTTGCGCGTTACCGGTTACCGGAAGCACGACATCTTCGTTCCCATGCCGCAGCGGCCAGCCTGGCTGCGCTCGCGCGTAGTTCGCCCCCAGGCGATTGTGCGCAAGCAGATCATCGAGTGTAGCGGGCGTGCCGTAGCGAGTCAGGTAGCCTGGTGCGCCCACGATCACCATGCGCGTGTCGCCCAACTTGCGCGCCACCAGGTTCGAGCTTTTCAGCGGACCGGCGCGCACGGCCACATCGGTACGTTGCTCCAGGATGTCGACGAGCTCATCGGTCAGCACGATGTCCAGCGTCACGTCGGGATGACGATCCAGGAATTCGGGCGCTAGCGGCAGCAAGAAGTGGTGTCCGAAGGGCACGTTGGCATTCACGCGCAGACGACCGCGAGGCGCGGTATTTTCGCTCGCACATCGTTCGGCTTCTTCCAGGTCCGCCAGGATGTGCACACCGCGTTCGTAGAACGCGCAGCCTTCAGGGGTGAGTTGGAACTGCCGGGTGGAGCGGTTCACCAGGCGCGTGCCCAGGCGTTGCTCCAGGCGTGTGACCAGTTTGCTGACAGCCGAGGGCGTCATGCCACAGGCACGTGCGGCGGCAGAGAAACCGCCCAGCTCGATGACGCGCACGAACACTTCCAATTCGCCGGATCGGTTGACTTCCAGACGGGCCACGACCGTCTCCTTGGTGAATTCAATTCACAAATGCTATTCCTGCGGCCACTCTACTCTAATTTGGTCCTTGAATTCATTATTACCGTATCAACGGCTGATGAATTCACGAACATGACGAAATCCAAGAAGCCACTTTTCCATGCCTCGGCAGCACTGACCCTGGCACTGGCGACTGGCAGCGCTCTGAGCGTCGCACCGGCAATGGCGGCCTCGCCGGCCTGGGTAGCAACCTGGCAAGCGAGTCCGCAGCCGGTGTGGGGATCGGACTTCCTGTTTCCCACTAATGTGCCGCCGGTATTGCACGAACAGACCCTGCGGCAGGTAGCGCGCGTCAGCCTGGGCGGCCAACGCTTGCGCATCGTGTTGTCCAACGCCTACGGCAACCAGCCGCTTACCGTAGGCAGGGCCACGATCGCACGGCCCAGCCAGGGCGGTGACATAGTCGCTGGCAGCCTGCGCACCGTGACGTTCGGCGGCCAGGAAGTGGCGAGCATTCTTCCCGGCGCGTCATTGGTCAGCGACCCTGTGGCGTTGCCAGTATCTGCACGCGCACGGGTAGCAGTCAGCCTCTACTTGCCGAAGGTAACCTCGATAAGCACGTTCCATTGGGACGGCCGACAGACGGGCTGGATTGTGCCCGGCGATCAGACTTCGGCATTGGCGCTGTCGAAGGCAGATGGCACCCTACAGAGCACCACGGCCCGGCCGCTGTTGACGGGCATTCAGGTCGAAACCGAACAAGCTGCGCAGGCGGTCGTGGTAATCGGTGACTCCATCACCGATGGCGCGGCAGCCAGCCTCGACAAAGATAGCCGATGGCCGGACTTCCTGGCTGCCCGACTGGCTCCACACGGCGTTGCAGTCGTCAATGCCGGCATCTCCGGTGCGCGCCTGCTCTCCGATGGCATGGGCGTCAACGCGCTGGCGCGGCTGGACCGAGATGTGCTGGCGCAACCCGGTGCGCATAGCGTCATCGTGATGCTGGGCATCAACGATATTTCCTGGCCTGGTACCGCGTTCGCGCCGGATGCACAGCGCCCCACGCTGGACGCCCTGAAGGCAGGCTATCGTCAACTTGTCGAACAGGCCCATGCGAGGGGTGTGCGCGTGATCGGCGCCACACTGACGCCGTTCGAGGGCGCGTTGCCCGGCACACCGCTGGACAACTACTACCATCCGGACAAGGACGCCCTGCGCCAGGAAGTGAATGACTGGATTCGCCATAGCGGCGTGTTCGATGCGGTCATTGACTTCGATGCGGTCCTGCGTGATCCCGCCCATCCAACCCGGATCGCTGCACGCTACGACTCCGGCGACCATTTGCACCCCGGTGATGAAGGCAATCGCGCGATGGCCGAAGCGGTCGATCTCGAAGCATTGCTGAAATAGCCACCGGTCCACGTGGCTTAATCATCAAATTCGATCGGCGGTTTGCGAAAAGCGCTCGATCACTCCGGCGTCGCCAGGCAGTCGCAATCGGCCTTCACTACCGTGCTGCTTCTTCCGAAGCTCGCCAACGCGGCCAGACCGAGCAGCGCAAGCGCACCGCCAAGCAGGAAATCAGGAGGGATGCCGAGCGAATCCACAATCGTCCCTCCGACCAGTGATCCTACCGCAATAGCGACCTGAATGATGCTCACGAACAACGCCGAACCGGCTTCCGGCAGATCGGGGGTTGCGCGCTGAATCCACACGCTGAGACAGAGCGGCAGCGCACCGAACGATACACCCCACAGCAGCACATCAACCGTAACCGCAAGCTGCGAATGCCCCAGCAGCGACATCGACAGGAGCGCGAACATCATCAGCGACACCATCGCCGCCAGCGATGCCTTGAGGTTCCGGTTGACCGTGCTAGAAACGGCGAAATTGGAGAAGAAACCAATCACGCCGAACCCTAGCAACAACCAGGTAATGGTCTGCGTTCCGAAGCTTGCGTTATGCAGCAGAAACGGCGTGACGTAGGTATAGGAACAGAAGTGGGCGCCGAATACGAGTCCCACCATCAGCATGCTCCGGCGCGCATAAGGACGCCGTAGCAGCTCGATCAGGTCTGCAAAACGTAGCGCTGCGCTAGAGGGTAGTGACGGGATTAGCAGTAGTTGCGCGACAAGCGCGATGGCGACCAGCGCACCGGTGGCCATGAACGAGAAGCGCCACGAAGAAAAGCCGGCGATGAACGTGCCCAGGGGCACGCCGATCACGGTGGCGCACGTCACCCCCGTCAGGATTGTCGCGGTCGCCCTTGCTGCGTCTTTAGGCTGCACGAGCCGGCCCGCTGCGGCGGTTGCGAGGGTCCAGAATCCACCCAATGCCGCCCCTAGCAGAGCGCGGCCCACCAGCATGACGGCGAAATTGGGCGCGAATGCGGATAACAGATTGGACGCCAGCAATAGAGCCGTCAGCAACAGGAAGACGTGCCGGCGATCCATGCGCCCGGCGCCCAGCATGAGCCCAGGTGCAGAAAAGGCCGCAATGATGCCTGGCGTGGTAACCATCAGGCCCGCCGTGCCTGGCAGAACATTCAGTTCCCTGGCGACATGCGGCAGTAAACCAACTGGCAGGAATTCCGTGGTCACAAAGGCAAATGCGCCAATCGCCACCGCGCCGACGGAAAGCCATTGGCGTACAGACGACGAACTACTCTTCTCCGGCGCGGGCGTACCCGCCGGCAGATTGCTTTCTACCAACATGGTTTTGTTTGTCCTTGACGGACAATGATTGAATTGGTGCGGACTTGCGTACTAATTCAACCGCACCATCGGGTTAGTGATGAAAACGCTTTGCCTCAGGCGTATGCAGTGCTGTCCTGAGAACGATGCGCCACCATACCATTGCATGATTTCCCTTGCTGACGCGCTGCCAAAGACAACTCTCGGCGTAGGGATGCTAGTTCACTGATCTCGACGGATAGTCGCTACACGCCTTCGAAGGTCACGCCGATTACCTCTCGCACGGCGTCAAGGGAAGCGCCCGGCTTCAGCGCAGTCTCGAATATGCTGAAATGCGTCCCGGCGGTTTCTCTTAGTCTGCGAAAACTCTGTTTGGGGCCCAGGTACCAGTTGCGACGAACGGCAAAGTAGTCCTCGAGCAAAACGAATAAGAGCCAGTGAAGACGGAAGTTCCCCTCGACGTCCCCTTTCGCTGCTCTCTCAAGCATCTTTTCTGCCCAGATTTTTCTTACCTGTAACTCCGTGTTTGGCACATCCTCAGGTCCTGCGTCGAAAAGCGTCTTCACATCATCAAGTACCTTGTCGCCGAAGCCGTCTTTTTGAAAGAGTATTCGCCCGCCGTTGATCCTGATCCAGCCTGGATCAGCTTCGTCATGTGTTGAATGTACGAACAGATCGAGAAACACACCATTCCAACGCGAGGCAACGCGCTGGTGGTCACCGGTATCCCGAAAGGCAATTACGTCAATATCGCTCGTAGCCTCCCAGTCGTCACGTGCGCGGGAACCATAGAGAATCGCCGTGTGGCACCCGTATGTCACACGCAAGTCTTCGGCGAGAGATTCGATCAATTCGTTGTTAGTCATTTTTTTCTACCGGCACGTGGTGGTGATGCCACGATTGTCGAGGATTTGTCCGCAGCGGTCGAACGGACGAAACTGCCCGAACCCGGAAGTTCGGCCAGAGCCTGTCAGTCGGTTACGCGATCTCGACGCGAACTTCTCTTGTGGACCCTAAGCAGCCGTTCAATGTAGTGGATTGTCACTGTCTCATGGTGATGCAGAAGCGGACATTGGTAGCGTATCCGATGCTCGACTTGGGCCGCTGGTCACCTGCTGCCCAAGTCGCTATCTAGAAGAGCATCCGGTAGTTCAGGGACGTGCTACATCGGACCTGATGAGGGGCTACGCCGTAGCCCGCGCCGCGAGCTTCAGCCATTGCGCCGGGTGATCAACGCCAGCGAGGAAACAGTCCAGTCCATCTCTGGAAAGCAATACGCTTGCATTGTTTTCCAGAGGGTGAAAGAGGAAGTCTGATTCGCCTGCCAGGTCAGTATCCAAGACCAGACGAACTTGATTCGCCTCGTCGTTGATCAGCGCGAATGGACTCAGCGAGCCTGTCCGGATGCCCATCAAATCGAAAAGCCTGTCCGCGGACGCGAACGAAAGTCGCTTGCTGCCAAGCGTTTCGGACAGCATGCCGAGATCCAGTGACTTTTCAGCCGTCGTCACGACCAGGAAATGGTGGCCCTTCTTGTCCTGCAGAAGCAGATTCTTGCAACGGGCCCCGGACATATTGAGTTCCAGCGTACCGGACTCAGCCATGTTGAGAACCGGCTCGTGTTCTTCGCATGAGAACGGAATCTTCCATTCTTCGAGGCGCTTCAGTAGATCATTTTTGCCGAGCATGCTGTCGTTTCTCTTTGAATTCCATCGACCCTGAAAGCAAACCAGGGCCGATTACCTTTAGCCGGTCTGGCGAAACACTTAGTCGCCAAACACAGGATGTGAAGCCTTGCGAATTGCCGCGATCGTGTCATCGGGCGAAAGCAAACCCGTCTCGTCCAGAATCGTGACCAGCGAACGACCTTCGGCCACCGATTGGCGAGCCAACTTGCTGACGCGAGCATAGCCAATCGTAGGAACAAGTGCCGTCGCCACGGCCATCGACTCCATCAGATGCTTCTCATTGCGCTCGACGTCGGCCTTGATGCCCTTGATGCATTTTTCACCGAAGCGCTGGATTCCGTTAGTCAGCAGGGAAATGCTGTCGAATACGCGCGATGCCACCACCGGCTCAAAATGGTTGATTTCCAGTTCGCCGTATTGAACCGCCTGTGCAATGGCAACGTCGTTGCCGACCACGGCAAAGCTCAACTGGATCACCGCCATCGGCAACACCGGATTGACCTTGCCAGGCATGATGGACGAGCCGGCTTGCGCCTCCGGCAGCGTGAGTTCGCCTAGGCCACCAACCGGTCCCGATGAAAGAACCGTCAAATCGGAGGCGACCTTCGCGAGCGACACCGCGCAGGTGCGAAGCTCAGCCGACACGCGCGAGAACACGTCCATGTTCTGCATGGCGTCGAATGGATTGGCGGGCGCCTGATAATCCACGCCGGTGACGCTATTCAGGCTCCTGTAGACCGATGTGCGGTAGCCCGCGGGCGCGCCGAAGCCCGTTCCGATCGCCGTGCCGCCCAGGGGAAGCGTGCGAAGCTTGTCCCGTACCGCGACAAGTTCCTCGGCCAGGCGTTCGGTCAGGGAGGCATAGCCGCCGAAGAGCTGGCCGAGCCGCATCGGTTGCGCGTCCTGCAGGCAGGTGCGGCCGAGATGGAGGATGTCGGCGAACTCGACAGCTTTGCCCTTAAAAAGTGCCGCGAGTTGCGTGACTTCCCGGATGAGCGGCCCAAGCATCGCGTACATCGCGATTTTCAGGGCAGCGGGGTAGGCATCGTTGGTCGATTGCGAGCGATTGACGTGGTCATTGGGATGAATGACCGCGTAGCTGCCCGCAGGATGCCCGAGGATCTGCTGCGCGCGATTCGCGATGACTTCATTGAAGTTCATGTTCGTCGACGTGCCGCCCGAGCCTTCCATCAGGTCGACGATCAACGACGAGTCAAATTTTCCTTCGATGACTTCCTTGCATGCAGCGACGATGGCTTCGCATTGCTCGCCGTTGATGACGTCGTTATCGCGATTGGCCAGCGCTGCCGCCCATTTGACCTGAGCGAACGCGTTTCTGAACTCCGGGTAATGCGCGATATTCAGCGGCGACACCGTGAGATTGTCGAAACCCCGGACGCTGTTTACGCCATACAGTTTGTCGCCCGGAATCGAGACTTCGCCGACATAATCGCGTTCGATCCGGTGTTCGCCTTGAGCAAGCTTATTCATTTGCATTCCTTCCGCCAACGGTAATGAGTTGTTCAATGTTCGCGCCGAGCGCTTTCAGTCTCGGCATGAACGATGTCTCGATGACTTCGCGGGCTGTCTCGCACGCGTCGTCGAAAAATGCGTTGTATTCGTCCCGGCGCGCCACCAGATAGAGCGATCGCTCCAGGCCCAGCTTCTCGACCAGATGCGGCGCGACGCGGGCGGCATGCGTGACTCCCTGAAGCAGACACATGGGCGAGGTAATGGCCCAGCCGATGCCTTCCGCCACCATCGACGTCAGCGCGTCCGCGTTATCGAGTTCGAGCCGGTTCGGCGCGCGAACGTCGATGCGCCGCAGGTATCGCTCGATCTGCATCCCTACCTGGGACGTACGGTTAAACCGGACGATGGGAAGGCGGTGAGTCAACATCTTCAGATCGTCGATGGTCTTCACGGGGGAGTCGAGGTTCCTCGGCGTAATCACCAGATAGCGCTCGGAAAACAGTCGATATCGAACGACATCGTTAGCGTCCATCAGCGGATCGCTCGTGACGATCAGATCCAGATCGCGGCGCAGCAGCGCCTCACCTTGCTGCGGGCTCAAACCGGTCCGGATCGACAGTTGCGATACCTTACCCAACAGATTTTTCGTAAATACCGACCCGCATGTCGAGGCGAAGGAATCGACCAGGCCGATACGCAAATCTGGCTTGATGCCTTGTCCCGCTTCGACGACCTGTGCCTTGAGATTGGCGATTTCCTCGCTCAGCACGGCGCCGCGATTTCTGAGCGCAATGCCGAAGGGCGTGAGTGCCATCGGACGGGTCGTGCGATTGACGAGCACGACGCCCAGGTCGTCTTCAAGCTGTCGAATGATCTGCGATACGCCCGACTGGGAGATGCCCATGCGCGCGGCGGCGGCCGACATGCTGCCTTCTTCCGCCACAGCGACGAACACCTGCACCGCGTGCATATCGAGAGGTTTGTTCGACGGCATATCGTGTCCTGATGAGAGAGTTCGTGCCTATGTTCCCGCATTCGCTCCGCCCTCGCACCGCGTATCGTCAGATACGCTTCCTGCCGCCTGGCGTCGATGTTGCGAAAGAGGCGTCATGCTGGCCGGAAGTTTCGATTGCATCGTCTTCGGTGTGATCGGACTTCAGGTCGGAAAGATTCGCGCCACCGGTTTCGGGTGCCATAAACTGGCAGAACACGCCGCCAAAGAGTAGAACTCCTACGCAAACGCCCAGCGCCGTATGGATGCCAACATGTTGCACGGCGAGCGGCAGCAGGAATGTGCTGATGGCCGAACCGAAGCGGCTGGAAGCCACCGCGAGGCCCACGCCGGAAGCGCGCAGATGCGTCGGAAACAACTCCGGGGGATAGACGAACTCAAGGTTCGCCGCTGCCGAGAGCACGCAGGCAAACAGGCCGAAAACGAGCATGGTGCCGGTGGCGCCAAAATTCGCGTAGGTCAGCACGGCAAGTCCGAGCGCCGCAAGATAGAAGGTGCCGAGAAGGAACGCGCGCCGCGAGATGCGGTCGACGAGCATCAGGCCAATGATGGCGCCGGCGAAGAGCAGGACGTTGTAGACGAGGCCGCCCTCAAATTTGTCCTTGACGTGCAGTGCTTCGAGGACCTTCGGCGCAAACGTGCCCAGCGCGAAATAGGGAATCACCTGGCATGTGTAGAACACGCAACCGACCAGGGTATTTTTGCGCCAGCGCGGAGAAAAGAGTTGCGACCATGCGCCTTTGTGCTGCAGGGTTGCCGGCGACGTCGAGGCGAGCGTGACGTCCGTACCAAACCGGCGATGCACAATCGCGAGCGCTTCATCGCGGCGGCCGCGCTTCATCAGCCACATCGGCGACTCGGGCACGATAAGGCGGAACGGAAGAATGAGGAGTGCCGGAACGCCGCTTGCCGCTAGCATGAATCGCCAGGCGTCGGGGCCGATGTCGCGCATGGCGAAGCCTGCGATATAAGCGCCGACATAACCTGCGGCCCATGCCGCAGCCAGCACGCTCAACAGGCGGCCTCGATAACGGCGGGGCGAAAACTCGGTCACGAGTGATTTACTGACTACGTAGTCGGCGCCGAGGATCAGCCCGAGCACGAGACGCAGGGCCAGCAATTGCGAAGGCGACGTCACAAAGTATTGCGCGGCGGAGACGACGGCAAACAGCAACATGTCGTAGGCAAAGATCGTGCGCCGGCCGTACCGGTCGGCAATCGGACCAGCCAGCACGCTGCCGAGAAACAGACCGGCCAGCGATGCCGCGCCGAGCAGCCCCATCCACAGGGCGTCGAGATGCAGCGGGCCGACGGCCATGCTGACCGCGATGCCGATGATGCCAAGAACGAAGCCGTCGCTGAATTGCCCGCCGGTCCCGCTGAACGCGACTCCAACGTGAAATGGGCGAAGCGGCACGTCTTCGAGTAATACCTGTCTGTTCACAATCGTCTCCTGTCTCCGGGCGGTGCTTCATGCACCTTGGATCGGAGTGTAGGACGGTGATTTCAGAAAAACAGCATGCGATCAGACAGTATCACTAAATCTAATACTGCGCCGCAGTAGCGCTGAATCCGGCTCGATTTCTCGCTATTCGGTGCCGGTCAAGCTGCAGGTACGCCGAGGTAGTGCAGGGCTCCAAATGTCCCTTCGAACTGGACTATCGCTGAGCTTTTTCTGGCAAAGGGAGTACGAAAACCAGATTCCGCTTTCGCCAATGGCCGCCGAGCGGAGCACAGCGGTTGTTCAACCGGCAGACTTGTGCGCTGGCTGAATGACGGTTCGTGGCCGACTGCCACCTCGCCCGGTCGGCCGTAATCGACCCGGAACAGCCCTACGGTCTGCCTCTGGGGAGCGTCTCGACCGCGTTCAAGAACGGCCATTCCGGTTCGCTCACGCGCCGCCGTAACCGGAGGTGGCAAGCCGACTCTACCCGGTTCCGCGGCACGCAAAGACTGGAAACGTTCTTGGCCGACACCTTCTACCGGCGTGCCGGATCAGTTGATTTCATTGCAGAACACGCCTGATTCCGTTATGCTAAAATACTACGACACATTAAGTCCTAGTTTAAAGATGTCTCATATTAGTACAGGCGTAGAATACGCATTGCACTGCCTCCTTTACCTTGCCGAATCGCCAGCCGGGGTAAAGGAAGCGAGTGTGCGCGACCTCGCGGAACTCCAGGGCGTTCCCACGGATTATCTGGCGAAACTGTTCACCAAACTGGCGAAAACCGGACTGGTAGTCGCCACCGAGGGAGTCCGCGGGGGCTTCGCGCTTGCACGGCCAGCCGAAGATATTACTGTCGCACAGGTCGTCGAAGCGATTGACGGTGACAAACCGCTGTTCGATTGCCGCGAAATACGTTCGCGATGCGCCGTGTTCAACGATCAGGCGCCCGATTGGGCGACGCGAGGTGTCTGCTCGATCAACGCGGTGATGCAAGCCGCCCAGAACTCCTTACGAGAAGAACTGCAAAAGCATACGCTGGCCGATCTCGCGCACCGGACGATCGCCAAGGCGCCGGCCAGCTACGGACGTCACGTTGTGAAGTGGTTCGCTGATCGATCGGCTAGTCGTCGCAGCGAGGATCGCGAATAGCCGGGCCGATATATGTCCGGCTCGTCGTAAGCCGAGCGGCCGTGCCACATCGACGGTTGGCAATCTCGCCGCCTGTCTATGCCACGCGCTGACCATGGGTCATGGTTACCCGGCGCGGCGTGCCCCCCGCCGCCACCGACGCGGTAAAGCCTACAGCACCCACAACAGCCCCCACATCCGGACAGGCTCGAGTCCAAAAGGACGCGAGCCTGTTTTCATTCCAGTCTCCCCGCTACACGTTCCCGCGCACATTTGCGTGGTCTCCTGTTTTGCCCCAGTTAGTACCCCATGGGCGAAAAATCGCCCCCCTGCCAGCACTCAAGCACTTTTGCAGCATCAACGCAGCTTTTCGCATGTTGAGCATCGGTCGAAAATTTCTTGCGTTCCTTAACTACGACTCATAGAATCGTAGTTAAGGAACGATGCAGCGGAAGACACTCCTACTGGCACCATGAAGGGCACGACCATTTCGTCAATTCAGGCAGCACCGAGCCGCTCTATCAACCTTATGTGGCGAACGGATCATGACTTCGTCATGAGCAGACACAGTTTTTAATGAATAGGACTACTAAGATGAAGCGAATTCTAGTTATCGGCGCCGGTTTCGCCGGCATGTGGAGCGCATTGAGCGCCGCACGGTTGATCGACGAGCAACGCAAAACGGACGTGGAAATCTGGTTGGTGGCACCTGAACCGAATTTGCATATTCGCCCCCGTCTTTACGAAGTAAACGCCGCCTCAATGAAGGCGCCACTCACCGAAATTTTTCGCGAAGCAGGTGTGAACTTCATCCAGGGTACCGTCGATCGGATTCACCCGGACCGCGATACTGTAGACGTCGTCACAGCTGATCAAAACAGATCGACGATTCAGTACGACCGCCTGGTTCTCGCCACCGGCAGCCGGCTGTTCCGTCCACCAGTACAGGGGTTGGCAGAACATGCATTCAGCGTCGACCAGATTGACGAAGCGGCCGAACTGGAAGCGCACATCAAGGGTCTGGCAGATCAACCGGATACGCCGGCGCGCAACACCGTGGTAGTCGCGGGTGGAGGTTTCACTGGCATTGAGACCGCCGCCGAGATGCCTGCTCGTCTGCGCGCGGCGCTCGGGGAAGAAGCCAATGTGAACGTCATCGTCGTCGAGCGCAATCCTGCGATCGGCCCAGATCTCGGCGCGGGTCCGCGTCCAGTGATTGAAGAGGCGCTCCACGAACTGGGTGTGACCTTGAAACTCGGCTCGGCAGTGTCGTCCGTTGACCCCAACGGCCTGACCACGTCTGACGGTCAGCGCATCGAGGCCAAGACCGTTATCTGGACTGCTGGTGTACGGGCAAGCGCGCTGACGGAGCAGGTGCCCGCCGAGCGCGATCCCGCAGGCCGGCTTTATGTGGACTGTTATCTGCGCGTGAAGGGCTTGAACAACATCTTCGCAACAGGCGATGTCGCGTATGCAGCAACGGATGACGAGGGCAACTACGCGATGATGTCCTGCCAGCACGCAATGAATCTGGGCCGTTCCGCTGGACACAACGTCGCCGCCGATCTGGTCGGCGCCGAGATGATTCCATACGCCCAGCCGAAGTACGTGACGTGTCTTGACTTGGGTCAATGGGGCGCAGTCTACACAGAAGGATGGGATCGCGCAGTAAAGTTGGTCGGCCAGGAAGCGAAACAGCTCAAGACCAAGATCAATACCGAATGGATCTATCCGCCGGCCGCGGGTGCGGCGCGAACTGAAGTATTCGCTGCCGCTGATCCTCGCCGTATCGTCGTTGCCTGATCAACTATCAGCAGACATTCGCCAACCGACTGCGATGGACCGCAATTGGCCGACTTCCGCCTCACCCGGTCGGCCGTAATCGACCCGAAGCAGTCTTTCAGCTCGATCTGCGTGACCGTCTGCTATTTCGTAACCGAAGCGAACGTACTGGCAACGCCGCTCTCGCATCGATAGCCGCGGTAGCTGGATGAACGCTATCTGGCATTGTCATTTTGGTGAGCACGGACTCGGACTATTACGCGGGGAACATCTCGACCCCACCGCCCTACAGATCTTGCGCCGCAATCCTCTCCGCAAGGAAGTCGATAAGTGCTCTCACCCGGCGAGGCAGGGATCGACCCGCAACCCATACCAGGTGCACCGGAACGGGTTTCGGCTCGAACTCGGCGAGCACAACGTCCACCGCTCCTGAATCCACAAGACTGCGCACCTGCCACAAGGGCGCACGGGCGATTCCGTGGCCGGCCACAGCGGCCATATTGCAGGCATCGGCATCGTTCGCCCGTAACCTGCCATGTACCTGCACGGCCCGTTCATCCGTACCGAACTCCCAGATGTCCCGAAGCGGGTCTTGGCGAAGAATGCACTCATGACTTGCGAGATCCGATGGGTCGATGGGATAGCCGTGTGCGATGAGGTACTCCCGGGAAGCGAACAGCACACGTCGAAATTCAGTGACCCGTCGCGCCCGGAGGTTTGAGTCCGGAAGCTTGCCTAGACGAACTGCGAGATCGATTCCTTCACTGGCAAGATCGACATGCCGCTCGGAAAATAGCAGTTCAACGCTGACGCCAGCATGTCTCTCCATGAAGGCAGTGATCTGAGGAACAACGTATTGCACACCAAAGGAAGATGGTGCAGCAACGCGAATGGAACCGCGCAACTGGACGTTCTGTTCGATCAATTCGTCTCTGGCCGAGTGGATTTCGTTTAACGCTGGCCGAATGCGGCTGACAAACGCAAGACATGCCCGTGTCGGAAGTACACGGCGTGTGGTTCTCGTGAACAGCGAGACGTTGAGTTGTTGTTCGATACTCGCAAGCGAGCGGCTAATTGCCTGTAACGAACGTCCAAGCGATTTTGCGGCCGCGGTCAGACTACCATGGTCGATCACCGCCAGTAGCACTTCATAATCATCACCTGCTGCCATCGTGATTCTCTCGCTGATCGGAAGAATGCCTATTGGCCCGGAACACTATCGGTATGTAACCGGAAATCATACAGTCAAGGCACGGCATAACGCCGTCCCACAACCATCCGGAAGACTGACATGAGCACAGAAAAAGCGGTACACATCACACCTTTGTACGGCGCGCCTATAACGTTGCACCTGGCGAGGCAAGCGGCCCAAGCCGCTGAAGACGAAGCCACTCGTCACGGATGGCCAATGGTGATCGCGGTTGTCGATAGCGGTGGCAATCTCGTGTTGCAGCATCGTCTTGATCAGGCTCAGTACGGTAGCATTGACGTAGCAAGGCAAAAAGCCGAAACGGCGGTCAGATTTCGGCGCTCGACGAAGCTATTTGAGGATGCGCTCGCTCAAGGTGGCATGCATCTGCGCCTCCTTGGGATGACCAATCTAACTCCCCTTGACGGAGGCATTCCCCTCATTCTCGAGGGCAAGATTATCGGAGCGATCGGCGTTTCGGGGATGCAGTCCGATCAAGACGCAAAGGTTGCGCAGGCTGGTGCTGACGCCCTACGGGGTATTCACGGGCAGTCGCCAGGGTTTGCCACGCGATAACGCCGGAAAGCGGACTCTCAAAAAAGACGTCGGTGACCGTCTCCTCATGGCCGAACCCAGCCTGACAGCGATCAGCTCATATCGCCCCATTGCCACCAGCCGCAAACACTGAACGCAATCATTCAAATTCCGACACTAGCACTGACGCTCAAGCCAAGACCGCAGCCCATCAGAAACGCCGGCCTTCAGCGAGCAGCTAGGCTGCCCACGTGCCCCTGGCGCCGTAAAACAACATGCGTAACCTTCCCCGAAGCCACAGATTCAACGCATTCATATCCCAGAGCCCGCAAATCAACCCCTTCGAACAGCGCTTCTCCCCGCCCTAGCAAAACCGGCGCGATAGCAATATGCAGCTCATCAATAAGACCCTCACGAAGATACTGCCGGATCGTCTCTGGCCCACCGCCGATCCGCACATCCATCCCCGCAGCGGCTTCGCGTGCACGATCGAGCGCCTCGCGAATGCCTCCTGTCACAAAATGGAACGTCGTGCCGCCCTCCATCTCAATGGGAGGCCGAGCATGATGGGTCAAGATAAAGACCGGCACGTGATACGGCGGGTTATCTCCCCACCAGCCTTTCCAGCTTGTATCCGGCCAGTCACCCCGAATGGGCCCAAACATGTTCCGCCCAAGAATCCACGCCCCGACATTCTGAAAACCACGGGCCGCGAAATCATCGTCAACCCCGCTCGTGCCGCCCTCCTTACCGAACAAGCTGCGCTGGAACGTGCGTGTTGGGACTAGCCACTGGTGCAGTTCCATGCCACCAACGCCGAGCGGATTGTTGATGTCCTGATCCGGACCTGCTCCGTATCCGTCGAGCGAGATGGTGAAGCCATTAACGCGAACTCGTGTCATCGTTTGTCTCCGTTCAGACGACTGGCAGGAAGTTAACGCACGTCGACGCCCCGGTATGCCTATCGCATAGAAAGATCGCTCACCGGTTTTCCGGCGCCGCCGCCAGCCAGTCCAATAGCGCCTTATGAAACGCCTGCGGGTCCTGCATCTGCGGCGCGTGCCCCAGTTCCGCGAACTCCACCAGCGTCGCATGCGGAATCGTCTGCGCGGCGAGCCGGCCCAACTCCGGATAGTGGCCGATCCGCGCACGCACCTCCGGCGGCGCGGCATCCTTACCAATCGCAGTGGTGTCCTTCTGCCCGATCAGCAGTAAGGTCGGCATCTGCAGTTCGCCCATTTCATACACCACGGGCTGGGTATAGATCATGTCGTAGAGCAGCGCTGAATTCCACGCCACAATCTGCTTGCCCTGCCCCCGGTACATGCCCGCCAGCATCTGCACCCACGGTTCGTAGTCAGCACGCCAGGTGCCCGCATAGTAGGTACCCTGTTCATAGCGGCGGATACTGTCAGCGGTAGTCTTCAGCTCACGCTCATACCATTGATCGACGGACAGCGACGGCACCCCTTTCGCTTTCCAGTCCTCGAGGCCGATCGGATTGACCAGCACCAGTTGCCGGGTGTCCTGCGGATACATCAGCGCATAGCGGATTGCCAGCATGCCACCGGTCGAATGGCCGATCAGCGTGACGCGCTGCACGCCAAGAGACTCCAGCAGCGCATGCGTATTGCGCGCCAGTTGCTGAAAGCTGTACTGATAGTGCTCAGGCTTGCTCGATTTGCAAAAGCCGATCTGATCGGGCGCAATCACCCGGTAGCCGGCCTCGCTCAGATGCCGGATGGTCGGCCCCCACGTCGCGGAGCAAAAATTCTTGCCGTGCAGCAACACCGCCGTGCGGCCATTTGCGTGCGCCGGCTGGACGTCCATATAGGCCATGTGCAAGGCCACGCCTTGCGAGGTGAAGTCGAACTGCTCGACCGGCGCCGGGTAGTCGAATCCCTGCAATTCGGGACCATAGGCCGGACCGTCATTGCCGGCGTTGTTGCCGCCCGCGGCGTCCGTTGCGGCAGAGTGACTAACTTCCGGGCTACTGGCGGCGTTATCGCTGGCGGCAAACGCCACGTGAGACGCGACGCAGACGGTCAGCGCACAGGCGCTCACCAGGGCTAGCAGTTTGTGGCGGCTGACATTCATAGGCGATAGATCCGGCGTATTCAGGTTCGGCGATTCAATCCACGGGCGGTTCGAGCCAGGCGCAACCGTCGCGCCAGCGAGTGGCCGATTCTACGTGCCCCATCCGAATCCTGCTTCGGGCGAGGCATGCTGCACCGCGCCATTGCCCCACTATGCGCCGTTCCGCACCGACGCCTGAATCGCATGCTGCGATCTTGCGCAATAGATCGCGCAGTGGACCACGCATTGGACCGCGCACCGGACCGCTCAGTAGCCCAATAAATTTGGCATCCACATAATCCAGACTATTCGCCGCCCGCACTTCGGTGCTAGAAATAGCAAACAATTGTCAGCAGTCGCGCCACAGAAGCGGATATCTGGAACAGAATCACCAAGAAAAACCACCATAGCCATCCGGGGTACAACACCAGAAACCAAGTTGCATGGGAGCCACGTAAGCGCGTTAGCGCCTGCTCCGCTCCACACAGGAGACACAGCATGGAAACTCCGGCAAGCCTCAATGATCTGCAACGCGCCACGCTGGCCATCGTCCTCGCGGGCGGACGCGGCACGCGGCTCGGACCGCTGACCAACAAGCGCGTCAAACCGGCCGTGCACTTCGGCGGCAAGTACCGCATCATCGACTTCGCGCTGTCCAACTGTCTGAACTCCGGCATCCGGCGCATCGCGGTCGTCACGCAGTACAAGGCGCACTCGCTGATCCGGCATGTGCAGCGCGGCTGGGGTTTCCTGCGTGGCGAATTCAACGAATTCATCGACCTGTGGCCCGCGCAGCAACGCGTGGAAGGCGGCCACTGGTATCGCGGCACGGCGGACGCGGTGTTTCAGAATCTCGACATCATCCGTTCTATCCGCCCTAAATACGTCGTCGTGCTGGCCGGCGACCATATCTACAAGATGGATTACACCCGCATGATCCGCGACCATGTCGACAGCGGCGCGGACTGCACGGTCGGCTGCATCGAGGTGCCGCGCATGGACGCGGTGGCGTTCGGCGTGATGCATGTGGACGCGAGCCGCCATGTGACCGGCTTCGTCGAAAAGCCCGCCGACCCGCCCGCCATGCCGGGGCGCCCCGACACGGCGCTCGCCAGCATGGGCATTTACGTGTTCAATGCGGACTACCTGTACACGCTGCTCGAAGAGAACATCAGCAGCGCCGAAACCGATCACGACTTCGGCAAGGACATCCTGCCGCGCGTGGTCACACAAGGGCACGCCATTGCGCATCCGTTCAGCATGTCGTGCGTGTCGTCGGACCCGAAGGTCGAGCCTTACTGGCGCGACGTCGGCACCATCGATGCATACTGGTCCGCCAATCTCGATCTGGCCTCGACCATCCCGACGCTCGACCTGTACGACCCCGACTGGCCGATCTGGACGCAGCAGCAGCAATTGCCGCCCGCCAAGTTCGTGCGCGACATGAACGGGCTGCAAGGCTCGGCCACCAACCTGATCGTGTGCGGCGGCTGCGTCATCTCCGGTTCGCAGATTTCGCGCTCGGTGCTGTCGTCGAATGTGGTGGTGAATTCTTTTTGTAACATCAATGAGGCAGTCTTGTTGCCGCAGGTCACTGTCGGCGCCAGTTGCCGTTTGCGCCGCGTGGTGATTGACCGCGGCTGCGCGATCCCCGACGGCATGGTGATCGGCGAAGACCCGGCGCTCGATGCGCAACGCTTCTACCGCACCGATAGCGGCGTCGTGCTGGTGACGCCGGACGCGCTCAGGGGCATGCACGCGGGCGTGAAAGCGGACCACTAGCGCGGCGGCCTGCCGGTCCGAACCCGCTGAACCCTCGAACCTCGCGCAGCACAACCGGAAAACTGCCCATGACGATCCGCGCCCTGCACGTCGCAAGTGAGCTGTATCCCCTCCTGAAAACAGGCGGTCTTGCCGATGTGGCGGGCGCCCTTCCCCCGGCGCTGATCGAGCGCGGCGCGGATGTGCGGGTCCTGCTGCCGGGTTTTCCGGCAGTGGTGGCGGGTCTCGCCGACCTGCGCCCGGTCGCCCAGCTGGGACGCCGTTTCGACGCGCCGCACGTGACGCTGGAACAGGGCACGCTGCCGGCAAACGGCCTCGTGGTCTACGTGATCCGCGCCGATTCGCTCTACGAGCGCCCCGGCAACCCCTATCTCGACGCGGAACACGTGCCGTACGGCGACAACGCACAGCGCTTTGCCCTGCTGGGCTGGACCGCCGCGCAACTCGCGCAGCAGCTCGACCCGGCGTGGGCGCCGCAGATCGTCCATGCGCACGACTGGCATGCGGGGCTGGCTCCGGCCTATCTGAAAGCGGCCGAGCGCCAGCACGGCCGGCCCTTCGCGCGCAGCGTCTTCACGGTGCACAACCTCGCCTATCAGGGCATTTTCCCGGCCCATCAGTTCGGCCAACTGGCGCTGCCGGCCGACTATTTCAGCATGCACGGCGTCGAGTTCTACGGTCAGTTGTCGTTTCTCAAGGCCGGCCTGTACTACAGCGACCGCATCACCACGGTGAGCCCCACCTACGCCCGCGAAATCCAGACGCTCGCCCAGGGTGGCGGCCTCGACGCGCTGCTGCGCCACCGCTCGCACGATCTCTCCGGGATCCTGAACGGCGTCGACTATCTGGTATGGAATCCGGCGACCGATACCCTGCTCGCCGAGCACTACACCTCGACCCTGCTGTCCGGCAAGCATGCCTGCAAGGCCGCGTTGCAGAAGCGTTTCGGCCTTGCGAACAAGAGCGATGCGCTGCTGTTCGGCGTGGTGAGCCGCCTCACCGAGCAGAAAGGCCTCGACCTGCTGCTCGCCGCGTTGCCGGAAATCGTCAAACGCGGCGGCCAGCTTGTGGTGTTCGGCACCGGCGACCCCGCGCTCGAGACGGGCCTGCAGCGGGTCGCCCATGCGCATCCCGAATCGGTGGCGGTGGAACTCGGTTTCGACGAATCGCTCGCGCACGCCATCATTGCCGGCAGCGACGTGGTCGCCGTGCCGTCGCGCTTCGAGCCGTGCGGCCTCACGCAACTCTATGCGCTCGCCTATGGCTCGCTGCCGCTCGTGCACCGGGTGGGCGGGCTGGCCGACACGGTGGTCGACGCCTCGCTGGAAAATCTCGCCGACGATCTGGCCACCGGCTTCGTCTTCGAGCGCTTCGAACCGGAGGCGCTCGGCGCCGCGATCCGCCGCGCCTTCGCGCTATACGCGCGCCATAGCGAGTGGAAGGCGACCCAGCGGCGCGCCATGCGCCAGGACTTCGGCTGGGGCGCCTCGGCGGAACGCTATCTGGCGCTATACCGCGAATTGACCTGAAGCAAGCCCCCTCGCCGGACCCGCTCATCAGCCCCGCAATGATGGCTCGGCGCAACACTACGGGGCCGGATCATGTCGGCCGTGCGAAAACTCATGTATTGTTTATTGCACACCGAATCCGGTCGCAAGCGAACCTGGGCGCACACGCGCGCTGAATCGTACGCGGCCAAGAACGGCGCCCCTTCAGCCGCGCCGGCGAATCGATCATGAAAAACGTCCTGAGCATCCAGTCACATGTCGTCTTCGGGCACGCGGGCAATAGCGCCGCGGTGTTCCCGATGCACCGTCTCGGCGTCAATGTCTGGCCGCTCAATACCGTGCAGTTCTCGAATCACACGCAATATGGTCACTGGACCGGCAGCGCCATCGACGCCTCGCAGATGCAGGACCTGGTGGAAGGAATCGGCGCAATCGGCGTGCTGCCGCGCTGCGATGCCGTGCTCTCAGGCTATCTGGGCGCGCCCGAGCAGGCTCAGGCGGTGATCGAAATCGTCAAGGCCGTGAAGGCGGCCAATCCGCGCGCCTGGTATTTCTGCGATCCGGTGATGGGCACCACCACCGGCTGCAAGGTCGAACCGGGCATCCAGGAATTCCTCGTGCGCACCATGCCCGAAGTGGCCGACGGCATGGCGCCGAATCACAGCGAATTGCAGCGGCTGGTGGGGCGCGAGATCGATACGGTCGAAGAAGCCGTGGCCGCCTGCCGCGAGGTGCTCAGCCGCGGTCCGAAGATCGTGCTGGTCAAGCATCTGCTCGACCGCAACAGTCCCGCCGACCGCTTCAACATGCTGGTGGTCACACCGACCGAAGCTTGGATGGCCCAGCGTCCGCTCTACCCGTTCGCGCGGCAACCGGTTGGCGTGGGCGACCTGACGAGCGCGGTGTTCGTCGCCCGCACGCTGCTCGGCGACTCGCTGCGGGTGGCCTTCGAGCACACGCTCGCCGCGGTGAACGCCGTAATGAAAGCCACCTGGCAGGCCGGCCGCTATGAACTGGAACTGATCGCGGCGCAAAACGAAATCGCCCAGCCGCGCGAGTGGTTCGACGCCTGGGTCGTCGAGACGGTGTAGCGCGTTACTTGAGGGCGCCGCTGCCAGCCGTGGCGGCCAAGGGCGCCTCACCGGGCACGCCACCGGACACATCACGCCCGGCAATTGCCGCCAGTACCTCGGCACGCGTCAAACCGGCCGCCTCTGCAATCGACGGCACCACGCTCACCACGCCCGCCACGCCTAGCGCGAGGGCAACAAGCGAAAACCACACACCCTTCATCGTATTTCTCCAGACAAATCCAAACAAAAAGCAGACCGCCCGCCAGCCGTTCGTCACGCACCGGGCGTCGCGGCCGCGAGTGTAACAACCGGCGCGCCGGAGCGCATCCGGCAAGGACGGAACAAACTATTGCGAGACCTGAAGCAGCAACTGCATGAAGACCGTGCGCCCTTCCCGCGCACACGCGATTGTCAGCGGCTCGTCCTATAATGCGTGCCGCGTGGTGCACGCAACCCTTTTCAAGCACCCGCTACAGGCAAACGAGGCGCAGATGGACGGTCAGATCCGCAGCGAGCGGGAAGAATATTTCGAGGAGTTGTGCATCAGTGTCGATGCCGACGAAGCGCACGAACAGGAAGCCATCGAGTACTTCGAGAACCAGTTCGGAGACGCGGATTTCGACCCGGCGCAATGGCTCGATATCGCGCTCTACTACTCGCCCGCGGTGGCGCGCGGCATCGTCGATCTGGTGACGCCCGACGACAAGGCGCGCAGCAACATCGCCGAAGTGATTGCGGACAATCTCGACATCTCGTACGGCGAGGACGAGTGCCAGCAGTTCGCGGAGACCATCCAGTTCGCGCTTGCCAACGGTATACCGGTGGATCTCGACCTGGTGCTCGACGGCTGCCAGCGCGCCATCGACGATCTCGAGACCTGGGCCGACGAGGGCGCCAAGGAACCGCTCGAGCGCCTGCGCGAAGAAGTGCTGCGCCTGCAGGGCGAGCAGTAAGCCACCAGGAGCAGCCAGAGCAACACGCGGCAGCACCCGCCAGCACCACCAGACAGCACCAGACAGCCCTCACCCGGCGGCGCCGCCCGCGCGCCGTCCACCCCTCGCGCCCACACACCGGCATCGCGCCGGATGTCTCACGTGTGCCGGCATCCGCACGCACCATCCGCTTAACACCCGCCTGCCGTCCGCCCGCTTCGGCGGCTATGCTGAAATTCTCATCCAAAGCGCCGCGATCTGCCAAGACGGTCGCAAATTGGCTTTCTATATTCGCGCCAGGTTGATGGACAAATGCCTGCCGCGACGCGGGTTCGCTCCCCGGTGTTTTCCATCATTGTTTCCAGCACACGATCATCCGTACCCTGAACCAGGTCGGACCCCTTTGAAGGAGAGGCGTGACTTCAGCGTGATAGCCCTACCCGGCTACCTGGCCGGTTGCACCCTTAGCGATTTTCATAACCTGAACCTGTCGAAGCAAGGAGAGACCATGAGTCTTCGCAATACGCTGAAACCCCTCGCTGTGATGCTTGGCGCGATCTTCGCCATCGCGCCGCTGTCCGGCTTTGCGGACGACCTGCCTGTGAAGATCGGCTTCGCGGCGCCATTGACGGGCGTCAATGCCGGCTACGGCAAAGACCTCGAAAACGGCGCGCTGCTCGCCATCGAGGAAGCCAACGCGCAAAAGATCAAGGTGGGCGATCAGGTCGCCAACTTCCAGCTCGTCTCGGAGGACGACCAGGCCGACCCGCGCGTCGGCGTGCAGGCGGCGCAGAAGCTGGTGGATGCCAACGTCTCGGTGGTGGTGGGCCACTTCAATTCGGGCACGACGATTCCGGCTTCGCAGATCTATGAAACGGCCGGCATTCCGGTAATCGACCCGGCCGCCACCAACCCGATCATTACCGGGCGCGGTTTTGCCAACACCTTCATGGTGATCTCCACCGACGCGCAAAACGCCGGCAACGCAGGCGCCTACGCGGTCGACGTCACCAAGGCCAAGCGCATCGCCATCTTCGACGACCGCACCGCATTCGGCCAAGGCGAGGCCGATGAGTTCGAGAAGGCGGTCAAGGCACGCGGCGGCAATATCGTCGCGCACGAGTACACCAACAACCAGGCGGTCGACTTCAGCACCCAGCTCACCGCGATCAAGGCGGCCAACGCCGACCTGATCTTTTTCGGCGGCCTCGACACCCAGGCTGCCGGCGTCGCCAAGCGCATGAAGCAGCTCGGCCTCACCGCGCAACTGGTGGGCGGCGGCGGCGTGATGGACCCGGAATTCATCAAGCTGGCGGGCGATGCGGCCGAAGGCGCAATGGCGTGGGAATACGGCCGGCCACTCGCTCAATTGCCGGGCGGCAAGGACTTCTCGGCGAAGTTCAAGAAGCGCTTTGGCGTCGACATCCTCTCGTATGCGCCGTTCGGCTACGACGCGGCGTGGGCGGCGATCAAGGCGATGCAGCAGGCCAAGTCGTCGTCGCCGGCGGTGTATCGCCCGGTGCTGAAGGCCATTAGCTTCGAAGGCGTGACCGGTCCGATTGCGTTCGAATCCAACGGTTCGCTGAAGAATGCCGGCTCCACGCTGTATCAGGTCAAGGGCGGCACGTGGGTGCCCATCGTGACCAAGGGCGGCGGCAACTGAGCCAGGACGGAGCGGCAAGTGAGGGGCAACTGAGGGGCTACCAAGCGGCAACTGAGCCGTGCGTCCGCATCTGGGCGCCTCGGCGGCTGAACCGTTCGGCAAGCGGCGGGTCTCACAGGTTTGCCCTGTGCGCGTGCGGGTCTCGTTGACAGCGAGACCCGCGCCGCCCGCCGCCATACCTCAAGAACCGGCCGCCTGATGCCGCGGCTCGCCCGGATGCAATGGATTACATCGAACACCTGAACAGCACGCTCTTCCTGATTCTCAACGCCAGCCTGCCGGCGCGCCCGGCGCTCGTCACCACGGCGTGGTTCTTCGCCGAATATCTGATCTGGGCCATTCCATGCGGACTCGTCGCCATGTGGCTGGGCGGCCGCGGCCCATGGCGGCGCGCGGCGTTTCGCGCGGCGCTCGCTGCCCTGCTGGCCTTTCTCATCAGCTATGCGATCGGCGTGGTGTGGCCGCATCCGCGGCCCTTCGTGCTCGGCATCGGCACCAACCTGCTCGAGCACGCACCCGACGCCTCGTTTCCGAGCGACCATCTCACGCTCTGGTGGGCAGTCGCCTTCAGTCTGCTCGTGCCGGCGCACCGGCGGCATGGTTTGCCGCAGATACGCGTGACGGGCTTCGTACTGGCGCTGCTCGGCTTGCCTATTGCGTGGGCGCGCATCTACCTCGGTGTGCACTACCCCCTCGACATGCTCGGCGCCGTGCTGGTCGCACTGATCGGCGCAAGCGGCGTCGCGCTTTGCGAAGGACGCGTATTCGATACGCTGTTCGGCGCGAGCGTGCGGCTATACCGGTTCACCTTCGCGCCATTGATCCGGCTCGGCTGCGCAAAGCGGTAAACCGGCGGTGTGGCTCGCACGACCACCTGCGACGACGCATCGCGCTCGATCCTCACGAGCGAGGCCTGCGCCTCATCGAACACGTCCGCTGAGCAGACCTGCTGGCCGAAATCGGCGCGCAGGCGGCGCGTGATCTGCAGCACGCGCGTCTGCGGATCGAACACGTAGTGCGAGGCGTAATCGAAGTAGCGGTCCTGCACGCTGGTATCCACCGGCAGATCGGTCACGCGCACGGTGCCGGGCAAGCTGATCTGCGCGGTCTCGTCGAAGTCGCCGCCCACGCAGACCCATGGCTGGGTACGCTGCGGCTCGGCCAGCCATGACTGCACCTGGCTCGCAATGCCCCCCGCGAAACTCGAAAGCGCCGGCAAGGCGGTAGTGCCGTCGGTCCACGTGACGTGCTGCAGCGTGCCCTGGATCGTGGTGGTGAACGGCCCCACGGTTGTCGCGGCGTCGCTGGTGTGCAAGCGCGCTGTGCCGTGCAGGCCGGTCTGCAACAGACGGCTCGCGGCAATCGCCTGGGCGCGCTGCAGCGTAGCGCGGCGGAACACGTTGCGCTCCAGTTCGGCCGTGGCCCCCGCGTCCTCGACCCGGTACGCGTAGGAAGCGGCCCCGCTATCGTCGACGTCGATCTGCAGGCGCACCGAGCGCGCGCGCGGCTGCTCGGCGGGCGTGCGCGACATGACACCATCGTCGACCAGCAGCACCGGCCGGTCCATCACCACGAGCGGCAGATAGCCGAATGCGATGCCGCCCGCCGTGGTGTCGGCGTACAGCCCGAGCTGCGGAATCCAGACAATTGCGTGATTGATCGCGCTTTCGCCGTAGCCCGGCACGTCCGGCAAGGTGTAGTACGGGCCGAGGTTGAGCAGCACCGCTTCGCTGCGAATCCCGAGCGCCGCCAGCAAGGCGCTATAGAGCGCCACGTGATCCTTGCAGTCGCCATAGCGGTTGCGCAGGATGTCGATTGCCTTGTGCGGCACCGCCGCCGTCTCGCCCAGAAACAGCGCCACGTAGCGCACATTCAGGCGCACCCAGTCGTAGAGGATGCGCGCCCTGTCGCGTGGATCGCTCACGCCTGCCGTCAGCGCCTGGGCAAGCTGCACGATGGCCGGATCGCTCATGGTGGCGTCGATGGCCGGAACCCTGTAGCGGGCGGCAAAGGTCGCGTAGTCCGGCACCGTCGAAACCATCAGCCGGTCGCCCCATGTTTCGTAGCCCACCGCGCCCGCTTCGAGCGGCGCATACGGGCCGTGCTGATAGTCGAACTCGTAGCGGGTGCGGCCGTTCTCCGTCACCGGCGGCAGTTCCTTGTAGCCACGTGTATCCGCATACAGCGGCACGTCGGCAGGCAAGTCGAAGATCAGGCGCTGAAGCTCGACCGGATCGCGGGTCGGCTCGACGAGGTAGGCGAAGGTGCCGGCCTGCAGGGGCTTGCTGCGGGTCTTGCGAAACGCCAGATGGACTCGCGAGCCGGGCTCCACACCTGGGAAGATGACCGTGCGCAGCACGCCGTCTTCAAAGGTCGGCGCGCCGGCCGAGCGCGGCTCCTGGACATCGCGGATGCCGTCCGCGCCGACCGGGTGCACGGCACCGTCGGAGTCGATCGCCTCAGCGGCGAGCAGTTGCACCTGCTCGATATCCTTGTTGAACCACACGTAGCGCTGCGCGATATCGTCGACGCCGCTCGTGGTGTTGGCGCGCAGCACGGTGTCGTCGCGCTCCTCGACCGAGCCGTCCTTCTGGATCACAAAGTAGTGGACGTCGCGCTCGATGGTGAACGGAGCGAGGTCGTCGCCCGCCGGCTGAGCGTCTGCCCCGCTGTCAGCCCAGGCGGCTGGGGAAGCCAACGCCGCTAGCGCCACCACTGACACCGCCACGGCCACCGAGGCCACCGAGGCCGCTGAGGCCACTGAGGCCACTGAGGCCACCGAGGCCGCTGAGGCAACTGAGGCCCATGACGCCACTAACGCCACGCGGGCGCCGCAGGTCGCCCATGCCTTGGTGGCACACCAGCGCCGAGCGGCAATTTTCCCCAAGATGGCACCTCGTCCCGTCGTGTACTGTGGTTGTAGCACATCGGCGCTGAACCCGGTTTGACTGCTGCAGCAGATGAACCCGCGTGGAAGCACAAAGCAGGATTCCACGCGCAGCGGGCGACGCGCTGCGCGAACCCGCCGGCCTCAGCGCTGCCGCAACTCCGCCCCTTCGTCATGCGAAAGCCGGGTGAAGAAGAATAGCGAGCTCAGCGTCAGCGCCCCCACCACGCCGAAGGCCGGCGAAAAATCGCGCGCCGTCAGATGCGCCGCGCTGCCGCCGTGCAGATGCGCGGTCAGGGCCAGCAGCGACGCGGCAAACGCCACACCAATGCTGATCGACAGTTGC
This sequence comes from Burkholderia sp. 4M9327F10, assembly GCF_005503145.1. Taxonomy (GTDB): domain Bacteria; phylum Pseudomonadota; class Gammaproteobacteria; order Burkholderiales; family Burkholderiaceae; genus Paraburkholderia. Next base: position 4,848 of record NZ_SCNV01000065.1, on the reverse strand, counting down.
TGCGCCATGCTCGAGAGCGCGGTGGCGCGGCTCATCATCGGCTTGGGCATATCGGAGTAGCCGAGCGTGTTGAGCGTGACCATGCCGAGCGAATTGAACAGACCGCCGAACAGCAGCACGACGAAGATCAGCAGATGCGGCGTGCTAGGCCGGAACAACCCATAGCACGCGTAAAAACAGCCGGTCAGCGAGGTCGCGCCGATCAGCAGCGTGCGAAAGCCGATGCGCCGGATGGCCTGCTGCATCACTGCGCGCACGCTGAGCGAACCGATTGCGGTCGCCACACTGAGCGAGCCCGATTGCAGCGGCGAGAGGCCGAAGCCAAGCTGCAGCATCAAGGGCAGCAGAAACGGCGACGCGCCGATTGCAATGCGCAGCGGCATGCCGCCCACCACGGCAGTGCGGTATGCCTTGTAGCACAACAGGCCCGGATCGATGATCGCATCGTCGATGCGGCGGCTGTAGCACCAGTAGGCAAAGATCGACAGCGCGCCGAGACCCGCCAGCGCAAAAGTCACGGCCTGCGGCACCAGCCCGCGCCCGGCGGTATCGAGACCGCCCACGAGACCCACGAGTCCGCTCGAAAGCAGAATGAAACCGGCCAGATCGAAACGCTCATAGACCGCTTCGTGAGTATCGTCGATGAAGCTCAGCGCCATCAGCACACCCAGCACGCCGAACGGGATGTTCAGCAGAAAGATCCAGCGCCATGAGGTAATGGTCACCACGAGACCGCCGAGCAAAGGTCCGGCCAGCCGGCCGATGGCGCCCGGCACGGTGAACCACACCATCGCCGCCACCATCCGCGCGGGCGGCACGCTGCGCAGCAGGATCAGCCGTCCGACCGGCACCATCATCGCCCCGCCCATCCCCTGCAGGACGCGAAACACCACCAGTTGCGGCAGCGATTGCGCCAGCCCGCATAAGGCCGAGCCCAGCGAGAACAGCGCGATCGCCGCGCAGAACACGCGGCGTGCGCCGAAGCGGTCGGCGAGCCAGCCGCTTGCCGGCAGGAACACGGCGAGACTGAGCAGATAGGAGGTGATCGCCAGGTTCAGATGTAGCGTCTGGACCTGCAGCGAGCGGGCAATCGACGGCAAGGCCGTCGCCATGATCGACGTGTCGAGATTTTGCAGGAACAGCGGACAGGCGACGATAAGGGGAATAAGTCGGGAGCGATCGGTCATGCGCTCCCTTTTACCGCAAAACACGGCGGCTGCACAACGAGGCGTCGACAAGACCTCAGTCCGCACAACCCGGCTTCCGCAAAACGCGCGGCCGGCACAACACGGCCTTTGCAAGACGCCGCACTTGCGCAAGACGTTTGCCGCCAGCTTCTGCTCAACGCCCCGCGCGACTACGCCGCCGTTGTACTTTCCTCCATCGCCCGCCGCAGCGACAGCGCAATGCCCTGGGCCGCCAGCCGTACCTCATCAAGCGCCGGGAAGGTCGGCGCGATGCGCAGATGCCGGTCCTCGGGGTCGCGCCCATGGGGATAGGCCGCGCCCGCCGGTGTCAGCACCAGGCCCGCATCGGCGGCAAGCGCGACGGTACGCTTCGCGAACCCCGGCGGCGTGTAGAGGCTGATGAAGTAGCCTCCCGCCGGTTCGTTCCAGGTCACACCGGCCAGCCCCCCAAGGTGCTCACCGAACGCGGCCGCGACCGCCGCGAACTTCGGGCTCAGGAGCACACGATGACGCTCCATCAGGCGCTCGAGCCCGGCGCGATCGCGCAGGAACCGCACATGACGCAGCTGGTTCAGCTTGTCCGGCCCGATCGTGCGCACCGAGACGCGCTGCTGCCACCAGCTCACATTGCGCGGCGAGCCGGCAAGGAACGACATCGCGCCGCCGCCGAAGGTCACCTTCGAGAGCGAGGCGAACACCAGCGCGCGGTCTTCGTGGCCGGCGGCGGCGCACGCCTGGACGATGTTGGGCGTGGTGTGCCGCTGCGCGCCCAGATGATGGAAGCGGTAGGCATCGTCCCACAACAGCCGGAAGTCGGGCGCCGCCGCGGGCATTGCAGCGAGACGCCGCACCACCTCCGCCGAGTAGATCGCACCGCTCGGGTTGCTATAGAGCGGCACGCACCAGATCGCCTTGATGGCAGGATCGTGCAGTACCTGCGCTTCGACGAAGTCCATGTCAGGGCCGTCGTCGTGCATCGGCACGTTGATCATGCGGATACCGAGCGCCTCGCAGATCGCAAAGTGCCGGTCGTAACCGGGCACCGGGCACAGCACGGCGATATCCTCCTGCCCGCGCCATGGCGTGCCGCCCGGCACGCCGAACAGCATCGCGAACGCCAGCACGTCATGCATCAGCTCGAGGCTCGAATTGCCCCCCGCCGCCACCTGGGCCGCCGGCACATCGAGCAGTGCCGCGCCGAACTCGCGCGCTTCCGGCAAGCCGAGCACGTGCCCATAGTTACGGCAGTCGATGCCGTCGCGCGACAGGTAGCCCGCCGTGCCCGCCTCGTCGAGCAGTGCGCGCGAGAGATCGAGTTGCTCGGGCGCGGGCTTGCCGCGCGACATGTCGAGGCGCATGCCCAGTTGTCTGAAGTCGTCGTAAGTCATCGGCATGGTGATGGTCCCCAGTCGTTGTATGGACATCGTTTGAGAAGAGCAGCCGCGGCAGATCAGCCCCAGCCACTTGTGAACGGCTTCAGTATGCCCAGCGCCATGCGTTCAGACAAACGCGTTATATTGAACGTTTCAATCAGATTTTCTGATGCCTATGAAAACCCTGGATCTCGACGTGCTGTCGATGGTCGTCGCCATCGCCGATGCCGGCAGCTTCGTGCGTGGCGCGGCGCTCGTGCACCGCTCGCAATCCGCGCTCAGCATGCAGATTCGCACCCTGGAGGACACGCTCGGCAAACCGCTCTTCGTACGCGGGCCGCGCAGCGTCACGCCTACCGCGGACGGCCAGGTTCTGCTGGCCTATGCCCGCCGCATGCTGGCTCTGCGCGACGAGGCCTGGGCGTCGATGGTGCATCCGGAGGTGAAGGGACGCGTCGCCATCGGCGTGCCGGACGATTACGCGGCCTCGCTGCTGCCGGCGGTGCTGCGCAAATTCTCGGCGAGCTATCCGAAGGTCGAGATTCAGGTGATCGGCCTGCCAAGCCATGCGCTCGCTCCGCTCGTCAAGGACAACAAGATCGACCTCGCCTGCGTGACGCGCCTGAAGAACCTGAACGGCGAGTTCATCCGCTTCGAACCGATGGTGTGGGCAGGCGCCGTGGCGAGCGGACGCGAGATATGGAAAGAGCGCCCCTTGCCGGTGGCGCTGTTCGGCGCCGGCAGCGTCGCGCGGGCCAACGCGATTCATGCCTTGGAACGGGCAAAGATCGCCTATCGCACCTCCTACGAAAGCCCGAGTCTGATGGGCCTCTTCAGCATGGTCGAAGCCGGACTCGCTATCGCCCCGCTCGCGCGTTGCGCCGTCCCTGGCCACTTCGTGCAACTGGGCCGCGCGCATGGTCTGCCCGCGCTGCCGGAACTCGAAATCGTACTGGCGCGCAGCGCCCGCTCGAACCGCCCGCCCTGCGACTTTCTCGCTGAACAGATACTGGCCGAGTTGCGGCTGTGAAGCGCACGGCCGCACGCGCAGTCAAGTCAACTACGCGGCGAACCACGTAACAAGCCGTGAGGCGAAGCGCAAGACGAGGAATGCTCGTTCGCCACGCGCCGCACCTGTAAAATAATGCTCCGTGTCCGCAGCGATTTTGCTGCCGCAGACCACGCACGCCCCACCACACCCAGGAACCGAAGGCCCGTTGATATGCAAACTAGCCCGCTCAAGATTGCCGTGCTGTTCGGCGGCACCAGCGAGGAACGAGAAGTCTCGATCGCCAGCGGCGCGCAGGTCGTGCGCGCACTGCGCGCGTCGGGTCACGAAGTGCTTTCCATCGATACGTCGCGCGGCCTGCTCAGCGGCGAAGAAGAGGTGCGCTTTCTGAGCGCTCGCGTCAACGAAGCGCCGCCCGCCTCCGAAGCGCTGGCGATGATCCGCTCGGACCAGAACAGCGCGCTGCAGGCCGCCACGCTGGCCGGTGTGGACGTGGTGTTCGTCGCCCTGCACGGCGGCACCGGCGAGGACGGCACCATTCAGGCCATGCTCGACCTGGCGGAATTGCCCTATACGGGCAGCGGGCACCTGGGCAGTGCGATCGCCATGGACAAGGACATGTCCAAACGGCTCTTCGTCAGCGCGGGCATTCCTACGGCTCGCTGGCTGATGGCGCCCGTAGACGCCGGGACCGTTGCCGCCCAGCTCGGTTACCCGCTCGTCGTCAAGCCGAACAGCCAGGGCTCGACCGTCGGCTTATCCCTCGTGCGCAGCCCCGATCAACTGGCCGCGGCGATCGAGCTGGCCGGCTCGTACGACAGCGAAGTGATGCTGGAGCAGTTCGTCGCGGGACGCGAAATCACCGTCGGCGTACTCGGCGACGAAGCCCTCAGCGTGGGCGAAATCGTCATCGACCCGGATGCGGTGTTCGACTACAAGGCCAAGTACCAGCCCGGCGCGGTGCGCGAAATCTTTCCGGCCGACCTGCCGGAAGAGATCGCGGAAAATGCCCGAACGCTGGCACTGCGGGCGCATCGCACCTTGAAACTGGATGGCTATAGCCGCACCGATTTCCGGCTGGATAGCCACGGCGTGCTGTGGTGTCTCGAAGTCAACACGCTGCCGGGCATGACGGCCACCAGCCTGCTGCCGCAGTCGGCGCAGGCGCGCGGCATCGGCTTTGGCGGACTGTGCGAGCGGATCTGCCGGCTCGCCATCGAGCGGCATCGGACGCGCAAGTAAGGTGCGCGATCCGGGGGCGTTTCGGGGGCGTTTCGGG
>NZ_SCNV01000064.1 GCF_005503145.1 Burkholderia sp. 4M9327F10 | reverse complement strand
ATCGCCGGCACCTTGCCGAGGCCAAACAGCATCAGCACCGGGATCAGGTACACGAAGCTCGGCAGCGTCTGCATGATGTCGAGCACCGGCAGCAGGATGCGCCGCAGCCATGCACTGCGCGAGGTGAAGATGCCAAGCGGTACGCCCAGCACCACCGACAGCACGGTGGCCACCAGCATCAGCGCGAGCGTCTCCATGAGCTTGTCCCACAGGCCGAAGCAGCCGATCGCGTAGAGCAGCAGCACGAAGAGGGCGGCGATGGGCAGGCGCCGCGTCGCATTCCAGGTGATCGCGCCCACTGCGAGCAGGATCAGCCACGCGGGTGTGGCCCGCAGCGCGCCTTCGAGCGGTACCAGCAGATAACGCAGCAGCAGGATGCTGAAGTTGTGGAAGCTGTCACCGTGCGCGGTGACGAACGACTGGACGACGTCGTTCACCCAGTCGGCAATCGACAGATGCAGGAAAAACGAATGCATGATCAAACCTCCGATGCACATAAACGGAAGGCGCATCGCGCCTTCCGTTCAGCACAAAGCGTCGTGACTTCGCCGCGGATCAGGCACCCGTGAGCGAGGCCTGAACCTTCTGTGCAACGTCGTTGGAGACCCACGGCTTCCACATTTCCGGGTGGTCGTGGAGGAACTGCCTGGCCATCGTCGAACCGTCGATCTTCTTGCTGGTCATCTGCAGGATGGTCTGGTTCAGGAAGTCCATCGAGAAGCTGACCTTGCCAAAAGCCGCCATCATCTCCGGCTCGGCCTGATAGAACGGCGTCGACACGCCGACCTTCAGATGCGACACCAGATACGACGAGGCGCATTGCGAGGTGCTGTTGTCGGCGCGCAGCGTCTCCCAGCATTTTTGATTGAACGGCGGCATCTTCAGTTGCACGAACTTGTACTTTGCCATCAACGCAGCCGGTTCCCAGTAGTAGAACAGAATCGGCTTGCCGCGCTGATAGGCGGACGAGATCGCTGCGTCGAGCGCCGCACCGGTGCCGGGGCGGAAGTTCGTGTAGCTGTCGTCCAGGTTGAGCACCTTCAGAAGACGCGTGTTGACGCGCTCGCAGTCCCAGCCGGCCGGGCAGTTCAGGAAGCGGCCCTTGCCCGGTTCTTCGTCATCCTCAAAGAGATCCTTGTACTTGGGCAGATCCGCGACCGAAGTCAGGTTCGGCGCAACCGGCTTGATGCCGCGCGCCGGGTCGCCCTTGATGACGTATTCCGGCACATACCAGCCTTCGTTGGTGCCGCCCGGCAGGGTGTCGCCGATCAGCTTGACCTGGCCGTCCGCGACGCCCTTGGCGATGATCTCCGAGCGGCCGGTCCACTGCTCGCCCCATACCTGCAGATCGTTGCGCGCCAGTGCCGTTTCAGTGGCGGCGGTGCTGCCGGGCACGGTGTCGGTCTTGCAGCCATAGCCTTTCTCGGCGATGTAGCGCAGCACTTCGGTGGTGAACGAACCGCTTTCCCACGTGACGCCGGCAAAGCGCACCGGCTTGCCGCTCGAGCACCAGGTGCCGGCGTGCGCGGCAGCCGGGAAGAGGGCGCTTGCGGCGAGCGTGAGGCACGCAGCGCGCATCCAGGATTTCATCTGCATTGTCTGTCTCCGTTTATTGGCTTTAGTGAGTGCCTCGGCAGGGGCGTCAGGCGTAGGTACTGCGAGAACTTTGGGTGGCGGCGAGCACGGCTTCATCGAGCGTCAGACCGAGGCCAGGCTCATCGGACAGCGTTAGCCAGCCTTCGTTGTCGACGTCGATCGGCTGCGTCAGCATGAAGTCGCGCCGCTCGATTGACCATTCGGGCGGGTCATAGGGGAACTCGATGAAGGGCGCCGACGCGGCGCCGGCCGTCAGATGCAGATTGGCGGCGAGGCCGATGCCGTTACCCCACGTGTGCGGGGTGAAAACCTTGCTGCGCGCTTCCACCGCCTGCGCGAGCTTGCGTAGCCCTTCCATGCCGAGCGAACAGGCGACGTCGGGTTGAAACACGTCGAGGCAGTCGCGTGCAAGCAACTGATCGAACTCGTAACGCTCTCGCGTCATCTCGCCGCCGGCGATGCGCAGCGTCGTGCTGCGGCGCAACGCGGCGTAGCCGTCGTAGTCGCCGCGATGCAACGGCTCTTCCATCCAGTAGACATTCTGCTTTTCCAGTTCGCGGGCGACTTCGAGCGCCTCGCTGACCGTCCACGGTGCGGCCGTGTCCCACGGCATGCGCCAGCCCTGGTTGCAGTCCACCATCAGTTCGAGCCGGTTGCCCACGGCGGCGCGCACAGCGGCAAGCGCCTCGAAATCGTCGGCGAGGCTGGGGCGGCCAAAGCGGATCTTCAGTGCCGGGAAGCCGCGTGCGGCGACCTGCAGCGCCATTTTTGCCATCTCTTCGGGATGGCGGTGCACGCCACTCGACGCGTAAGCGCGAATCCGGTTACTGCGGCCGCCCATCATTTTCCAGCACGGTTCGCCGCGAATCTTGCCGGCCAGGTCCCATAGCGCGATATCGAGCGGCCACGGGCGGCCGGCGTGAAAGCCGATGTTGTCGAGCACGGCGCTATGACGCGCGAGGTCAAGCGGGTCAGTGCCGACAAACAGGTGCTGGTAGTCCGCAAAGCCATACATCACGTCGCCGGAGCCGATGCCCACGTGCCCCGCGTCGTCGTGGACGCGCACGATCGTGGCGGGAAATTTGCGGCGCGGCTGGCTATCCCAGGAGGCTGGGAACGGTGGATCGAGCTCAAGCTGGTGATGCGTGATGTCGATCCGGCTGATACGAGGTGTCTCACGGCTCATAGGGCGCTCCTGGGTGGATGCCGCAGTGCCGCATCGAGGCGGCACGATTGAATTCGGAATGACGTCATGCTATGGAGCCCGAACAAGCAACTCAATCGCTTCAATTAAAGTAAATGACTGCATGCAATGTCGTGAGATTGAATGCGTATCATGTTAATGACACCCATGGCATATAGGCCAGCAAGAAGAAGGAGACCGTCGCACTATGGCGATGAACGCGTGGCTGCCCAGGATCGACGCGGGCAGCGATCCGAAATATCAGGTGATTGCGCGCGCTTTCGCGCAGGCAATCCTTAACGGCCAACTGCCGGCCGGCGAAAAGCTGCCGCCGCACCGCTCGCTCGCCAGCGAACTGCACGTGACCACCGGCACGATCAGCCGCGCCTATGCCGAACTGGAGCGTCAGGGGCTCGCGAATGCCCGTGTCGGCGACGGCACCTATGTGGCCCAGGCGCGCGCTCGCGAGATGTCTTCGGGCACAAGCGCGCATGGTGGCCTGCGCCCCGGGATGCCACCGGCGCCGGCGCTGATCGATCTCGGCCAGAACGTGCCTCAATCGACCGGCGAGGCGGCCGCGCTGTGCGCCACGCTGCACGAAATCGCCAGCGACGAACGGCTTGCCGCCGAACTGCTGCAATACGCGCCGGAGGCCGGCTCGATGCGGCATCGGCTGGCCGGCGCGGCCTGGCTCGGTCGAGCCGGCAGTCCGGCAAGCGCCTCGCGCGTGCTGGTGACGCAAGGGGCGCAGCACGCGCTGGCGTCGGTGCTGCGCGCGGTCGCGCGGCCGGGCGACACCGTGCTGGCCGAGGTTGTGAGCTATCCGGGGATCATTGCATTGGCGCGGCAACTGCGGCTGCATCTGGTCGGCGTCGAGATCGATGCCGAGGGGTTGGTGCCCGCGGCGCTCGATCTGGCCTGCAAGTCGCTGCACCCGCGCGCTATCTTCTGCGTGCCCACGATCCACAATCCGACCACCGCAACCATGTCCTCTGAGCGGCGTGATGCCGTGGCCGCGATCCTGCAACGGCACGGCGTGCTGCTGATCGAAGACCTCGTACCGGCCATGCTGCTGGATACGCCGCCCGAGCCGCTCGCCACACGTTTGCCGGACCAGTCGTTTCTGATTGCGGGTTTGTCGAAATCGGTCGCCCCGGGGCTGCGGGTCGGTTATCTGCAAGCACCGCCCGCTTGGTGTTCGAAGATTGCGGCGGTGATTCGCAGCGATTGCTGGATGACGGCGCCCTTGATGGCCGAGGTGGTGTCGCGCTGGATCGAGAACGGCGAAATGGAGAGTCTGAACGGCTTGCAGCGCGCGCATATCGAAACGCAGCATCAGGTGGCGAGCGAGGTGCTCAAGGGCGTGACCTACCGGCATGCAGCAACCAGTTCGCACCTGTGGTTGCCGCTGCCCGAACCTTGGCGTGCGGCGGAATTTGCGGCGGCATTGCGTCAGGAGGGCGTGCTCGTCAAGACGGCGGACAGCTTCGTGATTGGCCGCAACGCCGCCCCGCATGCGATCCGCGTGTGCATGACTGGCGCGCCGTCGTGCGAAGCGCTGACGCGCGGGCTGTCGATTATCCGCACGACGCTCGATCATGGGCTGGAGAGCGGCATGGCTTCGTCATACGCGCCTTGAGCGTCTGCCGCCTGCGATTGGGTTGTCCGGCGATTTCGATGTTCATTCAGCCACACCAATAACAGAGCAAGAAGCGGAGCGTACCGCCTGTCCGAAACGGCGACGATGACCTTACATTTCAAGGAGGTTATCGATGCGCCTGTCAATCCCACATTCCGCCGTGAGACTGCCGGCCGCGTTTCAGCGGCTCGGGTGGTCGAACCTCGTTGCACAATCCGCCGAACAGATCAGCCTTGCGGCGGCGCCGCTCGTCGCCGTGTTCACGCTCGGTGCGAGCGCGCATGACACCGGCTTGCTGCAGACGGCACAGACCCTGCCGTTTTTGCTGCTGTCGATTCCGTTCGGTGTCTGGGCCGACCGCCGCTCGCGTCGAACCTTGATGGCACTTGCAGAAGGCATGCGCGTGCTTGCGATGCTGGGCGTGTTGCTGCTGATCGTGACGCACGGCTTGACCTTGCCATGGCTTGCCGCCCTCGGCTGTCTCGGCGCAACGGGTACGGTCGCGTATAACGTGGCGGCGCCGTCGCTGGTGCCATCGCTTGTGCCGCGCGAGTCGTTCGCGGTGGCTAATGGGCGGCTCGAACTGGCGCGCAGCGCGGCGTATTCAGCGGGGCCGGCGCTGGGCGGCATGCTGGTGGGCTGGACCGGCGCGGGCTGGGCGTATGGTTGTGCGGCAGGCTTGTCGGCATTGGCCGTCGCGTTGCTGGCCGGCTTGCGCGAACCACCGCGCGTGCAGACAGGCCAGCGGCATTTCCTGCGTGAACTGCGCGACGGCGCGCGCTTTGTGCTCCGAGATGCGTTGCTGCGTCCGATGATCGCCACCGCGGTGTTTTTCAATCTTGGCTTTTTTATGCTGCAGGCGGTGTATGTGCCATATGCGGTGCACCGGCTTGGGCTGACGGCGTCGGCGGTGGGCGTGACGTTGGGTGCATATGGTGTTGGCATGGTGTGCGGTGCGCTGGCGGCGCCTTCGATTGCGGAGCGGCTCAGGTTCGGGCGTGTGTTGACGATTGGTCCGTTCTGCGGGCTGCTCGCTTCGGTGGTGATGGTGGCAACTTTGATTGTGCCGTCATTCTGGTTGGCAATGCTAAGTTTCTTTCTGCTGGGTGCGGGGCCGATTCTTTGGGTGGTGGGGTCGACTACCTTGCGGCAGGCTATTACGCCTGGTGGGATGATGGGGCGTGTCTCGGCAATCAATGGAACCGCGACTTATGGCGCGCGGCCGCTTGGCGCGCTGCTGGGTGCGGCGATTAGTGGGCATTGGGGGGTGGAGGTTTGTCTCATGGCTGCCGCCGGGGCGTTTCTTGTGCAGGCTGGGATTATTGTTGGGTCGGAGGCTGCGCGGCTTCAGATAGTGCCGGAAGGGGGGAGTTAGTGGTTTTTTTGCCCGCGCGGCGCTTTGGGTTTTTTGCCTGCGGCGCCTCGGTGTTTGGTTGGTGTTCTTACGGTGTTGGCCTTTCCTTGTTTTGTTATCGGTCTATTCGCGTTGCCCCTGTGCGGGGCGGCACTTACTTTCTTTGCCGCCGCAAAGAAAGTAAGCAAAGAAAGCGGGCTGCAACCGCCAGCTTGTAGTGAGCCATCCCGGTCCGCTACCGGGAACGGCCCAAGACGAGACCCTCCCTCGCGTTTTCCCCGTTAGTGACACAGCAGTCATTCATCCCGCTTCCGCACTTCGTGCGTCACCGGTCGGGTCCACCAGGGTGGTGCGTGCGCCCTCCCACCACGGTTGTGCCCTTCGGCGGGGCGCGAAGCGCGACGCTGGAACGGATGAGTGCTTTGTCACTAAGGTGGGTGGCGCGAGGGCGGGTCTCGTCTCGGACCACTTCGTGTTCCCACAAGTGATGGACACCTAAAGGCTAGCGGTTGGAAGCCCGCTTTCTTTGCTTACTTTCTTTGCGGCGGCAAAGAAAGTAAGTGCAGCCCCGCACAGGGGCAACGCTAATAGACCAGAAGCAAAACAAGGAAAGGCCAACACCGTAAGAACACCAACCAAACATCAAGGCGCCGCAGGCAAAAAGCGCACCTCGTTCAATCATGACTCGATGACCAACGCCATGCCGCCGGCGCTGAGTGCAAAAACGGCGCGCCCATTGAGCCAAATCCTGCGCCACGGGTTCATCCCAGTATATGGGTCATCTCCGGCAAGCTAGAATGTTCGGCTTTGCCGGCTCAACCCATCAGTTTTCCCGGCGCATTGACATCCATACACTGGGGCGCAATTTTGAATAGTCCACAGCAGCAAGACGGCCTGAAGCGCGGGCTCAAGAATCGTCACATCCAGCTCATTGCGCTGGGCGGGGCGATCGGCACCGGCTTGTTCCTCGGGTCGGCGAGCGTGTTGCAGGCGGCGGGTCCGTCGATGATTCTCGGCTACGCGATCGGCGGCATCATCGCGTTCATGATCATGCGGCAACTCGGTGAGATGGTCGCGCAAGAACCGGTGGCGGGTTCGTTTAGCCACTTCGCCTACAAGTACTGGGGCGATTTCCCAGGCTTCCTGTCGGGCTGGAATTACTGGGTTCTCTATGTGCTGGTCAGCATGGCCGAGTTGACGGCCGTCGGTACCTACGTGCATTTCTGGTGGCCCAGCGTTCCCGCCTGGGTGTCGGCGCTGGTGTGCTTTGTGGGCATCAACGCGATCAACCTGGCCAACGTGAAGGCCTATGGCGAGACCGAGTTCTGGTTCGCGATCGTCAAGGTGGTGGCGGTGATCGGCATGATTCTGTTCGGTGGCTATCTGCTGATCAGCGGTCACGGCGGCCCGCAGGCGTCGATCAGGAACCTCTGGGCCGACGGCGGTTTCTTCCCGCACGGTTTCCACGGTCTCTTCATGATGCTGGCGGTGATCATGTTTTCGTTCGGCGGCCTGGAATTGATCGGCATTACGGCGGCCGAGGCCGACGAGCCGCGCAAGAGCATCCCCAAAGCAGTGAATCAGGTGATCTACCGGATTCTGCTTTTCTACATTCTCTCGCTGGTGGTGCTGCTTTCGCTGTATCCGTGGAATCAGGTGGCGGCAGGCGGCAGTCCGTTCGTGATGATCTTCTCGCAGATCGGCTCGACTCTGACGGCGAACGTTCTCAATGTCGTGGTGCTGACGGCCGCACTGTCCGTGTACAACAGCGGCGTGTATGCGAATAGCCGCATGCTGTACGGTCTTGCGGAGCAGGGCAACGCGCCGCGCGCGCTGATGAAGGTGGACCGCCGTGGCGTGCCGTATCTGGCGATTGGCTTGTCGGCGCTGGCTACATTTGCCTGCGTGATCATCAACTATCTGATTCCGGCGGAAGCGCTCGGCGTGCTGATGGCGCTGGTAGTGGCCGCGCTCGTGTTGAACTGGGCGCTGATCAGTCTCACGCATCTGAAGTCGCGCAAGGCTATGGTGCAGGCAGGCGAGACGCTGGTGTTCAAATCGTTCTGGTTCCCGCTCAGCAACTGGATCTGCCTTGCTTTCATGGCGATGATCCTGGTGATTCTGGCGATGACGCCGGGCTTGTCGGTTTCCGTCTGGCTGGTGCCGGTCTGGTTGCTGGCGATGTGGGTGGGGTACAGGGTGAAGCTGCGGCGAGCCGCCGGGATTGTGCCCGTCGCTCGCTAACAGACTTCGATCAACCGTTTCCCGTCGATTCTTCCGCTGGCTAGCGTTGGATAGGCACCGCGTCGGGAGAGGACGTTGTCCGGGACGCGTCGACTGTTGCCGCGTTGCCGGTCGAGTACTGCCAATGCTGGGATTTGAAGTATTTGCCCAGTTCGTTGTCAATGTGCTCGACGCTGTCGTTCACTTCCAGCCCGAGGCCCTGCCTCATTGCGCCTGGTACGCTCAGCGCTGCGCCACCTGCCGCGAGAGCCTGTCCTGACGCAAGACCAAATCCTGCGCCGGGCATCTTGCCCGTCGTGCTTTCAGTGTCAAAGGTCACCAGGGGCTGAGTCGTCCCGGTCGAGCCAAGTAGCGTGACTTTTGTGCGCAGTTCCGCACGGCCGGCGCCGTAGCCGATCAGAACCCGCAACCACTCGTTGCCTCCGCGCACATCAAGAACGCTGCAACGGAGCGTCAAGTCCGGATGGGCATCCGTCGATACGACTACGAGGCCTCGCCCGGCGAGCACCTTCCCCAGGTGGTCCGTCAGGGTTGTGACGACGAGTTTCGCATCCTCCAGTTGTGCGGCGCGACGAGAGACCTTACTGGGCGGCGGGCTGTTGTTCTCGACGACGATCGCTATCGTATGAGGCGAGAAACCTGCCGTGGTGTTAGAGGTGGATTGCACGTCCTTTACCTTCGTGCCGGCGCATGCAACCAACGTGAGCGCAGCGGCGGCAAGCATCAGCCGTAAGAGGTAGGCGGAGATCGGTTTCATCGTGGTAACAGGACGCCTGTGGACGCGAAATTTACCGGATTATCCTTTTTCCATGCGTTCGACGCGACGCATGATTGCCTATCAATGAATGATTTCAGGCCAAATGAGTATTCCGGTTCTGATCGACTCGCTTTCGCCTCCGGAGATTGGCCTTCTGGCCGTGCTGCTCGACGAGATCGCAGACGCTCGGGGTGCGCCTATCGTATTGCCGACGCCGAATGATCCCGCGTTACGTAGCGTCGCGCAGCGATGGCTACGCCAGCCGGACGATGAAGCCGGACTCGAGGTGCTTGCTGCTGCAGCTGGATTGTCGCGGCGCGGCTTGTCGCGCAACTTCAAGGCGGAAACGGGTCTGTCCGTGGGGCGCTGGCGCCCGCTCGCACGATTGATTCACGGAATAGAGTTGCTGGTGCCAGGGCCGGAATGGAAAAATTCCTGCTATCGCTTTGCTGGCGCGGGGTTGAGGAATTATGCCGGTACGGATACCACCAAAAATACCACCGGACGCGGGTGCTTGCCAGAAAGAGCGAGCGAAGGCCTATCGGCGAACTGGGCATACTGCAGTCGGCCGAGTTCGACCACAACGACCTTTCGATCCAGCGCAAGGGCTATGGTCGGTTGCAGATAGAGCGGCCATTCGCGCGGTCCCCCGCTTGCAAGCTGTCGGCCATTGCTGCCGTTAGAGCGGCGGCCACTGTGAGGCAGCTGATACGCGCTTTGCCGCCGTTCGCGCTGTAGTAACCTCGAATGTCAGGCGCCGATGCGAGTGGATGAGTACTCGCGACCCTTATCGGTCCGTCGGACTCGCGGAACGTCAATGGCTAGTTATGGGAGTAAAGCAGTCGCTTACGCGTTCGAAACGACGGGCCGCGCAAACACCATGCTAGATCCAGTCACGACGTCACCGCACGGGCATTGCGACGGAATGATTGGGGTGGTTGCCCGAACACGCGGATAAACGCCTCGCGCATTCTCCGAAGATCAGCAAAGCCACTCGCTGCCGCGATCTGATCGATTGTGTGCCGGCTATCCTCGAGCATCAGGCGGGCTGTTTCGAGCCGCAAACGCTCAACGGCCTTTGCTGGTGTTTGCCCCGTCTCCTCGCGAAACGCGCGGCTAAACTGTCGTGGGCTCAGCCGGGCAACCTCCGCAAGACTTTCGATCGAAAGCGGCTCTGTGAGGTTCTGCTTCGCATAGGTCAGCACCGCCTGAATCCGATCGGATTTCGGCTCAAGTTCGAGCAGCGCCGAGTGCTGCGACTGCCCACCTGTCCGCCAATGATAAACAACGAGATTTCGGGCGACCGCCCGCGCCACTTTGGCACCAAGATCGTTTTCTACGAGTGCGAGCGCGAGATCGATTCCCGCGGTCATCCCTGCAGAGGTCCAGATCGGTCCATCCGCGATGAAAATCCGGTCGTCGTCTACCGTGACGGAGGGGAACCGCGTCCGTAGATCGTGGGCGTAGTACCAATGGGTCGTCGCACGACGGCCGTTGAGCAAACCAGCCTCGGCAAGCACGAACGCACCCGTACAGATGGAAGCGGTACGCCGTGCCGTTTCGGCACTGCGTCGCACATAGTCCAATACTGCCAGCGGCGGCCCGACATCAGCTGGATTGCTGCCCGGAAAGATAACCGTGTCGAATACACGATCGTCGATTGCCTCAGTCAATACGGTCAGACCGCTCGAAGCGCGTACGCAACCGCCGCTTACCGAGACATTGAACATTTCGTAAAAAGGCTCGCCGAGTTCCACGTTTGTGAACTCGAACACTGATTGCGCAGCGAGAGCCATCGAGTAGAAGCCGTCAAATACTACGAACGCAATTGTCGGCATGGCAGCCTCCGGAATCGGGCGCGTCCAGAAAACGTAGTTTATACGTCCTTTCAGCCATGAGCAGTTGACCGTATAAATATCGGTGAAGGGCACGCATCGGAGTTACATGCTGCGCCACTCGCATCTGGTCTTACAACGACGAGCGCGGGCGGCCGTCACCCGGCGTGGAACCGCGCCCCGGCTTGTGTTGGGGGCAACTTCAATACCTTTGATGATGGGCGCGCAAGCAGGTTGCCCATTAGAACGATTTCCTCAGAGCAATCCATGAAGACAACTGGCAATACGATTTTCATCACTGGCGGCGGTTCCGGCATCGGGCGTGGCCTCGCTGAAGCTTTCCATCGACTAGGCAATCAGGTCATCATCGCCGGACGGCGCCGTGCCTCTCTCGACGAGACCATCGCGGCAAGCCCCGGAATGGAGGCGATTGAACTCGATATCACCGACCCTCAGAGCATCGCTTGGGTCGCGGACGACCTCGTCGCCCGATGGCCGTCGCTAAATGTGCTGATCAACAACGCAGGCATTATGCAGATCGACGATCTTGCCGGACCCGTCGATGAAACACTGCTGGTGTCGACTCTCAGCACAAATCTGATGGGTCCTATCCGGATGACCGGCGCACTCATCGAACACCTGAAGCATAAGGACGAGGCGACCATTATTAACGTCTCGTCAGTGCTCGCATTCGTGCCGATGGCAATGGCGGGCGTCTATTCATCGACAAAGGCAGCGATCCATTCGTATTCACAGTCGCTGCGGTACAAGCTGAAAGATACGTCGGTGCGCGTTGTCGAAGTTGCTCCACCCTGGGTTCAAACCGACCTCTTGAACAGCAAGAACGAACCACGCGCGATGCCGCTCGACCCTTATATCGAGCAGACGATGCGCGAGCTTGGCACCGACGCGATCGAGGCTCTCGTCGAAATCGCCCGCCCTATGCGAAGCAATGTCGGTCCAGATGAGGCGGCCTTCGTCACCCAGTTCAACGACAAGTTCGCGGCCTGACGCGCACGCGCTCACCTGGCAATGTGTGTGGGGAGCGGAGGAGACCAATTGTGTCAAACAAAATCGACAGTCGACGTCGCCGGATTCTCGGCTCAGCGGCCGTCAGCATCGGAGCAATGAGCGCGGGATTGAGCCGTTGGGCGCAGGCGCAGTCCGCAGGCGTAGGCGCTAGCAAAAGCAATGTGACCAGCGACACATCGTTTGCTGCGATCCGGCAGATTGACGCTGGCGTTCTGAATGTGGGATATGCGGAACTTGGCGCGATTAATGGCCCCGCCGTGGTTTTACTTCACGGCTGGCCATATGACATTCACAGCTTTGCCGAGGTTGCTCCTCGACTCGCATCGGCGGGCTACCGGGTCATCGTTCCGTATTTGCGCGGCTATGGCTCGACGCGCTTCCAATCGCCGGAAACGCCCAGAAACGGCCAGCAGTCAGTGCTTGCGGTCGACGTCATCGCGCTAATGGATGCGCTTAACATTCGGACGGCGATACTCGCTGGCTTCGACTGGGGCGCACGCACGGCCTGCGTCGTGGCTACACTCTGGCCGGATCGTTGCAAGGCGCTAGTGTCGGTGAGCGGGTACCTGATCGGCAGTCAGACAGGCAACAAGGCGCCCTTGCCACCAAAGGCAGAACTCGCATGGTGGTATCAGTTCTACTTCGCCACGGAGCGCGGCGCACAAGGCTATTCGGAGAACCGGCGCGATTTCGCAAAACTGATCTGGCAATCTGCGTCGCCGAAGTGGAGCTTCGACGATACGACCTTCGAGCGATCTGCGAGTGCGCTCCAGAACCCTGACCACGCGGCGATCGTGATAGACAACTATCGTTGGCGCCTGGGCCTTTCGAAAGGGGAGCCGCAGTTCGATGCGCTGGAAAAGCATCTGGTGGAGGCTCCCGTCATTTCGGTGCCAACGATCACTCTCGAAGGTGACGCAAACGGAGCGCCGCATCCAGAGCCTGCTGCCTATTCCAAAAAGTTCGTTGGCACGTACAGACACCGCGACGTCACAGGGGGAATCGGTCACAACTTGCCGCAGGAAGCCCCGGTTGCGTTTGCGGATGCAGTCATTGAGGTAGCCAGCTACTAGGGAAGACAGCGCAGCGATCTCGACGGCATTTTATTTAATTTTCATTTTCATTAGGATTGCATATTCATGTTTTCCATAACATCAACACGGCGACATTCCTATGGCTCGCTGAGAACACGAGTGATCGACCTCTTTCTGCTCGCCGCGACCGTGGCTTCGCCATATGCTTTCGCTGCCGATAGTCCATCCGTCTCCGCGACGATCGACGAATCGACGGCCCGCACCGCGCAAGTTGCAGGCACGCAGCATGTCCGCGCCGACGAGAGCATCCGTCCCTTCCGAGTCCACGTGCCGCAGGCACAACTTGATGATCTGCGTCGACGTATTGCAGCTACGCGTTGGCCCGACAAGGAAACCGTCAGCGACGATTCTCAAGGCATCCAGTCGTCGCAAGTACAGGAACTCGTTCGATATTGGGGATCCCAATACGACTGGCGCAAAGCCGAGGCGCAGCTCAATGCGCTTCCGCAGTTTGTTACGACGATCGATGGAGTGGACATCCAGTTCATCCACGTTCGCTCGCGCCACCCGAATGCCTTGCCGGTCATTCTCACGCATGGCTGGCCCGGTTCGATCTTCGAGTTCATCAAGACGATTGGTCCGCTGACCGACCCGACTGCCTACGGCGGCCGCGCAGAAGACGCATTCGATGTTGTCATTCCATCGATCCCCGGCTACGGATTCTCCAGCAAGCCGAAGGATCTGGGCTGGGGTCCGGACAGGACAGCGCGCGCATGGGACGTCCTGATGAAGCGGCTCGGTTACACGCATTACGTGTCCCAGGGCGGCGATCACGGCTCGGTTATTTCCGACGCGCTTGCGCATCAGGCACCGGCGGGCCTGCTGGCCATCCATCTCAATATGCCTGCCACCGTGCCGGGCGATCTCATGAAATCCATCCTTGCCGGTGATCCAGCACCTGCAAACTTGTCGGTTCCCGAGCGCACCGCTTACCAGTCGTTGAGTTCCTTCTTCGGCCGCAATGCCGCCTACGGTGCGATGATGGTCACGCGTCCACAGACCATCGGTTATTCGCTGTCGGACTCTCCGGCTGGCCTGGCCGCGTGGACTTACGAAAAGATTGCGGAGTGGAGCGACAGTAACGGTGCTCCTGAGCGCGTGCTTACCAGGGACGCCATCCTGAATGACATCACCCTCTATTGGCTCACGGATACGGGGGCGTCATCTTCGCGCTTCTATTGGGAGAACAACAACAACAATTTCAGCGCCGATGCGCAGAAAACGCGTGGAATCAAGGTACCTGTGGCCATCAGCGTGTTCCCCCACGAGATTTACCGTGCGCCGGAAAGCTGGAGCAAACAGGCGTATCCGTCCCTGTACTACTACCACGAGGTTGACAAGGGTGGCCATTTCGCGGCCTGGGAGCAGCCGCAACGCTTTGCCGAGGAGCTCCGTGCAGCGTTCAGGTCAGTTCGGCAGCCCCTTTGAGAAGATTGTGTCCCACCCGGCATCGCAGCCGGGTGGAGTCGTGGACAGTCAAAGGGACTATCGGGTCCACTGCAATAATGCGTTGCACTTACTCGTATAGCGAGTGGCCGTTTGCTGTTGCGCAATGACATTGGTACGACCGGGCGATACAGGGACCGAATGGCAGCTCCTGGCCGATTCTGTTGAAAAAGTCTTGTTTTCGCGGTGCCGAAGAATTTTCATCTGATCGTTTTTTTTGCCCGTGAATGTTGACGAACAAACCAGTTCGAACGGAGCGGCCGCTCCGTCGCCCTCTATCCAGTGGCGATCTTGCTTCCGGCGCATCCCGGCGTGAGCCACTTTGCCATTCGCCGCAGATTTTGTGCGGTTGCCGCCAAGAGGAACTCATCATGCGCACCCGTTGGCCCACGTAGTCGCAAACGATCGAGTTTCAGGATGCGCTTGAGGTGGGCGAAGAGCATTTCCACCTTCTTCCGCTCACGGCGAGATTGTTTGTATTCAGGCGTCGTTGCAATGCGTCTGGCCACATCGCGCGCGTCTTCATGGATGCTGCGAGCGATCTTGCGCATTGGCGTGTTCGGACAGCAGCGCTTCTTCACCGGGCAGTCCTTACAGTCAGGTTGGCTTGCACGGTAGACGATCGTGTCAGCCTTCGTGATGTGGGTACGCGGATTTACAAACTCACGTCGATCACTGCGTAGCGCGTGTCCAGTAGGGCAACGATATTCGTTTGCAGTCTCATGCCACTCGAACTCGCTGATGGAGAATGTACCGTCCTTGCGTGGCGCTTTGCTCAAGACCGGAACATGAGGTGCGATCTCCCGGCCGACCATCCAGCCGAGCATCGCTGCAGTGCCATAGGCCGTATCGCCCACAAGGCGGTGGGGTTTGAGATCATGACGCCGTTCGATCCGATCGATCATCGTCCTTGTAGATTCGACCTCGTGCAAACGGTTCGCTGGGGTCGCTTCGACGTCCACGATAATCCCTGCTAGCAGATCAATCAGATAGTTGGTCGAGTAGGCGAAGAACGCGGGGCCGCCAGGCGCAGCTGTCCACCGTGCAGTGGGATCGGTCAGCGATATCTTCTTCGGGGGCGTTGGCGTCTCAGTGGGTTCGTGCGTCTCTGTGCCGGCTGGATTCGCTTCCTCCAGTGCCTTTAGATATTCTCGGACTGCACGGCTCTGGCCCTTGGCGTCACCCCAGTCAATGGATTCTGTACCGGGAACACCGCGTGCAGGACTCGCGTCGGCCTTGATGATGCTTGCATCAATCGCGAATCCTTCACCTGCCACGAGTCCTTCCGACATGCAGCGACCCAGCACCGTCTCGAATACATGGCGCAGCACATCACTATCGAGGAACCGGCCGTGACGGTTCTTGGAGAATGTCGAGTGTTCGGGTACGGCGTCGTCAAGACCCAGACGGCAGAACCATCGATATGCGAGGTTCAGATGGACCTCCTCGCATAGCCTGCGCTCGGAGCGAATACCGAAGCAGTAGCCCACGATCAGCATGCGAATCATGAGTTCCGGATCGATCGATGGCCGACCGATCGGGCTGTAGAAGGGAGCGAGATGCTGACGCAGATCACGCAGATCGAGGAAATGGTCGATGCCTCTAAGCAGGTGTTCGCGAGGGATGTGATTGTCGAGATTGAATGAGTAGAAGAGTTTGTCCTGTCCGCTGCCCAGTTGACCCATCATCTCGAGGCCCTCCCGTCGACCGATATCTTCCAGGATAGCCAACAATTCACATACCGGCCGACTTTTTCAACAGAATCGGCCATGAGCCGCCGTTCATATATGTGGTCGGTGGACCGTTCAGGTGTCGGTTCCACCCCGTAAAGCGGTCGTCCAATTGTCGCCAGCGAACGCTCCTTCATCGGCCGCCGAGGAACCCATGCCGGCCGCTGACAACTTTAGGGACCAACGACCGCGAAAGCCGAACTGTACCCGACGGTCATCGTGCGCATCTCCGATGCGCTCCAATCATCCGGGTGACAGCTTCGCAGCATGGGCACGCGGCAACAACACGCCCACTGCGCACGAAAAGCGGCGTGACAGAGATCGGCCGCACGAATGCACGCGCTGACGATCTTGCGCATACGGTAGTGCGCTGCCTGCCAGTTGCGAACGCGTCCGAGCAAGCATCTCGCGATGCGCGTGCACTTCCTGTTAGCTGTGTCGACGCGAAGTATTTCAGGCGAGAGGCGCGAGTCTTTGAGGCTCAATGGACCGGATCACGGTCTCACACGCTGGCGCTCCCGTTTTAAGATGAACGACCAGATCGTAGGTGGTAGAAGGTCGCGTCAGCATGAGGCAGGTCGCCTCGCCTTCGCGAACGCGTGTTGAGTGCCAGATATTCGGCCTCATGCATAGACCCATCCCAACGGGAATAGCGAATGCTCGCAGCGTGTTCAGGTCCGGCTCCCCTTCTTCGGTAGAGGTCGCGACAATATGAATGACAAGTGCCGTCAGCGGTACGATAGCCTGTTGCGTCAACCGATGAACTTCGAGTGATGCAACACTTTCATCGCAATTCCGGTAGATGACCCAGAGGATTTCTGTTTCGCCGGGCGCACCGGTGTCAAATAGATGCTCGCGCCAGAAATCCGACGCGGGGCTGATAAATGCGGGAGCATCGCCGTCGGCGCGCGCCGGCTTGCCTAGCATCCAGCCATAGGGTTCGCAACGGGCCGCGTCGAGCGGTTCGATTGAAACGGAGCGGACAGTCAGCATGTCGTGATAATTGTGGTGATGTTCAGCCGTTCACGGGCGCGAATCAGGTTCGTCCGTGGGCGGAAAAAGAGCGAACTCAGGCCCATACTTCAGGCTGAATTCGAGCACGACGTTCAGCGCAAGTCGCGTGATGGATTCGGCGAGCAAGCTGTCGGGCGTGCGCCGATACGCTGCAACGAGTGGCAGCTCGGGCACGCGATGTGTGACCTGCAGCAATTGCAGCTTCCCCGCTTCAAGCTCGCTCATGACGAATGCAGGTGGCAGCACCGCAACGCCGAAACCATCGACGACGAGCCGGATGATCGCAGCCACCGACGACAGACAATTGATCTGCACCTGTGCGTCGCCGCTTGCGGCGAACAGGCCGGTCAGAAATTCATGCGGCGGTGAATGGCGAGCGAAACTGATCACGGGATAAGCGGCCAGTTCTGCCTCCGTCAATGCCTGTGCCGACAGGTTGAGCGCTGGACTGGCCATCCAGCGCATCGGCAGGCTGCCCAGCGGCGCGTTCGTCATATCGGCGCCTGCGATACTCGTCGTCTGAAACGAGACGTCGATATGACCGTTGATCAACTGCGCCGACAGGTTGGACGAAGTATCGCTGGTCAGTTCGATCACGAGGTTCGGATACTCGTCGCGAATGCGCTTGAGCAGATCCGGCAGCCACGTGTGAACGATCGATTCGATGGCGCCTAGCCGCAACAACCCCGATACCTTCGAGCGGTCGCCGACGCTCGCGATCATCGCCTGATTCAGTTTCAGCATCTGTTCAGCGAACGGTAACGCCTTCGTACCGTCTTGCGTGAGCGTCGCTTCCTTCGGGCCTCGCTCAAAGAGCCGCACGCCCAGTTCCTGCTCGAGAGCGGAGATGCGACTGGAAATGGCTGCCTGTGTTGCGTGAAGCCGCTCAGCAGTCAGCCGAAAGCTGCGCAGCCGGGCCAGCCAGACAAAGGTTTCGAGGAATCGTAGATTCATTGTTGACCCTGGCGGGGCAAGCAGGAATGGCCCAGTGTAGCGCCGTGTCTTGTCTGGCGTGACAAGAAAATTTTCCGGGTCGCGACAACTTTAATTTGTTGGACGTGGGCGCGCGCTGCGTCAAAACTTCGCAACGAATGCCGATGAAGCGGCACGGCCGGAATCGGTAAGGCGATTGACAAAAGAAAGGACGTTGCGATGAAAAAGGTGACATGTGAAATCGAAGGCGGCACGCACGTCGAAGTGACGGCGAGCCGGTTGGTGATTGCGGGCTGGGCTGGCAGGGATAGCGCCGAGGTCGAGCACCATATCCGGGAACTGGAAGCGATCGGGGTACGTAGGCCATCGGCCGTGCCGCTGTTCTATGAAGTCTCGTCTGGGTTGCTGACGACATCGACGAGCATCGAGGTGATCGGCGGGCATTCGTCGGGCGAAGTCGAAGCGGTATTGATCCAGACTGAGGCAGACGGGCTGCTGGTCGGCATCGGATCTGACCACACGGACCGCAAGGTCGAAAGCTACGATGTCACCGTGTCAAAGCAGATGTGCGCGAAACCGCTCGGCCGCATGCTCTGGCGGTATTCGGAAGTGGCCGCGCACTGGGATGCGCTCGTCGCGCGCAGCTGGCGCATTGACGAAGCAGGCGAGCGCATTCGCTATCAGGAAGGTACACTCGCGCGGCTGTTGCCCCCGGAACCGCTAATCAGGCTAGCGTTCGGGGCGACCTCGATGGTTCCCGAAACCGTGCTGTTCTGCGGGACCCAGCCGGTGCTCGGGCCGTTGACGCCGGCGCACGCCTACGAGCTTGAATTGCACGATCCTGTGCTCGACCGCAGCCTGAGGCATCGCTATTCGGTCGATCCGCTTGCACATACGGAGTGACGGCGATGCGCACCATTCGTCACACAAGTATGGCGCTTGCCACGCGAACGGTATCGGCCGCCGAACTGCTTGACGCGAGTCTCACCGCCATCGATGCCGATCAGGTGCGCGGTGGCGCGACCTACACGCACGTCGACCGCGAAGCGGCGCGCGAAGCCGCGTCGGCAAGCGACGCGTTCCGCGATCGTGGCTATGTGCCTTCGGAGCTGGCCGGCGTTCCCGTTTCCGTGAAAGACCTCTTCGACGTGAAAGGCCAGGTAACTACGGCTGGGTCGCGGATCTTGTGCGGCGAGCCACCCGCCGTACGGGACGCTGCGGCCGTTGCGCGTCTTCGCCAGGCGGGCGCGGTGTTCGTCGGCCGTACCAACATGAGCGAGTTTGCGTTTTCCGGACTCGGACTCAATCCGCACTACGGTACTCCCGTCAATCCATATCACGCGAGCCGGGTCGCCGGCGGTTCGAGTTCTGGCGCAGCAACTTCTGTCGCGTTCGGGCATGTCGCAGCCGCACTAGGCACCGACACGGGTGGCTCAGTGCGGATTCCTGCTGCATTCTGCGGGCTCGTCGGTTTCAAGCCGACCGCAAGGCGTGTGCCCTGCGATGGGGCCGTGCCGTTGTCCACGTCGTTCGATTCGATTGGGCCCATCGCACGCAGCGTTGATTGTTGCGCGTTCATCGATAGTGTGGTCTCTGCGCAGACGCTCGATACAACGGCGAGCCCGCTGACGGGGCTGCGCTTCGGCGTCACCTCTGATTACGTCGCGGATGATCTGGATGAAACCGTGAGCACTGCATTCAATCGTACGATCGGCATGTTGAGGCGCGCGGGTGCTTCCGTAGAACGCTTCGTATTTCCGGAGTTGCATGAAGTTGCGGGTCATCTTCCGCTTGCGGGTATTACGGCGGCGCAAGCGTGGGCATGGCATCGAGAACACGTCGCGCGCGACGCCGAAGCATATGACTCGCGTGTGTTGAAGCGTTTGCGGATCGGTGAGGGGCGCAGCGCTGCCGACTACATCGACCTGCTTGCAGCGCGCGAGCGATTCATGCGAGAGGCGCAAACGCGATTGGCGATGTTCGACGCGTGGCTGATGCCGACGGTTGCGATAGTGCCGCCGGAAATTGCAGACGTCGAGCGTGACGACGATGCTTTTTTTGCGGTGAATGCGAAGGTGTTGCGCAACTCGAGCGTCGTGAACTTCATGGATGGCTGCGCGCTCACACTTCCTTGCCACAACGCAGACGAACTGCCCGTCGGCCTCTCGATCTGCGGGCTCGCACTTGCTGACGCGTCGATTCTGGCGATAGGCCGCAGCGTCGAGGTATTGCTGCATACGAGCCTGAACGCGCCGGCGGCATAAGGTTTGTTTATCGGCAGCAAAAAGAATTTGTCGTTGGACGCGCAATTACGGCGACCGAATACTGGTTCTCAGGCGCTCCGCTTCACCGACCGCGCCGTTCGTCCGAAACATTAACAGAGTGAGACAGCCCGTGAAATCGACCTATCGTTCAATTGCCGGCGCAATCGCGCTGATTGCCCTGCACGCACCGGCGCATGCCGCCGATGCAACACCCGCTGTCGTGCTGATTGGCCACGCAGCACCGCTTACGGGACAACTCGCCAACATGGGCAAGGACAGCGAAAATGCGGCGCGCCTTGCGATAGATGAAATCAACAGCCAGCATCCAGTGATCGGCGGCAAGCCCGTGCAGTTCAAGCTCGACTCGCAGGATGACGCAGCCGACCCTCGCACCGGTACGCAGGTCGCGCAGAAGCTCGTCGATGACGGCGTGGTGGCGGTGGTGGGCGACATCAATTCGGGTGTGTCGATTCCGGCATCGCGCATCTATAGCGAAGCACAGGTCGTACAGATATCGCAAGGCTCGACGAACCCCGCCTACACGCAGCAAGGGTACAAAACGACGTTTCGTGTCGTCGCCACCGACGCCTTGCAAGGCCCGGCACTGGCCCGTTATGCGCTCGGCTCGCTGCACGCGAAGCGAATCGCGGTGATTGACGATTCGACAGCCTATGGCCAAGGCTTGGCCGACGAGTTTTCCAAGGCCGCCGCGGCGAATGGCGCGACCATCGTGACCCGCGAGGCGACCAACGACAAGGCGACCGACTTCCGGGCGATTCTCACTAAAATCAAGGGCTTGAAACCTGACGTGATCATGTACGGCGGCTCCGACGCCACGGCGGGACCGCTTGTCAAGCAGGCGGCAAATCTGGGTATCACGGCGAACGTGCTAGGCGGCGACGGCGCGTGCACCGACAAGATGGTGAGCCTGGCAGGGGACGCAATCGGCAATCTCGTGTGTTCCGAGGCCGGACTTGCGTTGTCGAAGATGCCGAAGGGGCAGGACTTTGACCGGCGCTATACGGCGCGCTACAAGGTGCCGATCGACGCGTATGCGCCGTTCGCCTACGACGCGGTCTATGTGATCTACGACGCGATGAAACGGGCGAATTCGACCGATCGCACGAAGGTGCTCACCGCGATGCCGGTAACCCAGTATGACGGCGTGATCGGGAAAATTGCATTCGACTCGCACGGCGACCTGAAAGATGCCGCTATCACCATCTATCAGTTCAAGGACAAGAAAAAGACGGTGATGGACGTGATTCGAATGTGAGATGAATGGCCTTGTGTCAGGCGTCATCCACTGCGAGAAGAGAAAGGCGACGGACGGAACGCACCTGAACAAGCTTGCCGACCCGCCGCCGAAACCAGGTCTAAAGGTTGCACTCCGTCATCGACGAACATCAATAACTAATACGCCGAAGGGCCGACCGCATGGGATCAGGTATCGTGAATGGCTGCTTCGGGTGGCCGAAGCGCCCATTCACTGTGTTCAGATTGAACGGCAGAGAAGGGTCGACTCCGGCAGTTTGGCGGCTGTTGGACTGAATGTACCTGCCCCGAGCTGCTGAGTCGTGCCAGTTCACCGTAATTACATCCAGACACTATCCTGCCGGAAGCGGTCCATCAATGAATCGCAGCCAAGTTCCGCAATCTGTCTGGCAGCGGACCTGGCACGACGTCCGTCGATCAGCACGTCGAGAGATTCAACAGATTTCGCTTCCTACGCAGCTCACCGCTACGTGCTTTCTTTGGCGATGTCTATCCGGAGCTCTATTGCGTACGAGGCCAATTCGCCGCCGACCCGCGTCTTGAGAATATCGACGAAGCTCTTGATCTTCGCGTCGACGAATTGTCGCGACGGGTACATAGCGTAGACGTTGCGCTCGTACGTGTGGAATTGCGGCAGCACGCGCACGAGCGTGCCTTGGCGCAAATCGTCGATAGCGGAAAACGCGGCAAGCAAGCCGATGCCCGCGCCGTCGCGCAATGCGACGACCATCGCTTCCATGTCGTTCACGCTGAAATGCGACCCCGCCGGTCGATATGCGACTGTGCCCGCCGCGCTTTGCAACTGCCATTCGTCGGGCGCGTGGTCGACAGTGCCAAGCTGGATACAGGTGTGATCGGCGAGATCTTCGGGACGCCCAGGCGCGGGATGCTTCGCCAGATACGCCGGTGAAGCGGCCAGAATGCAGTGGCTCGTGCCAATCTTCTGGCTCACGTACGCCGAATCGGGCAGCGCGCGTGCGATCACAACGGCCACGTCCAGTTGCTCTTCGAGCAGGTTCGGCATCCGCTGCGACAGCAGCAGATCGACGGAAACTTCGGGATATGCCTGACGATACGCCAGCACCGCACGCGTTAGCAACTGGCGGCCAAGGCCCGGAACGGCGTGCACACGCAGCGTGCCGCGCGGCTCGAGCAGCGCGTCGCGTGCTTCGGCTTCCGCGTGTTCGAGGTCGGCGAGAATCGACACACTGCGTTCGTAGAAGCGGCGCCCCGCGTCGGTGACGACGAGACGCCGTGTCGAGCGTTGCAGAAGCCGCGCGTTGAGCGTCTCTTCGAGCACCGTCACGGCCCGTGACACGTTGCCGACCGTGGTGTCGAGATGATTGGCGACAGCCGTGAAGCTGCCCATTTCGACCACCTTCGCGAACACGGACATGTTGTAGAGCTTGTCCATACCGTCAATCCTCGCTGATCTTCCATTGTTATTTCGATGAGCGGCACCGAGCCGCGCGGCGTGTGCAGTCCGCATGATGACATGCGCGACGCGCCATTCGCCAGGATGCGGACGTGGCAGCACGACCGTTCGCAAGTCAAACGCGCGGCGCCCCAGAAGGCGCCCGACTTTCCCTCTCCCGGAAAGATTCATTCTTTCCCGCCCCACTAAAAGCGGGCAGCCTCGGCGCATAGACTTCGTTTCGAGATCAGGCAGTCGAACGCATCGGAATAGCACGACAGACCTGAATATTACGTTTATCGAGTCATTTTCAAAGGACAGGCATTCGTCATGAACGCAACCTACGATCCCCTTTATCTGTTCATCGACGGCGAATGGATCGCCGCGAACGAACGCGAAACCGCTGCCGTCATCAACCCGGCCAACGAACGCGAATTGGGCCGCGTGCCGCTCGCGACATTCGCTGATCTCGAACGCGCATTGGCCGCTGCGGCGCGAGCTTTCGACGTGTGGCGTAACACGGTGCCCGCCGAACGCGCCCGCATCCTCAAGCGCGCCGCCGATCTGATGCGCGAACGCGCGCCCCGCATCGCCCAGCTGATGACGCTCGAAGAAGGCAAGCCGCTCATCGAAAGCAGCGACGAGGTGCAGCGCGCCGCCGACTATTTCGAGTGGTTCGCGGAAGAAGCACGCCGCATCGACGGACGCGTCGTGCCGTCAAATCGCCCCGGCGTGCAGCAACTCGTGAAGAAGCAGGCAATCGGTCCCGTCGCCGCCTTCACCCCGTGGAATTTCCCCGCCATCACGCCGGCGCGCAAGCTATCGGCGGCGCTCGCAGCGGGATGCAGCGTCGTCATCAAGCCGGGCGAGGAAAGCCCCGCGACGGCGCTGGCGCTGGCCCGCGCACTCGACGATGCAGGCTTGCCGAAGGGCGTGCTGCAAGTCGTATTCGGCGTACCGGACGAAGTGTCGAAGCACTTGATCGCATCGCCCGTGATCCGCAAGGTGACGTTCACTGGCTCGGTGCCCGTCGGCCGGCTGCTGTCCGCGCGCGCGGCAGAGGGCGTCAAGCCGATCACGCTCGAACTCGGCGGCCACGGCCCCGTGCTGGTGTTCGACGACGCCGATGTTGAGAAAGCCGCTGTCGAAGGCGCAGCCAACCGTTTTCGCGGCACGGGCCAGATCTGCATTTCATCGACGCGCTTTCTGATCCAGCGCGGTGTCTACGACGTGTTCGTCGAACACTTCGTGCGCGCGGCCAATGCGCTGAAGATCGGCGACGGCATGGAGCCCGGCACGCAAGTTGGCCCGCTCGCCAACGCGCGCCAGCTCGCGAAGATGGAAGAACTCGTCGCCGACGCCGTGGCGCGCGGCGCGATGCTGCTCGCAGGCGGCAAGCGCATCGAGCGCGATGGCTTCTTCTTCGAACCAACTGTGCTCGCCGACGTGCCCGCCGATGCCCGCGTGATGCACGAAGAACCGTTCGGCCCAATCGCCGTGCTGATGCGCTTCGACGCGCTCGCAGATGGCCTCGCCGAAGCGAACCGCCTGCCCTACGGCCTGTCCGCGTACGCGTTCACGCAAAGCGCGCGCACCGCGATCGACGTGGCCGACGGACTCGAAGCCGGCATGATCGGCATCAACCAATATCGGATCGTCGCAACGGAACTGCCGTTCGGCGGCATGAAGGAAAGCGGCCACGGCTCGGAAGGCGGCGCGGAAGGCATTGAGTATTACCTTACGCACAAGTTCATCAGCCAGGCATGAAAGGAGCGCAGCCATGTCTCACACAGATTTCAGCAGCCCGCGCGAAGCGGCGCGCGCCTTCACGCCGAAGCTTGCTGCCTTTGTCGACAGCACGCTTTATCCGCAGATCTGGAGCGACCCGGCGCTCTCGCCGCGCGACCGCAGCCTTATCACCGTCGCGGCGCTGATTGCGGGCAACCATTTCGACGAACTGCCCGCACATCTGCGCCGCGCCGTGAGCAACGGCGTCACGCGCGACGAGCTGTCCGCCGCGATCACGCACCTGGCGTTCTATGCGGGCTTCCCGGCCACCATTTCGGCGTCGGCCGTGGCCCAAGCCACGCTCGCCGAACCACACGATGTCAACAGCGGCGCGGCTCGCGTCGACAAGGAATCACAGTCATGAAAGCCATCGAATTCGAACAATTCGGCGACGCCGACGTCCTCGAGCTTGCCGAGGTCCCCGTGCCCGAACTGCGCCCCGCTGACCTGCTGGTGCGCGTGCACGCCGCTGGTGTGAACCGCGCCGATCTCACACACCGGCGCGGTGGCTACGGCCGCCCGAACTTCGGCGACTCGACCATCATGGGCCTCGAAATAGCTGGCGAAGTGATCGAAACGGGCGCCGACACACAAGGATTCAAAATCGGTGATCGTGTGATGGGCGTGGTCGGCGGCGGCGCGTATGCGGAGCTGGCGCGCATCGACTGGCGCATGGCGATGCCCATCCCCGATTCGCTCAATTACGTGCACGCCGCCGCG
Organism: Burkholderia sp. 4M9327F10; assembly: GCF_005503145.1. GTDB lineage: Bacteria > Pseudomonadota > Gammaproteobacteria > Burkholderiales > Burkholderiaceae > Paraburkholderia. Next base: position 24,908 of record NZ_SCNV01000064.1, on the reverse strand, counting down.
ATTCCCGAAGTGTTCGTCACAGCGCACGAAGCGATGCTGCATCTGGGCGGCCTGCGCCGCGGGGACTCGGTCCTGATCCACGCGGCTGCCGGTGGCGTCGGTTCGGCCGCTGTGCAGCTGGCCTATGCGACGGGCGCGAGCATCTTCGCGACGGCGGAAGCAAGCAAGCTCGAACGCGTCGCGCAGCTCGGCGCGGACGTCGTGATCGACTACCGCACGCAGGACTTCGCCAAAGTGATCGCGCAATCGACAGATGGTCGCGGCGTCGACGTCGTGATCGACTTCGTCGGTGCGCCGTACTTCGCGCGCAACATCGCGTCGTTGGGCAACGGCGGGCGGCTGGTGCAGGTCGGCATCCTCGGCGGCGGCGGCGAGGTTGCCGTCGCGCTCGAAGATATCCTATACCGGCATTTACAGATCAAGGGCACGGTGATGAAGTCGCGCCTTCAGGAGGAAAAACACGCGATGGTGAGGCGCTTCCGCGAGCATTGGCTCGACCGATTTGAAGGTGGCGCCGCACTCGAACCGGTCGTAGACAGCACGTTCTCACTTGCTCGCGCAGCGGATGCTCATCGGCGTATGGAATCTTCCGCGAATGTTGGCAAGATCATCCTGACGATGGATACGAACCCGTCGGAATGATGCCAGTCGTCAGTTCCTCGCCGAGCCGCAAAGGCGCTGTCGGCTGGGCGAGGAGCTTCGCCTAGCGCACCCTCGAGAGCAATTCGGGGCATTAGCTCAGTGACTCAAATGAAGCGCATTTCGGTCATCCACGCGCGAATGGTATTCGTCCGCTCAGGGTCGTGCACTGACGTTCGGCGGTGGTCAAAGCTGTCGTTGATCAGGATCGACCGACCATCGTCGGCTGAGGAACCCATACCAGCCGCTGACATCTTGCGCGACCAGCGACCGCATCGGCCGAAAAGTGCGCGTCACGCATCGGGCGGATTTCGGGGTGGACCAGCCTTTCGAGTGATTACTGCTTGGCTCAGGCGAGCGGCAGAAAGTGGCCGACGGACACTGCCTGACGACGACCGATCGGCAACTCGCGGCCGAATTCCGTCTGATGCATCCCGCCGATACCAGATAGCTGCCCTCCTTGGTGAGGCTCGACGAGAAACCTGCGCGCCGGGAGCGTTGGTGCGGAACCACCTCACGCGTATAGGTGGCTCGTTCGAGACGCTCGGCCTCCATAGGCAGTGCACAGATACAGTGACGTGTTCGTCGCCGACACGTCGAGAGGCAATGGATTGTGAGCGCCGGGCGCGTGATGCGAGGCTGGCGTTGCTACGATTGCGATAGCGTGACAGTACAAGCCTGTCGAAATCGACTCGCGTTTGCTTCCGGTGACAAAATCGACTGTCTCTCCCGGTATCGTCAACGTCAGTGGGTGGATGTCGCAGTGTGCATGGCGCCCAAAACCGGCAGTTGCCTATCCTGCAGTACCTAATTTCTTTGTTGTTTTTATCGTGCGATTTCAAATGAAATCGGATCAGCGTAGGACGCTGTTGAATCGTTGCTAAGTGGACTGCTAACCCGATCGACACGATTCGCGTACTGGTGCGCCCTCTGTTCTCAACGCAGGACAAGTACGAGCAAACCGTGAAGCAATCGTCTCAGATCCAGTGTCGACTCGCGAGAGTAACTACCTTAGATCGGGCGACGTAGAAATGATTGACCGTCGGTTTCGGCACAAACCAACCTGGCATCCTCTGCTTACCTACAGAACCACAAATTTCAATGCTCACGCGCAAGTTTGCGGCACAGCAGCCAACGACGACTGCCGTTGCATACTCACCACGAAACAAAAATAGTACGTTGTTCCAACGAATTCCAAACGTGTTCGCGGTAGTCCTAATACATCAACGTTCGACGTGACTGCGGCATTGACGTACCAGCCGATGGCGTAGACGATTGGCTCAAACCCTCTCGTCACCAAATGCAAACGGAAGGTCATCATGCCTGCATCGAAGACTTACACGAAAGCGCAATGGGATGAGTTTGCCCGACGACTCGATGAGTTACCGGAAAAGCCACCATCGGAACAGCGGGTTACCGTACGCGATGCAATGCCGAAGTTTCGCGCCCATATCAATGCAGCGCGTGCGAAGGGGTATTCGCTTGAGCAGCTAGTCGATCAGGCGAAGGAGGCCGGTATGGACATAACGGCGAGTGCGCTTCGCTACGCGCTCCAGTATACGGCGAAACGACGAACGCACAACCGCCAGATACCTGGCTCGCATCAATCGCAAAGCAAAGTGAACCCGCCTGTCACTCGTTCAGACCCGCAGAAGTTCGGTCAGCAGTCCGGTACGCCTTCGCGAGCAAAGAGGGAGCCTGGCAACAACAAACCCGGATCGATGATCGCTCACGACGAATTCAGTTTCAAGATCAGACCGGATACGGAGAATCTTTGAACGCGAGACGATGAAGACTAGCCAGATAATCGAACCAGTTTCGACCATTTGAAAGTTGACTCAGCGCAGCAGCGGCATCAACGGATGCGCATGCATTGGCACGCCTGAAATCGCACAACGCAGTCGTCAAGTCGCAACTTTCCCGCTTCCAATATCAATAACCTGCGCACCTAAACGGAGCCGATCCAGATAGTCCGCCCATTTCTGCATCATTACCCGGCGTTCCTTGATGAACTTTGTGCGGTTATAGGCTGTGCCAAGGTTATCCGGCACTGTATGCGCGAGTTGGTGCTCGATCACTTCCGGCTTCTGATCGAGTTCCTCATGCAGGATCGTGCGCGCCATCGCGCGAAAGCCGTGTCCCGTGATTTCCGTGCGCGTGTCGTAGCCGAGCCTTCGCAGTGCTGCATTGATCGTGGCCTCGCTCATCGGTCGCTGGCGATCGCGGGCGCCAGGGAACACATAGCGGCCGGCGCTCGTAAGTGCATGCAGTTCACGCAGAATGGCGATCGAATGTGTGGAAAGCGGCACCAAATGCTCAGTCCCAGTCTTGGTGACGAGGTAGCGCCATTCGCCCTTGTCCAGATCGAATTGGGACCATTCAGCCTGGCGAAGCTCACCGGGCCGGACGAATAGTAATGGTGCAAGCCGGAGCGCGCAGAGGACAGGGAAGGTGCCAGCGAACCCGTCGAACGCACGCAGCATCTCGCCGACCTTGATCGGCTCTGTGATTGAAGCGAAGTGGGTTGTTTGTGCCGGGGGAATCGCGCCGACCAGATCCCGAGCGGGGTCGGCCTTGCAATGTCCCTCCTTGATGCCGTACCGGAATACTCGGCTGATCTCGCTACGCACACGATGGGCCGTGAAGCGGGCGCCGCGACTGTCGACGCGCTTCAGGACGGCCAGAATGTCTGGCGCGTCGATGTCGGTAACTGGGCGCTTGCCAAGCCACGGGAACACATCGTTTTCCATTCGGGCGAGCGTCTTCACGTGCTGGGCTGGCTCGACGGTGCTCTTGCGCTCGTTCATCCAGCCGCGCGCGACTGCCTCGAAGGAGTTGGCCGCTGCGAGCCTGGCGGCACGTTTCTCAAGGCGCTTGACATTACTTGGGTCGAATCCCGCTGCCAACTTCTCGCGGGCGTCGTCTCGCTTTTTCCGCGCTGCCGCAAGCGACACGTCCGGATAGACGCCGAGCGCGAGCGTCTTGTCCTTGCCGGCAAACCGGAAGTTCATCCGCCAGTATTTCGCGCCGGACTTGTCGAGCTGGAGATACATGCGGCCGCTGTCCGCGAGGCGATTGCCGGTTCCCTCGGGGTTGTAGCGCGCGTTCCTAATCTGCACATCGGTCAGCAACATGGTGGTATCTCCCTCTGGAAAAACCCAGAAACGAGCCAGATACCACCAAAAATACCACCAGATACCACCGGCTGTCGACGAACCAAGACCGATCGCTAGGGAATAAAAAACCCCGCAAGACCTTGATCTTGCGGGGTTTTTCGGAATACTGCGGCTCTCGCCGGAACAGCTTGTGGTGCCCAGGGCCGGACTCGAACCGGCACGCCTTGCGGCGGGGGATTTTGAGACCGGCAGCCTCCTATAGTATCGGGCTACGCTGAAACCCGCTAAGCCTTGCTGGGCTTGGTTTTCCAAGAGGTTAGTCCCGTCTAACCTTACGCCTAGACCAGACCGATTGCGGCACACTTTCCGATGCTGTGGCTCCTGGCTGGTTCCTGCGTTTGATCCCGAACTAGGAGGCGTCATGGCCAAGATCAAGCTCACAAAATCCGCTGTCGATGCGGCCGAAGTCACCGGCAAAGATTACGAACTGCGGGACACCGTTGTCCCCGGATTTCTCTGCAAAGTCACCGCCCGCGGGCGCAAGGTCTTCATGCTCCAGTACCGCACGAACTGGGGCGAGCGCCGCAAGCCGAAAATCGGCCAGTTTGGCGAGTTGACCGTCGAGCAGGCCCGCTCGATCGCGCAGGACTGGCTGGCTGATGTGCGGAAAGGCAACGATCCGAGTGCCGCGAAATTGGCTGCGCGTATGTCGCCTACCGTCAAAGAGTTGTGTACCCAGTTCATGGAGGAATACTCCAGACCTCGCAACAAGCCGAGCACCGTTGATACCTATCAAGACCAGATCGACCGTTTCATCGTGCCGATGCTGGGCAAGCTCAAAGTACCTGACGTAACCCGGCAACATATAGCGACTCTGATGCGCGATCTGGCAAGAATCCCGGTCACGGCCAACCGGGTTCTGTCCTGCCTCCGCAAGATGCTCAACATGGCCGAGGTGTGGGGCTACCGGCCCGATGGCTCCAATCCCTGCCGGCATGTGCCGAAATACCCCGAGAATGGTGAAACACGATATATCGTCAACGACGAGCTGGTGCGTCTCTATGCCTATCTTGACCGCGCGGATGCCGAAGGGCTGGAACATCCGACGTTGACGCTTGCGGTTCGCCTGCAATTCGAGTTTTCCGCGCGCATGTCGGAAATCCGATTGCTCGAATGGTCCTGGATTGATTTTGAGAACCGCCGCATCGTCTGGCCTGATAGCAAGACCGGCGATATTTCCAAGCCGATGAGCGAGGTGGCGTACCAATTGTTGTCCAACGCCTACCGCATCGACGACTCGCCATATGTGTGTCCGGCCGTCTTCGACAGCTCGATTCCGCTGCCCGAAAGCACCTATTACAATGGCTGGAAGCGAGTCTTGAAACGTGCAAATGTGATTCATGTCGGTACGCACGGGATCCGTCATCGCGCTGCGACCGACATTGCCAACTCCGGGATTCCGGTCAAGGTCGGTATGGCACTTACGGCACACAAGACCGTGTCCATGTTCATGCGGTACGTGCATGCCGAGGATGATCCGATCCGCGCGGCTGCTGAGAAGGTGGCCAACCTGCGGCGGGATACGATCGACAGCCGTGCGTCGATGGTGCCGGTTGCGTCGCCGGCGGCGAATCCCGCCGACACGGACGGCAACAAGACGCTCACGAGCCGAGGGAACTACCGCCCGTATCGGCACCGCGAGGAAAACAGCCGCGCCGTTCCGCCGGGAAGCAAGCGGGACGTGATTTCAGAGGAGGAAGCGGCATGAGATCCCCGTCGTCCAAGCCACCGTCCCGTCGCGCCAAGGTCGCCAACCCTGCCGCGGAGATCGACGCGCAGAGCTATTCTGCTTTTGTCGGCGACCTCAAGCGGAAGATCGCCGAGGCGCGTCACCGTGCGAGCCTGTCGGTCAATCGCGAGCTGATCTTGCTCTATTGGAGTATCGGCCACGACATTCTGGCCCGACAGGAGCACGAAGGTTGGGGGACCAAGGTCGTTGACCGGCTGGCGGACGATCTCCGCCGAGCCTTCCCCGAAATGACAGGGCTTTCAGCTCGAAACCTCAAATATATGCGTGCTTTTGCCGAGGCCTGGCCCGACGCCGAAATTGTGCAACGGGTCGTTGCACAATTGCCCTGGGGGCATAACGTCAGCCTGCTCGATATGGTCAAGGTGGCCGAAGAGCGCGCCTGGTACGTCCGCCAGACGATCGAGCATGGCTGGAGTCGTGCTGTCCTCGTCCACCAGATCGAGAGCCAGTTGTTCGCCCGTCAGGGGAGCGCGCTGACCAACTTCTCGCGAACCTTGCCCGCTGAGCAATCCGAGCTTGCCCAGCAGCTCCTCAAAGACCCTTATACTTTCGATTTCCTCGCGCTTGGCCCCGACATGCTGGAGCGTGACCTGGAGCGCGGCCTTATCGAGCATCTGCGCTGGCTCATTCTCGAACTCGGCAAGGGCTTTGCTTTCGTCGGCAGCCAGTACCATCTCGAAGTCGGTGGTCAGGACTACTACCTCGATCTACTTTTCTATCACCTGCGGTTACGCTGCTTCGTCGTGATCGAGTTGAAGATCGAAGACTTCAAGCCCGAGTTTGCGGGCAAGATGAACTTCTACCTCTCCGCCGTCGATGACCGGCTTCGGCATAAGGACGATCAGCCGACCATCGGCATCATCTTGTGCAAGGGCCGTAATAAGGTGATCGTCGAATATGCCTTGCGCGACTCCAGTAAGCCGATGGGCGTCACCCAATATCGACTTTCGCCGGCGCTGCCGCCGCAGTTTCAACAGGCGCTACCGACTGCCGAGGAGTTTGCGCGCGAGTTTCCGCTGATGTCTGTCATCAAGTTGCGGATCGAGATCGAGCGAGCCTTGCGGGACATCCTATCTGGCAACGGCGTTGCTCTGAAGGTACCAACCGGCATTGGCAATATGCTGCGTGAAATGAATCAACGTGGTCTCGCACCAGCCAGCACGGAACGGTTTCTGGAATCCCTCCGGGTCATGAATGAGGCCGCGCATGGCGTCGATGTAGACCCGATGGGGGCGGAATTGGCTGTGGAAATCGGCACGGCATTTCTGGCGGAACTTAGAGGCATGCGGTGACGACGCAAATTACCCCCTTTGACTCCCAGCATCTCGAAGCCGCCTGCCAGGTGCTGGCCGATACGGTGCACGGACTTACGGGCACGCAAATCGAGCGCTTGCTGCAGGAGATCAATGTCGCCGACGTATCTCCGGGTATCACCAAATGGAAGCGGTTATTCAATGCCTTGGCAGCGGCACAGAACCAGCATCAGGTGGGCAACCACCTCATCATGTTCATCAACCGAGCGATGAATCCTGTGAGCTATGCCCGTGATACGGGGACGTTCGCCCGGCGGCGCGATGAACTCAATGTCGTGCTGGCGTTCTCGGGCTTCTACGTGCGCGAGGATGGCAAGGTTGGCCATGCCGACAAGGCAACAACATTGGACGCAGCTCGTGCACGTGCCGGACGGCTCAAGGCTGCCCTTGAAAGCCGGACGGTGCATGAGGAGTGTTGAGCTACTGCCGTGCCGAGTTGCTCGACGAAAACTACTTCCACGCGGTCTTCGAGGCGACAAAAGGTGTCGCTGAGCGGATCCGCACGCTGTCGGGTCTGAACGGTGACGGCGCCGACCTCGTGAAAAAGGCATTTGCAGGTCAGCAGCCCGTCCTGGTGCTAGGGCCGCTCAGCACGGAATCCGAAAAAAGCGAACAGAAAGGTTTTGCGAATCTCCTGATCGGTCTGTTCGGTGCCGTGCGCAATCCATTGGCCCATGCGCCCAAGACGAACTGGCCCATGTCCGAGCAGGATGCGCTCGACATTCTGACGTCGGTGTCACTGATTCATCGCAAGCTCGATAGCACACAGAAAGCGGCCGTCTCATCACCGTAATGAGGAAATTCCATCCGTGGGACTGCCACATATCGATTTGCCACTGCGGCTAGAACCGCTCTTGATGCCGTGGCCAGTGCAAGGGAACCCGGGTGGCCTCATTCAATTCGACCACGCTGATCAATGGCGCGCCTTTATCGATAAATTCGACGAAGGATGCTCGCATCCCAGATGTTGTGCGACTGAAATACGCCCGCGCGCAGAAGCTCTATCTGCTTGGTTGGATAGACGCCGATCTAATCAAGGCCGGTGAACTGGTCGCTTTGACCGCGCTCGAACTCGCGCTAATGGACCGCTATGGGACCAAACTTAAAACACGTGAGCGGACGTTCGCCGCAGTGCTCAGGCATCTGGTGGAAGTCGACGGTCTGACCGACGCGCAGATACCGATGGTCGCACGCTGTGGCGGTAGCGCCATCGGCCAACTAATCGGCACGCATAGACCGACCTTGGCACAACGCCGAAATGAGATGGTGGTTGAGTTCACCGTGCTCGCCCGGAGCTTCGTAGGACTAAACGGCGGACCTAACTTCAAGGCGAACTAGGCGGTAAGCTTCATGGTCGAGACGAATAACCAGGAAGAGACCGACCGCTATTGGAACGCCATTACCGGCAATGGCGGAGAGGAAGCGCCTTGCGGCTGGTGCAAGGACCGCTGGGGCTTTTTCTGGCAGATCACGCCCAGGCGGCTGCTCGAACTCGTTGGCGGGCCGGACCGCGATGCCGGAAAACGCGCGATGGACGCGGTGCTGACGATGAAAAAAATCGACATTGCGGCTATAGAACGCGCTCTAAAATAACTTTGGCGTACCGACCCAAAGTGCGAGCGCCTCGACGCGTTGATTGTTCGTCCATCCATGCGGGAGCGTAGACTGGTAATGTGCGCTGTCTCCGGCTTGCAATACGAACGTCTCACGCTCCAATGTCAGCGACACCTCGCCGGATATGACATACAAAAACTCTTCGCCTGCGCTGCTTGACATATCTGTAAGCCGCCCTTGCTCAGGCGGAAATCTGACGAGAATGGCCTCGATTTGTTGACAGGCTGATCCGACCGTCAGTTGTGCAAACAGGTTCGCCGATTCCGCAAACTCGAAGAATTTAAGCTGATCGCCGCGACACACGGGACGCCGTTCTCCAGGCGTATCCACAAAGTACTGCACGGCGACGCCGAGCGCGCTGGCGATTCCGTTCAGGGACGTGACAGACGGGGAGGCCAGCCCTCGTTCAACTTGTGAGAGAAAGGGCTTCGAAATCCCCGCTGCCGTTGCCGTGTAGTCGAGCGTGCGCTTTAGCCGCTGCCTTAACGCACGAATTTTGCTGCCAAGCACGATGGCCGGCGTCACTTCTTCAAGTTCGGAGAGCATAGAATAAATGCGCTGAGTCGATGGTGATGCTTGGGAGCGGGCAGAGTTTCTCGCGTCACCCCATTAGAGACCGTTTCAAAAGGACTGCCCCGTACGTCTGAAGATGTTCCAGCAGACGAGGGAGCAACCGAATTTGAGAAATGCTTCGTGTATGTCGGCGCGACGCTCAAAGCGAATGCGAAGACGACAAAAGTTGTGGAGCCATGCGTGAGTACGCTCGACCACCCAGCGGAATTTTCCGAGACCACTGCCGTGCTCGGTTCGGCGCTTTGCGATCACCGGCTTGATGCCACGTTTGCGAAGTTTCCGGCGATGTGGTTCGGAGTCGTAGCCGCGATCGGCGTAAATGACTTTGGGCTTCTGAAGCGGGCGGCCACGTACACCGCGAATCGGCGCGATCGCATCGACAAGCGGCAGCAATTGGGTGACGTCGTTGCGGTTCGCGCCGGTCAGGATGGCATTGACGGGGACGCCTTTCGCATCTACGAGGATGTGATGTTCGGAACCGGATCGCGAGCGATCCGTGGGGTTCGGGCCAGTTCTTCGCCCGCCCCAACGGCTCGCACCGACGATGAATCGACGGCCGCTCGTGAGAAATCGAGCCGGCCGGCCTCGCTTAACTTCGCGAGAAGCAACTCGTGCAGTCGGTCCCACACGCCAGCCTTTTGCCAGTCGTGCAAGCGACGCCAGCAGGTCGGGCCCGAACCAAATCCCAGCTTGATCGACAGGTCGCACCACCGTATCCAGGTCTTGAACACGAACAGGATGCCGTTCAGTGCAGCCCGGTCCGAAACCGTGCGGCGGCCTCGATATTTCTTGCGTCGCGGCTTTGGCGGTGGCAGCAAAGGTTCGATCAATGCCCATAGCTCGTCATCAATGATCGGCGTGCCCATCCCCTTGGTTCCGATTGTTCAGACGGCCAAGGTTAACAGCTTGCCGAAAAGGTTAACAGTCCCCTCGGGGTCTTTTTGAAATGGTCTCTTAGTATCGTTTCGCACGATAGACCACCTAGAAGTCAATGGGCAGAATTGCATCTCCTATAGAAGACTCCACAACTTAAAGCGTTCAACAGGAAGCCGTAATACCTCATCTTCTTCCCTTGCGACTCGGGATCGCACTGCGCCATCGGCAACGTTGTTGCAGCGCCATGCTATAGCCACCATAGGCGGCCCGCCCGTAGGCGCAGTTCAGTCGTGTGCGGGTACGAGGGGAGGCGTTGAGGAGATGACTATCAACCAGCGCTTCTGAAGTGCGGCCAAAATGTATTGAGGCGCAACGCATCCGTTCCGCATCATTTGTCGAGCGAGGCGAGGTACGCGCGCCCCTTCTCGGCGTCGTACTGCTTTTCCCACTTCGCAATCACGAGTGGTGCCAGCGCATTTCCCACCACGTTAAGCGCCGTGCGTCCCATGTCCATAATGCGGTCAACACCGGCGATGAATGCGAGACCTTCGACCGGCAAGCCCGCGCTCGCCAAGGTCGCAAGCAGAATCACGAATATGAAACCCGGCACGCCCGCGGCGCCCTTTGACGTCACGACCATTGTCAGCGTCAACACGATCTGCTCCTGAACGCCAAGATGGATACCATAGAGCTGTGCGACAAACAAAGTGGCAATACCCAGATAGATCGATGCACCGTCGAGGTTGAAAGAGTAACCTGTTGGGACCACAAAAGTCGTAATGCTCTTCGGCACGCCATAGTCCTCGACTTTCTTCATCAACTGCGGGAGCACAGTCGCCGAGCTTGAGGTCGAGAACGCGATGACGAGCTCATCCTTGATGATCTTCAAGATCGTGAGGATGCGAAACCCGCACAGGCGTGCAACAACACCCAGCACACCAAAGGCAAAAATCACGATCGCAAAGTACGTCACCGCGACGAGCTTGACGAGCGGAAGCAGCGAGCCGAAGCCAAAGCTGGCGACCGTCACGGCAATGAGTGCAAACACACCGATGGGCGCGTAGCGCATCACCATCGCGGTGACTTTGAACATCGCGTCGGCGATGCCCTTGAGTGTCGCGATTACAGGCTTGCGAAACTCCTCGGGTACCGCTTGCAGACCCAAGCCGAAGAGCACTGAAAAGAAGATGACGGCCAGCAGGTCGCCCTTCGCCATCGATGCAATTACGTTTTCAGGAATGATGCCAAGCAAGAGTGACATGAGCCCATGACCTCCGTGCACAGCCTGCGTCGATTGCCGATAAATAGAGAGGTCAGCGTGGCCAAGCTGCGAAAGATCCGTACCAACGCCCGGCTGCAGTACATTGCCGAGAAAAAGACCAAGGACGATGGCGATCGTCGTTACGATCTCGAAGTAGAGAAGGGTTTTCAGGCCAATACGTCCGACCGACTTGCCGTCGCCGACACCCGCTATACCGACCACCATGCTCGCGAACACAATCGGGACGACGATCATTTTGATCAGTTTTATGAAGACATCCCCGGCGGGCTGCAACAGGCCAGAGATCGCGGCTTCGCGATACTCCGGATAGTGGTTCAGCACCAGTCCCGTTGCAATACCTACGACAAGGCCAATTACGATCTGCCACGCAAGGCCGATCCGTGACTTGCGCGCAATGCCGGGGGCCGGCGGGTTTTCTACGACGGTATCCATATTGTCTCCAAGGGCGGATTGATTCAGTGACCGCGGGTTGCGCCTTCTGAGGTGCGTGTTCCCGCCGCCCTGCGTCCTGCCGTGCAACACTCGCACGACGATGCTGCAAGAGAACGATAAGCATCCAAAAGAAAGGAAAAAAGCGATATTTTTATATGAGAAACTATCGTTTTTTTCATGTATGAGCCGCAGTAGGCTAACGGCCAGACCAGCCCGCGCTCATCTGGAACGCCAGTTGGGCTTGATCTAGGCAGTGGGAACCACCTGGGTGGGCCGCCGGCACGGTGTACTTGCCGGACGTGAACGTGAACACAAAAGGCTCGGAATGCTCGGACCCGACGCGCTCTGCGGACTTCAACCGTGTCTACATGCATCGCGCAGGTTGCGGGCGGACTCACTTTTTTCGATTCGCAGGAACCGCAAGCGCTTCACCAAACCTGCATCGAAACGCACTGCCGGGATTACCCGCCGGGGTGATCATCAGATCCATCGACGCCGAGCAATGTGTTGAGCCTCGAACTGTCTGATTTCATCAACGCGCGACAGCGTGGCGCTCACGTCGTCCATGCCATTGAGGAAATCCTGACCCACGACCTCATCGATACTGAAGCGGAAGATATTGCCATTAAACACTTTCACCCAACGCTCGATCAGGTCAACTTCCAAGGTAAGCCCGGAGTCTGATGCGACAGGCGCATGCAACTCCTCGATATCAGGTTCGCTCAGTACGATAGGCAGCAGCCCAATCTTGCAGCAGTTGCCGTAAAAGATGTCGGTGAGCTTCTCGCAATCAGAACCTTGAATACGAACTCCTGCAGCGCCCATGGAGCGTGTTCGCGCGAACTCCCGCAGCCGAAGTTTTCGCCGGTAACGAGAACGGTTGGGCGCGCGTAGCCCGGATTGTTCAGTACAAAGTCTGGCTCAGGCTCGCGGTCCGCTATCGGCTTTCCGAAATAGCCCTCATTTCGATGTCACCACGCGTCAAAGGCGTGTGGTCCCAGCCCGGCACGCGAGATCGACTTCATAAACTGCTTGGGAATTATCGCGTCTGTGTCGATGTTGTCCCGGTCCAATGATAGCGGCTTGCCGACATGTCTTTCGAACGGTGTCATGATTCCCTCATGGGCTCTGAAGAGTCTCGAGCGAGCGTTCACGAGAATCTGCACGTTCCCCACGCGTGACTCGATGGATCGGACCTTCTTGTCCACGATGTCCAGATCGGCAAGATCCCGAAGTTCTGTGTGGCAATTGAGTTTCTGCCCACCCAGACGCTCCTCAACTGCGTGCAAACCATTGTCGTCCCGATCAGCGATAACGGCGGTTGCCCACCACGCTCACGGCGCTGCCGCTGCCACCTGGCGAAGACTCGAGTTTGAATTGATTGACCTGCTCGTAAAGTCGCTGCGCCTCGTCCCGCAGCGCATCAGTGGCCGCCGAGGTCTGCTCAACGACGGCCGCATTTTGCTGTGCGGACTCATCAAGCTGCACCACAGCACGATTAACCTCTCCCACTCCGCCTGTCTGCTCTGCGAATGTTGTATTCAATGCTGCCATCGTAGATGTCAGTGACCTGATGCTCGTGGAAATTTCCTGCATGGCCTGCCCCGCGCGTGACGCATGCCCATGGCCTGACTCGACTATCTGGCTGGACTGCTCTAGCAATCGCCTGATTTCCCTAGCCGCGGCTGCACTGCGTTGTGCGAGAGCGCGAACCTCTGCCGCGACGACGGCAAACCCTCTCCCCATCTCGCCACCTCGAGCCGATTCGACGGCCGCGTTCAACGCAAGGATGTTGGTCTGGAATGCAATGCCGTCAATCACACTTATGATCTCCGACGCCTGTCGCGATGACGCCGCGATCTGGGACATACTCTCCACCACTCGTTGGACGACGCCTTCGCCCTCGCAAGCGGTGGTCAGAGCCTCATCAGCAAGTCTATGTGCCGACACAACAGCGTTGGCGGATTGTCGGATAGCATCGTTAAGCTGCCTCATTGCTGCCGCGGTCTCCTGCAACGCGCTTGCGGCCCCTTCGGTCCGGGAGGCGACGCTCTGGTTAGCGGCCGCAATCTCCGATGCCGCGCCACGAACATTTAGACTTCCCTTGTGAACTTGCGCGAGAACGCTTCCGATCTTGCCCATGAACAGATTAAACGCCCGGTTTATCGACGTTACCTCGTCCTGTCCATTTTCCGGCAGACGGTTCGTCAAATCGGCGTCAGCGGATGCAACTTGCTCCATTGCGTCCACAGCCGACCGCAGTCGACCAAAGGGCCCGCTCAACAACGCTGCCATCAGAAAGAACGCGGCCAGGCAGACTACAAGAAGAGCTATGACCGATGCCCTGGCCATCGCGCGCAGGCCAGTCAGCGCTTCATCCCTGTCGAGTGCAACTACGAGGGTCCAGTCAGTGCCGGGAACTTTTCTTCCGACCAGAATCTTCGATTGCCGGCCGACCATCGCGTCCTGAGGCTGCGCAGTCGAAATCAGCCTGTCCAAACCATCGCCGTCGAGGCTAGATGACAGTTCAACCGCCGGCTTCAAGAGCATTTGCCTGTCAGCATAGGCAATCACGTTTCCGCTCGCGCTCACAAGGAACGCCTGGCTCGACGGCGTGGGGTGAATACTGTTGACGATATCGACTACCCTGTCCAACGGTATGTCAGCACCCACTACAGCCCGAAGGGTACTATCCTTTCGTACAGGAGCTGCGAACGTCACCACCAGACCACCTGTATTCACCGCACGGTACGGCTCTGTCAGAACTGGCCCGTCGGCGCGCGCCGCAAACAGATACCACGGCCGCGCTGTTGGATCGTAATTCGCAGGCAACGTCGAATGTCCATAGTTAAGGACTACATCCTTATTCGGAAATCCAGCATACGCGGCCGAAAAACCTCCGGACGCCATCAACTGACTGACGGCAGGCTGTCCAGTCAAGGTAAGCTGTTCTTCACGAATGGCGTTCACCATGCTTTCGCGAGACCTAACCCACTCCCCGATCGAACCAGCGTAGCCCGTTGCGATCGTATTCAGGTCTTGCGCAATCATCTGGCTGCTGTAGCGCGAGCCTACCCAATAATTTATGCCACAAATGGCGCTAACCGAGACCACGATAACAAGCAGACAGGTAAGCGCAATTCTGACGCGCAAGGTTTTCATCCCTTCTCATCCTTATGAAGAAGTATTGGCACATACGACCGACTGCGACAGGAATGTCGACAAGCGAGGTAACGGCCGAATGAAGGGCGTTCTTGATCTTTTATAGGCGAAGAATTTTCATGAAAAACATGCCCTTTCCGCTAATTGAATGAGCATTGTGACAGACCGATTCAGCCGCTTACTCGCGCGACGGGCATCACAGACAGTTCAAAATGACACGACACCAAATCACGTTTGGCCATCACACCGTTGACATCGCAGCATCTCCCGAAACGAGGAACTGCGGTTGTGTGCCGGCGTGGAACTCCGCATCTTCCGCGCTGAAACCGGCCGTGTTTATTTTCCATCCATCAGTCGTCAGGTTCGAACCGACGGGCGTCAGTAGGTCGGAGGAACAATCGCTCTAATGACGACGATGTCCGTATCCTCGCGATTGGCATATCTCAATCCCTCTCGCGCGATTCGGAAGCATTCGCCCGCAGAAGCTTGGATTTCGTGACCGCCTACGCCGAGCTTTGTTAGATGGCAAGTAATCGAGCATACAATGACGCCGCCGCCAATCGCAGGGTGATAGCGCGCCATCGTTGGAAGTCGGTGAAATCAACTGCCTGGGCGACGTCGTCAGACAGCCAGACCATCTGATCTCCAACGCACGGATAGATGGAGGGCGTCGCGCCAACGCTTTCCATCCAAGGCTACCCGGTAGTCGGTGTCACTTGTGTCGCGTGATCATTACGATTGCATCGGACACCTGACCACAAGCAAATCCGCCAAGTGCCTCCCGACCCGGGTCGTCTCTGAGAGTGGAGTACGACGCTTCAGGGGCTTGCCCGAAGATCGATAAATTGGAATATTTTGCTGTCGAAATATTCCATTGACGACCGTTTTCTCCGGCCTCAAAGTCCGATATATGCAAAATCCGAGAGATGACACGCAAGGTCCTTAAGTCCTTAGGAAGCGCAGGTAGTAGCGCCTTGACAAGTCGCTAAGAGTGTCCCCTGCCATTCTGGAAACCATTGGGCCGTTCTGCGCCTTGGTGGAGAAGAAATTTTCCAGGAGGCCGACTCAAGTCGGAATGTCGCTTCGGCGCAGCAAACTTTGTTATGTTTTAAGGAAATGTAGATGTCAACGCTCTTTTCTGTTCGCACGGTCGAAACCCACGCAGAAGGCATGCCGATGCGCGTTGTAGTATCGGGCACACCGGAGGTACCCGGGAAGACTATGGCCGAACGACGTGCGTGGCTTCAGCAAAACCTCGATGACCTCCGCGAGATGCTCATGAATGAGCCGCGCGGTCATGCAGCAATGGTGGGCTCGATTCTTATGCCACCGGCCACAGCTGACGCGGACTTCGGCGTCGTCTACATGAGCGCGGGTGGCTTCTGGGCGATGTGTGGTCACGGAACAATTGGTGTAGCCACGGCGATAGTCGATCGGGGAATGGTCGATGTTATCGAACCCTATACGGAGGTCCGGCTTGACACGCCAGCTGGGCTCATCGCAACCAAGGTTCGCGTGCGGGATAAAAAGGCGGTTAGCGTCACATTTACGAACGTGCCGTCATACGTACTGGCACATGAGCGGACACTGCGTGTCCCGGGTTATGGCCCGGTTCCCGCGAGCGTCGTGTACGGTGGGAACCTATACGTCATCGTTGAGAGTAAGCACTTCCGGGTTGAGCTCGTCCCGGCAAACATCGAGAAGTTGCAAGACCTCGGCATGCTGGTGGTCAAAGCTGCTCAGGAACAGCTGTCCTTCCACCCTCCGGCAGGCAGCGAGATCGGTCCGCTGCGATCCATGATTTTCACCGAAGAAGCAACTGCGAACCGGCCGGCAAAGAACCTCATGGTCAAGGAGCCGCGCTACTTCGACCGGTCGCCGTGTGGTACGGGTACGTCCGCCCGCATGGCACTGGCGTACCATACCGGAAAGCTCTCGCTGGACGAGCCTTTTGTTCACGAGTCCATCATTGGCACTCGGTTCGTGGGACAGTTGACCGACGTAACCGAGATTGGTGGAGTGCCTGCTGTCATACCGCAAATCACCGGCACGGCATGGATAACAGGTACCTCAGAGTTCACGCTTGACCCGAGCGACGTATTCCCGAGGGGTTTCAAGTTCGTAGATTCGAAATCGTGCTGACCCTTTCAGTTGCTTAGCGTGTTAGGTACTTTGGATAATCGGCACAGCATGAACGAGCATAAGCATGGCAAAGACGACGATATTCCCCTATCCCGAAGGCTTCACGTTGGTAGCGTGAGACCTTCATCAGGCGTCGCTTGGGATACTTTGTATCAAGGTCGGCATCTTTGTCCTGTTGCTAGCGAGGACCCGAATGCGGTCGCCGTCCTGCTGACAACTTCGGGTACTGCAAGCAAGCCAAAGTTCGTAGCACACAACCTATCGACGCTCTTAGAAGGGGCTTCGCGATTGAACGCATTTCAGGAGGGAGAGCGTGTCGCGTTCTACTTTCCGATGGTGCATGCTTCTGGCCTTTTTACTCTCATCGCCACTTTATTGTTTGGCGCAGTGCTTGTTATGCTGGACGGTGCGAATGCCGATAACATCCTTGATGGGCTGGAAACGCACAAATGCACGACAATGTTCGCGTTCCCGTACACATTTTCACAACTAATTTTGTGCCAAAAACGAAAGCCCCGCGCTCTGAACGTAATGCGCTTATATGGAACGGGAGGAGATGCCTGTCATCCATACATTTACGAGGAATTTAGGTAGACCTTCAATATGCCGTTGCATGCTTTGTGGGCATCTACGGAAGCAATTGGTTCGTTAAGTCGCCCAAATGATGCGCCACCCGCATATATCCCCATGCCAAATGTCGAGACACAAATCGTTGATGCGGATGGCAAAATGGCTGCGCGCGGAGCGATCGGTCAACTCCGGATTCGTGGTCCTCACGTCGCTTTGGGTTACTGGGACGCGTCACGAATTTCGGCGTTTCCTGGTGGTTGGTACCCGACTGGAGGTGTTATGCGTCAACTGGAAAACGATCGTTATCAGTTCGTTGCACGCCATAAGGATCTTATAGTCCGAGCCGGATCCAATGTTTCACCGATGATTGAAGTCGAGCGCATTCTACTTCTACATCCGTGCGTGATTGATGCGACGGTCCTTGGCGTACCTGATACGAAACTCGGTCAGCGGATAGTTGGCTTCGTTCATTTAACCGACGATGCTGGTGTTGCGTTGCTTGACAATATCCTTCGCTTTGCTTTTGGGCGACTCGCGGACTACAAAGTTCCCGATCAAATTTATTCGCTTCCTCTTATCCCGCGAAATGCGCTAGGAAAAATTGATCGAACAGCATTGTTGAAATCGATATAGAAGACTTGTTTTAATAATATGTGTTTTATTTTTCTGTTTAATTAGAAGTATGGCAGACTTTGGCGGCATATTTTCGTTTTAATAGTGGCCTCGCGATGGTCATGCCGATGTGCTCTTTGTTTTTTCTTATTTCTGGTGTCACGTGTATCGGGTTGGTAGCTGTTTGTGCGCTATGGCCTAGAGAACTATTTGTTTTTGCTGCCGCAAGCTTTTCGTATGGTATCAGTCCAGAGATTTACGAACTTTTCGCGGGCACGATTAACCTCGAGTCGAGCGTCCGTGAAATAGAGCAGGAGAAAAGTCAAGGCCGACTGATTTCGAGTGAGTTACCGCAAGAGTCTGTGACGGCAGACTCTTCATGATCAACATACGTTTACATGTGTTTTGAAATTCATATCGCCTGGAAACGATGAGTAACGCTGCTACGTTAGCATACAGTTTAATTTCCGTATTTTAGTTTAAAAATAGATAAAGCAATTTTTGCTTATTATTGAACCGCTCTGCGGAAGAGCTTGTTCCATGGCGAAAGAGGCGTTTCATCAGGGAAGAATTTCATCCCGGTAGTGAGCAAAAATAATGCAGTTGTATGTTTGTGGCCGACGCAGCAACTCGCTCGATGCAGATGTTTGATATTTTCCTATTAGCTGTTTCAAAAATCTTACTAACATGTGCCGCTCTTGTCTCTGGTTGCTGTTGCTGCCCTGGATCGCGATGGTCTGGGTGCCGTCGTATAACAAGGTCGAACCCACGCTATGGGACTTCCCGTTCTTCTACTGGTATCAACTCGCGTGGGTGCTGATCAGCGCCGTCATCACCGCGTTCGTGTACCACAAGACCAAAGGCCTCTCGAAGAACCACAGATCCCCGAGGGATTTGCAATGAATCCGACTGCAACGTTTGTCTTCATTCTCTTTTTCATCGGCGTCACGATTCTCGGTTTCGTCGCGGCGCACTGGCGCAAGGGCGATCTCGCGCATCTCGACGAGTGGGGTCTCGGTGGCCGCCGCTTCGGCACGATCGTCACGTGGTTCCTGCTCGGCGGCGACCTGTACACCGCTTACACCTTCATCGCCGTGCCGGCGCTGGTGTTCGGCGCGGGCGCAACGGGTTTCTTCGCGCTGCCGTACACGATCCTGATCTATCCGTTCGCGTTCGTCGTGTTCCCGAAACTGTGGAGCATCGCCAAGCGTCAGGGTTACGTGACATCGGCCGACTTCGTCTCGGCTCGCTATGGCAGCCGCATGCTGGCGCTGGCGATCGCCGTGACCGGCATTGTCGCGACGATGCCGTACATCGCGCTGCAACTGGTCGGTATCGAAGTGGTGATCGGCGCGCTCGGTTTCGACACCAAGGGCTTCGTCGGCGACCTGCCGCTGATCATCGCGTTCGCGATTCTGGCGGCTTACACGTACACGTCGGGCCTGCGCGCGCCGGCCATGATCGCGGTCGTCAAGGACGTGCTGATCTATATCGTGATCTTTGCCGCGATCATCGTGATTCCGCCGCAACTGGGCGGCTTCGGCCATATCTTCAGCGTGGTGCCGCCTGCCAAGCTGCTGCTGAAGGCGCCGGACGTCTCGAGCCTGAACGGCTACAGCGCGTACGCGACGCTTGCAGTGGGTTCGGCTCTCGCGCTGTTCCTGTATCCGCACTCGATCACCGCGGTGCTGTCGTCGAAGTCGGGTAACACGATCCGCCGCAACATGGCGATGCTGCCGGCCTACTCGCTGGTGCTCGGTCTGCTCGCGCTGCTCGGCTTCATGGCGCTGGCCTCGGGCGTGAAAGACATGCCGGAATTCGCGCCGTACTTCAAGGCGTTCGGCCCGAACTTCGCGGTGCCGGCGCTGTTCCTGCACTTCTTCCCGTCGTGGTTCGTCGGCGTGGCCTTCGCGGCGATTGGTATCGGAGCGCTGGTGCCGGCGGCGATCATGTCGATTGCGGCAGCGAACCTGTACACGCGCAACATCCACAAGGAGTTTGTGAACCGCAACATGTCGCATGAGCAGGAGACCAACGTCGCGAAGCTGGTGTCGCTGATCGTCAAGGTCGGCGCGGTCGCGTTCATTCTCGGTTTGCCGCTCACGTACGCGATTCAGCTTCAGTTGCTGGGCGGCATCTGGATCATCCAGACGCTGCCTGCGATCGTGCTCGGTCTCTACACGCGCGTGCTCGACCATCGCGGTCTGCTGGTCGGCTGGGCGGTCGGCATCGCAACCGGCACGTGGATGGAGATTTCGCTGAAACTGGCCGGCTCGATCTTTGTGCTGCATATCGGCGGTCTCGCGATTCCGGGTTATGCGGCGGTGTGGTCGCTGATCGTGAATCTGGTGGTCTCGGTGGGGGTAAGTCTCGCGGTGCGGGCGATGGGTATGAAGCCCGCAGCCGACTTTACACAACTGGACGACTGTCTCAGCGTCACCAAAGCTGATGTTCAGCAGATTGCTCCATAGGTGCTCCCGAAATGGAATGGACACGGCCCGCCAATCAGTGAAAGAAGTCCTCGTCTCAAGTGCTTGATACCGATGGGCGCGACGTCAGTAAAAGCCGACATCGCGCAATCACGAGAAACGGCTAGCGCCCGTTTGCGGTCCTCGCGGCAGCCTTCAGCTCGGCGCTTGCGCCGTCCAGCAGCCGACGTGCATTTTCCGCGTGACCGTTCAGCGCGTAGCCGTTCGCATGTTGTGCGGACAGGATGGCCTGGTTGGCTTGAGCTATGTCTGCCTGTGCTTGAGCAAGGTATGGATGCACGCCCGGCGAGACGTTTTCGAAGGGCGGTGGTGTTTGCGCGAATACGGTAGCGCCGGCAAACGTGCAACAAAGCGCGGCGATAGACGAAAGTATCAGCGGGCGGAAGCACGCGTTTCTGTGTTCGTGTCTTTTCATTTTTTACTCCGGTCGTTGTCGTGCAGTTGAGGAAGGCTGTTCAGCGCATGCGCTTAGCGTCGTCGGTGCTTGCAGGCACTGAAGCGTTTCGCGTGACAGCCAATGATTAAACACTTCAGCACAGGAAATCCGTCGGTCGGACTCGTAACAATTCGTTCAATTTGAGCCGCGCGGTGCCGGGGCAATGCTCATTCTCCTTGATTGGAAAGGCCCGCATGTATACGTATCGATGAGTCAGCGCGCAAACGCCTAGGATGACGCGCCAATGTGGAGCTTCTTTAAGACTCGGTGGTGCGTAAAGTCGCCAGCGCATTCACTTGTCGATCGGCTACCGGGCTCCCTATGACCGCGAGACTGCACAAAAAGCAGCGTGAGATTCTGTAAATGAAATCGAGGGAAGGTAGTTGTCTGAACTCGAGAGCCGTTAGCGCTGCAACCTCCTGCTCAGCCGGGTGACTAGGCTTTAACCTCAGCGCGTGCGTCAGACGCGATAGCGCGGCGAGTTGTTCGTTCTGGTGCAGATGGTTTTCGCAAATCTCCAGCACATCGGCATCGCTCAGGAATTCCTTGAGTGCGAGAAACGAATGGAACGCGACCAGTCACTTGGAGCATTGGTCGCGGAGGTGAGCAGTTTCGTCTGGCCCGCACGTCCCGACAGGCCGTTGATCGGCTTCAGCGAGCCAGCCGTTGAGATGAAAGTGTTGGGCACAATGCCGAATGCATGGATCAGAGCGTTGAGCGCGCGCTTCGACTGTGCGAGTGCGGCGCTTTTAGGCGTGAATTTGATGTCTCTCTATCAAAAGCGCCTGCCGAACATATCCCAATGGCGACACGGGTGCCTTATCGCTATGTCGCAGTTGGTCGTGCCGCTGGTGGAAATGCAACCTTGGCATTCGTTCTCGCCATGGCGCAATTCAACAACGCGTCGTCCAGGCATCCGGACGCGTGGAACAGGATCGCGAGATGGACCCGGAAGCCGTGTGCGAGCGCGAAACGGATTGAGCGGATGCGGAACGCTAAAACGTCATAAGCGGAAACTTGTCACATCAGTTTGATTTGGTATGCGAAATGAAATCTGGGGCGAAGCGAACGACATCGCATTCCTTCGCTACCGAGCGCTGACGTTTGCAGCCTCTTCCACTGCTAGCAGCGATACAAATGTTACATATTCTCGCAACGGATTCCCCAGTGTCAGGCGTTTTATAAATGCGTACCGCAAGACCTCGAATTCATCGACTTCTCGCGAGTGCGATCTACCGCCGCTAAACCAACCTAAAGGAGTAAGTTTTATGAAGCGCAGAATCGTTTCCCGTTTGATCTTCGCACTGATGACGCCGTTCACTGTACCGCAGGCCCACGCGCAATCGTGGGGTGCTAATCATCCGTGGCGCGCATCGGACAACTCGCGACTTGCCGAACAAAACTACCGGATTTCGAAAGGAGTGCAGGATGGGCAGTTGAGCTCGGCACAGGCCCAGCAACTTCGCGCGAATGACCACGCGATCCGAACGGAAGAGCGCGCCGATTCTTCAGTGAACGGCACGCATCTGACGCCGCAGGAGCAGCGCACTATCACGTCTCAAGAAAACGCCAATAGTACGGCGATTTATGGCGCGCGCCATTGATCAAGTGGGTGCAGACCTCGTGATCGAATCCGGCGTTGATCCGGATGTAGGCGCATCGTTGGCGCTATGATGCCGCCGACTCCTCGCGCAGCCGTTATGCAACTGGCGGGACTGAAAATCCGCGCTGCGCTTCTCTGTTAAAACCAGGTGGATTTCGATGAAAATTAAAGTCAGAGTGGCTTTACTGATTCTGTGCGGCGCCGCTTTCCTCTCGATTGTGGGTTGCGTCGAAAGCGGGAGAACTGGCCTCGTGTGCCCTCCGGGTACGCACCCCGGGCCTTACGGCGGACGCTGTTGGGCTAACTGATGACAAGCGTCGCATGACGGTCGCGCCTATCATCTGCTTCTTCAGCAGATGATAGGCGCTCACCTCGTCCCCGCCGGTATAATGGCTGTCACTCTCGAATAATGCACCGAACGGCCATGATCGATCTTGGCTTTTCGGGGAAAAACCAGCGGTTTCAGATCTTGCCTTGCTTGCGTGTTTGTGACGGTAGTCGATTGAACACGACTGTGTGCGATTTACGCCTAGCGCGTGTTAGGCACCGGCGTCGGAATATCGTGATGTTGCGCTCGCCGCTGAACGACGCCGTTGCGGCAATCCCATTCCAGTAGACGGCCCGCCTGCCGGTCTGCGAGGATCGACGTGCCCAGATCGGGCGCAGAGCGCCGAAATCCATCGACGATATCCTGCGCGACTTCGTCGCTCAGTGTCGCGCCGTCGGCACCTTCGACCGCTAGGCATTCTTTTAGATACGCCAGCGACAGTGCCGCGATGTCGACGCGGGAATACATGCCTGCGCGACGGCCTGCCAGGACCATCAACCCGACCAGGGCATTCTGCAGGAGCTTTCGCCACGCGACGGACGCAAAGTCCGCTGACACATCAACCGAACAGCGCGTTCCGTGCAATGCCGCGAGCACGACCTCGGTCGCTGGCGTGTTGGGCAACGTAAGACGCGCTTCAGCGTGCAGCCACACCAATGCGTCCGTTTCGCGCTGGGCAGGAGATCACACGACGGACGGCAACACAGGCCTGTCCGGGACGCGCGGCGAGACGAGAGCTTTCTGTTCGACACCGTTCTGCAGCGCGCAAACCGCCGTCTGCTCGCTGCACAACGCGGACATCCGTAACAGCGATTCAATATCAGCTAAACGATATTCCCATGTGTTCCCCCGGAGTCTTGCCTGCCAGCCATTGTCATGGCGACCATTTTTCCAGAATAGTAACGAATAGCTTCGGATAATTTAGACGAGATTGGCTCTCTGATCTTTTCTCGCCGAAGATGGGTGTGTCCTATGGCTACCTAATCCTGCGCGTCCCCGGCCCACAAAGCATGGCCGGATCGCGCTGTCGTGCTTCGCATCGAGCCTCCCTGCGCGAGTCTCGTCCCCTTCGGGCTTCCATCGCTGACGCCTACGGCCCGGCTTCCAGCTTCGGGCCTGCGCGCCTCGCTTGCGTGCGGTCGGCACCAAAGATGGCCGTTGCCTTGTCCAGCCGTCTCCCCTGACTTCATCCCCTTGTCCGCGACTGTAGCCCGCGGCCGTGTTCCGTCAAGGCGCGCAGGGCCGTGTCCTCGGCTGCGCCTGCGGGCCGCACCAACCCTGCGCTTTTCTCCTTGACGGCCCCCGTCCGCGCGCTCCTGACCGTCGCGGGCGATGAACTCAGGAAAGACGGTGGCAACGAGGCCAACCGGGTTCTTCGTGCCGACCGCACCGAACAGCCGAAAGGCTGGGCTTCCGAATCTAGGAATCCGGTTGCGGGTGAACAGCAAACCCTTTCTTTGTCAGGAGAAGTGCCATGCAACTCGCATCCCGTTTCGCTTCCCGTTCTCCGGTGCTGCGTTCCGACTATCCGCTATCGGATGACCAGATTCGCGCCGTAGCGCCGTCCATCTTCGCGGACGCCCCGCACGAAAGCCGCTCGGAACGGTACAGCTATATCCCCACCGCGACTGTGCTGCAAGAACTGCGCGGGGAAGACTTCGAGCCTTTCATGGTGTGCCAGACCCGCGTGCGCCACGACGACCGCCGCGACTACACCAAGCACATGATCCGCCTACGCCACGCCAGCCAGATCAACGGACGCGAAGCGAACGAAATCATCCTGCTGAACTCGCATGACGTATGCGCAAGCCAAGAACGATTTGCCGATACTCTCAGGCTGTTTTAAAACGGCCACGAACACGGTATGAGGATCTGGGCGATGACGGCAAGACGAACCACCATCCGGCAACT
>NZ_SCNV01000063.1 GCF_005503145.1 Burkholderia sp. 4M9327F10 | reverse complement strand
TACGAAGAAGAAAAAATCGACACGCACGCTGACGGATACCCGCTACTGGCGCATAGTAAGTCCCCCCAATTATGGGGTACGCAGCCATTTCTCTACAGTCCGCTATAAGAAAACTGTGGAGAACTTTGCCTGCGGATAATTTGCTTATTCCGGCAGCACCGCCACCGACGCCTCGCTCGTCAGCAGCAGGAAGGTCAGTGTCTCCTGCAGGTACAAACGCACCACCTGATCCGTATGGCTCAGATAGCCGATGGACAGATCCTGGCCGATATGCAGTTCGAAGTCGCCGCCGCGGGTGGACAGCACACTGCCGCCGTCAATCGCCGGCGCCCAGATAATCTCGCCGTTCACCAGCCGCTTGAGATGTTCGAGCACCGGATAGCCCTGATCGCTCGCCTCGCTGACCGCCGTGTAGGCATCGGCGCCGAGCAGGACCGAGTAGGGGCCGTCCACACCGGCAAGACGCAACTGTTCGAGTGCCTTCGCGATCACGGCCGGGTAGTCGCTGACATTCGCCGGCAAAGGCAGCGTGGGGTTCGACGAACCTTCGCGGATACCGACGATATTGGCTGCCTTATACCCGTCGAAAATCGCCCGGTCTTCCGCGTAGGCCAGCTTTTGCGCGGCATCTTTGGCGGGCTGCCAATCGGAGTCGAGCGCGCCGCGCTCCACGTCGTCAATGGCGTCGCGCTGCAATTCAAACGGCACGCGTAGTTCCACCAGTGCCTTGACTTCGCGCTGGCGTGCGCTGATGCCTTCCTGAGGCGCCACGATGGCCGACTGATGACCGGTGCCAACCGCGCTCAGACCGGCGCCGCCGGGGCCTTTCAGATCGACCACGCGGCGTCCCGCTACGGAACGCTTGAAGGTGCGCGCGACCTCCTCCTCGATTTCCGACCAGGCGGTCGCAGAGATGGGGGCGAGTTCGCGATGCAGGTTATTCATGCTGAGGTGCTCCTTTGAGAGAGCCGATCTTCAGCGAACCATCGCTGACGGACTCGGCAGACGGCAGGGATTCGGGGCTGTCCGACGCATTTGCTGTAGCAGCGGGGCTGCGCTCGGCCAGCGCTTCGAGCAGCGTTTCCGACGGCACAAAGAACAGGCCACCGGTGACAGCGCGGCTGAAATCGAGCAGCCGGTCGTAGTTGCCTGGCGGGAGGCCGACAAACATGTTTTCGAGCATCTGTTCGATCGGCGCGGGCGAGCGCGCGTAGCCGATAAAGTACGTGCCGAACTCGGCGGAACCCGGCCGGCCGAACGGCATGTTGTCGCGCAGGATCTTGATTTCCTGGCCGTTCTCTTCGAGTGTGGTGAGCGAACTGTGCGAGCAGGTGGGCTTCACCGATTCGTCGAGTTCGATATCGGCAAGCTTGGTGCGACCGATCACGCGCTCCTGGGCTTCGACCGTGAGCGCATTCCAGGCAGTCATGTTGTGCAGATACTTCTGCACGAGCACATAGCTGCCACCGGCAAACTCCGGGTCTTCCGTGCCGATCACGGTGAATGTGACGGCTTCGTTGCCGGTCGGGTTCTCGGTGCCGTCGACAAAGCCGATAATGCTGCGCTGATCGAAAAAGCGAAAGCCGTGCACTTCATCGACGGTGGTCACAGCGGTGCCGAGCCGGCCCATCAGTTGCGTGGCCAGTTCAAAGCACAGATCCATCTGGTCGGCGCGAATGTGCAGCAGGATATCGCCGGGTGTCGCCATCGCGAGCCGCTCGCCGGAACCGAATTCGCGGAACGGGTGGAGGCCGGCCGGGCGTGGCGCGCCGAACAGCGTATCCCAGGCGTCCGAGCTGAACGCGCAGACGCAAGAGAGGCCGCCGTACGGTACGCGCTTGCCGACCGCCCGCACCAATGCGGCGATATCGGCGCACCATGCGCGGACGGTTTCGTGGCTGGCAGGGTCCGGGTTGACGGTGGCGACGATGAAGATCGCACTGCGCCTCACTTGTGTGGAGACGGCCTGGGGTTCAGGGGTGACAGCGGCGGGAATCGGGGTGTCGGACATCGCTTCGGCCTTTCAGGGCGTGGAAGTGGCAGGGCCACGGGGCACTGGGCCACAGGATATAACACCTGAAGGAACTGAGAATGACAAGCGCAGCAGGGAGTGGGTTTTGCTGCGCCGAGTCTATAACGGGGAGGTGTTACGCGCTCCTCGCGCGTAGGGCCCAGTTCAAGCGTTTGTGCATGCTGGCGTTGGGGTGCGCCAGGCGCTCGGCAAGCTGAGCCACTGCGCTGTCCAGTTGCACGAGCGTGTGGGCGTAGCCGGGGTTGCTTGCGCTCAGGCCCGGCGCATATCGGGCGGCTTGGGGCACCAGCGCTCCTTGTTCGCCCGTAGCCGGCACCGCGGCGCTCGTCTGATAGCGGGCAATCATGGCATCGAGCCGCGCGAGAATCGACGCGGCATGCGCGAGGCCCGCAGCCTTCGATACCGGATCGCTATCTTCCCTGAGCGCATGCGTCGTTTCATCGCGGCGGCTCAGCACACGTGCCCAGTGCAGGCAACTGAGCAACGAGCCGGTTGCGAGCTCGACCCCCGGATTCCAGACAAAGACCCGCTGGGTTTGCAGCGGCCGCAAGGCGACTCGCAGGTCGTGCCAGCTCCGGTCGAGTGCGCGCATTGCGGTGCTTGCCGCTGCGGTGTCTGCTGCGGTATCCGTGGCCGCATCTGTAATAGTTGCGAGCCGCACCGCCTGTCTGAGCGCCACGAGCACGGCGGCGAGCCGGGCCTCGACGTGCCGCGTGGCCGCGAGCGGCATCATCAGGATCGCGACGGCAAACGAGACGATGCAGCCCACCAGCACCTCCTCGATGCGCAGCTCGACGAGCGGCCCCATCGCAAAGCCCAGTTGTCCATAGACGAGGCCGACCAGCACGGTGATGAAGAACACGCCTGGCGCATAGGCGTTGAGGATGTAGTACGCCCACCCGAATACGCACAGCACCATCGCTACGGCCATCAGCGCGGGCGAGTCGTGCAGCGACAATGCCAGCAGCACGCTGGCAAGCGCCCCCGCGAACGTCCCGGCAAGCCGTTGCGCGCCGCGGTAGACGGTGTCGGCGCGCGAGCGCGTGCCGAGAAACACCACGAAGGTGGTGATCACCGCCCAGAACCAGCGTTCCGGCGACAGCGAATGACCGATCAGCATGGCCAGCAGCGCCGCGGTGGTGGCGCGAGCCGCCGGCAGCCAGGCGAGCTTGGCGCGGATCTCGCCAAACCATACGGCAGGGCTTTTCATGCCGCGCGCCACCGGCTGTTTCGACGCGGCTCGTGGCTGCCGGGCGGCCTCCTTGAGCCGTTCGATGGCGCGACGCAGCGGGTCAGGCCCAGCCGTGAGCGAAGCCGCGTCAAAGCTGTTCTGGCCGGCCGCCACTTCCAGTTCGACGAGCCGTTCGCGAAGCATGGCCGCGTCGGGCGGATTGAGCAGCGCGAGCTGTTCTTCGAGCGCGAGCGCGGCCTCGTTCAGCCCGGAGACGCGCACCGCGGCGGCCATGCCTCGCGCGTGTGCCGTGCGCGCGGCGGCCAGCACGCGCTCGGCGCGCAGCGTGACGGTATGCACGGCCAGTCGCAAGGTCCGCGCTGTCTGCATGGGGACGAGCACGCGCCCGACCAGCGCCACCATCGCGGGACCGGCAAGCGATAGAGCCAGCGATTGCCCGGCCTCGAGCGCGCTCGGGCGCAGATACAGTCCGAGATAGAAGGTGACGACGCCGATCAGCGCGCAGCCGAGCGCGCGTGGGCCGCACGCCTGGCAGAGCATGCCGGTAAACATCACGAGCAGAAAGCCAGCGTCGCCCGCAAGCGGATAGCGGCTCAGTGCCGCGGCAACGGCGAAATTCGCGCAACCACACAGATAGAGGTAGAGCAGGGTGGTGAACCACGCACTGCGGCGTGCGTCGCGCACGAACAGCGGCGCGACCATGCTGAACAGGACGCCCAGGGCGGCGAGGGTGATCGGCAGGTGGTGAGCGGTCGTCCACGCTACGCAGGCAATGCCGCTCAACAGGCAGGCCAGCGCGGCGCGCAACGCGGTCTGCAGGCGTATGAGTCCGGGGTCCGCAACCAGCAGGCGGCCGGCGACGCGTGAAAACGCGACAGCAATCATGATCGATGATATCCAGGCTAAGAGGTCGAGACCGGCTTTTGGCCGACTGCGACAGAACGGGCGTGAGACCCGCTTGCTTCAGGCCGACGAACTGGCCTGTCAGCCGGGATCACCGGCTAACAGGCCGTTCGACGACAAACGACAACCCGCGCATGACCGCATCGGCCGCAGGGAAACGCATCTGCGGAGCGGCGGCATGTTCGGGTTTTCCCGGATCATATCTGCTCAAAATTGGCTGTGTCCAGAAAAGTGAGACAAATTTCCGGTGCCGGATGAAGGCATTTTGAAAGGTGTCTGACGGGGCGAATAGCCAGGGTCGATTCCGTACTCGGCCGGGAGCGTCTAAAAGAGTGATGTCAACCGCAGACGCGCAGAGGAGTCGACGGCTTGCCGGGCGAGATCGCAAAAAACGAAATCTGCCCATTATTCATTGGCAATTAATACGCCATCCTTATCAAATTGATTAGATCGATCATTTAACTGAAGCGAGCTTTTCGATGATCCTGATTTTGTGCATTGCGCAAGCCTGAACAACGGTGGCAAAGCGCGGAAATGACTTCATTCAAGGCCTTATGGCGAAGTCAATCCTGAGGATTGCATCTCTTCCGGTTGGTATTTCACAACGCTTTCTTCGCTTCGCGTCGTGTCCGGATGGACGACCCACTAACGGCGTGCAAGCATCCGTTCCGTTGTGAGTTTCCAAACCCGCAATTGCCAACCGAGTTTGCCGTTGACCCGCAATGGCAGTTCGAAAAACGCTTCTTTAAATATTCAAGAGCCCGGAGATCGTAATGAAAAAGCAAGTCATTGCACTGGCTGTATCCGCAGCATTTGCCGCCCCTGTATTCGCTCAAAGCAGCGTTACGCTGTATGGCGTGATCGACGAAGGCTTTAACTACACAAGCAACGTCGGCGGCCACGCTGCGTACGAAATGGAGAGCGGCTATGCACAGGGCAGCCGTTGGGGTCTCAAGGGCACGGAAGATCTGGGCGGCGGCCTGAAGGCGATCTTCCAGTTGGAAAACGGCTTTGACGCGAACACCGGCAAACTCGCCGAAGGCGGCCGCGAGTTCGGCCGTCAGGCCTACGTGGGCCTGGCTGACGCTACCTACGGTACGCTCACGTTCGGCCGCCAGTATGACTCCGTGGTCGACTATCTTGCGCAAACCACGGCTAACGGCAACTGGGCCGGCTATCTGTTCGCCCACCCGTACGACAACGACAACACCGACAACTCGTTCCGTCTGGACAACGCCGTCAAGTACGCGAGCCCGAATATCGGCGGCTTCCAGTTCGGCGGCGCGTATGCGTTCAGTAACGACACCAACTTTGCCAACGACCGTGCTTACAGCTTCGGCGGCCAGTACACCAACGGCGGCCTGCTGGTGGCAGCCGCCTATATGCAAGCCGACAATCCCGGCGTGACCACCGGCGGTGCGATCACCACCAACGACGCCAGCTTCATCGCCGAGCGCATGCGCGTGTTCGGCGCCGGTATCAACTACACGTTCGGCCCGGCTACGGTGGGTTTTGCGTACACCAACTCGAACTATAAGAACCCGACGGCGAACGGCTATATCAGCACGACCGCTCCCCTCGTAACGGGCGCAACGCTGAATACCCTGAAGTTCCAGAACTTCGAAGTGAACGGCAAGTACCAGATCACCCCGGCGTTCTACGTTGGCGCGGAATATGTCTACACGCTCGAAAACTTCGATGCGTCGACGGGCAACGTCAAGCCGAAGATTCAGACAGCCGGCCTGATGGCTGACTACAACCTCTCGAAGCGCACCGACGTCTACATCCAGGGCGTGTACCAGTACGTGGGCGGCGACAAGACGAACTCGGTTCTCGACGGCGGTTTTGTGCTCGGTACCGACGCACCGTCCTCGAACTCGAACCAGACGGTCGTTCGTGTTGCCCTGCGCCACCAGTTCTAAATTTTTTGCTCCACCACGCGGCATTACGTGACGCGATCCGTGTGACGTGATGTCTTTAGTCGGCTCATCGTGCATTGAAAGATGTGCGGTGAGCTTTTTTTTGAGCGATCGCGTTGCGGCAGAGTGGCGCGTCGAGGCCTGCCGTTGCGAACGCGGCATATCATGCTGCCGCGGGCCGCAGTAAACGTTTAATTCTGCCTTTCAGGCGCTTTCTACGGCTGACCTGCGGCTGATAACTGCCATCCGAGGCGCCTTCACGCGTTCGGGAATACCCGCGCAAAGCCCCGCAGCCCGCCTCCGCGCGCCGCGCAATCCCTGCAACGCCCATCCCACCGGCCTGAGAGCCGCATGCCTTCACGCGCACAGCAATTCATGCTGTGAAGCGCCATCAAAACGATTCGTTTCGCTTGCAGGCGATGCCGAATCAGGACATTCCGTTAATTTTGCGGTGCTTAAATTCATTCAACCCGCAACGTTTCGTACCTAGACGGGGCAAGCAGTCCAATACAACCCAGATTCATTCTTCCTTGGTCCCAGGAGCAGAGTCCATGAACGACGACGAAATCAAACGAGCCGGTTTCAGCCGCCGCGACATGATGCGTGTATTGGCCGCGGGCGGCATGCTGGCCACGGGCGCTACCGGGATGCTGGCCGGCGCGACCAGCGCGTTCGCCGACACGCCGAAGAAGGGAGGCAAGGTTCGGGCTGCCTATGAATCCAGCTCGACCGCGGACACGCTGGACCCGGCCAAGGGCTCGACCGGCGCCGATTACATCCGCTTCTTCATGTTCTATAGCGGGCTTACGCAGTTCGACAGCAGCCTGACGCCGCAGCCGGCGCTGGCCGAGTCGTTCAGCAGCAGCGACGCCAAGGTCTGGACCCTCAAGCTGCGCAAAGGCGTGACCTTCCATGACGGCAAGGCGCTGACGCCCGCCGACGTGACGTACTCGCTGATGCGCCACAAGAACCCGGCGACGGCTTCGAAAGTGAAGTCGGTGGCCGACCAGTTCGACGAGGTCAAGGCGAGCGGCCCGGACGAAGTGCAGATCACGCTGACGGTGCCGAACGCCGACTTGCCGGCGATTCTCGCCACGCCGCAGCTCGTCATCATCAAGGACGGCACCACGGACTTTTCGACGGCGGTGGGCACCGGACCGTACAAGCTCAAGACCTTCAAGCCGGGTGTCAGCACGGTGGGCGCGCGCAACGACAACTACTGGCGTCCGGGCAAGCCCTACCTCGACGAGGTGGAACTGATCGGCATCGGCGACGACTCGGCGCGTGTGAACGCGTTGCTCTCGGGCGACGTGCATCTGATCAGCGCGGTCGATCCGCGTGCGACGCAGCGCGTGGCGTCGACACCCGGCTATGCGATCAAGGAGACCAAATCGGGTCTCTACACCGACCTCATCATGCGGCGCGACAATCCGCTCACCGGCAACCCGGACTTCGTGCAGGGCATGAAGTACCTGTTCGACCGTGAGCAGATCCGCACGGCGGTGTTCCGCGGCTATGCGGTGATCGGCAACGATCAGCCGATTCCTCCGGGCCATCGCTACTACTTTGCCGGTCTGCCGCAGCGCCCGTACGACCCGGACAAGGCTAAGTTCTATCTGCAGAAAGCCGGCGCCGTGGGTCTGGCGCTGCCGCCGGTCTACGCGACTTCGGACGCCAACGGTTCGATCGAAATGGCCGAGATGATGCAGTTGTCGGCGCAGAAAATCGGCGTCAACCTGACGGTGAATCGCGTACCGCCCGATGGTTACTGGTCGAACCACTGGATGAAGCATCCGCTCGGGTTCGGCAGCATCAATCCGCGTCCCAGCGCCGACGTGCTGTTCACACAGTTCTTCAAATCGGATGCCCCGTGGAACGAATCCGGCTGGAAGAACCCGCAGTTCGACCAGTTGCTGCTCGCGGCGCGCGCCGAAACCGACGACGCCAGGCGCAAGCAGATGTACGCTGATATGCAGACCATCGTCAGCAACCAGGGCGGTATCGGCATTCCGTCGTTCATCAGCCTGCTCGACGGTTACGACAAGCGCCTCAAGGGGCTCGGCTCGATTCCGACCGGCGGCATGATGGGCTTTTCGTTTGCCGAGAACGTCTGGTGGGAAGCCTGATCCGCTAGACGCTTGCCGGGCGGCTGGCCGGTCATCCGCCGCTGATTCGCCGAGTACCGGTTGGGTACCCGCCGGTTGGCTGGCAACCTGGCTTATCCGGCTTGTCCGGTCTATCCGGTTTTCCGGCGGTGGAGCGCGAGCTTCGCCGCCGGCCCCTGCATTCCTCCGAGGAGGCCCGTGCGATGAACCAGACCGTTGCAGCGTTGATCGTCAGGCGCATTGCGCTGACGCTGCTGATTCTGCTGATCGTGTCGATGATCATCTTCACGATTACCAACCTGCTGCCCGGCGACGCCGCGCAACAGGCGCTCGGCCAGGCGGCGACGCCTGAAACAATCGCTGCCTTGCGGCTGCAGTTCGGCCTCGATCAGCCGGCCTACCTGCGCTATCTGCACTGGCTCACGGGCCTGTTGCGCGGCGACTTTGGACTGTCGCTGTCGAGCAGCCTGCCGGTCAGCGAGATGATTGCCGGCCGCTTGCCGAAGTCGCTCGAACTTGCCGCCATCACGACGCTCGTCTCGGTGCCGATTGCGATTTCTCTGGGCATCCTCGCCGCGGTGAAGCGCGGCTCGCTGCTCGATCGCATTGTCAGTCTCGGTACGCTGGCGCTGGTGGCGACGCCCGAGTTTCTGATCGCCACGTTTGCGGTGCTGGTGTTCGCGGTCAAGCTGCATTGGCTGTCGGCCCTGTCGTACGGCGGCGAGATCGACAGTTTCGAGCACTTCATGCGCGCCTATGCGATGCCGGTCATTACGCTGTGCTGCGTGATCATCGCGCAGATGGCGCGCATGACACGGGCGGCGGTGATCGAGCAGCTCGGCTCCTCGTACGTGGAGATGGCGATTCTCAAGGGCGCCCGCCCGGCGCGCGTGGTGTTGCTGCACGCGCTGCCGAACGCGATCGGCCCGATTGCCAATGCGGTGGCGCTGAGCCTGTCGTATCTGCTGGGCGGGGTGATCATCGTCGAGACGATCTACAACTATCCGGGCCTCGCACGTTTGATGGTGGACGCGGTCAGCAATCGCGACATGCCGCTGGTACAGGCCTGCACGCTGATCTTCTGCCTCGGCTATCTGATTCTGGTGCTGCTGGCGGACCTGTGCGCGATCGTTTCCAACCCGAGGCTGCGGACATGAACATTCCCCACACGTCCCCCGTCAATTCAGGCCTGCCGGCGCATGCCGATGCGGCGCTCAGAAGGAGTTCTGCCATGCCCGCTCCCGATTCACCCGTGCCGCCCGGCGGCGGTTCTGCGCCGCCGCCGCCGGCCAAACGGCCTGTGCGCCGCTCGCGCCGTGTGCCGGCACTCTCGTTGAGCGGGTGGATCGGTGCTGCCATGGTGACGCTCGCATTGGTGGTGGCAATCTTCGGGCCGTCGCTCGCGCCGTACCCGGTAGGCGCGATTGTCACGCAGGATGTATTCGCACCGTTCAGCGCCCATCTGCCGCTCGGCTCGGACTACCTGGGCCGCGACATGCTGAGCCGCATCATGTACGGCACGCGCCTTACTGTGCTGCTGGCGCTCGCCGCAGCCATGTTCGCCGCCCTGTGCGGCACCGGACTGGGCCTGCTGGCCGCGGTCGCGGGCCGTGCGGTGGATGAAACGATGAGCCGCGTGCTCGATGCAGTGAGTTCGATTCCGACCAAGATGTTTGCGTTGATGATCGTGGCGGCATTCGGTTCGTCACTGACCTTGCTGGTGCTGACGGCAGGAATCAGCTACACGCCGGGCGCTTATCGCATTGCGCGTTCACTGGCCGTGAACATCAGCGCGCTCGAATATGTGCAGGTGGCGAAGGTGCGCGGCGAAAACGCCATCTATATCTGCTGCGTGGAAATCCTGCCGAACATGATTCATCCGATGCTCGCCGATCTTGGCCTGCGCTTCGTGTTCGTGGTGCTGCTGCTGAGCAGCCTGAGCTTCCTTGGCCTGGGCGTGCAGCCGCCGTATGCGGACCTCGGCTCGCTGGTGCGGGAAAACATCGCGGGACTCGGCGACGGCGCGCCCGTGGTGCTGATGCCGGCGATTGCGATTGCCATCCTGACGGTCGGCGTCAACCTGCTGATCGACGGTCTGCCTGGGCGTGGCAAGCGTCTGCGTTTGCGTCGTGCCGCGGAGGCTCGTTGAGATGAATACGACCCACGACAACCTCGTTGAAGTGCGCGGCCTGCGCGTAGTGGGCAGCAGTGAAGGGCGGCCCGAGACCACCATCGTGCACGATATCGACTTTACGGTGGCGCGCGGCGAGGTGCTCGCGCTGATCGGCGAATCCGGTTCGGGCAAGACGACGATTGCACTGTCGCTGATGGGACACGCGCGCACCGGCTGCCGGATTGCCGGCGGCTCGATCCGGGTGGGCGAGTGCGACGTACGGGCCTTGTCGCCCGAGGCGCTTGCCTCGCTGCGCGGCCGCAAGGTTGCCTACATTGCGCAAAGCGCGGCGGCGGCCTTCAATCCGGCGCGCACGATTCTCGATCAGGTAATCGAAAGCGCGCTGATCCATCGCACCATGAGCAAGGCGGCGGCGCAGGCCAAAGCCGTCGAATTGTTTCGCGCGCTGGCGCTGCCCGACCCGGAGCGGATCGGCAAGCGTTATCCGCACCAGGTATCGGGCGGACAGTTGCAACGCCTGCTGGCGGCCATGGCGCTGATTACGGACCCCGAGCTGGTGATTCTCGACGAGCCGACCACGGCGCTCGACGTCACCACGCAGATTGACGTGTTGCAGGCGTTCAAGCGGGTCGTGAAGGAGCTCGGCACGACGGCGGTGTACGTGTCGCACGACCTGGCGGTGGTCGCGCAGATGGCCGATCGCATCGTCGTGCTGAGCGACGGCGAAATCCGCGAGGTGGGCGGCACGGCGCAGATTCTCAGTGCGCCGGCCCATGCCTACACCCAGAGCCTGATTGCCGCGGTGATGCCGACACCGCGCGGCGCGCGCCCTGAGGTCGCGCCCGCGGCTGGCGACAGCGCCGGCGAACGGCCCTTGCTGGAGGTCAAACGTCTGGTAGCGGGTTACGGCAAGGTCGATGCAAAGGGTTTTCCCGCTGCGCGCATTCTGGACGACGTGGATCTGGTAATCCACCGCGGCAAGACGGTCGGCGTGATCGGCGAGTCCGGTTCCGGCAAGACCACGCTGGCGAAGGTCATTGCGGGACTGGTGCCGGTCGCGGGCGGCTCGTTGCTGCTCGACGGCGAGCCGATGCCCGCCCGCCTGAACCGGCGCACCAAGGAGCAGTTCCGGCGCATCCAGATCGTGTTTCAGAATGCCGATACGGCGTTGAATCCGGTGCATACCGTTGAACGGATTCTGTCGAGGCCGCTCGCGTTCTATCACGGCATGAAGGGCGAGCGGGCCCGGCAGCGTGTCGCCGAACTGCTCGATCTGGTGCGTCTGCCCGCGGCGCTCGCCACGCGCCGCTCGGGTGAACTGTCGGGTGGGCAAAAGCAGCGTATCAACCTGGCGCGAGCGCTGGCGGCCGAACCTGACCTGATTCTGTGCGACGAAGTGACCTCGGCGCTCGATACCGTAGTGGGCGCGGCGATTCTCGATCTGCTCGCCGATCTGCAACGCAAGCTGGGCGTGTCGTACCTGTTCATCACCCACGACATCGGCAAGATGCGCGCCATCAGCGACGACATTGTCGTGTTGTACTCGGGGCATCGTGTCGAAGCAGGCGATCGCAAGGCGCTGTGCGCGCCGCCGTTCCATCCGTATGCCGATCTCCTGATCTCGTCGGCGCCCGAGTTGCGAACCGGCTGGCTCGACGAAGCCACCGTCCGTTGTCACGGCGAGTTGCCGCCCATCGGGCCACGTGCGGAGCATTCGGAGCTGTGTACGTTCCTTGGACGCTGCCCGTTGCGTGTGGATGGTTTGTGCAACATCACGGCGCCGGCACGCCGGCAATTGTCGAACGGTGCCGAAGTCTTGTGCCATCGCACGGAACCCGATCTGCTGAGCTTGCAGCAGACCTCGGCAGTGCGCGAAGGCACAGTCGCATGAGCCGGGCCATGTGCGTCGTTGGCGCCTCGCCCAACCTGAACTCACCCGAGCCGATCTAAAGGAAAAACTTCATGGGCTTGAGAATCGGTGTGGATATCGGTGGCTCGTTTGCCGACTTCGCAGTACTGAATGATGGGACTGGTGAACTACAAACGCTAAAGGTGTTTTCCCGGCCGGATAACCCCGGCGCTGAGGTCTTGCGCGGCATGGAGGGCCTTGCCGAACGCTACGGTGTCGATCCCCATGAAGTTGACTATTTCACGCACGGCACGACCGTGGGCGTCAATGCCGTGGTTCAACGCAAGGGCTTGAAGCTTGGCCTGATTACCACGCGCCACTTCGAAGACGTGCTCGATATCGCGCGGCTGAAAGGCCCCGATATGTATAACCTGATGTCGAAGCGCCCCGCGCCGCTGGTGCCCCGCGAGCGCGTCTTCGGCGTTGTGGAGCGGCTGGCCGCGGACGGCGGCGTCGAGACGCCGGTGGATGAGGGCAGTGTGCTCGATGCGCTCGACAGGCTGCGCCGTGCGGGTTGCGAAGGCGTGGTGGTGGCGCTGCTGCATTCGTATCGCAACCCGGCGCACGAGCATGAGGTCAAGGCGATCATCGCGCGTGCCATGCCCGGTCTTTTCGTCTCCTGTTCCTGCGACGTCTGGCCGATTATCCGCGAGTACGAACGCACCTCGACGGCGGTGATCGGCGGGTATGTGCAGCCGAAGGTGTCGCACTATCTGTCGTCGCTGCAGCGCGCGCTGCGCGAAACCGGCATCGCGGCGGACATGAAGGTCACCAAGTCGAACGGTGGCGTAATGAGCGCTGAGACCGGCAAGACTAACTGCGTGCAGATGATCCTGTCGGGCACCGCCTCCGGTGTGATCGGCGCGGCTTACGTTGCGCAACTGTGCGGCCTCAAGCATTGCATGAGCCTCGACATCGGCGGCACGACGGCGGACGTCGCGCTGATCGTCGACGGTGAGCCGCAATACGCGACCGGCGAATATATCGGCGATTTCCAGATTCATATTCCGTCGGTCTCGGTGTCGTCGATTGGCGACGGCGGCGGCTCGATTGCATGGGTGGACGACTTCGGCGTGCTCAAGGTTGGGCCGGAAAGCGCGGGCTCGAACCCCGGCCCGGTCTGTTACGGACGCGGCGGCACGCGAGCGACCATCACCGACGCCTTTGCCGTGATGGGCGTGATCGGCAACGCCAGCCTCGGCTACAACTCGGTCAAAGTCGACCATGACGCCGCCTGCCGCGCGCTCGATGCGCTGGCCCAGCGGCTCGGTTCCGATATCTACCGAACCGCCGAAGCGATCGTCAACGTTTCGGTGTCGGGCATGTATGCGGGCGTGAGCCGGATTGTCTCGCGCTTCGGTATCGATCCGCGCACCTTCTCGCTGCTGCCGTTCGGCGGCGCAGGGCCGATGCTGGCGTGCTATTTCGCACGTGCGCTCGGCATGGAGCAGATTGTCGTGCCAACCACGCCGGGCGTGCTGAGCGCGCTAGGCGGTTTGATTGCGGACACCAAGAACGATTTCGTCAAGACCACCTATTACGACCTCGATGCCGCCGCGCTCGACGCGCTCCGCGACGACGCCCGTGCGCTGGAAGCCGCGGCGCGTGCGTGGATAACGGCCGAGACGGCCGGGTCCGCGCGGGCGGAAGGCGAGCGCGCGGCACGCATGACGGTCTCGGCGGACATGCGCTACAAGGGCCAGTCGTTCGAGATCGACACTCCGCTTGAACTCGCGTGGCTGCAAGAGCGGAACATGAGCGCGCTGAGCGAAGCGTTCCACCGCGAGCATGCACGGCTGTATGGCCACAGTGACCTGAACGCAAAGATCCAGGTAGTGGCCTTGCGCCTCGTGATTGCCTCGGTGACGCCCAAACCCGTCTTGCGGCCCATCGAAGCGAGCGAACTGGCGCCGGTGCCGGAAGCGTCGGTGAAGGTCTGGATGGACGGCGCGTTCCGTGACGCGGCGCTGTTTCACCGCGCCAAACTGCTGGCCGGTCAGCAGATCGCCGGGCCGGCCGTTATCGCGCAGGACGATTGCACCACCTGCGTGCTGCCCGGTTTCACGGGACGCGTGGATGCCTGGGGCAATCTGATTCTTGGTCATGTTGGCGCCAACTGAAACGGAGCCGGAAATGCAATTCGACAAGGCCGTGCTGCAGATTTTTGCCAACTATTGCGTCGCCGCGGCGGAAAGCATGGCGTACACGCTGGTGCGCACCGCACACTCGACTTTTGTGAAAGAGACAGAGGACTTCTCGTGCGCGATCACGACGCCGGATGGCCTTACATTCGCTTCCCCCAAGACACTCGGCGCGACCTGGTACGTTGGCCTCGACTATGGTCCGGTGATCGGCATGATCGATCACTACGAGCCCGGCGATATCGGCATGACCAACGATGCCTACAGCGGCTTCGTCGCCACGCACACGCCGGATATCGTGCTGTGGAAGCCGGTGTTCTATAACGGCGAGATTGTCTGCTTTGTCGGCGGCCACATTCACAACACGGATATGGGCGGCGCCGTGCCCGCGTCGCTCTCGCGCACGCTGACCGAAATCGAGCAGGAGGGCATCCGTTTTCCGCCCACCAAGATCGTCCGCCGCGGCGTGCTCGATGAAGATCTGCTGCGGATCATGGCCGCCAATGTCCGCGTGCCGGAGCAGAATGTCGGCGACCTGCATGCGCAACTGGCATCGCTGCACACGGGCGAGCGGCGTGTGCTGGAGATTATCGGGCGCTTCGGCATCGACGGCTTCAAGGCAGGAATGCAGGCGCTGCTCGATTACTCGGAGGAACAGGCGCGCACTGTCATACGCGGTATTCCCGACGGCGAGTATTTCTTTGCCGAATACGCCGACGAGGACTCGGTGCGCGGCAAGCCGATGCGCGTCGCGCTGACGCTGCGGATTCGCGACGGCAGCGTCGAATTCGATTACACGGGCAGCGACCCGCAGTTGCAGTCGTCGCTGAACATCCCGACCGGAGGCCGTGAGCGGCACGCGCTGGCACTCGTTGGCTTCGTCTATGTGCTGTACACCCTCAATCCCGGGATTCTGCTTAACAGCGGCATGCTGCGGGTCGCGCGCTGCGTGTTGCCGGAAGGCACGGTCGTGAACGCGCAGCGGCCGGCCGCCGTCGGCATGCGCAGCCTCACCTGCAAGCTGCTGCATCTGCTGACTTTCGGCGCCTTTTCGCAAGCCGTTCCCGAGCGTCTTGCAGCGTGCCCCGCAGGTGGCCTGTCGATTCTTAGCGTCAAGACGATGGACAGCAACGGCAGCACGGTAATGGCGTCGATCGGACCGATTGGCGGCGGCGCAGGCGGCATGTCTTTCGATGACGGCGAAGACGGCTCCGGCGCGAACAACGCGTTTCTGCGCAATACGCCCGTGGAGATCAACGAGGCGGAGGTGCCGATCCGTATCACGCGTTATGGCGTGGCGCCCGGTTCGGGCGGCGCCGGTCAGTTTCGCGGCGGCCAGGGGCTCGTGATGGAGTTCAAGGTGTTCTCGCCGAATACGCTGGTCACGGCGCGTAACCGCGACCGCACGCATTTTGCCTCGTGGGGTGTGCGCGGTGGCCACGCCGGCGCCAACGCCCGTTTCACGAAAAATCCCGACACGCCGCAGGCAGAGGAACTCGGCAACACCGATCTGGTGATCTGCAATCCGGGTGACGTGATCCGCCTGGTGGGAGCGGGTGCGGGCGGCTATGGCCGGCCGATCGAACGCGATGTTCAGCGGGTGTGCGAGGACGTGCGGCGCGGTTATGTCACCGCGCAGGAAGCACGCGAGATCTACGCGGTGGCGATCGTGGACGGCGAGATCGACTTGCGCGAAACCGTCGCGCTACGGGATCAGGCACAGGCCATGACGCGTAGCATGCCGGCCCCCGCATTCGAGTTCGGCCCGTATCGCGACGCGTTCGAGGCGAAATGGACGCGCGAACGTTACGCCGCATTGACCGCGATACTGGCCGATGTGCCGGTGCAATGGCGCTATTTCATCAAACATCGCATCTTCGACGCATTGGACGCACACGTCGAAGCGCCGGGCGGGGGCGCTGAAGTTATCGAAGCGATCTTTGCGCAGTTGTGTGCCTCGTGGCCGGAATTGCGGCGCGCGAGTTGAGAAGCCCTGGGCACGGGCATGGTTGCCATGTCGTGCTGTAGCAGGCCCGCAAAACGCAATCGGATAGGTGCGTGCGCTGGCTGGAATCGTGAACACCCTTATCGAATTACTTGTGAGAGAGAGCATCAAGCCATGTCGCAGTCTTCGTCTCAGTCTTTATTTGTCAGCTCCGTGCAGAGCGTATGTTTCAACCAGCCGCAGGGCGAGGGCACGCCGCTCTCGCTGAGTCCCGGGCGGCTGCTGCGCGGTCAGCCCGAGCGCCGCGACTGGCCCGTCTTCGAGCGCGCCGACGGCAAGGTCAGCACCGGTATCTGGAGCGGCACCGCAGGCGCGTGGCGGATCGACTTCCCACAGGGGCAGTTCGAGTTTTTTCACGTGCTTTCAGGCATCGGTGCGATCGTGCCCGATGAAGGCGAGCGCAAGCCGTTCGGGCCCGGCGATGCGGTGATGGTGCCGGAGGGCTTTCGCGGCGTGTTCGAAGTGACCGAGAAGGTCACGAAGCAGTATATGTTTGTGCAAAATGTCTGAGTGAGCCGGCGTGAAGCGGGCCGCTTCGAGCGCCGCTTCACGCCTCGCGCGGGGACTGACCGCCCGCGCTCAGCTTCCTGCCTGGTTCCCCACTCAGTTCTCCAGCAACTGTCCGAGGCGCACCACCGTGACCCCAGGTCTCAGTTGCCGCAACGACGGCATGACCAGCACGCAATTATCATAAGGCGTGGTCACCGGTTCACCCTCGTTCCAGCCGATTACAGTGCCCGCTTTGGCAAAGGTCTCCAGACCGGTATAGGCATCGGCAAAGCGGAAATCCATGCTCCTCGCCACCACCGGCTGCGTGACGCGGATCACGCGCATCGTATCCGGCTTCGGCGCAAACCAGTCAGCGGGCAAGTCGGTTTCATCGAGCGCACCCGTCAGCACCAGAAAGCGCGCGGTGCAGTCCTTCGCGACCACGACGGCCGACGCCTCCCAATGCTGGCCGCACTCCACCAGCAGCGCATTGCGCGGACTTTGCGGATCGCCAAAATCCGCATAGTCGCGCATGCGCCGTCCTTCGGGATGCCCTTCGTCGCTGATCACCGTGGCGGGGGTGCCCAGCGCACGAGCCAGCTTGATGCCTTTGTCGAGCGGCCCTGAAACGATCAGCGGGGCGCTGCGTTCATGCATCGAATGCAGGTCGAGCAGCGCATCCACGGTATCGATCACCGGACGCATGGCTCTTGCGCGACGCAGCTCGCTTGAATCCGCACTTGCATCATGGAGTTTGGCTGCGGTCCATACGCGGTTGAAATCCTGATCGACGAAGCGTGATTTGTCCGGCTCGGATGCATCGAAGCTCAAATAAGCTTCGACGTTTGCGAACGCGAGCGTGAGCTTGCCGCGACGCGGCCGCACGCCAAGATCAAGCAGCGCCTTGACGGCGATCGCGCCGCACACCTCATTGCCGTGGGTAAGCGCGTTGATCATCACGTGTGGGCCTGGCGTGCCGCTGTCGAACGTGTGGACGTACGGAATGCCGGTGTTGCCTGCCGCGTAGCCGCTCAGATCGGGAAACTCGACATCGACCGGATAAGCGTGGTTGTGCTGCGGGGATTGGGTTGTCATGAGAGCGTCCATTCGCAGTCGATAAAAACAGGTGTTTTGCAGGGTTCAGGCAAGACTACCCTGGCAAAGGTATTTGATGTGCTGGTAATCGTCGAGCCCATAGCGCGAGCCTTCACGCCCGTAGCCCGATTCCTTGACGCCACCGAACGGCGCAGCCTCGCTCGCGACGGCGCCCTCATTGATGCCGATCACGCCGCTTTCGAGCCGTCCGGCGACACGCCAGATACGGCGCACATCGCTCGAGTAGAAGTATGCCGCGAGTCCGAAAGGCGTGTCGTTCGCTTCGCGCAGCACGTCGGCGTCGCTGTCGAAGCGGAACAGGGGAGCGACCGGACCGAAGGTCTCTTCACTGAACAGCATCATCTCGCGATTGGCGTCACCGAGCACGGTAGGCGCGTAGTAGTGCGGGCCGTCCAGCCCATCGCCTTGCAGCCGGTGCCCACCGGTCAGCGCCACCGCGCCATGAGCCAGGGCGTCTTGCACGTGGCGCTCGATCTTGTCGACTGCGCGAGCGTTGATCATGGGGCCGATCTGCGAGTCCTCGCGCGTAGCCGGCCCTACCCGCAGGGCCGCCACGCGGTCCACCAGCTTGCGGGCGAAAGCGTCGTATATGCTGCTTTGCACGTAGATCCGGTTCGGGCACACGCAGGTCTGGCCGCCGTTGCGAAACTTCGAGGCCATCAGGCCGTCGACCGCGGCGTCGAGATCGGCGTCGTCGAAAACAATAAACGGAGCGTTGCCGCCCAGCTCCAGCGAAAGCTTCTTGAGCGTATCCGCCGATTCGCGCGCCAGGTGCTTGCCGACCGGCGTCGAGCCCGTGAAGGTGATCTTGCGCACCCGCGGATCGGCAAGCCAGTTCGCGACGGTGGTGGGCGTGTGCTTGCGTGAGGCGGTGACGACGTTCAGCACGCCCGCCGGCAACCCGGCTTCCTGCGCGAGACGCGCGAGGG
The DNA here is from genome assembly GCF_005503145.1 of Burkholderia sp. 4M9327F10. Lineage (GTDB taxonomy): Bacteria > Pseudomonadota > Gammaproteobacteria > Burkholderiales > Burkholderiaceae > Paraburkholderia. The sequence continues at coordinate 31,656 of NZ_SCNV01000063.1, read as the reverse complement.
CGAGCGCCGTGAGCGGCGTGTCTTCCGCCGGCTTGGCGACGACGGTACAGCCTGCCGCGAGAGCAGGAGCGATCTTGCGGGCAATCATCGCCAGCGGGAAATTCCACGGTGTAACGGCGGCGACTACGCCGACCGGTTCCTTCACCGCCATCATCCGTTTGCCGGGCATCAAGGCCGGGATCATGTCGCCGTAGCTGCGCACGGCTTCTTCCGCAAACCATTCCACATACGACGCACCATAGGCCACTTCGCCGCGTGCTTCGGCGAGCGGTTTGCCCTGTTCGCGCGAGATGATGCGGGCCAGGTCTTCGCCGTTGGCGACGATCGCTGCGTGCCAGCGCTTGAGAAACTGCGCACGTTCGCGGGCAGTGCGCTCGCGCCACGTGTCGAAGGCAGCGTATGCGGCATCGGTAGCGGCTTTGGCGTCGGCCTCGGCGCTATCGGGCACGCTGGTGAATTCGGCGCCGCTGGCTGGATCGCTGACCGGGTAGCGCGCGCCGTCGGCGGCATCGCACCACTCGCCGTTGATGAAGTTGTGTGAACGGGAGAGCTCGGGGCGCTGAAGGGTGAGTGGCATGGCAACCGCCGTGAGTGAGAGTTAAGGATAGCGAAACAATATGTCTTCGCGGCGGACCTCGATGCGATGACACTCGCCGTGCGTCAGTCAATTAGTCGGACAGCGGAAACAGGCTCTCGATCGGATAATGGTTCTTGACGAACGGCGACTTGATGACGACATAGCTGAAGTACTTTTCAATGCCGATATTGCGTTCCAGAAGATTTTCCATCACGGTCTGGTAATGCACGACGCTGCGCGTGACGAACTTGAGCAGATAGTCGTAGCCGCCGCTCACGAGATGGCATTCGGCGATTTCATCCACCGTGCGGATGCTGGCCTCGAACTTGGCGAAGTCTTCGCGCCGATGATCCTGCAAGGTGACCTCGGTGAACACGAGCTGGACGTCGCCGAGCTTGTTGAGCTGCAGATGCGCGCCGTAGCCCGCGATATACCCGGCCTTCTCGAGCCGCTTGACCCGGATCAGGCAGGGGCTCGGCGACAGGCCGACCGCATCCGCCAGGTCGACGTTGGTTATGCGGCCCTTCTTTTGGAGCTGGGACAGGATGCGCAAGTCGATGCGGTCCAGCTTCATTGAACTAGCGTTGGTTGACACGGAGGCAATGCCCTATGGAAGCGCGGTGACGGAACTATCGTAGCACGCCCGGTCACGAAAAAATTTCACGGCAAACCCTTATGCAGCAAGCCTTTCGGCGGATACGAGGCCGCGCGGGACGCTCGCGCGGCCGAGGCCCGAGCCCATGCCTGAGCTAACGCCCGCGCACGGACTCAGGCAACGCTGGCGCGCACGTCGGGCGCTTCCAGCACGGTATCGAGTGTCTTGCGCAGGCGCTCGAACAGTACGTCGAACTCTTCGCGCTGATAGCACAGCGCGGGCGCGAAGCCGAGGATGTTGTCGTTGAAGGCGCGGAAGATCAGCCCGTTGCGATAGGCGGTGGTGGCGATACGCTCGCTCAGGTTCAGCGCCGGGTCGAAGCGGCGTTTGGTGGCTTTGTCGGCGACCAGTTCGAGCGCACCGAGCAGGCCGCGGTTGCGGGCGTCGCCCACCAGCGGGTGGTCGAGCAGATCGCGCAGGCCGGCTTCGAAGCGCGGCGCCTGAGCCACGCCGTTGGCGAGCAGGCCGCCCTCGTGATAGAGCCGCAGGACTTCGAGACCGATGGCCGCGCTGACCGGATGCGCCGAGTAGGTCTGACCGTGACCGACAACCGAGCCGGTCCCCGCGCCGTCGGCAATGCCGTTATAGACCTCGTCGGACATCAGCACGGCGCCCATTGGCGCATAGCCGGCCGTGAGTCCCTTGGCGACGGTCATCAGGTCCGGTTCGACGTCTTCGGCGGCACAGGCGAACAGCGGACCGGTACGGCCGAAGCCGGTGATGACTTCATCGGCGACGAACAGGATGTCGAGTTCGCGGCAGGCATCGCGCATCGCCTTGAGCCAGCCTTTGGGCGGCACGATCACGCCGCCGGAACCCTGTACCGGCTCGCAGAAGAAGGCGGCCACACGTTCGGCGCCGAGTGCTTCGACCTTCGCGCGCAACGCCGCAACCGAGGTGTCGATGAGCGCTTGCGGATCGTCACCTGCCTCGCTGCGATACAGATACGGCGACGGGATGTGATGCTGGTTCGAGAGCGGCACATCGAAGTTCTGATGAAACGAGCTGAGCGCAGTGAGTCCCGCACCCACCGACGACGAGCCGTGATAGCCGCGCTCCAATGCAATGAACTGCTTCTTCTGCGGCCGGCCGGTGGCGTTGTAGAAGTTCGTGATGTAGCGGATCGCCGCATCCACGGCATCCGAGCCGCCCAGTGTGAAATACACGTGACGCAGCGAGCCAGGCGCCAGTTCGACCAGTTGTTCCGCGAGACGGATGGCCGGTTCGCAGCCGAAGTGGAAATAACCGGTGGCGTAGGGCAGGCGGCTCATCTGCTCGGTCGCCACGCGCACGATGCTGTCGCGGCCGTAGCCGGTATTCACGCACCACAGGCCCGAGAAGGCATCGAGCAGTTCCTTGCCTTCGCTGTCGCGCAGCCAGGCGCCGCGTCCCGATTCGAGAATGGTGACGCCGCGCTGCTCATGGGCGCGCAGGCTGGCAACCGGGTGGATCAGATGTTTGCGGTCGGATTCGATCAGTGAGGACGTGGACATGGTCTGGAGTGCGTGAGTTGTGCGCGCAGCAAGGCACGAGTGCCGGAAAGGTGCGCGCAACGCGTGCCGCGGGCGCGAACCGCATGCAAACCATGGTAGCGGGACAGAAACAACGAAGACGTTGGGATTCGGCGCTGCTGGAAGGCGGGAATTGTGTTTTTGCGGGCGGCGCAGCATTTTGTGCTGCGGCGGAAACTTCAATATCCGCGCGCGCGATCCACGAGTCCCACCAGCGGCTCGCCTTCGCGATGACGGCGCAGATTGTCGAGCACGACTTCGACCGCGCTGTCCGGCTGGGTCATGCTGGCAACGTGCGGCGTCAGCATGACGCGCGGGTGCCGCCACAACGGATGGTCCGCCGGGAGCGGTTCGGGGTCCGCCACATCGAGCACCGCGGCGCTCAGTTGCCCGCTATCGAGCGCTTCAAGCAGATCGTCCTGTTGCAGATGGCCGCCGCGCCCCGTGTTGATTAACGCGGCTCCGCGCGGCAACTGGGCGAACAGATCGCGGTTCAGAATATGACGCGTCGCGCCGGTAAGCGGCAGCAGGCACACCAGAATGTCGGTGCGGGCCAGGAATTGCGGCAGTGCCTCGGCGCCCGCGAAGCATTCGATGCCATCGAGCGTGCGTGGCGAACGGCTCCAGCCCGCACACTGAAAACCGAAACTGGCAAGCTGCGTCAGCACGGCCTGGCCGAGTACGCCGAGACCCAGCACACCAACCCGCCGCTCGCTTGCGACGCGAGTGCGCAGCGCCTGCCAGCGGCCCTCGCGTTGCTGCGCGGCGTAGGTCAGCCAGTCGCGGTGCAGTGCGAGCGTGGCGAGCGTCACGTATTCGACCATGCCCGCCACGATGCCCGGTTCGATCATTCGGACTACCGGCAGATCGGCGGGAATGGCGGAGAGATCGAACTGATCGATGCCTGCGCCCACCGAAAACACCACTTCCAGATTCGGGAAGGCCGTAGCGAGATCGCGCGGCGCTTCCCAGACGGCGAGGTAGCGAACTGCGCTGGCTTCGTCACCGGAACTGCCGTCCGGCCAGATGCGGAAGGGAATCTGCGGCGCTTTCTCGGCAAACAGACGTGCCCATTGCGCGCCGCGCACGGGGTCGGCCTTGTAGAGGAAGGTCATCTCGTGGGGTCCGTTAGGGTGGGTTGCGGTTTGCCGGGATCGGACTGGTTGAAAGCCGCCGGCGTTTAGCCCAGCGCCTGGTTGGTAATGGCGAATATCCGTGCCGTGCCTTCCGGCTGTGGTGCAGCGCCTCGCACCATGGTGACGACGGCGTCCACCTGCTGCAGTCCGAGTCCGTCGAGCCAGTCGGACAGACCAGAGCCGCCGTCGACGTCGATACGGACGAATTTGCCTTCGTTCGAACCGACCAGGTGGCTGATCAGCGCCTGGGCGCCCTCGACATGCGGCGCCACCAGCGGTCCGATCACATGACCGCGGCCGAAGCGGCGCAGCAGCGCGAAGCCGACCGGTTCGCCGTCGCGATCGAGTACGACGCCCTCGGCGACGTTCAGCAAGGCGGCGAGCACGGCCGCGCGGTCATAACCGGCCGCCCGGTTCAACAGGGCGGCGAGGCGGTCGGGGTCGCGGGCGCCGAGCGGGCGAATCCGCTCGCCGGGCGCCAGTTGTACGGCCGGTGGATGCGCGCCGCCCGTGCCCTGGTGCTGGTGGATGCTGCCGATTGCCTTGAAACCGAACTTTTCGTAGAGCGGCTGGCCGGCTCGCGTGGCGTTCAGGAAGGTGGTGCGCTCACCGAGCGCGTCCATGGTCCGGGTCATCAGATCGCGGCCAATGCCGCGGCCCTGCTGCTCGGGGGCGACGATCACCATGCCGAGCGAGGCGTGATCCGCGCCGAATTTCCAGTGCAACGCCGTGCCGAGGAGTCCGCTTGGGTCCTCGGCGCCGACGCCCGCGCCCAGATTCAGCGCGAATTCCCAGTCTTCGCGGCGATGCGGCCATTTGACCGCTACCGACAGTTCGTGTGCGGCGGGCAGATCGCCGGCTGTCAACGGACGAAACCGGACGGAGGCTTCAGCAGGCGGTTGGGTCACTTTCCACTCCTCTTCAGTATGCCTGGGTAATGTCGCATCTGTCGTTCGTGGCGGCTAGGACGATCTTATTGCGCGAGGCGTTCGGCGGAATGCCGCCGCCCAGGTCTCAGATGGCCTTGCTGACGCTTTTACACATTTCAACATTTACAGGTATCTGGGCTGTTAGGGTTGCCCGTGCAGTGGCAATTGTCCGTTCACACAAACCTGATCTACCCGTCCCTGGAGCCACATTCAGGGCATATGGCACAGTGACCGTACGGTGATGAAATACGTCCCGCGGATTGTTCTGATCTGCTTCAATGTCGTGATAAGCCTGGCTTGCGGCTGGTACCTCGCAAGGGCTATCTATAACTGGTTCGAAGAGGTGCCGCCGTTCATCGAATATCCGGTACTCAGCGCCATAACAATGACAGGGAGCAACGCGCTCAATAATCCTGTCGACCTCGAAGTACTTGGAATGACGGCTATTTTGGCTGCATCTGTCCTTTTCGCTGGCTGTGTTGTCCTCCTTTGCAACATTGCGGCGTTCCGGTATATCGCGAAGCGACACCGCACAGCCCCATAGTTCGGAATTTCCACCCGTAGCGGTCAAGGCATTCCCGTTGCACGAGCCACACCGCATGCTCCACTGCCCACCCCCTCCATAACGCGCACTTCTGGCGGTCGCGCCCGCCCATCATGGCAGCAAATGCTGCGGCATCGCCCGTACCATGATTCGCATCTCGTCTGCGAACTGGAATGGACCCAATGGATAGCTTCGATCCCGCTCTGATCGCCGTGCGCAGCGCGCACTTTATCGGTGGCCGCTATGTGGACGGTGCCGCCGCACTCGATGTGACGCGCCCCTCGGACGGCGCCGTCTACGCGGAGTTGCCCGTGGCCGATGCCGAACTCGTGGATCGTGCGGTCGAGAACGCGTGGCATGCCTTCAAGACCAGCGACTGGGCCCGCCGTGCGCCGCGCGAACGCGCGCGTACGCTGCGTCGCTGGGCTGAGCTGATCGAAGCAGACGTGGCGACGCTGGCGTGTCTGGAGTCGCTCGGCTCGACCCGGCCGATCCGCGACGCCGCCGCGTGGGACGTGCCGTTCACAGCCGAAGGCATTCGCTTCTACTCCGAGTTCGCCGACAAGATCGGCGGCGAGGTCGCAGCAACCCGTCCGGACCATCTCGGCATGATCGTCGCCGAGCCTTATGGTGTGATCGGCGCCATCGCGCCGTGGAATTTCCCGCTGGTAATGGCGTCGTGGAAAATCGCGCCGGCGCTCGCGGCCGGCAACGCGGTGGTACTGAAGCCCTCGGAGATGACACCGTTTTCGGCTTTGCGGCTCGCCGAACTCGCCATCGAAGCCGGCATGCCGCCGGGCATCTTCAACGTCGTGCAGGGCGATGGGCGCGTCACGGGAGACGCGCTGGTGCGCCATTCGAGGATCGCCAAGGTGACCTTCACCGGCTCGAGCCAGACCGGCGCGGCCATCATGGCGGCCTGCGCGCAAACGGGCACCAAGCCCGTCACGCTCGAACTCGGCGGCAAGAGCCCGCAAGTGGTGTTCGCGGATGCGCCGGATCTCGACCTGGTGGCGCGCCGCATCGCCGGCGCGATTGCCGGCAATGCCGGGCAGGTCTGCGTGGCGGGATCGCGGCTGATCGTCGAACACTCGGCGGCGCCGCGCCTGATCGACGGCATCGGCGCGGCGTTCGCCGCATTGCGCCCTGGCCACACGTGGGCCGCCGGCACGACGCTGCCGCCGATCATCTCGGTGAAGCAGGCGCAACGTATCGAAGCCATTGTCGAGCGCAGCGTCGAGCAGGGCGCGAAGATTGCCACAGGCGGCATGCGGCTGCCGGTCGCCGGCGAGGGCGCTTTCTATGCGCCCACCATCCTGACTAACGTGAACGCTGCTTCTGAGGCGGTGCGCGAAGAGGTGTTCGGCCCTGTGCTGACAGTGCAGACCTTCGACGACGAAGACGAGGCGCTTGCACTGGCCGGCCACGAAAAGTACGGGCTTGCCGCGGGCGTGCACACTGCGGATCTGAGCCGTGCCTTGCGAGCGATGCGTAGTATCGAAGCGGGCACGGTGTGGATCAACCGCTATGGTCGGACCGCCGATTTCGTCATCCCGACCGGTGGCTACAAGCAGTCGGGACTGGGCAAGGATCTGGGACGCCAGGCGTTCGAGGCCAATCTGCGTTTCAAGAGCGTGCTGATCGATCTGAATCAGGGCGCCTGAATCCACACAGGAAGCAAGCCAAAGCGCAAACACCTCGGTCAAACTTCAAACCTCAGACATAAAACCAGCCGCACACAGCACGATCTGCTGCTGAACGCGGTGTTTTCAGCTTCACAAGACGGCCGCGTCGATCTCCGACGCGGCCGTTGCCGTTTTCACGGCACTTTGCACCAACCCGTCACGCAACCCGCTGAGCCTTGATTGGCCTTGCTGCGAGCGCCTGTATCAGGGCATACCCGCACCACCGGCGCGCATCCCCGGCACCCCCGAAGTGCCGCCGCATAGTGTGCTGCGCGGGCGGCGCAAAACGGCGGATTGTGTGTTCAGCGGCGTTCATAACACGACAACCCGCATTTTTTGCGGTGGTGTAATTCATTTCAGCAGCCGTCGCTGCGCACGCAATGACGGCTTTATCGCTGACTATTGCCGACTACAGGACATAGACATGACCCGCTTCAGGCCCAAATACATCACCTTCGATTGCTACGGCACGCTGACCCGTTTCCGTATGGGCGACATGGCTCGCGAAATCTTCGCCGACCGCGTTGGCGCCGAGCAGATGGAACAGTTCGTGCGTGACTTCGCCGCGTACCGCCTCGACGAAGTGCTCGGCGCATGGAAGCCGTATCAGGACGTCGTGAAGAATGCCGTGCGCCGCACGCTCAAGCGCTGGAACCTCACGTACGACGACGCCGAAGCGCAGCGCTTCTACGACGCCGTGCCGACCTGGGGTCCGCACCCTGATGTGCCGGAAGGTCTCGCCAAGGTCGCAAAGGAAATCCCGCTGGTGATTCTGTCGAACGCATCGAACGATCAGATCCAGAGCAATGTCGACAAGCTCGGCGCACCGTTCCATGCGGTGTACACGGCGCAGATGGCGCAGGCCTACAAGCCGCGTCTGCACGCGTTCGAATACATGCTGGACAACCTCGGCTGCGGCCCGGAAGACATCCTGCATGTGTCGTCGAGCCTGCGCTATGACCTGATGTCGGCCAACGATCTCGGTGTGAAGAACAAGGTGTTTGTCTCGCGTGGTCATGAACCGTCGACACCGTTCTACAACTACACCGAGATCAAGGACATCGGCGGTCTTGCCGGCGTCGTCGGTCTTTAAGCTCTGGATTGACGCCCTCAACTCAAGCCCCGATAAGTCCCGATGCGTGAAGGAACCCGATGAAGCTCGATTCGTACTGGCTCGACACCGCTCCGCCGTTTCTCGACGGGCAGCAAGGCCCGCTCGAGGGCGGTGCCGAAGTGGTGGTGATCGGCGGCGGCTTCACTGGCCTGTCCGCCGCGCTCGAGCTGGGCAGGCGCGGCATTCCGGTGACGGTGCTGGAAGCCGGCCGCATTGCCGGTGAGGCGTCGGGCCGCAACGGCGGCCAGTGCAACACCGGTCTTGCGCACGATTACGCGGCGCTGGCCGAGCGCATCGGTGCGGATAAGGCGCGCGACTTCTATCGTGCGTATGAGAACGCGGTGGCGACCGTGGCGTCGATCGTCAGCGAAGAAAAGATCGACTGCGACTTTTTTCGCGGCGGCAAGATCAAGCTCGCAGCGAAACCCCAGCACTTCGACAAGCTCGCGAGGACCTACGACTCGCTGGTGCGTAATGTCGATCCCGAGGTCGAACTGATTCCGCCCGAACGGATTCGCGAAGAGGTCGGTTCGGACGGTTTTTACGGCGGCCTCGTGCAGCGCAATGGTGCGCAGATGCATATGGGCAAGTTCGGCGTCGGCCTCGCGACTGCTGCAGTCAGACACGGTGCGCGCATTTTCGAGCACACGCCGGTGACGGGGCTGAAGCGTCTGGACGGCGAGCGTTATGAGGTTAGCACGGAGTTCGGCACGATCAGGGCGGGGCGCGTGCTGGTTGCGACCGGCGCATCGCAGATCGGCCCGTTGCAATGGTTCCGGCGCCGCATCGCCCCGGTGGGCAGCTTTATCGTCGTGACCGAGCCGTTGACTACAGCGCAACTCGACGAGCTTGTGCCGAAGCGGCGCGCCTATGTGACGACGCGCAACATCGGCAACTATTTTCGGGCCACCGCGGATAACCGTCTGCTGTTCGGCGGCCGTGCGCGTTTCGCGATGTCGAACCCGCGCTCCGACGAAAAGAGCGGCCGGATTCTGCGTGCCGGCCTTGCCAGCTACTTTCCGCAACTGGCCGACGTGCGGCTCGACTATTGCTGGGGCGGCCTTGTCGACATGACCGCGGACCGGCTGCCGCGCGCCGGTCAGCATGAGGGCCTGTATTACTCAATGGGCTATAGCGGCCATGGTGTGCAGATGTCGGTGCACATGGGGCGCATGATGGCCGACGTGATGTTCGGCGCCGCCGCCCGCAACCCGTGGCGCACGCTCGAATGGCCCGCGATTCCCGGCCATTTCGGTCATGCGTGGTTCCTGCCGCTGGTCGGCGCCTATTACCGTTTGCAGGACATTCTGCATTGAACCGGTTGCATTGAACCGGTGCAGAAGGAGCAGTACCCGTTGTTTGCCGTTGCGGTGCGAGGCGCCGCGATGGTTTTCACCACCACACTCCAAGGATGACCATGTTGCGTTTCACCCGTGAGCTTCGCCCCGCAGCACGCCTGCAAGCCGTTCAACGCCTGGCTCTCCAGGCCGGCGTCGCCTTCTCCGTGATGCTCGGTGCAAGCCTGAGCCATGCTGCCGACGCGCCGACGCTCACCGCCGGTTCACCGCCGTCGAGCGCGCCGACCACCTTTATGGACGTGAAGACGCAGAAGATCGAAGGCCTGATGCCCGATGTGGTGGATGCCATCGGCAAGCGCGAAGGCTTCAACGTGTCGTTCGACGCGGTGCCGTTCTCGGCGCTGATCCAGTCGGCAGTGTCGGGCAAGATCGACATCATCGTGGCCGGCATGACGCCAACACCGAAGCGCGCCGAAGTGGTCGACTTCTCGCAGCCGGTCACCGCATTCGGCGAAGGCATCATCGTCAAGGATTCGAACAAGACGGATTACAAGTCGGTGCAGGACCTGAAGGGCACCGTCGTGGGCGCGCCGACCGGCACCGACTACGGCGACCAGCTGGTCAAGCTCGGCATCTTCAAGGAAGTGAAGATGTACGACAGCCCCGCCGACATGACGCGCGACGTGGTGCTGGGCCGCATTACCGCGGGCTTTAGCGACTATCCGATCCTGAAGGCGCAGGAAGCCTCGGGCGGTTTGCGCGGTGCACGCGTGGTGGACGATTACGTGCCGATGCAGAAGTTCGACATTGCGATTGCGGTGAAGAAGGGCAACGCCGCTCTGCTCGCCAAGATCAACGATGCGCTGACGAAGATGAAGGCCGACGGCTCGCTGAACGCGATCCTCAAAAAGTGGAATCTCGCGAGTTGATCACGAGTTGAGCGTGAGCGGTTCATGACCTGAACGCGAACCTCGTGTGACGAAAACCCGTCGCCGGCAAGCGCGCCTGGCCGGTGTACGGGTTGTTCCTCACGTCCCGTCCGTCGCGTTTCGGCTTCGTTATGAAGTGAGCGACGGCCCTGATTCTGAAGAGCACACCGCATGCATTGGCGCGATATAACTGACTTTGTTCCGATCCTGTTTAGCGGCGCCCTGATGAGCATCATCATCACGCTGGGCTGCCTGGTATTGAGCACCGCGCTCGGACTCGTCTGGGCGCTGTTGAAAATGTCGCGCCACCCAGGCGTCGTGACGGTGGTCAGCGCGATGATCAACGTGGTGCGCGGCCTGCCGATGATCGTGCTGCTGTTTTATATCTACTTCGTGCTGCCCGATATCGGTATTCAGATGGGGGCGCTCGAAGCGAGCATCATCGGTCTGGGCTTCGGCTATTCGACCTATGTGGCGGAGATCATCCGCTCGGGCATCGAAGCCGTTGACCCTGGCCAGTTTGAAGCGGCCCAGTCGATCGGCATGGGCCGCGTGAAGACGATGTACCGCGTGATCCTGCCGCAGGCCGTGCGCGTCGCGCTGCCGCCGTATGCGAACACGCTGGTGATGATGTTGAAGGACTCGTCGCTCGCCTCGACGATCACCGTGGCCGAGATGACGCGCGAGGGCCAGTTGATCGCCGCCTCGACGTTCCAGAACGTCACCGTGTATACGCTGGTGGCGCTCGGTTATCTGGCGATGAGCCTGCCGTTGATGAGCCTGACACGCAGTCTGGAAAAGCGTTTCGGCAAGCACAAGGCGAAGTGAAGACGATATGAAGGCGATGCGAACGCTGAACGAGGCCACAAGCCAGGCTTCAAGCCGGACCTCAGGCGAGGATGCCATGATCGAGATCGTTGATGTGCACAAGAGCTTTGGCGCCGTTCCGGTGCTGAAGGGCATTTCATTGAACATCAAGCAGGGCGAAGTGGTGTGCCTGATCGGCGCGTCGGGCTCGGGCAAGTCGACCCTGCTGCGCTGTATCAACGCGCTCGAATCGTACGATACCGGCGAGATCAAGCTGATGGATCAGCGCGTCGAGCAACGCTCGCGCCAGATCAACCGCTTGCGCACGCAAGTCGGCATGGTGTTCCAGCGCTTCAATCTGTTTCCGCATCGCACGGCGCTCGAGAACGTGATGGAAGGCCCCGTGCATGTGAAGGGCGAGCCGAAGCATGAGGCGCATCGCGAAGCCATTGAACTGCTCGGTAAGGTGGGGCTCGGCGAAAAGCTGCATGCGTATCCGCATCAACTCTCGGGCGGGCAGCAGCAACGGGTAGCCATTGCACGCTCGCTCGCGATGAAGCCCAAAGCGATCCTGTTTGACGAGCCGACTTCCGCACTCGATCCTGAACTGGTGGGCGAAGTGCTCGCGGTGATGCGCACGCTGGCGCGCGAGGGTATGACGATGCTGGTGGTCACGCATGAAATGGGCTTCGCCCGCGAAGTGGCCGACCGCGTGTGCTTTCTGCACGGCGGCCAGATTATCGAGGAGGGTAGCGCGCAGCAGGTTCTGTGCTCGCCGCGCGAGGCGCGCACGCGCGAGTTTCTGCGCCATGTGCTGACGAACAGGATTGATCCGGTGAACGATAGTGCGGCCATTCATCACGATGGCCGTGCGCAGGGAGCGACAGCATGAGTGGACGATTCATCCGGCTCGGTGAGACCGGACGCAAGAGCGTGACGATCCGCGTGGACGGCAAGGCGGTGGAGGCATTGGCGGGCGACACGCTGCTGGTGGCGATGCTCTGCTCGGTGGACCACGTGCGGCAGTCCGAGTTCGGCAACGAGGTGCGCGCGGGCTTCTGCCTGATGGGTGCCTGCCAGGACTGCTGGGTCCGGACGACCGATGGCGAGCGGCTGCGCGCCTGCACCACCGTGGTCAGCGATGGCCTGCAGATTGTGACGACTCAAGCGGAGGAGCAATGGGCGAACCTCGCGTAATCATTGTCGGTGCCGGGCCGGCCGGCGTGCGCTGCGCGCAGACGTTGCTGGCCGCAGGTATCCGTCCGAGTGTCATTGACGAGGGCCGCCGTGATGGCGGACAGATCTATCGCCGGCAGCCGGACAACTTTTCCCGGCCCTATGCGAAGTTGTATGGGACCGAGGCTGCACGCGCAGAGGACTTGCATGGCACGTTCCAGCGTCTGCGCGCACAGATCGATTACCGGCCGGAAACGCTTGCGTGGAATGTCGCCGAGCGCAAGCTGCATGTCGTGCGTGACGGCCATGCCAGCGCGCTGCCGTATGACGCATTGATCCTATGTCCCGGTGCGACGGACCGCCTGATGCCGGTGAAGGGCTGGCAATTCGCGGGAACCTACAGCCTTGGTGCGTCGCAGATCGCGTTGAAGGCGCAAGCGGTATCGATTGGCCGCAAGGTCGTGTTCATGGGCTCGGGGCCGCTGCTGTATCTGGTGGCGAGTCAGTACGTGCAGGCCGGTGCGCAAGTGGCGGCGGTGCTCGATACGTCGAGGCGTGGCCAGCGCCTGCGCGCGCTGCCGAAACTGCTGGCGCGGCCTGATGTGCTGAAAAAGGGCGCCGCGCTTGTTTCATCACTGAAGAAGGCGGGCGTCGTCGTGGAGAACGGCATTGAACCGCTGGAAATTATTGGCTCGGATGCGGCAGGCGTGCAGGGCGTGAACTATCGCGACGCCAAAGGACGGGTGCAGCAGGTGAGCTGCGATGCGGTGGCGCTCGGCTATCACCTGCGCCCGGAAACGCAGCTTGCCGATCTCGCGCGTTGCGCGTTTCGCTTCGACGAGCCGTCGCGCCAGTGGTTGCCGCAAATCGACGAACTGGGCCGCAGCTCGGAAGCCGGCGTGTATCTGGCAGGCGACGGCGTACGCGTGCTCGGCGCGGATGGCGCTGAGCTGGCTGGCCGTCTTGCTGCCTACGCGGCATTGCAGGACCTCGGCCACACCATCGATACCGCGACGCTGGACGACCTGAAGCGCCAGCAACAGAAGATGGACCGTTTCCGCCTCGGTCTGCTTGAAGCATTTCCCTGGCCCGCCGCGCAGGCCGCACATCTCTCGGACGACACCGTGGTGTGCCGTTGCGAAGGCGTAACGGTGGGCGAATTGCGTCGCGTGATCCGCGAAGAAGGCGCCTGCGAAGCCAATCGCGCGAAGGCCTTCAGCCGCGTCGGCATGGGGCGCTGCCAGGGGCGCTATTGCGGCCACGCGGCGGCGGAAATCATCGCGGCTGCGGCGAGTGTGCCGATCGGGCAGGTCGGCCGGCTGCGCGGGCAAGCGCCCGTCAAGCCGCTTTCCATCGCGACGGTTGAGGAGGTCGAATGACTCGGGCGCAAGCAGATGTGATCATTGTCGGCGGCGGCATCATGGGTGCGGCCACGGCGTTTTTCCTGCGCAGGCGGGGCCGCTCGGTGATCCTGCTCGAGCGCGGCCTCGTGGGGCAGCAGGCGAGCGGCACCAACTTCGGCAATGTGCGGCGCCAGGGGCGTTTCCTGCCGCAGTTGCCGCTCGCCAACCGCTCGCGAGAGATCTGGGGCAAGCTGCCCGAACTGATCGGCCACGACGCGGAGTTTCTGATGTCCGGCCATATTCGCGTTTGCTATCGCGAGGAGCAGGCGGATCAGTTCGAGATCTATGCGAAAGAAGCGGCTCACTACGGCCTGAACCTCGAACTCGTACGCGGCGCGGAGATGAAGGCGCGTTTCCCGTTCCTCGGGCCGCAAGTGCTGGCAGGTTCGTACTCGGAGAAGGACGGCCATGCCAATCCGCGGCTCGCGGCGCCTGCGTTCGGCCGTGCCGCTGCGCGTCTGGGCGCGCAGGTTATCGAGAACACCGAGATTGCCACCATCGAAAAAGAAGGCGCGGAGTTCCGCGCCACCAGCACCGATGGCCGCAGCTTTCACGCCCCGCTGCTGCTGGTGACCGCGGGCGCATGGGGTAGCCTGCTGAGCGAGCAGTTCGGCGAGCCCGTGCCGATTGCGGTGCACGGTCCGCAGATGGCCGTGACCGAGCCGACCACCTACGGCATTCGCCCTGTGGTCGGTGTCTCGTCGCCGTTGATCGAGGAAGTGGCGTACTTCCGGCAAATTGCGCGCGGCAACATCGTGATTGGCGGTTGCGCGCGGGGACCGGCTTATCCGGACCTGCGGCGCGCCTACGTGCTGCCGCAAAACACGCTGCTGCAGTTTCGCCAGCTGTACCGGGTGGCGCCGGCGTTGTCGAAGCTCAATATCATCCGTGTCTGGAGCGGGATTGAAGGTTACATGCCCGACGACCGTCCGATCATGGGCCCGAGCGGCAACGTCAGCGGCTTGTATTACGCGTTCGGTTTCTGCGGGCATGGCTTCCAGCTCGGACCGGGCGTCGGCGATACGATGGCCGAGCTGATCGATACCGGCGCGACCAGCACGCCGCTGGAACCGTTCGATATTCGCCGCTTCGCCAGCGTCGCCGCTCACGCGCCGCAGGCCGCATAGGGACCGCGATCATGCTGACCGCTCATCTGGATGAATCCGCAGGCCTGTTTGCAGAGGAGGCAGGCAGTGAGGAGTCCGACCAATCGCTCACCCTGGCCGCCACGCCCGGGGCATCGCGTCGCGCGACGCGGCCCATCGAGCGGGCGATCGAGTTTATCGAAGCGTCGTTCTCCCAGCCGGTGACGCTCGCCACGCTCGCGGCCCAGGCCGAGTTGAGCGTGTCGCGTTTTGCAGCGCTGTTTCGCGCGGAAGTGGGAATCTCGCCGCACCGCTACGTGTGCATGGTTCGCGTGCGGCACGCGCAGCGCCTGCTGCGTAGGGGCTTGCCGCCTTCAGTCGTGGCGACGGAGGTGGGCTTCTTCGATCAGAGCCATCTCGGGCGGCACTTCAAGCGCACCGTCGGTACGACGCCTAGCGCGTATCTGGCGGCGAGCAGTTAGCGTTGGGCCGCGTTACGCGGCCCACTGCATGTACTACGCGTGGCTTGCGATTCGCCCGGCAATCGCCGCGCCAATTTCTTCGGTCGATGCCTGGCCGCCCATGTCGCGGGTATGCGGTCCTTGCTTCAGCACCTCCGAGATTGCCGCCACGATCGCTTCATGCGCATCGTGTTCAGCCCCCGTCCCGGCACCGAGGAAGTCGAGCATCATGGCCGCCGACCAGATCATGGCGACCGGATTGGCAATATGCTGCCCCGCGATATCCGGCGCCGAACCGTGCACCGGCTCGAACAGCGAGGGAAAGCGCCGCTCCGGATTCAGGTTCGCCGACGGCGCAATGCCGATCGTGCCGGTGCAGGCCGGGCCGAGATCCGAGAGAATGTCGCCGAACAGGTTGGAGGCGACTACCACGTCGAAGCGCTGCGGCTGCAGCACAAAGCGCGCGCACAAGATGTCGATATGCTGCTTGTCCCACGTGATATCCGGGTACGTGGCGGCGATCTCCGCCGCGCGTGCGTCCCACCACGGCATGCTGATGGCGATGCCGTTGCTCTTGGTCGCCACCGTCACATGACGGCGGGCGCGGCGCTGCGCGAGATCGAAGGCGAACTTCAGCACGCGGTTGGTGCCGTGGCGCGTGAAAATGGACTGCTGCATCACTACTTCGCGCTCGGTGCCTTCGAACATGGTGCCGCCCACCGACGAATACTCGCCCTCGGTGTTCTCGCGCACAATGAAGAAGTCGATGCCCTGGGCGTTATGGGCGGCGAGCGGCGAACGCACGCCTTCGAAGGTGCGCGCCGGACGCAGGTTTACATACTGGTCGAACTCGCGGCGAAACTTGAGCAGCGAACCCCACAGTGAAATATGATCGGGCACGGTGTCGGGCCAGCCGACCGCGCCGAACAGGATGGCGTCGCAATCGGAGAGCTGCGCTTTCCAGTCGTCGGGCATCATCTGGCCGTGCTGCGCGTAGTAGTCGCAACTGGCCCAGTCGATAGGCTTGTACGAGAGTTCGATGCCGAAGCGGCGGCTGACCGCGTCGAGGACGCGGAGGGCTTCCGGCATCACTTCCTTGCCGATGCCGTCGCCGGGGATCACGGCGATACGATGCTGTTTGCTGGTCATGTCGAACGTCCAGAAGAATGGCGTGGGGCGTGGGAGCCAAAACGATGCGCGGCTTGGTACTGTGCGGCCCGCGGTCTGACCCGCAGCGTGACACAGTGCGGCCGTCATGCCGCGCGACTGTCCCATTCTATGCATACTGGCGGGGGCGCGGCAGCCCTTTGCAGGTTAATCCACTTTCCACGAATCGTGAATAAAACGCCCAATCTCGCCGATCTGCGTGTGTTCTGTACCGTCGCAAGGCACGCCAGCTTTAGTGCCACCGCGGAGTTGCTGGGCGTCTCGCCGGCCTTCGTCAGCAAGCGCGTCGCCATGCTCGAAGCCGATCTCGGCACGCGTTTGCTGCACCGCTCCACCCGGCGCGTCGCGATTACCGAGGCGGGCGCCCAGGTGTTCGCCTGGGCCGAGAAGATTCTCGATGACGTCGAGCATCTGGTCGAAGACGTCTCCACGGCGCAGCGCACGCCGAGCGGCACGCTGCGCATTTCCAGCAGTTTCGGCTTTGGCCGGCATGTGGTGGCGCCGGCGGTGGCGCGCCTGTCGGCGGCGCATCCGCAGTTGAACGTGCGTCTGGATCTGTTCGACCGGATCGTCGATGTCGCCGCGGAAGGCTTCGATCTGGATGTGCGCATCGGCGACGAGATCGCGCCGCATCTGATCGCGCGCAAGCTGGCGGCGAATCATCGCGTGCTGTGTGCGTCGCCGGCCTATCTTGAGCGTCATGGCAGGCCGCGCGAGCTGGCGGATCTCGCGGCGCACCGCTGCCTTGTCATCAAGGAGCGCGATCACCCGTTCGGCGTGTGGCGGCTGACGGTCAACGGTAAGGAGTCGCAGTTGAAGGTGACCGGGCCGCTGTCGACCAATCATGGCGAAATCGCCGTGCAATGGGCGGTGGCCGGGTACGGCATCGTGTTGCGCTCGATCTGGGACGTCGCGCCGCTGCTGGCGGACGGCACGCTGGTACAGGTGTTGCCGCAGGCGTCGCAGCCGGCGAACGTATGGGCGGTCTATCCGGAGCGCCGCGCGAGTTCGGCGAAGGTGCGGGCCTGCGTGGACTTTCTGGTGGCGGAGTTCAAGGGCTGGAAGGGTGGAACGGCTGGCGCAGGCAGAACAGGCGGGGCAAGCGGAATAAGCGGAACAAGCAAGCGGGCCCTTCACAACGCATCGTGAAAGATGACCCCGAGCGTGTGCCGGTGGCCCGAATGCAGGCGGCTCACGCCGTGCCGCATGTTGACCCGGTAACTCCCCCGCGTGCCCTGCACGGGGCGATGGTGCACCGCGAACACCACGGCATCGCCTTTGCGCAACGGCACTACTTCAACGCGCGACTGCATGCGCGGCCGCTGCTCGGTCAGCACGAACTCGCCGCCTGTGAAGTCCTGGCCCGGCTCGGAGAGCAGGATGGCGAGCTGTAGCGGAAACACGTGCTCGCCGTACAGGTCTTGATGCAGGCAGTTGTAGTCGTCCGGGGCGTACTGAAGGATGAGCGGCGTTGGCCTTAGCTGGCCGGCGTCGTGGCAACGCCGGATGAATTCGGCGTGCCGCGACGGGTAGCGCGTGTCGATGTGCATGATGCTGTTCCAGCGGTTCGCTACGGGCACGAGATGCGGGTACACGGTACGGCGCAGAGTTTCGATCGGGTCCGGCAGCGGATAGGCAAAGTACTTGTATTCGCCGCGGCCAAAACCGTGGCGCGCCATCACCACGCGGCTGCGGTAAAACTCGTCGTGCGGATAAAGGTGGACGAGCGCGTCGCATTCCCGTGCCGAGAGGAGGCCGCGAATCAGCGCACTGCCGTGCTGGTCGAGATTCTGCTCGACGTCTGACCACGCCACCGCGTCGACGCGGCGCGCCACTCCCTCGCTCGATGAGTCAGGTGAAACGGCGCTCGTATCCACGACATTTGCGCTTTCGTGAACGTGCTTCAGGACGGTGCTCATGCGAGGCTCCAGAGTTCTGCTTCAATATTCAATGGGCTCAGTGTACGAAGCTATGTGCCGCCAAACACCCCGGGTCTTGCTCTCCAATTCGGCGGAACTCCCCGCGCCAGCAGAAGTCATGAATCTGAAAGGCCGGGTATTAAGCAAAAGCAAAGACGCGCTTTCGAAATGCGAACTTCGCGGAACGCCCCGTAAGGTTCATAGTAAGACCCTATTTAGCTTTTCCGGAGTGCAGCCCCATGTCCGCTTCTCCCCAGAACCTCGACGCCTGGCTCGACAAGCAGGAAGTCGTCAAGGACACCATCACCGCGTTTCCGCTCAACGCGCTGGCGGCGACGCTGGACCGGACGGAGACGGGCGATGTGGTGCCGCCGATGTGGCACTGGCTATATTTCCTGCCGGTATCACCGTTGGCGGAGGCGGGTCCGGACGGTCATCCGAAGCGTGGCGGGTTTCTGCCGCCGGTACCGTTGCCGCGGCGGATGTGGGCTGGCGGGCGCCTGACGTTCCACGAGCCGCTGAAAGTCGGCGAGCGCGCGGTGCGCACCTCGACCATCGCCAATATCGAGGATAAAACCGGCCGCTCGGGCCGCCTCGTATTCGTCACGGTGCAGCACAGCATTGAGGTGGGCGGCGAGCTGAGGATCGAGGAAGAGCACGACATCGTCTACCGCGACGCCCCGCATCCCGATGCGCCTGCGCCCAAAGCAGCACCCGCGCCCGAAGGCGAAACATGGCGGCGCACCATCCACACCGATCCCGTCCTGCTGTTCCGCTATTCCGCGCTGACTTTCAACAGCCACCGCATTCACTATGACTATCCCTACGTGACCGGGGTTGAAGGCTATCCGGACCTGGTCGTGCATGGCCCGCTGATTGCAACCTTGCTGGTCGATCTCGTGCGCCGCGAGTTGCCCGAAGCCACGCTGCAGAGCTTCGCCTTCAAGGCGCTACGCCCGACCTATGCGAACCATCCGTTCACCGTCTGCGGCCTGCCTTCCGCGGACGGCAAGACCATCGAGCTGTGGGCGAAAGATCACGAGGGCTACCTGACCATGCGCGCCACCGCCGCGCTGGCCTGAGGCATACCGTGGCGCCGCTGAACTTCACTGCTTTCTCTTGAATACCCCATGCAAACCACGCAATCCGATTCTTTCCAGGACATTCGCGAAGCCGTGCGCGATCTGTGCCAGCAATTCTCCGGCGAATACTTTCGCAAGATCGACGAAGCGCGCGGCTATCCCGAAGCCTTTGTCGATGCGTTGACCAAGGCGGGCTGGCTCGCCGCGCTGATTCCGCAGGAGTATGGCGGCTCGGGTTTGGGGCTGACCGAGGCGTCGGTCATCATGGAGGAAATCAACCGGGCCGGCGGCAACTCGGGTGCTTGCCACGGGCAGATGTACAACATGGGCACGCTGTTGCGGCACGGCTCGGCGGAGCAGAAGCGCAAGTATCTGCCGAAGATCGCCAGCGGTGAATTGCGCCTGCAATCGATGGGCGTGACCGAACCCACCACCGGCACCGACACCACGAAGATCAAGACCACCGCCGAGCGGCGCGGCGACCGCTATGTGATCAACGGCCAGAAGGTGTGGATCTCGCGTGTGCAGCATTCCGACCTGATGATCCTGCTGGCGCGCACCACGCCGCTAGCCGACGTGAAGAAGAAGTCCGAGGGCATGTCGATCTTTATCGTGGACCTGCGCGAGGCGATCGGCCACGGCCTGACCGTGCAGCCGATCCTGAACATGGTCAATCACGAGACCAACGAACTGTTCTTCGACAACCTCGAAATCCCCGCGGAAAACCTGATCGGCGAGGAAGGCCAGGGCTTCAAATACATTCTCGACGGGCTGAACGCGGAACGCACGCTGATCGCCGCGGAATGTATCGGCGACGGTTACTGGTTCGTCGACAAGGTGTCGGCCTATGTGAAGGAGCGGGTCGTGTTCGGCCGCCCGATCGGGCAGAACCAGGGCGTGCAGTTTCCGATTGCGCGCTCTTACGTCAACGTTGAAGCCGCGAGCCTGATGCGTTTTGAAGCCGCGCGGCGCTTCGATGCGCATGAGCCTTGCGGCGCCCAGGCGAACATGGCGAAGCTGCTGGCCGCGGATGCCTCATGGGAAGCGGCCAACGCCTGCCTGCAATTCCACGGCGGCTTTGGCTTTGCGTGCGAATACGACGTGGAGCGCAAATTCCGCGAAACGCGGCTGTACCAGGTGGCGCCGATTTCGACGAACCTGATTCTCTCGTATGTCGCCGAGCATATTCTCGGCTTGCCGCGTTCGTTCTGATTCCGAAGGTGAAGCGCAGATGAGACCTCTAGACGGTATCAAGGTCATCACACTTGAGCATGCCATTGCGGCGCCATTCTGTACGCGTCAGCTTGCCGATCTCGGCGCCCGGGTGATCAAGGTGGAGCGGCCGGGCGTCGGCGATTTCGCGCGTGGCTACGATGAGCGGGTGCAGGGCCTGTCCTCGCACTTTGTCTGGACCAACCGCTCGAAGGAGAGCCTGGCGCTCGATCTGAAGCAGACGGAGGCCGCGAAGATTCTCGATGCGCTGGTGGCCGATGCGGACGTGCTGGTGCAGAACCTCGCGCCGGGCGCGGCGGACCGGCTGGGCCTCGGCTACGAGGCCTTGAGCGAAAAGTATCCGAAGCTGATTGTCTGCGATATCTCCGGCTATGGCGCGGATGGCCCGTATCGCGACAAGAAGGCTTACGACCTGCTGATCCAGAGCGAATCGGGCTTTCTGTCGATTACCGGTTCACCCGGCGAGCCTGCCAAGGCCGGTTGCTCGGTCGCCGATATCGCTGCCGGCATGTACGCGTATTCCAACATCCTCAGCGCGTTGCTGTTGCGCTCGCGCACGGGGCGCGGTTGCCGCATCGACGTGTCGATGCTCGAAAGCATGGTCGAGTGGATGGGCTATCCGCTCTACTACGCAATCGACGGCCAGACACCGCCCGCGCTTTCGGGAGCCGCGCACGCGACGATTTATCCCTATGGCCCATTCCCCGCCGGCGACGGCAAGACGGTCATGCTGGGCCTGCAGAACGAGCGTGAATGGAAGCTGTTCTGCGAGCAGGTGCTGGTGCAGCCGGAGCTGGCTGCAGACCCGCGTTTCGCCTCGAATTCCAGGCGCACGGCGGCGCGCGACGCGCTGCGTGCTGTGATCGTCGCAGCGTTTGCTCCGTTGAGCGCCGCGCAAGTGATCGAGCGGCTGGAAGCGGCCGGCATTGCCAACGCGCAGATGAACACGCTGAACGACGTGTGGGTGCATCCGCAACTGGCGGCGCGCGAGCGTTGGCAGGAAGTCCGCACGCCTGCCGGAACGATCCCGGCGTTGCTGCCGCCAGGCTTGCCCACCGGTTTCGAACCACGCATGGACCCCGTACCGGCACTCGGCGAACACACCGATGCGATCTTGCGCGAACTCGGTTACGACAGCGCGCAGATCGATGCCTTGCGCGCCGCCGGCACGATCTGAACCGGCGCACTCATAGGCAGACTTACCGGCACTCTCACCCCCTCGACACGAGCCCCTTCCCATCATGACCGACCATCCAAGCCGCACGCTGGCGACTTTCGCTGCGCAACTGGACTTCGACGCCATTCCTCATCCGGTGGTCGAGCGCACCGTCAATCTGTATGTGGACTGGCTAGGCTCGGCGCTGGCCGGCAAGGGCGCGCGACCGGTCGAAACCATCGCCCGGTTCGCGCGCCAGGCGGGCGGTGGCCTCGCCGATGACCCGTGCGAAATCCTCATCGACCGCAGCCGCACCACGCCGTATTTCGCCGCGATGGTGAACGGCGCGGCCTCGCACTTCGCCGAGCAGGACGACGTGCACAACGGCTCGGTGTTTCACCCGGCGACCGTGGTGTTTCCGGTGGCGCTCGCGCTGGCGCAAGCGAATCGCGCCTCGGGACGCGAATTTATCGCGGCAGCGGTGGCGGGCTACGAGGTGGGCATCCGGATTGGCGAGTTCCTTGGCCGCTCGCACTACAAGGTGTTTCACACCACCGGCACGGCCGGGACGGTCGCTGCGGCTGCCACCGCAGGGCGTCTGCTGGGCCTGACGCCCACCCAGATGCTCGACGCGTTCGGTTCGGCGGGCACCCAGGCGAGCGGCCTGTGGGAATTTCTGCGCGATGCGGCGGATTCGAAACAGCTGCATACCGCGATGGCCGCCGCCAACGGCCTGATGGCGGCGCAGCTTGCCGCCGACGGTTTCAGGGGCGCGACGCACATCCTCGAAGGCGCGCAGGGTATGGCCGCGGGCATGTCGAGCGACGCCGATCCTGCGCGCCTCGTCGACCGTCTGGGCGGCCGTTGGGCCACCGCCGAGACCTCGTTCAAGTACCACGCGGCCTGCCGCCACACGCATCCGGCCGCCGACGCGCTGCTCGCGGTGGTTCAGCAGCATGCGCTCGCGCCGCAGGAGATCGTCAAGGTCACCGCTCACGTGCATCAAGGCGCAATCGATGTGCTGGGGGCCGTTGTCACGCCGCGCACCGTGCATCAGGCGAAGTTCAATATGGGCACCGTGCTGGGACTCGTCGCGTATCACGGCTATGCGGGCGTGACCGAGTTCGAGGAGGAGTTTGACGCCGACGCGATTGCGGCCTTCCGCGCCAAGGTGGAGATGGTCTTCGACGCCGAAGTGGACGCCGCCTATCCGGCGCGCTGGATCGGCAAGGTGAGCGTGCAAACGCGCGATGGCCGCACGTTGCACGGTCGTGCGGACGAACCTAAGGGCGACCCTGGCAATACGCTGACGCGTGCGGAACTGGCGAGCAAGGTGCGTCGGCTGGCAGCGTTTTCCGGCGCGGCCTCGGAAGAGGAAACATCGCGGCTGCTGGAACACGCATGGCAGATTGCGTCGCAGCCGCGTGTCGAAACGGTTTTTGCAGACGAGGTCACGGCATGAGGGCCGCGCCGCCGCGCTCGTACCTGTTTGTGCCGGGCAACCGTCCGGAGCGCTTCGAAAAGGCGCGTGCAGCGGGTGCGGATGCCGTGATCCTCGACCTCGAAGATGCCGTGCAGCCTGCTGAAAAACCCGCTGCGCGCGCCGCCGTGCTTGCCGCCGCAGACCCGGTGCGGCCGGCGTGGGTGCGGGTCAACGGCTCCGATACGCCCTGGTTTGCCGACGATATCGCCGCACTCGCGGGGCATCCGGGTATCGCGGGCGTGGTGTTGCCGAAGGCGGAGACCCAGCAGCAGGTGAGTGCAGTGCTGGCGCAGGCTCACGCGGGTTTGACCGTGCTGCCGATCGTCGAAACGGCGCATGGCTTTGCCAACCTGACGGCCTTGTGCTCTGCGCCTCGCGTGAGCCGCATCGTGTTTGGGACGCTCGATTTCCAGATCGATCTGGGCATAGACGGCGACGGCGAGGAACTGCATCTGTTCCGCTCGCAGATCGTGCTGGCTTCGCGGCTGGCCGGCATCGGCGCGCCGGTGGATGGCGTCTCGACCACGATCGACGATGCCGCCGCCATCGAGGCCGAGGCCCGGCGCGGCCGCCGCTTCGGCTTCGGCGGCAAGCTGTGCATCCATCCGAAGCAGCTTGAAGCGGTGCATCGGGCGTATGCATGGAGCGAGGCGGACCTCGCGTGGGCCGAGCGGGTTCTGCAGGCAGTGGCGCAGAGCAAAGGGGCAGCGGTGGCCGTCGACGGCAAGATGGTCGATCTGCCCGTGATCCTCAAAGCGCAGCGGATTCTCGGCCAGAACTGAAGGGAGGGGCCGCGTAACGGCGGCTGACGCGTGCCGCCCCTCTCCTTAACCTCAGCAAAACACCGGCTTCCAACAATGCGAATTCCCACTTCGAGCCGGCTATTGCACTCTTAGCCTGCTCAGGCGAAGGCCGATCGAAGCCACGCCACCCAGGAACGTGCAGTAGAGCTGTCATCCCACCCAAGACAGCCGCGCACGCTTCTTCGAACCTGCGGATCCAACCGCATGGGCACTATCCGCAACCCTATTGCATGGGACCGGAACAAGCGCTAAAGGAGACAAAGCTTGGCTACCGTCAATTCCGGCGCGCGGCTCGACCGCCTGCCTATCAGTCGTTTTCACTGGAAAATCCTTGGCCTGATCGGCGCCGGCGCGTTTCTCGACGCGTTCGACATCTATCTCGCCAACGGCTCGCTTGCCGCGATGGTCAAAACCGGCTTCACCGATTTGCGGCTCGGCTCGTTTTTCATCTCCGCCACCTTCATGGGCATGATGATCGGCGCGGGCCTCTCGGGCTATCTCGGCGACCGCTTCGGGCGGCGCTATTCGTACCAGGCGAACCTGGCGATTTTCGGCCTCGCGTCGCTGGCCGCGTGCTTCGCTCCGGACATCTACTGGCTGATCCTGTTGCGCTTCGTGATGGGCATCGGACTCGGCGCGGAACTGGTGGTGGCGGCCGGCACGCTGTGCGAATTCGTGCCGCCGGCCACGCGCGGACGCTGGACCTCGCTGCTGGCGCTGATCATCAACTCGGGATTGCTCGGCGCGACGGCAGTCGGTTACTGGGTGATTCCACATCTGGGCTGGCGCTATATGTTCGCGATTGCCGGCGTCGGTGCGCTGATCGTGTGGTTCCTGCGCCATCGCATGCCGGAGTCGCCGCGCTGGCTCGAAACAGTGGGGCGCCTCGATGAAGCCGAGGCGACGGTGGCGGCAATCGAGCGGGAGGTCGAGGCGCGGGCCGGCAAGCTGCCGCCGGTGGCGCGCGTGGCGAGTCACGAAGTGCCGGCCGCACCGCTGTCGGCGCTGTTCGCCCGGGGAATGATCGGCCGCACGCTGGTGGCCGCGCTCACCTGCATGGCGATCAATATGTCGCTGTACGGCTTTGTGGCCTGGCTGCCCACGTTCTTCGTTAAGGAAGGGCTGACGATCGTGCAATCGCTCGGCTTTGTGCTGCTGATGTCGTTCGGGGCGCCGTTCGGCGCGGTGGTGGGCTTTGTCGTCACGGACCGTATGGGCCGCCGCAACGGCCTCGTGCTGTTTTCCGCGGTGACGATTGCGCTGGCCTTGATCTATGTGCAGATGCGCGCACCCGCAGCGATTTCGATTGTCGGGTTTGCGCTCGTCACCTCGATTTATACGATCTGCACGCTGGGTCTGTTTGGGTATATCCCGGAGCTGTTTCCCACAGCACACCGTTTGCGCGGCACCGGCGTGGCCGGAACCTGCGGCCGGGCGGCCTCGATGACCACGCCTTATGTCGCGCTGCTGTTGTATACGCATTTTGGCGTGACGGGTGTGCTGGCGATGGTCGGTGGCGTGTTGCTGCTGATGAGCGCGGCGATTCTGGCGCTGCGTATCGAGACGAGCCGGCAGACCCTCGAGGAGATTTCGCCGGATACGCAGATGTATGGGGCGAGTACCGTTGAAGTGACGGCGGGCGGTGCGGCGCAGCGATCCGCGTAAGGGTGAAGAAGGGGAGAGCGCCGGACCTTAAGGTGAGACTTTCCAGGGGCTGCCTGCTTTTGCCTTGCTGTTGCCTTGCTTGTGCCGCGTGTGGCGTGGGTCGCACGCGGCTTGAGGTGAGATTTTCCAGGGACTGCCTGGTTTCAGGCCGTGTGACTTCAGTCGCAGATGGGGTCAGGGGGTTAAGATGGAACTTTGCGTCGGCGCTCACCCCACGGCTTTTGTCATGCATTTCGATTTTGTAGACCTGCGGCTCATCGTCAACATTGCCGACACGAAGAACCTCGCTCGCGCGGCGGAGCGTTCGCACCTCTCGGCGCCGGCGGCGAGCAACCGCGTCAAGAATCTCGAGGAGCAACTTGGCTTCAAGCTGCTCTATCGGACCAGCCAGGGTGTGACGCCCACGCCCGCCGGCGAGGCGTTCGTCCACCATGCGCGGCTCGTACTCGAACGGGTCGAACACCTGGCCGGCGACATGCAGGAGTATGGCGAAGGCATCAAGGGACACGTGCGGATCTGGGCCAACACCACCGCGATCAGCGAGTTTCTGCCTACGGTTCTGAGCCATTTCCTGCGCGATCATCCTGACGTCAACATCGACCTGCGCGAAGTCCTGAGCGGCGAGATCGTCAAGGGCGTCGCCGAAAGTGCGACCGATATCGGCATCGTCGCCGGCAACGTGCACGCCGAGCATCTGGAGATGCTGCCCTATCGCGACGACCGGCTGATCCTCGTGACCTCGAAGGACCATGCACTCTCGCGTGAGCCCTCGGTCGATTTCGCGCAGACCCTCGAAGACAACTTCGTCGGCTTGCCTACTTCGAGCGCGATTCACGCATTCGTGACGAGCGCGGCGGACGCGCTCGGCGTGCGGCTCAAGCTGCGCATCCAGGTCGGAAACTTCGAGGCCGCCTGCCGGATGATCGAGGCGGGCGTGGGCATTGGCATCGTGCCGGAATCCGTCGCGCTGCGTCACGGCAAGACCATGCAGATCGCCCTCGTGCGTCTGAACGATGCGTGGGCCGAACGCAAGCTGAAAATCTGCGTGCGCAGCGTCAAGGACTTGCCGCCGTTCGCCCGGGCGCTGGTGGATCGGCTGATGGCGGATAGCTGAGCGTTCCTGTCGACACTCCAGTTCTGAAAATTTTCCAATAAGAAACAAAACCTCCCGTTCAGGGATGTCAGCCCCGCCACACGCAGACCCCGCCAAATCCGGCTATCCTATATTCTGCAAGCCTCCGGGGCGAGTTGGCCAGCAGCCAGGCGGCGTCCGCCGCCACCCCTGCCGCGATTGCGCTTGCCGCCATAAAACCCCGCGTGTATAGTTTCCGAACTTACTCTTGTTTCGCATTGGAAATTAAAGGGATTCTTCTTATGAACGCTTCGACCATCCTCGCCGATCTCGGCATCGCCCAGGCGGCGCAAGCCGGCGACATCGCGGTTCATTCGCCGATTACGGGCGAGCTTATCGGCCGCGTGGCCAGCCACACGGTGACCGAGGTCGATGCGGCGCTCGCCAATGCGAAGCAGGCTTTCAACGTATGGCGCAATGTGCCGGCGCCGCGCCGTGGCGAATTGGTGCGCCTGCTCGGCAACCGTCTGCGCGAGAAAAAGCAGGCGCTCGGCAGCATCATTACGCTCGAAACCGGCAAGATCCTCCAGGAAGGCCTGGGTGAAGTGCAGGAAATGATCGACATCTGCGACTTCGCAGTCGGCCTGTCGCGTCAGTTGTACGGCCTGACCATTGCCTCGGAGCGCCCCGGTCACCGCATGGCCGAATCGTGGCATCCCGTGGGCACCTGCGTGGTCATCTCCGCGTTCAACTTTCCGGCCGCCGTGTGGTCGTGGAACGCCGCGCTGGCGCTGGTATGCGGCAACGCGGTGATCTGGAAACCGTCGGAAAAGACTCCGCTGACCGCCCTGGCCGTGAACCAGATTCTCACGGAAGCACTGCAGGAATTCGGCGATGCGCCGGCCGGCCTCACCGCGCTCGTCAATGGCGGCCGCGATGTGGGCGCCAAGCTGGTGGCCGATCCGCGCGCCTCGATCGTCAGCGCCACCGGCAGCACCGAAATGGGCCGCGCCGTGGGTGTCGAAGTGGCGAAGCGCTTTGGCCGCTCGCTGCTCGAACTGGGCGGCAACAACGCCGGCATCGTTGCACAGAGCGCCGATCACGAACTCGCACTGCGCGGCATCCTGTTCTCCGCGGTCGGTACCGCCGGCCAGCGCTGCACGTCGCTGCGCCGCCTGTTCGTGCACGACAGCGTGTATGAACAGACCGTCGAGCGCCTGAAGCAGCTCTACAACAAGGTGCCGATCGGCAACCCGCTGGAAAAGGGCACGCTGATGGGCCCGCTGATCGACAAGCCGTCGTTCGACCGTATGCAGCAGGCGCTGCAGCAAGCGGTCGCGGAAGGCGGCAAGGTGTTCGGCGGCGAGCGCGTCGAGGTAAAGGGCTACGAAGGCGGCTACTATGTGCGTCCGGCGCTGGTGGAAATGCCGGCGCAAACCGCGGTGGTGCTGAAGGAAACCTTCGCACCGATTCTCTACGTGCTGCGCTACACGGACTTCGCCGAGGCCGTTGAAGCGAACAACGCCGCAGTGCATGGCCTGTCTTCGTGCGTGTTCACCACGGACCTGCGCGAAGCGGAGCGCTTCCTCTCCGCAGCCGGTAGCGATTGCGGCATTGCCAACGTGAACATCGGACCGAGCGGCGCGGAAATCGGCGGCGCATTCGGCGGCGAGAAGGAAACCGGCGGCGGCCGCGAATCGGGTTCGGATTCGTGGAAGGCCTATATGCGCCGCGCGACCAACACGGTCAACTACTCGTCGGCGCT
Organism: Burkholderia sp. 4M9327F10; assembly: GCF_005503145.1. Classification (GTDB taxonomy): domain Bacteria; phylum Pseudomonadota; class Gammaproteobacteria; order Burkholderiales; family Burkholderiaceae; genus Paraburkholderia. Next base: position 3,001 of record NZ_SCNV01000063.1, on the reverse strand, counting down.
GCCGTTGGCACAGGGCATCGACTTCAATATCGGCTAAAGGCAGTCCCCCTCAATCTGCTTCGCAGCTTGCCGCGCGTTTCGCGCGGCAAGCACGTGCTTAAGCTGGAGCCTTGTCGTGAGTTCGAAAGTCGTAATCGTCGGCGGTGGCGTGATCGGCAGCTCGATTGCGTATTTTTTGCGTGCTTCGGACCCGACGGTGAGCGTCACCGTGCTCGAACGCGATCCTACCTATGCGCGCTCGTCGTCGGCGCTGTCAGCGGCGTCGATACGTCAGCAGTTCTCAACCCCGCTCTCGATCCAGATGTCGCTGTTCGGCATCGAGTTTCTGCGCTCGATTGGCGAGCGTCTTGAGATCGACGGGGCAAAGCCTTCCATCGATCTGCATGAAGGCGGCTATCTGTTTCTTGCCACGCCCGCCGGCGAACCGACGCTGCGTGAAAATCATGCGTTGCAAAAGAGCCTTGGCGCCGACATCAGTCTGCTCGACAAGGCAGCACTGCAGGCGCGTTTCCCGTGGCTCAATACCGAGGATCTGGTGGCGGGCGCTTATGGCGAAAGCGGGGAGGGCTGGTTTGACGGCTATGGCCTGGTGCAGGCCTTGCGCAAGAAAGCGCAGGCGCTCGGAGCGCGCTACGTGGCCGACGACGTGACTGCCTTGCAGCGTGACGGCAGGCGCGTCACGCAAGTCGTGACTGCCAGCGGCGAGACCTTATCCTGCGACGTGCTGGTCAATGCAGCAGGCGCCTGGTCGCGCAAGCTCGCGCAGATGATCGGCATCGACCTGCCCGTGTTCGCGCGCCGCCGCAGCATTTTCAACGTCAGTTCGCCTGCACAACTGGAACACTGTCCGCTGCTGATCGATCCGAGCGGTGTCTATTTTCGCCCGGAGGGCAAATCGTTTATTTGCGGCACGTCGCCAGCCGCGGATAACGACCCGGACGATCTGCCGCTCGACGAAGTCGATCACGCCTTGTTCGACGAAGTGATCTGGCCGACGCTCGCGCATCGTGTGCCGCAATTCGAAGCGCTGCGTGTGCAGAACTGCTGGTCGGGCTACTACGAGTACAACGTGCTGGATCAGAACGCGATCATCGGGCATCACCCGGAGGTGGAGAACTGCATCTTCGCCAACGGTTTTAGCGGTCACGGCCTGCAACAGGGCCCCGCCACCGGGCGCGGCGTCAGCGAACTGATTTTGCACGGCCGCTATACGACGCTCGATCTGTCGTCGCTCAACTTCGAGCGCGTGCTCGAAAACCGGCCGATTGTCGAAAAGAATGTGGTGTAGGCGCGCAGGACGCGTCTGCACTGCCCGCCATCCTCCAGGTCCCCCAAGGTGGATGACGTAGTTTGAACCCGGTCCCGTGCCGGGTTTTTTTCTCCAGACTGCCGCGCTATCCGGCAGTTCCGCGCCACCCGTTGCCGGCTTAGCGCCGGCGCATCACAGCCACCACACCATGTACACCTTCACGCCCGCGTTCGAAGCACCGACTGGCTCGCCGATCCGTGAGCTGTTCAAGTACCTCGCTCAGCCCGGCATGATCTCGTTTGCGGGTGGCTATCCGGCGAGCGATCTGTTCGACCGGGCCGGCCTCGACGCGGCGGCCGCCCGCGCATCGCTGCAAACGACGCTGTGCCTGCAATACGGACCAACCGACGGCCTGGCGGTGCTGAAAGAGGAACTGGCAAAGCTGATGACACGTCGTGGCACACCATGTACAGCGCAGGAATTGCTGGTGACGACGGGCTCGCAGCAAGGCTTCGATTTGCTGCTGCGCGTGCTGGTGGGCGCCGGCGATGTCGTGCTGGTCGAGCAGCCCGCTTATCCGGCGACCTTGCAGGCGCTCAAGCTGCAGCAGGCCGAGGTGGTGACGCTGCCGGTCGATCACGACGGCCTCGACGTGGCCGCGCTGGCGGCTTTGCTCGAAGGCGGTACGCTCAAGCGTGCGCCGAAGCTGCTCTACACCGTGCCGACCTTTGCGAACCCGACCGGCGCGACGCTCTCCTACGAGCGGCGCATTGCCTTGCTGAAGCTGGCGGCGCGTCATCAATTTCTGGTGGTTGAGGACGATCCTTATGGCGATCTGCGTTTTGCCGGTGAGGCATTGCCGTCGCTGCTGGCGTTGAGCGCTCAGGTGCCTGGCTCGCGGGACTGGGTGGTGCATTTCTCCAGTCTTTCGAAGATCGTGGCGCCGGGCTTGCGTGTGGGCTGGACGATCGCGCATGCCGAGATTCTGCGCCGCTGCATCGTCGCGAAACAGACGGTGGATTTGTGCAGTTCGCCCTGGACTCAGGCGATCGCCGTGGAGTATCTCGCGAGCGGTGCGCTCGAACAGCATCTGCCGCAGATCATCGCGGCCTACGCGCTGAAATGCACGACGCTGTGCGACGCGCTCGACACTCATCTGAAGGGTGCAATCACGTTGCACCGTCCGGCTGGCGGGATGTTCGTGTGGGGCCGGCTGAGCAGCGGACAGGATGCGTCGGTGTATCTGAAGGCCTGCATTGAGCAGAACGTGATGTTCGTGCCGGGTGTCGCGTTCTATAAGGACAACGTCGACCTGGCGTCGCTGCGGTTGTCGTTTGCGGCGCCGGGTGTGAGCGATATCGAAGAAGGTGTGCTGCGACTCAAGCGGGCGTTGGAGATGTAGAACAAATTACCTGCGTTCACCGCTGTCTTCGGACCCATCCAGATCTCGATAGAATTTCCAGGAAATCGCCCATAATCTGCCGGGTTCCTGAAAATGCATCAACAATTTCCCGCTTTACACCCTTGCTGCACAAGTCGCTTCGGATTATTCAGACGCGACTACTTAGAGGCGATACCAGGCGTGCACAGCGACGAAGTTCAATGCGCTCAAGCACTTGTGTCAGGCGTGCTCAGGATATCCACAGGCTTGTGCACATACCAGTCGACACGTAGTGCTTGATTGTGGCTGGTTCCCTTCTATTCTTACCTTGGTATATAGACCAGTAGTGTAGAAGAATGGCCGGTGATCTT
>NZ_SCNV01000062.1 GCF_005503145.1 Burkholderia sp. 4M9327F10 | reverse complement strand
TCCTCGCGGCTATAGCCCATCTGCGCCGTGCGCGAACGGTGGCCGAACGAACGCAGGTCGTTCACCCCGTACCAGCGGTGGCTGCGCAATTCTTCAGGGGTCTTTCTCTTGGTCACAACACTCTCTCCAGCTTGCGTCTTGGCTACAAGGCCCGTTAATCAACACGCCAGGCCGGGTGGGCTGCCGCGCTGCCTCGCGCGGCCGTTCGCCCGGCTCAGCGCTTCTGTTCCTTCACACGTGAGACGATCTGCGTCGGGCTCACGAATTGCAATGCGATCAGCACCCACACCAGGGTGATCGCCATATAGATCATCGCCATGGCGTCGATGGATTGCGGCGCGCGCACGCCAGTCGAAAACACCGCGTAGTACAGCGCGACCACCAGTGTCTGCGTGCCGGGTCCGGCCGTGAAGAAGGTCAGCTCGAACATGCCGATAGTGCGCACCAGCACGAGCAAAGCCGCGGCCAGCATGCCGGGCACGAGCAGCGGCAGCAGCACATGGCGGAAATAACGGAACGTATTCGCACCGAAGATACGCGCGGCGGCTTCGAGATTCGGATCGATCTGTTCGATGAACGGCGTCATCACCAGAATCACGAACGGCAGCGCGGGCACGAGGTTGGCGAGCACCACACCGGGCAGCGTGCCCGCGAGTCCCACCTTGTACATCACGGTTGCCATCGGAATGCCGTAGGTGACCGGCGGCACCATCAGCGGCAGCAGAAACACCAGCACTGCGAAGCGTTTTCCGGGGAACTGCACGCGGGCCAGCGCATAGGCGGCTGGCACGCCAAGCAGCACCGAGAGGATTACCACCGCGCCAACTACTTCCACCGTGACCCACAGCACGCTCGCCAACTGGAAATCGCTCCACGCCTGCGCGTACCAATGCAGCGTGAAGCCCTCCGGCAGCAGCGTGCCGAACCAGCGCGTGCCCACCGAGCTGACTGCCACCGTGGCGATCAGCAGCACGACGTTGAGCAGGAAAAACACCATCGCCCCCCACACCAGCATTTTCCAGACGCGCTCGGCAAGCGGCGTACGCTGCTTGACGGCATTGCCCGGCTGCACGCCGCGATTGCGGCCCGCGCTGTCGCCATCGCTCCCGCTCGGCTGCAGTGGCGAATGCGGCTTGGCGGACGCGGGCCAGGCCGGCGTGGCGCGATGATCGTTTGTCATCAGCCCTTGCCCCCCGTCACCGGGCCGCTATAGAAGAAGCGGCGCGCGCCGAGCATGCCGGCCACCACCAGCAGTTGCACAAAGCCCATCACCATGGCGATGGCCGAAGCGAGCGAGTAGTCGTAGTTTTCGAACGCGGCCTCGGCCGCGGCAATCGACATGACCCGAGTCGGCCCCGCAGGCGCGCCGAGCAGCACCGCCGATGGAAACACCGAGAAGGCCTGCACGAACGAGAGGCACGCCGCCATCGTCAAACCGGGCGCGAGCAAGGGCAGGTAAATGCGCAGAAACTGCTGCCACGGGCTTGCGCCGAGCGTGGCGGCGGCGCTGGCGAGCGTCGGATCAATCCCGGTCACGTACGACAAGGTCAGCAGGAACGCGAACGGAAAGCCCGAGACGATCAGCGAAATCAGGACACCCCAGTAATTATGCGTCAGCCGCACTTCACCGGTGTACAGCTGCAAGCCCTGCAAAGCCTGTGGAAACCAGCCGTTCGGCCCGAAATACGTGAGCATGCCGTCGGCAATCAGCACCGTGCCCAGCGTGACCGGAATCACCAGCAGCGTGGTGACGAGCTTCTGATACGGCGAGTTATGGCGCAAGGCAAAGGCCACCGGAACCGACACGCCCACGTTGATGAGCGTCGCCGGCACCGCGAGCTTCAGCGTGACGAGGATGGTCGGCCACATCGACGTATCGGTGAAAAACGACACGTAGTTCGCCCATAGGCCACCGCCGTTCATCGGTTGAAACGACAGCACCAGCCCATACGCAAACGGGTAGATGAACAGCGCGACGATAAAGATCAGCGCAGGCGCGACCAGCCAGCCCTTGGCGTCGCGCGGGGCGACTGGCGGCGGCAAGCCGGGCAGCGCGCCGGTATTCACGATGCGTCACCGTTGTAGACCAGCGTGCGCGAGGGCGGCACGCGCAGCGTAATGCGCTCGCCTTCCGCGAAATCGCCCGCCACACGCGCCCACAGATCGCCGAAGCCGCAGCGCACACGAATCAGCGAATCACGTCCACCGTATTCGACCGTGCTCACTTCAGCGGCAAATGCGTTTTCCGCGCCCGGGGTGCTGCGCTCCAGATCTTCCGGCCGTAGTGCGACGCTCACGCGTTTGCTATCGAAGCCGTGCATCGGCATGCCTAGCAGACGCACACCGTTTGCGCTGACCACCACGGCTTCGCCCTGCATTCCCTCGAGCGTGAACTCGATCACGTTGCGATAACCCATAAAACGTGCGACGTGCAGATTCTTGGGACGCCCATAGACTTCCTTTGGCGTGGCTATCTGCTGCACGACACCTTCTTTCATCACGACGATGCGATCGGCCATCGACAACGCTTCGTCCTGGTCGTGGGTGACGTAGATCGTCGCGCGTTCGAGCTGGCTATGGATGCGGCGAATCTCGGCGCGCATTTCGATGCGCAACTTCGTATCGAGATTCGATAACGGTTCATCCATCAGCACGAGCGGCGGCTCGATCACAATGGCTCGCGCAATTGCCACGCGCTGCTGCTGGCCACCGGACAACTGACCCGGCAGCTTGCGTTCATGTCCCACCAGTTGCACGAGTTGCAGGGCCTCGCGGACACGGCGCAGCGCTTCGCTCCTCGCCACGCCGCGCATCTTCAGGCCGAAGCCGACGTTGTCGAGCACGCTCATATGCGGAAACAGCGCGTAGTTCTGGAACACCATGCCGAAGCCGCGCTTTTCAGGCGGCAGCACATCGATACGCGTGTCGTCCAGCCAGATGCCGCCGCGGGTGAGCGGCTGCAAGCCCGCAATGCAGTTGAGCGCGGTCGTCTTGCCGCAGCCTGACGGCCCGAGCAACGCGATGAATTCGCCACGCCGGATGTCCAGATCGAGCCCCTGCAAGGCGGCCACAGCATGGCCTTCGGCGTTCGTGAAACTGCGGCTCACCGAGTCGAGACGCAACTGCTCAAAATAAGGCTTCATGGCGAGTTCCTGTGGGCCACAGTTAGCGCGTTAGCAGGGCCTCCCGCTACTGGCTCTTCTGCGCCCCGATCTCACGATCCCACTTCTGAAACGCAGCAACCATCGCAGCCGCGTCCAGTGGCAGCACATGCGGATGCGCGACCAGCATTTGCGTGTACTCCGGACGGCCGTACTTCTTCAGGACGTCCTGGCTATGCGCCGGCGCCTGATCGACAGTGACGCCCTTGATAGCCGGTCCCGGATAGAAATAACCGTCGTCGTAGGTCAGCGCCTGCTGGGCCGGCTGCAGCATGAAATTCATCAGCTTGTAGAGCACATCAAGCTTTTCTTTCGGCACACCCTTCGGGATCACCATATAGTGCGCGTCGTTGACCCACGTCATGTTGTCGAAACCTTGCACGCGGAACTCAGCGGGCACGATCCCAAGCGCACGCGGATTGATGTCCCAGCCGGTCACCGTGACCGTCATGTCGCGGGTGCCCTCGCCCAGTTCCTTCATCACCGCCGACGTGCCGCCGGGGTAATACGGCACGCAATCGTTCAGTTGCTTGAGGAACGCCCATGTCTTGTCCCAGCCATGAATCGGATCGCGCGGGTCCTTGTCGCCGAGGACATACGGCAGGCCCATCAGGAAAGTGCGACCTGGGCCGGAGTTGGCCGGACGCGCATAGATCAGCTTGTTCGGATGCGCCTTGCACCATTGCAGCAACTGGTCCGGCGTTTTGGGCGGATCGCTGACCTTCGCGGGGTTGTATTCGAGCAGCGGCCCGGCCGGCATGTAAGCCACTTCGAGCCCATAGCCCTGTGCCAGATCCTGCATCTTGCGCGGCCCCGCAGCGTAGCTGTCGAGCACGCCGGGGAAAGCGGCCGCCTGATCCGGCAGCAGTCTGGTCCACAGGTTCTGTTCAATGCCGGCGGCGAGCGCGTCCGTGCCGGTCAGCACCAGATCGATATCGGAGCGGCCGGCTGCCTGCATGGCCTTGATCTTGCCCGGCAACTGCGGTGCAGGCGCGTTCGTGTAGGTGATGTTCGCCACGAGGTTCGGGTACTTCGCCCTGAACGCTTCGAAGCCTTTTTGCGTCAACTGAAGATCGCCCGCCACGTCGACGATGTTGAGCGTGACCGGGTCGGCGTACGCCGGCGACGCCAATGTCGCCACCAAAGCGGCCCCTACCGCCACGCAGATACCCGCTAACCTGACCGGCAAGCTGCCAGAAAAAGTCATTACGTCTCCTCGCTTCTTGGTATGGGAGTCCGCCGGTCGAATCGCGGGGCTGGCGGTCGGTGCGTCTCAATGCAACATAGCGAACGGCTGCTACCGATGTCAAGCAAACTCAAGGTCGGCGGATGAGGAGGCAACGTCGGACGCTACCTCGTGCATCAACCACCCTTCACACCCTGCGTGTTCACATACAGCGAGTACAGCCCGTGGCTCGCCGCCATGAAAAGCCGGTTGCGATGCCGGCCGCCGAAGCAGACGTTCGCGCAACGCTCCGGCAAGGCAATATGGCCGATCGCCTCGCCTTGCGGCGTGAAGACACGCACGCCGTCGAGCTCGTCGGTGCCCATGCCCCAGCCGCACCACAGGTTGCCGTGAATGTCCACGCGGAAGCCGTCCGGCGTGCCCGGCCCCGCGTCGATCAGCACGCGGCTGTTCGAAAGCGTATTGCCGTTGACATCGAAGGCGCGGATCTTGCGCGGCTCGCTGCGTGACTCCACCACGTACAGAATCGATTCATCCGGCGAGAACGCGAGGCCATTGGGTCCGAGCACGTCGTCGATCACCATCGACACCTCGCCGGTCTGCCCATCCACGCGATACACGCAGGCCGGCAATTCCGACTCCTGCTGCTCGCCCTCGTAAAAGCCGTCGATGCCGAAGGGTGGATCGCTAAACCAGATCGAGCCGTCCGACTTCACCACCACGTCGTTGGGCGAATTGAAACGCTTGCCGTGGTAGCGGTCCGCGAGCACGGTGATCGAGCCGTCGTACTCGGTGCGCGTGACACGGCGCGTCAGATGCTCGCAACTCACGAGCCGCCCTTCGCGATCGCGTGTGTGACCATTGGCGTTGTTCGAGGGCTGGCGAAACGGCGTGACCGCTCCGCTCTGTTCATCCCAGCGCAGAATGCGGTTGTTCGGGATATCGCTCCATAGCAGATAGCGGCCATCGCCGAACCACACCGGTCCTTCGGACCAGCGCGCGCCCTGATAGAGGCATTCGACCGAGGCCGAGGCAAGGCGCAAAGCCTTGAAGCGCGGATCGAGAATGCGGATGGCGGGGTCGGGATAGCGTCGGTTGGTGTCGGTCATGCCTTGTCCTTCGGGTGCCTGTGGGGTTGAGGCCCGCGGTGCGTTGCGCACCACGGGCACGGATGCCGGCCCCTAAGCCTGCCACTCACCCTAGCCTCATGGCAAGCGCGCATCGCTCAACCCGCATCGATCCACCTCACCGCTCAACCCTTCACGAGCTGACCGTCGCGCAAGCGCCAGAGCTCGAGCGGGTTGTCGTCGTGCAGCGCGTCTGGCAGCAGTTCGGCCGGCAAGTCCTGGTAGCAGACCGGACGCAGGAAGCGCTCGATTGCAGTCGCACCGACCGAGGTTGCGCGCGCGTCGGAAGTGGCCGGGTACGGACCGCCATGCACCATCGCATGAGAGACCTCGACACCGGTCGGGAAGCCGTTCGCCAGAATCCGCCCCACCTTGCGCTCGAGCGTCGGCAACAGTTGCCGCGCCAGCGGATAGTCCCCGGCTTCAAGCTGCAGAGTCGCAGTCAACTGGCCTTCGAGATGCTCGGCGACCTTGAGCATCTCTTCGATGTCCACACAGGTGACGATCAGCGAAGTCGGCCCGAAGATTTCGTCTTCGAGCGGCGCCGTAGCGAGAAACTGCGCCGCCGTGGTTTCGAACAGCACCGGCAAGGCGGCACAAGCCGCGTCCGAGGGCGTGCCCTGCGCCACGCTTTGCACACCGTTGAGCGCGGCGCGCTGCGTGACACCACCCTGATAGGCGGCCGCAATGCCGGCGGTCAGCATGGTCTGCGCAGCTTTGCCGGCGAGCGCCTGCGCGGCGGCATCGATAAAGCCGCGCGTATGCGGCCCTTCGAGCACCAGCACGAGGCCCGGGTTGGTACAGAACTGGCCGACGCCCAACGTGACCGAATCCACGAAACCCTGTGCGAGCGCCTGGGCGCGCTTTTCCAACGCACCGGGCAACACGAAGAACGGATTGACGCTGCTCATCTCGGCGAACACGGGAATCGGTTCACGGCGCTTTGCGGCAATCTCGACCAGCGCAACACCGCCGCGCCGCGAACCGGTGAAGCCCACCGACTTGATGGCCGGATGCTTCACCAGCGCTTCGCCGATTTCGTTGCCCGCGCCGATGACGAGCGAGAACACGCCTTCGGGCAAGCCGCTGTCGGCCACCGCCTTCTGGATTGCGCGCCCCACCAGCTCCGAGGTGCCGAGATGCGCCGGATGCGCCTTGACGACCACCGGGCAGCCCGCCGCGAGCGCCGAGGCGGTATCGCCGCCGGCCACGGAAAAGGCCAGCGGGAAATTGCTGGCGCCGAACACGGCCACCGGCCCGACCGGAATCTTCTGCAGACGCAAATCGGAGCGCGGCAGCGGCTTGCGTTCCGGCAGCGCGGAATCGAGCGTGGCGGTAAGCCAGCGTCCCTCGCGCACCAGCGCGGCAAACAGCTTGAGCTGCCCTACCGTGCGGCCGCGCTCGCCTTCCAGGCGCGCTTTCGGCAACGCGGATTCGACATGGGCCCGCTCGATCAGCGCATCGCCGAGTGCAACGATATTCTCGGCAATCGCCTCCAGAAACCGTGCGCGCGTGTCGAGCGGCGCGTGGCGGTAGGCGTCAAACGCCCGTGCCGCCAGTTCGCAGGCGCGCTCGACTTCCGCTGTGCCGCCGGCGCCGAACGCCGGCTCGATTTCCGTATTGCGCACCGGATCGAACGCGCGCAACGTGCCTTGGGTTCCGCGCACGGCGGACGCGCCGAGCAACATTTCGCCAGTAATCTGCATCGTCTGATTCCTTGTCTGATTCCTTGTTTGATTCCCTTTAACGCGCTGCTGCGGCGCCAGCAAACTGCTGTTCGAACGCGAGCAGCGCCTGGGTGGCCTGGTCGATACTCGCATGATGCTCCAGCGGGCTCGAACTCAGCAGTGGCAGCATCGGGCCCATGTCGGCGATCTTCGAGAACGTCACGGCGTCGTGTAACACGCGGATCAGCGAGATGTCGTCACGCAGGGTTTCGAGCGGCATGAATTCGTCATAGATGCGCTGCGCCTCGTCCATACTGCCCGACTTGGCCGCATGCAGCAGGGCCGTCACCGCGTGGGACGCAATGCAGCCCGAGCCGGTCGTCCATGCAGCGAGGCCGAACTCTCGCACGTGCACCAGCGCCGGCCGCTCGCCCATGCCCGAGACCACCTTGGCGGCCGGAACGCTTTGCAGCAGGCGGCGCAGATACGCGTCATCAGACGGATTGTCGCGCACGATCGCGTATTTCACGGCCAGCAAGGTGCCGCGGTCCACCAGACGCGCCAGCGTGTCCACGTCCACATAGTTTTCGCTCTTGATATAGAGCGTGAGCGGAATGCCGGCCGCCTCCACGATGCGCGTCAGCCCCGCCTCGACGCCCTCGGAAGTCGTAAAGCCGCCGAGCGGCAGCACCATCGCCGTGCGATACGAGGTCTGCGCGAGGATGCGGGCCTGGTCGAGCATCTTGCCGTAGTCCGGACCGATCGCCGGGATCACGCGGGTATCCGGGCCAGCGCTTTCAGCCAGCATGTCGAGCAGTTCGCGGTACTCGCTCACCGCCACGTGATAGAGGTTCGCGTTGCCGCCGTACAGCAACGTGCGCACGCCACCCGCCTCGATATGGCGGATCAGTTTCTGGTTTTCCACCGCGTCTAGCGTGTAGTCGGCGCGGCGGGCCAGCGGCGGCACAGCCATGACGGTGGCGGCGAACTCGCTATCGTGGATGGGGGAGAGTTTCATGGCGCCTCAGGACGGTATCGAAGAATTGATGCCAAGGTAGCACCCGTCCGGCAATGTTGTCAAACAACATTTGCGGGATGCTCGCTCAGGCGAACTGTGCCGTAAGCACCCCGCAAGGCGAAAGAAATCTTTGAATTCATCGGCTTCCCGGCTCGAAGCAACACGCGCAAGGATCTTTTTCCAGCCTCGGAAATGGTCGAATTTCGTATGACAACATATCAAAACCACTCCACCGCAAATGAAAGCGGCGGTTTCTATCCGATATCTGAAAATCGAACGGTAAGGCAGTATTGCGATCGGCCAGGCAGAACGATTATCGAATTAATCAAACAGGCAGAACGCGAGTTATTGTTAATTCAACTTCTTGAATGAATCCTCTATCAAGTTAAAATACCGCCTCTAACCGGCTCGCCGATTAATTTTGAGACGAAGTTTTTGAGTGACTGTGCGGTTCCGGCAACGAATCATTTGGCCCTCATTGAAAGGAGGGGTTTATAGGCGCCACCCGTACCATCCCATGCGTCCGTCGAGAGGCGCAGAAGCCCGTCCCATCAAGGGTTAAATCGAATGAGGATGGCTTTCAGTGACGCCGATTTGACAGTTGTTGAATAACACCGGCCGTGGACACACGGGACGAGACCAGGCAACACCCAACTGGGCAAAGATTGGCCTGTTGACGATATTTTTGGTGTCGCTACGCGACGCAAGAGAATCTGGCTAACGGAACCACGCGCATCAGATTTCGCGTTTTGAGCCGCTTGGTTATAAACGGTGATAAATTGCTGCCCAATACCATGCCGGTCGCGAGTACGCGTCGGCGAAACCCGCAGCCGGTCAGCTGCGATTGAGAGAACAAAAGTGTCGCTACATTTTTCTGAGCAAATGTCGCCACTGGTGGATGCCCCAGACGAAGCGACGTGGTTCAACGCGCTCACCGCCATTGCAAGCACCTGGGGCTTCGATCGGGTTCTGATCGCGATGATGCCGCGCCCCGGCATGCGCCTGGAAGACGCCTACCTGCGCAGCACGTACTCGCAAAACTGGCGGCGGAGTTACGAAGAGCACGGTTTCGTGCATATCGACCCGGTGGTGAGCCATTGCCTGACGCGCGCTACGCCGCTGATCTGGTCGCCGGAGCTGTTCACCACTCGCCCGCAGCGGGAACTGTACGAAATGGCCTGCCTGCACGGGATGCGTTCGGGCGTGTCGCTGCCGATCCACGGGCCGAATCAGGAAGCCGGCATGCTATGTTTTGCCAACAACTTCAACACGACCGACGCGTTCTGGACGCAGATCGACGGCGTGCTGCCCAATCTGGTCCTGCTGCGCGATCTGGTGATCGATACGAGCCGCCGGCATCTCCGCTCGCATGCGCAAAGCCTGCTGCCGCAATTGACGCCGCGTGAACGCGAATGCCTGAAATGGACCGCGCGCGGCAAATCCACCTGGGAGATTTCACATATTCTCAGTTGCTCGGAAGCTGCGGTGAACTTCCACGTCAAGAATATCAGAGCGAAATTCGGGGTGAATTCGCGGCGCGCGGCGGCCGTGATTGCAGCTCAAATGGGTCTTATTGACCCGGGTTAAGCAAAGCAGCGGCATCGCGGCTGTAAATCACCCGTTCTGCACGCCCCAAATCGCCATCGGAAATCGTCTTCAGGAAGTAAAGCCCCAGCAGGATTGAAACCGGGGGCGGAATTTCCGCGCCCGACTCGAACCGGCTGCCGCGCGATTGCGTCACGCCAAAGCGTGCCCAGAAACGCCGCTGGCTTTCCTTCTTCATTTTGCGATAAGCAATGATCAGATGACGGTCAACCGAAGCTGGCGTCTCCTGCTCTGCCTCAACCGCACGGTTTTGAATGGTGACGGGTGCTTTCCAGTGATTTTCGAGTAATTCCATGTTTAGTCTCTCAGGTGGATTGGGTGTTATTTGTCTGGATTTTGAGCGACCCTGAACCACCACACACCTATCCAGGTAGGTAGGTGCAAATTCGACCCAACACGCATAGCGATTTTTGCGTGTTTTCTAAGCTGGAAAATCAAGAAATTATTGCCGGGCCATCAGATTGCAGCACGGCTAAAGAGGTAAAAAGCGCCGTTTAATTGCCGCTGCGCTTGAAAGTGATATGCGAGATTCTGCGCACGATAAAAGCCGCCACCAGCGCGGCAGCGCCCGTCAGGATCACGCCGATATGAATCGACTGAACCAGCACATGGCGCGCCGCTTCCACTAACGCCGTGCCGGCGAGGCCTGCCCGTCCCAGCTCGCCGAGCAGCGCATCGCGCAGGCTCGGGTCGATCAGAATCCGCGGGTCAGACAACTTTGGCAGCCATCTGGAGGCCACCGGTTCGCCGAGTACCTGCAGGGCATCGGCCACCCCTGCTTCGTAGCGCCGGTTGATGATGGTTGCGACGATACTCGTGCCGAGCATCCCGCCCACCATCCGGGTGGACTGCAACAGCGCCGTCGTAATACCGAAGCGCTCGCGCCCGGCAATCTCCTGGCCGAACACGTTCAGGTTGTTGAGAATGAAGCCGAGACCAATGCCGACCGCGGCCATCGCCAGTTCGAGATAAAGATGCGGCGTGGCCGGCGTCGCCAGCGCAATGCCCACCGACGCGATCACCAGCAGCGAGAAACCAATCGAAAGAATCAGCGTCGGCTTCGGCATGTGAATCACAATGCGCGTGTTGATGACGCTGCCGAGCGCAATGCAGGCGGCAATCGGCGTGGCGAGCAACCCCGCCTGCTGCGGGGTCAGGCCAAAGCCGCCCTGCAGCAACAGTGGTGCGAAGAAGATCAGCGAGAACATCACGAAGCCCGACAGCAGCGACAGCGTGAACAACGTCACGAGTTGGCCGTCGCGGAACAGGTCGAGCGGGATGATGGGATGCGTCGCGCGGCGCTCGCATACCAGCAGCGCCGCGGCGCCAACCACGACCAGCGCCGCCAGCAGCAGATTGCCGGTTGTGAGCCCCGACTTCGGCACGGCTTCGATAAACGTCTGCAGGCCGCCCAGCACCAGCGCCACCAGCGCGGCGCCGCCCCAGTCGATGCGCACCTCGCCGCTCACCGCGCGCCGGTAATTGGGCAGATGCGCCCAGATGAAGTACAGCGCGAGCGCGCCGACCGGCAGGTTGACGAGGAAGGTGGAACGCCAGCCGAACTGCTGGCTCAGCCAGCCGCCGAGCGACGGCCCCGCTGCCGTGCCGATGCCGTAGGCCGCCGCCATGATGACCTGCCAGCGCACCCGTGCTCGTGCGTCGGGAAACAGATCGGGGATCGAGGCGAACGCAGTGCCGACCATCATCCCGCCGCCCACGCCTTGCAGGCCTCGCGCCAGCACCAGAAACAGCATGCTGGGCGCCACCCCGCACAACAGCGAGGCCAGCGTGAAGACGATCACCGCCGCCAGCACGAAGCGCTTGCGGCCAAAGTAGTCGCCGAGCCGTCCGAACACCGGCACTGTCACGACAGAGGCCAGCAGATAGGCACTCGCGATCCACGCGTAGAACTCGAAGCCGCGCAGTTCGGAAACGATCGAAGGCAAGGCGGTACTGACGACGGTCTGGTCGAGCGCGACCAGCATGTTGACGAGCGCGATGCCGAGCATTGCCAGCAGCGCGTCGCGGAAAGGCAGGGGACGGGGGAGGTTCACTTCGAACGACGCGGCACAGCGCGTGAAAAAGCCAGACACGAGGCCGGACCGGTTAAAAAAACGGGCCGCGTGTCACGCGGCCCGCAGAGACGGGAACAACTCAGGAGCCGAACATGCGCTCCAGCGCGTTTTCGAGGTGCTGACGCATGGCATGCCCGGCGCCAGGGCCGTCCTTGCGCCGGATCGCTTCGAGCACCGCCAGATGCTCGGCCTGCACGAGCCGCTGACGCTCGAGCGTCTTCACCAGCGAGAGGTTGCGCGACAGGTTCATGCTGAAGACGATCTGTTCTTCGATGAAGGACATCACGGTAATGAAGAACGGATTCTTCGAGGCCCGTGCGACAGCGAGGTGAAACGAGAAGTCGTCCTTCGCGCCGATCCCCTGGGTTTCGACGATACGCTCCAGTTCGTCCCACGCGTGCTGGATGGCGGCGATGTCTTCCGGCTCCGCTTTTTGCGCCGCGAGTTCGGCGGCGCCGGCCTCGGTGACGATGCGAAATTCGTAGCAGCGGCGGATATCGGAGAGCGTCTCGAGCGGCGCGAAGCGGCGCACGTCCGGGTCCGGCCGACGCGCGACCGTGGTGCCGGAGCCATGCCGCGTCACGATAATGCCGTCCGCGCGCAGGCGCGCGAGCGCTTCGCGCACGGTAGGCCGCGAGGTTTCAAAGCGTTCGGCGAGTGCGTGCTCGGTAGGCAAACGCTCCCCTTCCTTGTACTCGCCTTCGAGTATCTGATTGAGGATGTCGCCGTAGATCTTGTCGGGCAAGCCCGTTGATTTGCGCTCGTTCATCTTCGCTATGGGTGGCTTGTCTGAATAGACCACGATTGTAAGGCAAACAACGCGCCGCGCATGCGTGAAAATCGGCCGTAAGGCCTCAAAAACGCCCGCCGGTACTGGCTGGACGGCGCAGAGACTATATGACCCTACATCTCGAAATTTGACAAGTGTTTGATTTACATCCTGACGAAAAGGCGCATTCTTCAGTCATCATTCGGGCTGGAGCCGGCAATTGGCCGCTAAGGCAATTGCCTCAGCAGTTGCCGAATCAGTCGCCGAATCAGCTACCGTCAGGCGGCGCAGCCGGTACCGAACCCTTCCGACCCGGAGTCCAACCATGTACAAACGTATCCTCGTAGCGGTCGACGGCAGCCACACTTCCCGCCGTGCCTTTGAATCCGCACTGAGCCTGGCCAGTTCGACGGGCGCCGTGCTCCAGCCGTTCTACGTGGTCGAAAACACGCCCATGTATTTTGAAGCGCCGGGCTACGACCCGTCCATCCTGCGCAACCGGCTGGTCGATCAGGGCAAGGAACTCGGCGCCGAATTCACCCAGGCCATGCGTGCTCAAGGCGTGGCGGGGGACATGGCGGTAGGAGAAGCTTCGTCGCTCGACGACGTCGCCACGGTCGTGCTGAAAGCCGCGGCCGCATTCAATGCCGATCTTCTGGTGATGGGCACGCACGGACGCCGTGGCGTGCAGCGGCTCTTCCTTGGCAGCGTCGCCGAACGCTGCGTCCGGCAGGCCGCGTTGCCGGTACTGCTGATTCCATCGGCAGCCGGACAGGAACAGGCGGCTCAGGCAAACGCATGAACCCGCGGGCCGGGTGCCTTAACAACGCTCCCGGCCCGGCGTTCCCAGGGCCGGATGCAACCTCGCCCCCGTGTGACCTTACTCAAACAGGCGAAGCGCCCCCGCGCGTCATTTTGTCGCAAAACGGCGATTAACCATGGTGGGACAATGGGTTTGTTTCCTTACAAACGGTCGTACACCATGCTTACGCCCATCGTCGTCACCCCGCCCTCAGCCCGCCGTGCCGGCACCGGCTCCGCCCGTCCCCTGCGCCCCGTTTCGCGCAGCACCGCGCACTGCTCTACCTGTGCGATGCGCCAACTGTGCATGCCGCAAGGCCTGACGTCCGACGAACTGCCCAGGCTCGAAGCGCTGATCTGCAACGCGCGCCCGGTGCGGCGCGGCGACAGGCTTTACCGGGCAGGCGACGCCTTCGAGCATCTGTATGCCGTGCGCTCGGGCTCGCTCAAAACCACCATGGCGCACCGCGACGGCCGAGAGCAGGTCACCGGCCTGCGCCTCGCGGGCGAAGCGCTGGGCCTGGACGGCATCAGCGACGACAAGCACGCCTGCAGCGCCATTGCACTGGAAGACAGCACCGTCTGCATCATCCCCTACGTGGCGCTCAAGAACCTGTGCCGCGAAGTCGGCTCCATGCAGGAACGGTTGCACAAACTGATGGGCGAGCAGATCGTCCGCGAGGGCGGGCAAATGATGGTGCTCGGCTCCCTCTCGGCGGAAGAGCGCGTCGCCACGTTCCTGCTCGATGTCTCGGAACGCAACGCGAAACGCGGCTATTCGTCGGCGGAATTCAATCTGCGCATGACGCGCGAAGACATGGGCAGCTATCTCGGCACCACGCTCGAAACGGTAAGCCGCACGCTTTCAAAATTTCAAAAACGCGGCCTGATCGACACGCAAGGCAAGTTCATCCGGATCGTCGACATTGAAGGTCTGCGGCACGTGTAAGCCACGCAGCCTCACACAGCGCGGCTAGCCCGCGCTGCTGCGGGCCGCTCTCTTTCGTGGCGCAGCCATGCCGTGGCATGCGTCCTGCGGGAAGGTAGGGTACAGTCTTCAAACTGTCCTCCTTCAGGAGACCCGGCGACATGAATCGCGACCCTGCCCCACATCATCCACTGGTTCAGCGCCTGATCGACGCGCGTCACATCACCGACGCCCTCTTCTCCGTCGTCAAACCCGAGTACCTGTATGAACGGCCGATCCGCGAGCGCCACCGGATCGTGTTCTACATCGGCCATCTCGAAGCATTCGACCGCAACCTGTTCGATCAGCGTCTGTGCGCGTTGCCCGCCTTCGATGCACCACTCGATCAGTTGTTCGCGTTCGGTATCGATCCCGTCGACGGCGAGCTGCCCACCGATGTGCCGGGCGACTGGCCGTCGCTCGAAGTCGTGCGCGGTTACGGCCAGCAGGCGCGCGCGCAGATCGATCGCGAACTGGCGGCATTGAACATCGACGGACAGCCGCATGCGGAGAACGCGCAAGTTGGCGCGGCTGCGCAGTTGCTGCACGTCGCCATCGAGCATCGGCTGATGCACGCCGAGACGCTGGCTTACATGCTGCATCAGTTGCCGCTCGCGCAGAAGCGTGCCCCGGACCAACGCGGTAATGGCGACGCTGGGCGTCACGTCAACGACGCAGCGCCAGAGCACGATATTCGAGCGAGCGGGCCCGCTTACGCTGAGATGGTTCAGGTGTCCGCCGGCCCGACGCAACTCGGCATGCCGCGCGATAGCGGGCGGTTCGGCTGGGACAACGAATTCGGCGAACTGCGCGTAGACGTGCCTGCCTTTGAGATTGACCGCTATATGGTCACAAACGGCGCGTACCGCGAGTTCCTGCTGGCCGGCGGCTACCAGCAGCGCGCGTGGTGGAAAGACAAGGACTGGGCCTGGAAGGAAAGCGAGCGGATCACCCAGCCGGCAGGCTGGTCGCAACGCGACGGCGACGGTGAATGGATGCTGCGCACCATGTTCCAGGAGATCCAGTTGCCGCTCGCCTGGCCGGTGTACGTCAGCCATGCGGAAGCCAGCGCGTACGCCCGCTGGGCCGGCAAAGCGCTGCCGACCGAAGCGCAGTGGCAACGCGCGGCGCTCGGCGCACCGCACGCGGCTTCGGGCAACTTCGATTTTCGCAGTTGGGACCCGCAGCCGGTCGACGCGCATCCGGACAACGTCAGCACGTTCGGCGTGCAAGGGCAGTTCGGCAATGGTTGGGAATGGACCTCGACCTTATTCGACGCGCTGCCCGGCTTCGAGCCGTTTCCGTTTTATCTGGGGTACTCGGCGAACTTCTTCGATGGGCAGCATTACGTGCTCAAGGGCGGATCTGCGCGCACCGCGCGATGCATGTTGCGGCCTGAGTTTCGTAACTGGTTTCAGGCGCATTATCAGTATGTGTATGCGGGGTTTCGGTGTGTGTCCGGCTGACGCATCAACGTTTTTCCGCGCGCTATTTTAAGGGGAGAACTCGAATCGGGCTCTCCTTTTTGTTTTGATTCGATGCTTTCAGGCAACTGTTCGCTCGACCTGCGGACGGCGCAGCAACCTTAGGGACGTGGAATTCGATGCTCATAGCCCTTGGATTTCAGCTATGTGAACATCTCGGACGCACCACGTTTTGCTTAATAATCCAGCAGGCGGTTGTCGCTGGAGGGTCACGGCCGCGAAACGCTCAACATATGCTTTACCCAGCAATTGATTGACACGAAATCACATTTAAAATCAAATACTTACGTATAAAATCAAACGATATCAGCTTTTGCTTTATTTCTGCAAATAGTTGTCGGCTTTTGGTTTATTCAACGCCTGCTGAACAGTACCGCACTCCCTATCTGACGTTCAACTTTTGGTTTATTTTCTGTCAGCTTATGCTTTATTTGTCACCGGCTGAGGAATCAGGCTCAACGATATCGGCCATGTGGGCGCGGCGGGCCTATCGGAGCAGGCCGTTACGGCTGACGACATCACTGTCGGCATGCGTCAGTTGATCGACCGCGCACATGCGCACGGAATTGTTGAGCGGGAAGTAGAGGGAACCCGCCATCGGGGGTGGCGAGTGAACAGGATTCTTGCCGAACATCAACGGCGCACGTAAGGCGAGGTAATGATCGCCCAACGATCTATCTTTCGGAAAATTCCGCCGGCATTGTCTCCACTGCGACGAATCCTTAAACTCCACTCAAACGTATCAAAATGTAACTTTGTGTTTCTGCTGGTAAATGCCGCGAAGCTGGCCATGCGCCTGCTCGATGCGTACGAGGTCTCTGCGCGCCTTACGATTACCGGCAAGAGATGAGCTGATGTTTACCGGGGAGCTGAGAATCATGAGCGACGGCGAAGCGCAGGGTTTCATCAGGGAAGTCAATCTGGCGTACATCATGCTCGCTCAACGCATGCTCCGTGAGGACCGGCTCGTCGGCATGTTCCGCCTGGGCCTGTCTGCGCAGAGCGCAGAGCTTCTCGCGACGCTGACGCTGGCACAAACGGTCAAACTCGCTGCATCCGATCACATGCTCTGCCGGTGCCGTTTCGATGCTCACACGATCCTCCCCACCGTGGCCCAG
This sequence comes from Burkholderia sp. 4M9327F10, assembly GCF_005503145.1. Lineage (GTDB taxonomy): Bacteria > Pseudomonadota > Gammaproteobacteria > Burkholderiales > Burkholderiaceae > Paraburkholderia. The sequence goes on along the minus strand of NZ_SCNV01000062.1, from coordinate 34,287 downwards.
TCCGGGACGCGCGTGGACGTGACGCCAACGCACACCGCGATCCTGCTCGCCAGCCAGAAAGCCGAGCGGTTTGTTTAAACCACATCCTGTTTGTCTTTTCCCCTTCTCGTGGATACACGAGGACGGCTTCAATTTCGCCGCGGTCGCGAAGCGCTGGACGCCCAAACGCCTTATGCCCTCTTACCCACCATCAAATTTTTCCTGTTTGCAATCGCTCTCATCGTTAGAGCCTCTACGCTCCACGCGCCGACGATCGAGCAGCATGGCGCAGATTCACTAACGGGTTACCTGCATGAATGATATGTCGCACGATGCTGCCGCGTTGTCCCTGATCGCGATGACTTCGTATCTCGGACGGCAGCCCATCCTCAACCGTGAGGGGCAACTCGTCGCCTACGAACTGCTGTTCCGGCCGTTCGCTGCAGACCGCGCCGAATCCGCCGACAGCACACCGCTCGACGAAACCCGCGCCACCGCCGATCTCGTCATCGAAACGCTCGGTGAACTGGGCATGGAAAGCGTATTGGGAGGACGCGTCGGCTACATCAATGCGGGGCGGGACTGGCTGATGAACGAGATGTTCACGCTGCTGCCGTCGGCCCACTTCGTCGCCGAAATTCTCACAACCACTCAATACGACGACCAGTTGGTGCAACGCATCGAGTCGCTTGCACAAGCTGGCTACCGCTTTGCCTTGAAGGATGTTCGCGAGAGCGCCTTGGGTCATAAAGAGGTGATGGATTACGCCGAGACCGTCAAGATCGATGTGTCGCACTGGACCGCGTTGCAATTGACGCCGTTCGTTGCCGCGATGCACCGCGCGGGCAAGCGTGTCGTGGCGGAAAAGGTCGAGACACCGGACGACTACCGCTGGACTTATGAGGCCGGTTGCGACCTGTTTCAAGGCTACTACTTTGCCCACCCGCACCTGCTCACGGTGCGCAGGATTCCACCGCTGCGCCATGCGCTGGTGAAGCTGCTGGTAATGTTGGGCTCTGAGCCGGCGCTGCCAACCATCGAAGACGAGGTCAAGCGCAATCCCGCACTTACAATGCAACTGCTGCGCTTCGCCAGTTCAGCACATCGCGCACCGACCCGGCAGCGTCTGAGGATCCGCGATGCCGTCCAGCTTGTGGGTACCAGGTGGCTGCGCCGTTGGGCACTACTTGCCCTTTACACGGACGGCGACAGCCGGCCGATTGCATCCAATGCACTTGTTCAACTGGTTGGCACACGGGGACGATTCATGGAACTGGCCGCCCGCAGACTCAGGCCACATGACGAGGAGTTCGTCGACAACGCATTCATGACAGGCATGACTTCATTGTTGCCTGCCGTGCTGCAGCGAAACCCTTCGCAGCTGTTTTCCGAATTGCAGCTTGCGCAAACGGTGTGCGAAGCTATCCAGACGCGCACTGGTGTGCTGGGTCAACTGCTCGTGTGTGCGGAAGCCATGGAACAACCCGGTGCTACGGCAACGGTCACGCAGACGTGCGAAGATCTCACGTCGCTCAACGCCGCAGCGGTCGCGTTGCTGTCCGCCGCAGCAGCCAACTGGATGGCCGACCGAAGCCGCTTTGACGGCTAATCGCGCAGCTTATTGTTCAGGAGTCACCTCATCGCACCTAGCCGGTCCATCATTGCCAGATAATCATCGATCAGCGGTGTCTTGACACCCTCAGTACCCAACCCGATCACCCGGTCGAATTCCCGGTTGCTGGGCGACGATTCCCCATTCGCAGTGAACACGAACAGACGCCCGGCCTGGTATTTGTCGAGCCCCATCTGTTTATGTTTGAGCAGGCTCGCAAAGAGAACGAGCCGGGATCGTTTAGGCAACTCGTCCGCAATGCTGATCCAAGCGCGTACGCCATCGAGCACCTTCGCTTCGAAGATATCCGCATTCGTGATGTCGACGACGAGGTGCCCGATCTTCGCTCCCCTTACGCGCTCGATCAACTGAAGAAAGCGGTCCTTGGTTGACTGGACACCCGATATATCGAGATTCGCCTCGCCCGGATGCAGATCGGCGATCAGCGCGCTGCGCTTGCGCGGCAAGCTGTGCGTCGCCGCAAGAGATAGATCAGTCGAGGATGCGCCCGACAGGGACTGCGACGAGGACGCTTCACCAGTACTGCTACTCGGTACCGGGCTAGACGACAGGCTCGGACTGGATGTCGATATCGAGGCAGAAGAATCACCCGGATGGCTTGATTGCGGTTTCGCAGGCAACTTTTCGCCGATCGTTTTGATCGCGCTCACCAGCTCGAAATAAGGCTTGTCGTGGAGCAGTTCAAAGTCGTCGTGCGCCGCTTTCGTTTCGGCAATGAACGCAAGCAGGCTGATCGCGCCCGCCTGCTCGCCGCTGTCAGTACGCAGTACTTCGAGGGTGACTTTACTGGGCAATAAAAGTTGCGCCGCGACTTGTTCGTGAAGTTCTGCTTCGGGATCCTGCTTTTTCAGGTTAAGCCCGGAAAACGAACGGAACAGCACCAGCGCCTCAAGCAGGTTGTCGACCAGCACTAGTGTCTTGGCCTCGAACATACCGGCTGGCGTCGTGCCCGCAGAGAGCAGCAACACGTTCGCTTTCTTCGCATTGTTGATCAGCGTCTGGGCAGCAAAGCGCCAACTGTTCGCAAACGGCAACGTCTTCACGTCCTCTATCTGGGCGGCGCTTTCCGATACGAGCGTCAGCACGCCTTCGAGCAACTGCACGGCCACCGGCGATGGCACGTGGGAGGGAGTGACTTCGCCGGGCAACGTTCGCGTAACAGACGCTTTGCCCTCCAGTTTGGCGCGGAGCGCAAGAACCGTGTCTTTCGACACCCCCACCTTGCCCTTTTGCTCCTTGAACTTTTCGGTCACCAGCTTGACCGTGGCGGCTGCGTTCTGACTCGCTTTCTTTGCGTTGCTCTGGCGGCTAAGCGCCGTCTGCCACTTCTCGTTCCTCGGTCCGGAACGCAACGCGTCGAATTCGCCTGTAGCAGTTTCCTGCTCCTGATCCGCCCGCGTTTTCTCCCCCTCCGCATCCTTCTTCTCGCGTTTGCTACGGTCGTACTCAACCAGCATGTCGAGGTGGTTATGCTTCGCGATATACAGCATCATCCGCGCAAATCCCATACTGCCCTGCCGCGCAAACACCGCCTCTGCCAGTTGATAGACCAGCACCTTACGGCTCTCGTCGCCCAGATACCGTTTCAACTGCGCGAGCAAGCCAGCGTTGAACACACCACCCTCTTCTTTAAACGCGCCGTCGAGTTCGGTGAGAGCCGCGTCCATCACGGACAGTGCGTGCAACACCACGTCGACATAGAGATCGGGCTGCAGGCCGCCCATCGACAGACGGATCGACTGATCGGTGTCGGTTAGCGTCGGCGTCATGAAGCCGAAGCTTTGCCGGCGCAACGTGAAAACCGGAATCCCCGCGCTCTTGCACAGAAAATTCAGCAGGCCACCTAAGTAGGCGACCGCGGCGTCGACCAGAAACGGATAGTCGGCGCTTGCGGAGCCAGCGTTAGTCAAGCGGATATGCAGATTTGGGTTGCCTTCGACGTTATACACATTGAAATGCGGGGAGCCTTTTCCCTCGGCTGCGGTCCGCGCCACGGCTTCAGCCGCTCGACGCCGGGCGTCGAGCATCGACTGGGCAAGCGGGTCCCGCTTCCTGGCAGGCGAGCTCGACGAGGTTTCCGGCGCCTGCGATTCTTCCCTGCGCCCGAGCATCCTCAGCCCGGAAAGTTCGCGGCGTAAATCGTCCGTGGGGGCCAGTTCGCGCGGCGCTTCCGGCAATGGCCCGTACTGCTCTTCAGTGACACCCAGGAGATTCGAGTCGTCAGGCTCATGCAGCGCGGTCGTGACCAGATCCTGGTAGACAAACACATTGTTACGCCGGCCGCCGAACGCAGCGCGGACTGGGCCGCCGTCTCCCTTGACCCCCGCCTCGTCGAGCAACGCGTCGTTGTCCGGCATACGGGCGTAAGCGCCGGGTTCGATCGCCTTCACCGGGGGCCGGACACGCCGCACCATCTGGTCGTTGAACGATTCGTGAACGCTGCCCTTTTGCGACTGCGAGCGGAAGTAGTACAACGGTTTCCAGGACTCAGGGCGTTGCACCTTGCCGGTCATCGAGTGCGGCAGATGCGAGGCGTTGTGCGCGAGGTATTGCAGTCCCGCGGTGACAGCGATCGCGTCATTGTCCGGATTCAGGGGCCTGGTCGAGCGGCGCTCCGCCAAATCCTGCTTCAGGTTACCGAGCAGTTCGCGATGTTTCTTCGCACCCGACACGTCCTTGGTTTCCGGCGAACGCTTCAACCACGCACCCAGTCGCTCCCCCTCGGTATCGCCGGAGATCAGGCCTTTCGGTTTGTCCGTTGGACTCGATACCGCTGCATCACCACCTTTGGGTCCAGGCAGTCGCGCGCCGCGCTCGAAGTATTCTTCGACCAACCCTTCGAGCGTGTAGGTTCGTTCGTCGGCTGCATAGGCAAACAGCAAGTCGCGTAGCGTCTCGATCCCCTTGCGTTGAGCGTAATTAGCATCGAAATGCGCCAGCAGTTTGCGATACAGATTAAGGTCGGAACCGCGGGCAACTTCCAGGTGGTCCGGCGCACCAAACTGGATTTTTCGCTGCACGCTGCTCCCCGGCGCTGCCCCAGGGGACAGTGGGCCACTCGCCACGGCGCCCGAGCGGCCCGCTTTAAACGCGAGTGCGCCCATCACATCGGCTTCGCGTTCGAGCTGCGTGTCGGTATTGATTGCGACGCCACGCATGGCGGGCGCGGCCCCGGCGCTGTGCAGCTTGCGTTGCGTCGGCCGGTTGTCGCGGCCGTGGCGCGAGTCGCGCGGCGCGCCGCGCTTGCGCCGTGCACGGCGCTTCTTCGACGCTCCAGGCGGCGAATCGGCGCGATCGTTGACCTGCTCGTAGGCGCCATCTTCAAGCGTGCCGAGGAAAGCCGCCATATCCGAACCGTCCTGCTGCGCGCGCCGGGGTCGGCGCCCGTGCGGCTTGGCGTAGCGCTCCTGACCTTCAATCCACATGCGCTCGCGCGCCTGCTGCGGCATCACAACGAATTCGCCCGCCGTGGACGATAGCGGACTGTTGCCTGGGATAGACATCGTGGTCAGGCCCGGCCCTTTTTCGCCATGCACGCCAAGCGTCTTGAAGGTGCGCACACTGGCCTGGCGAATCAGTGCCCGTCGGCCTTCGTCGCCGGGTTCGCCCTTGTTCTTTCGACGCGCGTGGCGAAACGCCTGCGATGCATGGTGAGTGTAGATCCGCTCGGCGGTCGCCGCGGAAATATGCCGGTCGTTCGAGTCCATGTCGAAACTCACCGTGGCAGTGGCGTTGGCCGGATCGTCGCGTCCGCTGTAGGCAAGACTCGGCAGACGCTCATCTCCGTGATGGGTGACGCTCGCCCACGACACGTGTCCGTGCTGCCCCAGTTCAGGCCGCAACGGCGCTTCGCCACTCATCACGTTGTGCAGCACTTCGCGCCCGGTCGTCTGCGGCCAGCCGATCAGGCCGGTCCGTGGACCGGCGGCGGCGGGCTCGAGATTGCGCCCCATGCCGAGCCGGGCACCCGGCGCGCGCGACTTGCGGCCTCGATGAATCTCCGGGCCGAAGCCCATCGCATGAACGGCCTCGGCGGGGTCGTCCTCGCGGACTGCATCCTCTGCGACATTGCCTTCCTCCCCTTCGATCACCGGCGCGGCTCGCGCGCCCGACCCGGCAAACGCCGCCCATGTCGTCTTGTGGTCAGAGCGCCGGTTTTTGTGCCGGTCCGGAATTTTCGGCCGGCTCGGCGGACGGCGAGGCTCACTCGCGCGTTTGGCGGCTCGTGGCGACGAGAAGCGCTCCATGTAGGCATCCGCTTGCGCGTCGATGTCGTCGTACACGTCGTCCGGCTCCGAGTCATCGTAATCGGCATCATGACCGTCGCCGGACCCGGACGCTTCAAGATCCTGTTCGTCGTCGAGGTCGTATTCTTCGCCCTCGTCATGAACCTCATCCTCGTCATCGCTGGTCTGCAATTGCAGGTTGGCCCGCACGCGTCCCTGCTTCTGCTGGACCACGTGCCAGCTCTCATGCGGCAAATGGTGCTCCTGCCCCGGTGCGAGGTGAATATGGTTTCCTTGCGCGTACGCATGCGCCTGCAGGGTCGCGGGTGCGGGCGAATTGAAATGAACCCGCACGTCGGAGAGATCGACGCCGGAAATCGCCTCGACGCCCCGCTTCAGATCATCGGGCATACCGGTGCGGTTGCTAGCCGCTGCGCCGGCGGGTGGCTGCGCCGGTTCCCGGGCTCGCTGGGGCGTATCGGGACCAAATGCGCTGTCGAGCGCCGCGCGCTGCAGCGTGACGCGCGGACTGCGCGAAATCGCCTGCAAGGTAGCCGATAGCCCGCCTGGGTCTGCTGGCAGCGACGGCGCGCGCTGCGGCGCCGCTGCCTTGGGCCCCGGACTATTTTGAGGTGTAGCCGAATGCCGCGCGGCGGGTTCGGCAGCGTCTTCATGCTTGAGCGGTTCGTGACGTCGGAACATCGTACTGCCTCCATCGGTGGAGCCAATCGATCAATTCATTCTTTGTGCATCAAGGCCTTTGCGCGGCGGCAACCCGCCGCACGCGCACTCAGGCGGGGCCGTGCGGAATACCAATCCGTCTTTATGTTCCGCAGAAGTTCCAGCCCGTCTCACCAGGTGATGGATGCACGGCAGACAGGTTAGCCGGTGTCGCCGCGCAAACGGATCGCACTGCTTGACGTTTCACGTGTCGAATTCCCCCGTTCAGCGACGCCATTGAACTGCAAGCATGCCCGTCATCCAGCTCAGCTGAATTGTCGAGATTCTCCACGGAAGCGTATCGAGCAGAACGTCATACGCCTTCGCCTCGACAATCAATGTCCAGTTACGCCCGGTACCGCTTTCGTCGCGAACAAGACGGCCGTTTCGCATCAGGAAAGACTCTCGCAAACCTTCCGTCGTGGTGTTGCGCAGTTTGTCCCAGTTCTGTCTGACGCCGCCGAGCAGTTCCTCGGAGACCGCCTGCTCGCGCGCATCGGGCTCGCCCTCGCTAGCCGCGGCCAGCAGGGTTGACGGTGCAATGCCGCACATTACCTTCGCCAGCGGCAATTCCGCTTCGTGGTACGCGGTGCGTCCACTGGCAAGCGAATGTAGCAGGTATACGGCACGGCTACGGGAGTCGAAGTCGATGAATGCGTTTTCTCGCACCAGACCCAGCAGCTCATAGTAGCGATGCAAAAACGGCCAGAGCAGCACCATGCCCGCGTTAGCCACGTAGATCGGTTGGTTTTCGTGGCCGACGGATTGCCGTGACCGCCCGTGTGCGGCGGCGCTGTCTGCAGACTCCAGCCCGTTGTCGTTGCCTGGGTTGAAGGATGCGCTCATTGTGGACCTCGGCATCGCGCGAGGTGTGCCGCTCATTTCCGCTTCGACTCCGGATCGCGAGGAAGCGGTCACCGCAAGGGCGCCTGTCGGCGTTCCAGTGACCCGGCGTGCCGCGACGGCCTCCAGATCGAGCAAGGTCTCCCGGGCTGCGAGCCACGCAAGCCATTCACGCCCCAGCGCAGGTGCGACGCCAGCCAACCGCACGGCACGCCGCCAGCGGGCGAGCACCGTATGGGCTGCGCGTCCGGCGCTGTGGAGGGTATCCTCGACGAGTACAGCGAGCATCGCACGCACCGAGCCTCGCGAGGCATGATGCAGCCACGCGGCCTGAGCGGACGACGTCATGAACGCGGCATCCCGCGTGGCGAAGCCGGCAACCACCGACTGCAGCGCGAGGAGCGTGCTCGCGCGACGCGGTGCCCAAGCCTGCGCGAGTTGCGCGAAGGTCGACGCGTCAAGCGATGCGAGCCAGGTGCACGTCGGTTCCGCAGTCGCGTTTTCGCGCAATGCGCGAGCGAGCAGCTGCGGTGCGGCGTGCGCCAGTTGCGCGATGGCCGCCTCAATCGATGCACCGGGTTCCCGCGGCCGCTCTCCGTAGCGCATGAACATCGCAAATTGCCGCCATGCATCAGCATAGACGGGTTGCTCACGTGCACCTCGAGAAGACTTGGCTTGTGCCCAGTGCGGCTGGGTATCGCTACGCTTCGCCTGGGCGACGGCATCATGACCGGCGCGGGCGCCCAAGGATCTCGCCTTCAACAGGCCGTGCAGCACCGGACTGTGCTCCACCGCTGCATCGGCAAGTTCGTCCGCAAGGTCTTCCGGTTTCATGCTGAGCCTGCGCGCAAGGCCGTCGAGCACACGATCGACGTACACGCGCTCCGAGCTCCGGGCCGACGCCGGAGCCAATAGCACAGCCAGCACCGCATGCTCGAGCGCAGCGACGCCCGCCCCACCCCGCGCTGTCGCTGCAAACACGCGGCTCGCGCGCAGCAAGCCGAGCGACAGTGCCGATAGCTTCGGCTCAAGCGCCGCGGCAAGACGTTCGAGACTGGCGGGTCTGAGGTGCCGCGCAAGCCTTTGAAACATACGTTCGTCCGGACTGCGAGCCCGTAGTGCCGCCGCAACTTCTGCAAAATCGTCACGCAAGACGGCGCTGAGCCAGGCGTCGGACGATCCTGGGAACCCATGCAAAATGTTCGGGCTTGAGGCTCCGGTTGTGAAGACGTGGACGAACGCAGCGCCGGCAGTGGGGAGGGGCAGCGGTGGCGATACGTGTCTGAGGGGCGCCGGCGCAATCACGATTTCTGCCGGCGATTGCCGGGAGGGGTGGGCGCGCCAGCTTCGCAACATCTTGAGTCTCGTGTCGGCTTCACGCCACTCTTGCGCGGTTGCCAACGCAGCGAGCCAGCGGCGCAGCGGTATGCCGGATAAAAGTGCAAGCCGGTTTAGTGCGGTGAACAGTGTCTCCGAGGTCCAGGTACGTTTCAGCACCTGGCGCAATGCCTGACGTAAGGAATCCTGAGCGGATTCAGACGACAAGCCCGCAGGCACTGCGTCGAGCGGAAGATTCGCAGGCGCCGCCGGCGGGGATACGGCCAGATCGCCCAAGAATGCCTGGACCCGGACGGCCTCGAGTAAGCGAGGCGGAAAACGCAAGGCGCGGACAAGCGTGGGCCACGCAAGCAAAAATGCTCGCAGAAGGCGGTTTCCATCGAGTCCGCTTGACGAACTGGACTCGGTGGAAACCGCCAGCACGCCTTGCTCGATATGCCCCGTCATTTGCGCGTCGTCGCCCGGCTCCCTCCCACCACCGGCACCCGCCTCGACGAGCCGGCTGCGCATCCAGCGCACGCGCCGCTTTCGCGCAAGGTCGCCATGCGTGGCCAGCAACAGTGCTGCGCCAAGCGCGCCGGGTTCGAGCCCAGCGGCTCGCGCCGCGCTGGACAGAATCCGCGCGAGCCACGCCGGTTCATCGAAGGCTCCGCCACGCACCGCGGAGATCCGCTCGAGCGTGGCAGCGTTCAGGCCAGATCGCAGCGAGCGGCGCTGTGCAGCCGAAAATCCGGCACTCTCGATCAGGGTGTCCAGCGCAGCCAGCACCGCCACCATCGCACGATGCGCCGCCGGCTCGAGAGCGCCGATCAACTGATCGCGCTGCGGCGTATCCAGCGTCGCTGCGAGCCGCATGAGACGTGTTTCCTGCCCCGCCGCCGAGTCGCGGCGCCGCAGCACCATGCTGAGCCCAAGCGGCGCATGCCTTGCCAGGTGCAGCACGAGCGCAGCAGGCTCGGCCGCGTGCGCGGCGAACCACGGCCATGCGCCCTGCTCCAGGTAGAAGTCGAGCGCCTCCAGATCGCGCTTTTCCGCTGAGCCCGGAGGCACCGTCCCGGTATCGCCCGCGCCATCGGCGAGCCGGCTGCCTCCGGGCAGCGGACGCGCTTCGCTCGCGCTGCCGTCAGCAAGCTCGGGCGGGATTGCCGTTCTGCGCAACGACTCCAACACCTCGCGTAAAGATTCATCCCGTTCCACTGCATGGTGGTTATCCGCCACCCGCGCGAGCAGGCTGTCCAGCAAATCCGTGAACGCCACCCCTGCGTGCGCAGCGAGTTTCGTCAGCAGCGAGCCGAGAAACATGCGCCGGTTAAAGCGGCTGCCGCGATCGGCCAGGAGATAGGCGAACACGGTCTGCCATAGCACCGCGTCGAACGCCTGCTGAGTCATGGCAGAAACGGGGGCCGCGCGATGATGCTCCGAAAAACGGTCGATGTCGCCGATCACCTGCTGCGCATCGGTCGGCCGGAGGGCACGCACGACCCGCACACGCACCGGTGCTTCAAGCGTCATGACAAGACGCTCGCGACGCAGCTCACTGCGACCGTGCTCCCGCAGCAGCAGTGCAACATCGTGTGCGGACACGGCAAGCGTATCGGTAAACAGCCGGTTCACCGCCCGGGCATCCAGCTGGACGCGCCCTTCGAGCCAGCCCGCCAACGCCTCGAGGTTTGCATTGCCCACGTAGGGCACGGTGCCTCCAGATTCCCCTTGAGCACGAACACCTGTGCGGTCGAACGCACCCGCCGGAAAACCGAACCGGTCTATCAGACGGTCCCGCAGCACCTTCGCAAGACGTTCTTCCAGCACCTGTTCGAGCCGGTCCGGCGGCGCGTCGCCGAGGTCGATCTCGAACCGGTCAAGGATCCGCTCCACGGTATCCTCACCAAAGCCGCTCAAGGCGTCGTGCAGCAGCGCCGGCAGGCGCTCGCGGGCGAAGCGGGAAAGCCGGCCGGCAATCCGCTCACCGTCGTCACGACGCTTCAGTAACGGCTCCAGCACCACCCGGTTCACCAGCGGCGGCCGTGTCATCCCGTAGCCCTGCCAGTTGCACCATGCCGCCGAGGGCCGCCTGATCCACCGTGGGTCCTGCTCTCACCTGCGCCCCCGCCCCCCGCTTTCTCACTATCGCGCAGATCAATCCGCTCAATAAAAGCCCGCATTGCCTGCGCCGCCTCGCCTGGCCGCTCCCCTTGAGGCTGATTCGCAAAGCGATGCAACTCCGAGCGCCACACGCCATCAAGGCGCTCGAACTCAGTCATCTCGCCGAACCCGAGCCAGTAGCAGCGCACATCCAGATGCACGGGCGTGTTGTCAAACACGATGCGTTGTGCGAAGGCCCTGAACTCCGGGGCCTGGAAGCGGACCGGCCAATCGGGGAAAAACAGACTCACACGCTGGTGGTAAAAGCTGTCGTCAGCACTGAGTTGCTGCGGCCGCAACAGGATGTGCTCGACCATATGGAAGCCCTCGCCCGACTGCAGTGCGCTTGCATCATGGCTCAACGCATTCAGGTGATAAATCAGCCTGTCGCGCGCTGCATAAATCGCTTCCCGGGAAGCCGCGCGATGCACATCCTGCGGCGTGCCGCCCGGCCAGGCAAACGTCAGCACCCAACTGCCGGAACCGTCATGGCGCACCCCATACTGCGCATGCGCCTCGTGACGCACGCTGTAATGTTCGAGCGTCAGGCCGTGTTCGAGCAAGCTCGCAATGATCGCCGGATCCTTCGAGCGGAACGTGAACGAACGCTGGTTGGCAGGCGCCACGTGTGTGCCTGCACCTTCCTCGCGTTCCGCGTAGAGAAACGGCGGATTTTCGCGCGTCATATGGAAATGCGCGCTTCGCAGCACGCCGTCCGCGTCGGCAGGCACCTCGATGCCGAGCAACAACGCGAGACGCCGCGCAAAACCGTCGGCCGGTTCGTCATCCTTACCTTCTGGACCGTAGTCGCCGCTCGTCAGCGCACGGCCATAGTTCGGTCCCGTTGCGCGTCCCGCTCCCAACGGCACGAGGTTGCGCAGAAACAGGGTCTTGGCGCGCTGCAGGCCGATCCGCAGCGAAGCGCCACCGTCGTCGCGCGGATCGAGCCGCTTCAGCAGGCCGTCCTCGAACCGCTCGCCGAAACGCGCCAGCAAATGATCGAGGAAGCGGTTGCGGCGCTCGACCGCCGGATCGAAGCGCGCACGCAGTTCAGCGAGGCCCGCCAGATATGCGCCGGGCAGCGCTTTACCCGGCTCTGCGGGCGAGGCTTCGATATAGGTATCGCGCAGTGCGGGGTCGCCGCGCAGACTTCGCATCCACTCGACCAGTTCGTCGCGCCCGAGTCGCGCGCTGTCAAGCGACGCATAGCGGATTTCGCCGGACGCCAGCAACTCGTGCTCCGCGTCGTGCAAGGTCAGGCGCAGCCAGCCGTGGTCGTCGCGCCGGACGCGGTAACGGCTGGGCTCGGCCCCGTGTAGCAGCAGCTCGAGTTCGCGTCGCGAGCGCGCCTGCGGGCTCGGCAGCGCACCGCTGTCCAGCACGATGCGTCCACCCTTGTCGGCGATCCGCACCGCAATCCCGCTCAGCGTGCGCACGATCAGATACCGCGCCATCTGCACGGGATCGTCGACACAACGCGCCAGCAGCGCCGCCACCCGCGTCATGGCGGACTGCGCGCGCGCGAGCGTGCCGTAACGTTCTTCACCGAAGGCGAGGAGGCTGCCATCGGCCGCGTGCGCGGTCAGACGGAATTCCGCCTGGCCTGCCAGTTCGGACGGCACAACGCTTTCGATCCGATAAGCGTCCACCGCCGCCCCGCTGCGCACCAGTTCGGCCCGCAGCGCGTGCGCATCGGAGAGATTGCCGGTCTCACGGCCGACCAGTACCACGCGCCGTGCTTCGTCAATCACATAGACGCCGTGCTGCATCTGTTCGGTCCCGTCCGGACCGGCTTTCTGCGTCAGCAGCGCAAGCACATCCGGCGGATCGGTGTCGAGCTCGGGCGTATGAACAAGCGGTTGCCAGAAGTAACTGTGCTGGGCGGCCGGCCCGAGTTCAAGAGCAAACAGTTGCCAAGCATTGGCAAGTTGTGCGAACTGGTTGGCGAGCAACTGTTCGAACAGCAGCAGATAGCCCTTTAGCTGCTGCGCGAGCGCCTGACGGCGACGCCGGTCGGATGTGACCGGTGCGCCCCGTGGCAAGCGTCCGCCGGCGTTCTCGACACTCCAGTGCGGCAAGGCCGGTACGCCTTCGCGACCGATGCCGTAGGTCATCGGAAACTGATGCTGGATCGAGGTGTAATGCCCGAGATCCACGTACGTGGCAGTCTCCGCCCGGCCATAGCCCAGCGCCCGCGTTTGCAGCTGGGTGTAATTCTGCTGGTCGGTCAGCGCCGCAATGAGCGCCTCGATACGGCGATAAACGCGCCCGGAGTCGACTGACTGCGTAATGCCACCCTCGAGTTGCACCTGGATCGTGTACGGCCGTCCGGCGGGTGGCTCGAAAATCGACGGCGCGAGGCGCGGCACTTCGTTCGCCTGCAGCACGACCGTCTCACCACGTGCGTCCAGGCCGGCACCGCTCAGACGCACCTTCGAGACCCGCCGGACGCCAGGCACCGCCAGCATGATGTCGATCACCTGCTGGGGGGTCACATGGCGCTTGTAGTCCGCGAGGCCACGATCTTCGATTACGCCGAGACCGAGCCGCGGTCCACGGAATACTTCGTCTGGCGCCATCCCGGCTTGCAGCAACGCATCGGCCAGCTCGACCTTCGGAAACGGCACAAGGAAGTGCTGGAGATCGAACAGCACCTGGGCGAGCACGTCGACGGGGTCGGCATTGATGCCGACCTCGAGCAGCGCGTACACCTCCAGCGCATGCGACTGCAACAGCACGACGCTTGCGAGATCTTCGCCCAGATTGCGCTGCGCACGCATCTGCCGTGCGACCGACTCGATCAGCGCGGCACGCTCATCGTCGCTCTTGAGATCTTCGGCGAAGCTTTCGACCCGGACTTCATAGAGTCCGGCGGACCGCGCGGACGCAGCCGCTGCCGCGAAGGCCGGACCCTGCCCCGCCACTGCTTCTCCTGGCGGCCCGAGCCAGGCGTTCTTCAGATGCACCACGCGGTCATACAACATGCGCCGGTAATCGGCCACTGTCCAGCACGCACTCGACAGAATCCGCTCACCGGAGATCAGCGTGTCGGCCGGCGCCGTCTTACCCGGCTCTGGCGCCAGCAGAACCGGAACCGACTGGCTGTTGCGCAGGCCGAGATCGGTCAACGCATAGCAAAGCTGTTCGAGAATCGTGATCCCTGGATCGTGCTCGTTGTAGTCGGTCCAGGTGTCCTCAGTCAGCCGCTGGCAATAGTCGAGACCGAGCGCGAGGAGTGCCGCGTAGTCTTGTGCGGGATTGGAGGGCGGATCGCGCGGGATGGTGGCGGACGAATTCATCGCGGTAACCACCGTGGCTCGGCCACAAAGGACGGATTAGCCTGCATGCCGCGTCACCACAGGCGGGTGATGTGAAAGCGGATCTGCGCCGGCTGGCCTCTGTCGTCGAGCCCATAGCCGAAGTGCGTGCGGATCGCCAGATCGTAACCCGTCGGGCGGGCAAACCAGTGGCTGCGGCGCGGCCGCCAGCTCAGCTCGATGCGGCGCAGCCAGCCCCAGCCACGTTCGGTGCGCGTGGTACGAATACCCTTGCGGCTGCCGTTGAAACTCGTCACGACGACTGCATGCAGCATGGCGTGCCGTCCCGACGCAGCGGCACCCGATGCATGCGCAACGATCTCGAACGCACAGCAGCCATTCACCGCGGGCAGCACGACTTGCCATTTGCCGTTGGCGGGCAGCTTGCCGGGCGCCACCGCATCGCCGCCCGGAAACGCCGGCTTCGCCGCCATCACCGACGGCACATAGCTGCCCACGCGCGCCGCCGCCGACAACCAGCCGTCGACCGCGAGCGGCGCCGCTGCATTGCCGGCCGGCACCCGCCACTGGCCGTCCTCGCTCAAGCTCAGCAGGGCACGTTGCGCTTCGGTCAATGACGCGTTCCCGGCGTCATCGCTCTGGAGCTCAAAGTGACGGTTGCCGACCTGCAAGGTAACGGTATCGCCGTCCTGCGCGTCGGCCCCGGCCGGGTTCCCCGCCTGGCCGTCGCGATCGCCGCGATGCACGAAGGCATCGATCAACGTCCCGAAGTCTGCGCCACTCGGCCGCTTGCCGTCGCTGAACAGGGTCTTCAGCGCCGCCCGGGACGCGATCGCGAAAGTGGATGTAGTGGCCATGGTATTAAGCGTCCGTGAAATCCGCGGGACCGTCGGCAGCGCCGCTGCCGATATCGGTGCCATTGTCGGGAAAATCGATAAAGGCGTCCTGCAACGATGCGGCCTCGCGCGCATCACGCTCGTCGCGCCGCTCTTCTCTGTCCGCGCGCTCACGGCCGTCGCGGCTGCGCCACTCACGACGCAGCGTGCGGTCGAGAAACTTCACGTAGTAGACTGCCTGCCGCGCGGGTTCATCCGGTGCGGGTGCAGGCGGCGCAGCAGAGGCCGGTGCGGCGATGAAATCCTCGCCGATCGTCAGGCTGCCGATTCCATCCAGCTTCGGATCGGGTTGCGGCGCACCGCCCGCGGCAGTGCTGCCCGATCCATCCTGGCTGGGAGCGTCGACCTGTTTCAGCACGTGATCGCCGGATGGCACCAGCACGGACCACGGAGTACTCGGACGCACACTCTCGTTCTGGCAAAACCAGCTTTCGCGCCAATCGTTGCCGCTGCCATCGGGCGAATCGTTATACAGCACCACCATACTGAACTCTTCGAGCGACTCGACGTAATCGCGCTGCCGGATGAAACTCGCAATCGAATCGCCGTCGATCGCGCCATAGCCGATCGGTAGCCGCCCGTCCGGTTTCGCGTGCCACGGCGCGAGCGCGGCGTCGAGTTCACGGCCCAGCAGGTTGAGGTAGAACGTACCGCTCGTGGCCCGCTTCAGTTGCACCGCAGCGACCACCTTGAGGCGTTCATAGGCCGGATTGCGGACCGTCAGGCGACGCAGAAACGGCGACACATATGGGCGCAACAGATCGACCGCGCCGCGCAAGGTGGACTGGTCGACATAGGATTCGTACGCGTCGCCGCCCCGCGCCGCGACCACGACCACCACCTCCCCGGCGCTCAGCGGCGGCGACGCACTGTAACCCCGGCTATTTCCCGGTCCGATGCACTTAGCCTGGGCGATGTTGGCGAAGCCACCGAGCACCAGACGCTCGTAGTCGTAAGGCTGGATGGCGCGCTGCTTGTGGCGCAGCCGCTCAGCTACGCGCGCGGCGAAGGCTTCCGGTGTTTCGGCTGGCAACCCACCCCAACTCGGCAATGGCTGCAGCACCGCCTTGATCGCGGGCCGCTTGCTGACGAGTCCGCTGATGGACTGCGGCTGAAGATTCGCAATCTCCGTTGCGCCGCTCGACACGCGGCTGACCATAACCGCATTCGGCGAAATCGCAATCGTGTCGCACACTGCAGCGTAGCCGTTCGCATCGGAGACCATCGCGGCCAGCCACGTGCGCCCGGCGGGCATTAGCGTCGATTGCGCATCGAGTTGCGCCGGCAACACGAGCTCGACGATACCCGAGCATGTCAGTCCATAGGTCGAATCGTTCAGCACGTCCTGCTTGCTGAACCGCTGCCAGCGATTGCCGTCGAGGTAGTGCCACACGAGGCCGCTACTGCTGCCGCGCTCATCCTGCGGGTCGTTCTGGGTGAAATCGAAACTCTGCGGAGCATGACGGTCGGCCAACTGGAACAGCAGGCTCAAGGTATCGCCGGGCGACGCATCCACGAGACCCATAAACAATGCGCCCCGTACGCCGTCCGGCACGAAGCGGGTTGCGAGTCCTTGCCGTGCCCGCACGTAACCGAACGGCGCGAGCACATAGAAGCGCATGGGATCGCGCTCGTCGAGCGAGTCGAACCTGATGTGCGCGGCGCTCGTGTAGTCGAGCGACAGGGCGCTCGCCACCGGTACGAACGGCTCATTCGGGATCGGCACCAGATCACCGGGTCCCGGCTTGCGCGGTGCGCGCGAGTTATGCAACACCGCCTCGGCCAGCGCCCGCGAATACGCGTCGTATCCGAATGCGCCGGCCGGCGCGGCCAGTGCAACCCGCAACGCGCCCACCTCCGAGCCGGGGACCAGCGCCGCGGCATATGTGGCGGGGGCAAGTCCCGCCGCCGCGGTTGTCACGGGGGCATCCGAGTCGATCTCAAAGCGCGTCGACGCGGCAACGTCAGTGGACAGCCCGATCGGCACACTGCCGGCCGGCTCAAATAGCGCAAAGCGCGACGAGCGTCCCGCGTTCGCCGGGCGCCAGGCCAGGCCGTCGTTACGCTCGATGGCCACCACGAACGACTCGCGGCTCAGCGGCTCGCCGTTCGCGTCGGGCGGATAGCCGCGGTAGTACGCGGAGAAGCCGCCGGCTCCGGGCAGCTTGAGCCAGTCGATCTGCAAGCCGATATGCGACACCTGCTTGCAGCCGAGTTCGGGCGATCCGACTTGCAAAAAGCCGCCGAGCGTCGGCGCCGGGCCGAACGGCATGAACGGCTTGCCGGCAACGAGAGGCCCCAGATTATTCTGCAACTCGAGTGTCCGGAGACCGCGCACCTGTACCTCGAGATTGGCGCTGAGGGCGCGCAGCGCCTCGAAAAACGAATATCCGTAAACCCGCGCGCTCGGGTTCATCGTGACGCGTAACAGCGGCAGCGGTTCAGCCTGTGCGCTGTCGAATGCGAGCGCCGGATTGGCGAGCACCGCCGGCGCCGCAGCCGACAGCTCGATCACGAGGTCGAGTGTGTTGCGCTCGCTCACCACTAGGCGTGCGTCTTGAGGCGCGAACCAGCCGTCCTTGCCGCTAAGACTCACCAGACACGCATCGGCGAGCAGGTTGCCCAACAGCTCACTGGAACTGGGCGGCGACTCCGCGGCCAGCTTCGCGCCGGCTTCGGGCGCGAGCGCGCGAGCATAGGCGACGGCAAGGCGTTCGAGGCGAGCATAAGCGTTATCGCTGCTCGCGGGAGCGCTCCCCGCCGCACCGCCCGCCGCCGTCGGCGGCAGGGCGGCGAGCCCCACGCCCTCGCCCGGCGCACCGAGTTCGAAGCTGAGTGTGATCGTGCGCTCGCCGCCCATCAACAGCAGCAGTGGCGAAGCAATCGCAAAGCCCACCTGAGCGTCGGGGGCCGTATTCCCCGCCTCGATCGCAACCGCACGAGTGGGGCCGAAGCTCGGCCAACCGAGCGCCGGCGCGGCGAGTTTGGCGCCGCGGCCATCGGCAGACCCGGCGTTCGGATACGCGACGATCGAAGTCAGTGGCTGGCCCTCCGTACTGTCGCCGCCGTCCACGTACGTCGCGTTCAACGCCATCAGCGTTGCGATCTGCGTCGGCGTGACGACAAGCGGCGCCGCGGTGGCAAATTCGATCGGCGCGCCCGCCCCATCCACACCCGCCGCGAGCCGGGTACCGGTCCCGAGCAACGGCGGCGTCGCCCCCGGCGCCAGCGCAAACGCCACCAGCGCCTGGTCCGGCTGGCTTGGCCTTGGCGCGAGCCGCAGTACCTGAGTCAGGTAGTGCTGCAGATGCCGCAGGGTGAACTGGTTCAGATCGCTCTGCTCCAGGTTGAGCAGTTTGACGAACGCAATCAGCAAACCGGTCTGCGGCGCGTGATCTTTGCTCTCGTGGTGCGACGACTCCAGATAGCTGCGCGCCAGCACCTTGAGATTGTCCAGCGCGCGTTCGAACGCGCTTTGCACGGGCGCCAGATCCTGCGAATCGAAGCTGAGGCTGAGGCCATGACCATCGTCCCATGACCAGATCGGCGCGAAGCTCATGTTCGCGCGTTCCGCGAGGCGCCGCCAGGCGGGCCCGAGCACGCGGTCCGCATTGATCTGCCGGGTATAGCGGCGTAGGTCGTTGACGATCACCTGCTGGAGATTGACCGCGAAGGGATGCGCCTCGATGCCGGTGGTATCGAGGCGTGCCGCGGTCGAGTACCACGTGTCGATACGCCATGAGATCGAAAAGATACGCGACAACGGCGCCGACGCGGAGACGCCGGGCTCGGCGCCATGACCGGCAACAGCGCGCGCTGCCTCGCCAGTGGCGAGCGACTCGACAGTGGTTGCGCACACCTCGGCGAGCAAAAAGCTCTCGTCCTGCTCAAGAAAGCGGCTCCAGTTGCCGGCCGGCTCGCCCTGTTCGTCGACGAAACCGACCAGACGCGCGAATTCGGAGAGCCACGCCAGCATCTCCGGCAAACCGCGGTCGTCCACCTGAGCCGACACCGGTGCAAGCGCGTGGTCGTAGCGCGAGTGCTGTGTCTCGCCGCGGCCATAGACAAACGAATACGTGCGATCGGTCATGAGCGGTTACGGGACGTCGAAGACATGCGGCCGGCGCTCAGAGCCGCGGCGGCGCTGCCCGGCGTGCCGTGAGGTTAGTGCCTTCGTCGTGACAGAACGGAATCACGATATTGCTGCGGCTATTGGTACGGCGCACCGTGTAATCGATCGAAAGCGAGGCAACGCCGTTGGGCATGTCGATTTCGACGCCGATGTGCTGGATGTCGATGCGCGGCTCGTAGAACAGAATCGCGTCGGACACGAGACGGCGGATTTGCGTTTGCGTATTCGCGTCGAGCGAGGCGAACACAAAGCTTTGCAGCGCACAGCCGTAATTGGGCACCATCACCCGTTCGCCAGGCAACGTGGTCAGCAGGATATAAAGACTTTCGCGGATATCCGGATCAGCCTCCACCATCACCACCTCGCCCGTGTGCAGGTCGAAGCGCGGCGGAAAACTCCAGCCACGGCCAAGAAACGCGGGCTTGCCTGCGAATCCGTCGCTCGCCATGGTCAGCCTCCGATCATCACGGTAGGAAAGCCGAGCGCCACCACCCCACCGTGCGCCGTACTGTCGCCCATACGCGCAGCCGGCCGGCCGCCGATCAGCACGGTTGCCGAGCCTTTGACGATCGCATCCGGCGGCCCGACGCAGATGGCCATATCGCCGAGGACCGAGGCCGGCAGTCCGCCGATCAATACGTTCGGCACACCCGGCCCCATGACCGGACCGCCCACATGCGGAATGGGCGGCAGGCCGGGCGTCACCATCGGGCAGGTATGCAGATCGGTCACACGGGCGGCGGGTGGCATAGGCGCAGTCCTCGATCGGTGTCGTGGTTTCAGTGAGCTTCAGTTGATCGAAACGAGCGCGCCGCGCACGGTCACCTGGCCGGACGCGGTCAGCTCGGCAGACATCTGCCCCTGCGCGGTAAACGACATCGACGCCTTGGCGGCGATCTGCGGAGCGTCCAGCGTGACGTTGGCGGCCGACTTGACGGTAACGCCGGCCTGCCCATCGAGCGTCATCGAACCATCGGCCTTGATTGTGATGTTGCCGGGACTGGTGAGCGATACGCCGTCCGAGGACATCTTAAGCGAATTCTTGCTGGAGTCGGTGACGGTCACGGTCTTGCTGTCGTCGTCGAGCGTGACCGCATGTCCGCCCGGCGTGCTGATGCGGATCTGCTTTTTCTCTTCATCGATCTGGATCGTGACCTGCGAGCGTGACACGATTGCCTTGGTGGTGTTCTGCGCATCAGGCGTGCGCGGCGGCATACGGGCACCGCTGTAGAGGCTGCCGAGAATCACCGGATAAGCGGGATCGTTGTTGAGAAAACCGAGCACGACTTCGTCGCCGATCTCCGGCATGAAGAACATGCCCGCGCCGCTGGTGGCATAGCCGTTGGCAAGGCGGGCCCACACACCGTCGCCGTCCATCTTGACGAGCGGCACATGGACCTGCACGCGCGTCTGGCCGTCGGGATCCTGATCGATCTTGGCCACCTTCCCGACCAGCAGACCCTGCACGCCCGGCGCCAGCCCAGCGGCGGGCGGCGCTTCGATATCGGTCTGCTCAGCCACAAATGGGCGTGGCGACATGCCGAAGCGCGCTTCGGTGGTCCAGTCGCCTTGCTCGATGCGATGTTCAACGCCGCTCACATACGCTGCGCCGTTAAAGCGCTCGCCCACCCCGCCAAGCTCGATCAGCCGCCCCAGTTTCACCTTGGCGTCACCGGGCATGCTCACGGTGCCGCGCAGCGCGCCCATGCGCGATTTCAACAATTGCGCGTCGGCCCATTTGGACAATTCTCCGTCGGCAAGCGTGGCTGCACTCTGCCAGTCGTAGTCGGACACGCCCAGCGTGCCGGCCAGTTGCTTACCCGTCAGATTGCCCTGCGCGTTCACGGTTGGCTCAGATGAATTACCCTCCACCAGCACCTGCGCGTTCGAATCCCAGGCGCGGCAGGTCACCGAGGCCAGTTGCGAACGCGCGTCGATTTCCGCGTCCAGTTCCTGCAGCGCATCGCCAAAGTTGACACTCACGTCTGCGTTGCCGCTTAATGACGGAGCCGCCACCCGCACGGTGCCGTTCTCGACCATCACCACCATGCCGCACGCCTCGGCCCGGGTCATCATGAAATCCCAGTCGGAGGCGAAATAACGCACGAGGCTCTTGCGTGAAAGCGAGGTGGATTGCACCTCGGGGCTCAAGCCGTTGGCCGAGATCAGCGACTCGATGACCGCACTGTCGGTCTGATCCACATAGACGTTATTGCGACGCGCGACCGTCATCTTGAGCGCCTTGTCCGCGCAATTGACGACGAGGTGCGCGCGCCCGTCGCGAATCCGCAACCCATGGCGCACCACGATGCCCTTGAACAACGAGACATACTGGCTGTGATAACCAGCGAGAATTTCGATTTCCGAGCCCGGCACGAACAGCAACGACTCGCTCCAGGCAAACTTGCCGGTGCTCGCGTGGCCGTCGATCAACGTCACGCGCGCCTGCGGAATACGGTTGATCTCGCTCGTCACGCGTACTGCCGATACCTCGCAGGAATCGGGAATCGCGCTCCCTGCTACCTTGATCGACACCGAAACAACGTCGATGCGGCCCGACAGCGGTGTACTCATGACGACGCTCCAAGGGGCGGAAAAATGACGCTCGTACCCGGGCGCAAATTGCGGAAGTCCGTGAGACCGTTGTAGCGTGCGACCGCCAGATAAAACCGGCTATCGCCATAGATCCGGAAACACATCAACGGCAGCGTGTCGCCCGCCACGGCGACGCGCGCATGCGTGAGATCAGGCGAAGTCTTGTTCGCGAGGCGCGCCAGTTCGTCGGCGCTCAGAAACTGCACCAGCGAAATTTTCAGTTTCGCACGCAACGGGGTGCCGTCCGGGTCGAACAGCTGATATTCGATGTCGAGCGACGTCAGCCGGCATTTAAAGTCCAGCGATGTTCCCCACACCAGATGTAAATAGTTCGGGCTATGAATCGAGCCGTTGAAATCGTAGGCCACCGCACGGAACTTGGCGATCTCGTCGGTGACGCTGTCGATGCCGTCGATCACACCGGTGGCGTCGAGGTAGAACTCGAAGCTCACGGTTTGTGGCTCGATCGTCACGTAGCGCATCACGCGCCCCGCCGTGTCGGTGGTCTTGTTCGGGTCGTAGGTGGTCTTGAACTGCTGGGAAAACGAGGCTGGATTGATCTTGAGCGTATAGCTACCTGCCGATGCGCTGAAGCGCTCGTCGCTATAGCCCTTTACGACAGCTTTCTCAAGTTTTCCCATCAACGCTCCACGCCGCGCTGCAGGGCTGCCTGGATACGTTCCTCGCAGGCCTCGAGAAGATCCGCTTTGAGGGCAGCGAGCCGTTCCTCGATGCGAGCGGGCTCGGCGTCGCCTGATTGCTCAGTGACGTTGACGCGAATGACCAACTCCCGTATTTCAATCATTGCTCAATGGCCAGCCTGCCGCCGCACACGCGCTAACTGCCACCCGTGCGCCGCGTAAAGTAGTTGTACGAAAACTCGAGCGTTTCCATTGCGAGCTTGTTTTCCTGGGCATTGAACGAGGCAACGCTCCACTTGACCGGCCATGCATTGACGAAATTCCAGGTCATCAGCGGATTGGCGTTGTGATCGAGCAACGACAACTGCACGGAACGCGGCGTGATCTGCCCGGACAGATCACTCTCGAGAATACGCCGGCACCATGTGGCAAGCGACGACGACGCGGTCACCATGCCGCGCTTGAGCACAAGGTTGCCGTACTTCGCACGCTCCGGAACCCGGTGCGTGAAACGGTTCTCGCCGCCCTCCTTGATTTCCGTCACCGTGAATTCAGCATCCATGCCGCTGGCTTCCATGAAGGCGGCATCGTCCGCGCCCGAAATACCCTGGAAGGCGAGCGTGAAATAGAAGCTGACTGGCGGATAGTAATCGGACATCGTGGTCTTGCCTGCAGTGCGCGACGGCGGTCCCCGCACACGCCTCGCGCCCCCGCCGCCGGAAACGGAACGCTGTGCAGGTACCCGCGCATCGTCACTTGTTCTCGATCTTCAATCCTTCGTGCGCGAACTCGATCGTCTCGACCGCCACCTCGTTACCGTCGGACTTGAGGTCCGTGCCGGTGATCTTGGTGGGCCAGGCGTTGGCAAGAGTCCAGACCATGGTCGGCGCGCCGCCCTGGTCGAGCAGCTTGATCGTGACCGTGACACGCTCGATCAGGTTCATCGAAATCTTCGAGTACATATCGAAGAACTTGTTGTCCTTCACGAAAATGCCTTTTTTCATGGTGACATTGCCGAACTTTGCAATGCCTGGCATCTTGATCGTCGAAAACACTTTATTGTTGCCGGCGCGATATTCAATCACCTGAGTTTCGGTATCGAGACCGCTGACTTCCTGGAACGGCAAATTGGTTTGGCTACCGATATCGACCGAGAAGTAGAACTTCGGCAGCGGCCACACGTTGCCTTGCGATTCACCTGCCATGCTGAACTCTCCTAGAGCGTGCTATATCAGGACACCTGCATCTGCTGCTGGAACGTGAGCTCGATGAACTCCGCCGGCCGCACGGGTGCGACCAGAATCAGCACTTTCATCAGCCCGGCGTTGATGTCCTCGCCTGTCATGGTCACGTTCAGGCCAATGCTGACCGAGAACGCATCGCTTGCCTTGGCACCCGCCAGCGCGCCCGCTTTCCACTGGTTCGTGAGGAAGTTTTCAATCATGCTCTGCACGGTGACCCAGGTCGTCGACGTGTTCGGTGCAAACACGTACGGCTGCATTGCAACCTTGATCGACTGCTCGAACATGATCAGCGTGCGGCGGACGTTGATGTAGCGCCAATCGTCGCTGTTGCCATCCAGCGTGCGCGCTCCCCACACGATCGTGCCGCGGCCCGGGAAGGCTCGGATCGCGTTGACCGCCTTGCCTTCGAGCGGCATGTTCAGGTCTTCCTGGTCCAGATCCGACAGGTTGACCGTGGGCCCGACGACCGAGTTGATGCTGGTGTTGGCCGGCGCCTTGAATACGCCCTGCGTCGAATCGATGCGCCCGTAAATGCCGGCTATCGCGCCGCTCGGCGGCAACAGGTTGAGCTTGGTCTGGATGTCGCCCATCACCTGCGCATACAGCGGGCTCGACGTATACAGGACCTGATGCAGCGCCTTGATCTGCGCTGGTGTCGCAGTGGCGGCAGGAGGTGGCGCTGGTACCGGTACTGGCGGCGCCGGTGGCGCTGGTGTCGGCGTTGGAGTACCCTGGCCGCCGTTGCCGTCCACTGGTGGCGCTGGCGGCGCCGGCGGCGCTGGCGGCGCCGGCGGCGCTGGCGGCGGCGACGGCGGTGTTGGCGTATTGCCGCCGCTGTCGGCCACGGGGGTCGCAGGCGACTTCAATTGCTTGATCTTTAGCGTCAGCGCAGCCAGCTTGGTCTTGTTCGCGTCGCCAGTCAGTCTTGTGTTGGCATCAGCGGTGAGCGCCGAAATGAAGGCATCGAGCGTATCCGTGCTGATCGCAGTAAAGTCGACGCTATCGACGATCTGCGTGTTGAGCCATGGGTAGTACGCCGCGCCGTAATTCAGAGAGTCGGTACCCACCGAGGTGCGAAAGGCGGTGATCTGATCTGCTTTATCCTGCCCGCGCTTGGCGTCGCCGCCGGGTATGTCGAAGATCGCCACGCGGCTTTTCATCGTCTCGCAATGGGCGAGGAAAAGCGGCGGCAACTTGGACGCATCGCTCAGATTCACTGCGTCGGGCGCGACCAGCATGGTCGGCTCCGATTCGCGCGTCAGCGCATCGAGCGCAGGCTGAAAATCACTCGCCGCCCGCGTCGTCGTCGTATAAGCGCCGACGGACACGATGTAGCAAGGTCCGCCACCATTGTCGAAGTAGATCCGCAGGCTGTAATAGAGCAGAAACTGCCCGCTCGCCGCAGCCGCCAACGTATAGCCGGTGCCGCCGGCGGCCCCGGCAGACGCGAACGAAAATGCCGGCGCAGGCGGGTTGCCAAAATACGTCTGATAATCCGCCATAGACTCGATGCGCCATGGCACATTAAGCAGCGAGTCTTTTCCGTTGAGGGCAATCTCGGTATAGCCGATAAACGCGGGAACCGCCGTTTCGACTTCCACCACCGAGTTCGGAAACGCGTCGTTTTCGACGATGTAGACACCCGGTACCTTGTACTGCGGCATGCTCGCTCCTTTTCCCAATGGGAAGCGGGAAGGTCTTTATCTGCTCGCGGGCAGACATCGATGCAAGATCACACAGGCGCGACGAAACCTCGCAGGCACACTGCGAAGGCCGAGAAACGCCGGATTTAGAAACCTGATGCGATGGAAAGGAAGGTCAAGCTACTGCGTGTTCTGGTCTGCCTCATTCGGCTCAATACGTCGGCCCAATACGTTCACGCGGAAAATACCTTACGTGTTCGTCTACGACTTCTTGTACGGATTTTTATTACCACCAGTGCTCAACTGAAACGATGCCTCGGCGCCTAGTATAGTTCAGACAATAGCCACGTCCACAAAATTTTTTAACATTTTATAAAACGGCTTCACCGCCTTACAGATATACGTAGATATCAGCCACGTTGCCGCTGTCTGGCGGCGCCGGGATATCCGCAGCAGCCTGTGCCGATATCGAAACCTGAACCGGCAGGCGCACCTCGCTCAAGTCCGGATACGGCAACGCAAGCGGCTGTGCAAAGCCACTCCCGCTGAGCCGTACGCTCAGGCTGGCCGACGGCCGTTGCGCTACGATAAGGGCGCTCGGTGACGAAAATACGACAGCGGTACGCTCGCCGAGCGGCACGGTGTCCGCCGCGCGCACGAAACTCATCGGCGCGGCGACAGCGTCTGCTGACTCTGCGGGCGGCATCACCGCCTCGACCCGCCAGTCGTCATGCGGCTGGTGTGGGTGCGGGACGATGAAGTAACGCCAGGGCACTGCCCGTGCACCGAGCGCGATCGCATAGCGTTGCGGCGTGACATTGCCCTGCGCGTCGAGGCACGCGGCACACCCAGCGGGAGCCTTCGACCCGCCTGGATAAACTGCTGCGATTGCGAATGCGCCATTAAGCAGGACGTCGCTCAGATAGAACCGGTAGTCGGGGTTGCCAGGCGTCGCGAGCAGATAACATCCCTCGTCCAGATTCGTGAGCGAGAGCGCAACGCGTGGCGCCGGCGGCGCAATCGTCACCGGCCCCCACTCAGGCGAGCGGTCCTGTGCGGCGAGCACCGCAGCGCCCGTTAGCGGTGCGCCTGCAACGTAAGTGAAGCGGCGCGGCTTCCAGGGCAGCGCTCCGTAAGCAAACGGCTTGCCGGCGGGATGCAGCAATGCACTCTCCGCGCCGTCGAAGGTCATGCTGCCGCCATTCAGATTGTCGAAGTAGTACAGCGACGCGCCTGGCGTGGCTGCCGGCTGCGTATCGATCGCCGTATAGTTGGTGAGCCCCGCCGCTTCACTCTCCAGAATGAACGTGAACGCCCCCTGCGCTGCGAAGCCCAATAGCGAGCCCGGCACACCTTGCCGTTGCGCGCTCGCATCGTAATAGACTTCTGCGCCCCGGTAAGTGGCCTTGAACAGCAACCGGTACGCGCGCATCAGACGTTCGCACGACGGTGTCGGCCTGACGTTCAACACGTGGCACCAGCCGTCAGGAAAATAGGTATGGCGGATGTCGAGCGCGAACAACAAGCGATAGACGCTCATGAACGTGTCCCGAGATCCGTCGCGGCGCCACCAACCGCCGGTTCGAACGCGGCCACCCACCCCTGTTGCACGCTCAGCATGCGGATCTTGTAGAGTGCCGAAGGCAGATAATTCGCGCCGAGCACGGACCAGACATTGCTCAGCATGGTCAGATCGCAACTGACCATTTCAATTGAAAGCCGCTCAATGCCGGCCGGCAGGCTCGCCGCATTCTGCGACGTAAAAGCGGGACGCGCCTGAAAAAAACCGATGGCCGCGCTCAACACTTTGAGCGCCTCGTGATAATTCGTTCCGAACGAGGCAGCCACCACCAGGTTCAGATTCAATGGCAAAGGCGCCGCAACCCGGGCGAAGCTAGCCGGCGCCCCGGCCGGAGCCGGCGCAGAGGGGTCACGCAACGGCGCAGGCAGCGCCGCCGCCGCGCCCTCCTTCTCGATGCTGAGGAGCGACATCACGAGCTTGTTGTCCGTGCCGGGCGCCGCACCGCCGTGCGGTATGGCGAGACTCGACAGCACGGCGAGCGGCTCGCCGCCGGGACTACGCGGCTCAAGAAAGCGGTTCAGTTCGTCGAGCAAAAAACCTAGAGCCTTGTCGATCATCGAGTAGCCTTTCCAATTCGCACTGCACTTAGGTTAAAGAGGCGCCGCCAGATGGCCGCACCCGAGTGCCGGTCAAGGCGTCTTGCCGTCCTTGCGAAACTCGCGACGAATTCCTTCGATGATATCCGCCTGCGCGATCGTCTCGCCGCTGCGCCGCAAAGTCGCGAGCGCCGCGTGCCGCAACACGTTGACAATGGCGCCGCCCGTGACTTCGTAGGCCGCCGCGATGCGCTCCAGATCGACATCGGCTGCGAGCCCCGGCCCGCGTGAGAATGCATTTCGCCACAGCGTCAGGCGCTCCACTGGCCCCGGTGACGGAAAGTAGATCATCGACTGGAAGCGTCGCGCGAACGCATCGTCAATATTGCCTTTGAGATTCGACGCGAGAATCACCACGCCCGGAAAATCTTCGACTCGTTGCAACAGATACGCGACCTCCTGATTCGCATAGCGATCGTTCGCGCTGCTGGTCGCGGTGCGCTTGCCAAACAGCGCATCGGCCTCGTCGAAGAACAGGATCCACTCGCGCTTCTCGGCTTCATCGAAGACCTGGGCGAGATTCTTCTCGGTCTCGCCGATAAACTTCGATACCACGAGCGAGAGGTCGATGCGGTATACATCGAGCCCAGTGGTTTTTCCCAGCAACGACGCGGTCAGCGTTTTTCCGGTGCCGGGCGGCCCATAAAAAAGGCTGCGATAACCGGGCTTGATATGGCGGTCGAGTTGCCACGTATCGAGCAGTGTCGCACTGTGTTCGATCCACGCACGCAGTTCATCGACTTCGGCGCGCACACCCGCCTGCAACACGAGATCGCTCCAGTCAAGGGGAGTGGATAGACGACGCGCGGGGAATGTATTGCTGTACTCGGGCCGCCGTTCGACCCCTGAGGTGATACGCGACAACGCGAGCGGGTCGACCTGCAAGGGAGCTGCAAACCAGTTCGATACGTGCTCGGCCTGCTCGAGATGAAGTATGCGCGCCTCGCGCAGCGGGTGGCTGGCATCGGCAAGGCGCGTCAGGTTGATGCGCCGCTCCAGTGCCAAGCCGCCGCCAATCACAAAGGCAGCGGTTTCATAGGTCGGCCAGAAGCCGACGTGCGCGCCACGCGACGTTCCGCCGAATTCGGAAAAGGCACGTTCGAGATTAGGGTTGCGGGCAAACAGCGGATCGAGCAATTGCGGGCGCAGATAAGGTGCGAGCGCGAGCGCCAGTGTCACGCGCTCGTCCAGTTCGGTTGCGTGCTCGCGGACGATCTGCGCGTACCACGTGGTTTCGTCGCGCAGTTCGGGAGCCGGAATACGCGCGATATCGTCCACCTCGCACGGTTGGCCAAAGTACAGGCGGATTGCCGCGTCCAGCAACATGGCCAGCCAATTCATCTCGGCGTCGAGGACACGGACCGCATCAGTGCTGCCCGACGTAGCCGGGCTAGCGCTGACCTTGCTCCCGTTGCTCTTGTTGCTCACATCGCTGGCCGCAAGCTCGGACATTTACGCCTCTTATCAGTGTCTGCGCGACCGTTCACGGGCCGGCTTCCTTCGGCGGGATACAAGATGGATCGCGGCGTTTAGTATAGTTCAGACAATTCACTCGTCCAGAGAATTTTAGGTTGAAGCATAAAAGCGAGTTTCAGAACGAACGATTTGATGATCTCCGTTAAAACGCAAGGTTTCTAGTGCAACGCTTTGCCGGCCATGCGATGTATTGCGGCGTGGCCGACTTTGGGGGTTTCCTTAGCCGGTCTGCTTGACGGTAACGGGTTGCGTACCGAAAGCGCCTTTCCCTACAACCTGAATAAAGAAAGTCATAAAAAACGCCAGCACAAGCAATCCAGCCAGAAACAGCAACCCCGGTGTGGCGCTCTTCCCAGCCCCCTTGATGTAGCCGATAGCAAACGGTCCGGCAAATCCACCGAGATTCCCAACGGAGTTGATCACCGCAATGGATACCGCCGCCGTCAAGCGCGTCAGGAACAACGTCGGCAACGCCCAGCCATGTATTTCTTCATGTCCTCAATCTCGTCACGGTGAGCCATACTTGAGCCAGACGTAATCCGTGTAGATTCGCGGCCCCAGATAGATGCGCCATGCAAAAATCAACAGGACCGCGACAACAATCGCGACCGTAAAAACGGTCTCAAAGGTGCCCCACGTCTTGTCGGGCGAGACCATGATCACAAACGCCCATAGGCTCATGCAACCAAGCAGGTCGGCCCATGCGAAGATGTTGTACTCATATTCGGCTTTCCATGGCACATTCGCAGCGGGCGCATCCTTGACGACGATATTCAGCGCGACGCCATTTGCCCGGGGCAGTGCGACAAGTTGCGCCCCCTGTCCGAAATGGGCCATCTTCGCCGCGAGCGCCTGAAGGACCCAGCGTGCCACTGGCGCTTGTGGACCCATTGCCGGGTCGAGCGCATGTTCCTCCACCTTCAGTTCGTTGTCGCGCACCGCTCCAAGGGTCGCGTGCTGCGCCAGTCCCTTGAGGCGGCTATACCAGAAGTGATGAATACGCTCACGCGGCACCTGTTCCGCACCGAGCAGCAACGCAAGCGCCTTGTCCACCTCGTCAGCATCCGAAACGATCTGGCGCAGCAGCCATGCCTGACGTTTTAGCTCTGGTTTTTCCTGCATGAGTGCCGGCGAGCCAAGCAGTAACGCCACTGCTGCCTCCGAAGTATGCGGTTGGCTGTCCGGCCCTGCTTCGTTCAGATGCCACGCCAGTACCAGCCGGTACTTTGGCGTCCTGTCTGGTGCGGACGAGCCATAAGCATAAGGCACGTGTCTGTCGTCCTCGAACCAGATATCGGCAAAGCCTGGGTCCTGGTCGTTTCCCAACCACCGGATACGAGGTCGTCCAGGCAATTGCAGTTGCTCCCACGCGGCCTGCACCTGAAGGGATGACTCAGCCCGCTCGCACTGGATCACGATGTCGAACGAATCGCCGCGTGCCGCGCGGGCAAGCCGCACAGTGAGCGGCGTCAAAAGCCTTTCGAGCATCGCGCGCTCCCGCAACGCATCCTCCACTTCATCTACGCTATCGAGTCGCATGACCTTTCCGGGATTGTCCGGCGGATCACCTTCGAGCTTCAGCATGCGCTCTGCGAGATCCGGCACCTGGGTAAGAACCACGCTATCGAGAACGGCCACGCCCGCACGTACCTTTCGTTGCCATCGCGTAAGCACATGCCAGCGCGCCGTATTCTTGACTGCCACTTCAAAAGCGAGACTGCTGTACATCCACGTGTAAATCGTTGAACTGATCGCCACCCAGAGAAGGAACGGGGCCACCAGCGCAGTTCGTACAAAGTCATCTGACGCGACTGGCTTTCCGTGCGGCCACATCGCGATAGTGCCTCCCGCAAACAGGCATAGAAGCAGGAAAAACAGCACCGCATATATCCAGATGGGCGGTGGGTCACCCGCCGACCACTCGCCGCCGATGGGCGGATTCCAGCGAAATTTCATCGTGTCTCCATCGATAGCGGATCAGGCATCAACCGCCCATTCGTGCTGCGAGGCAAGCAGCCGCGGTTTCGGATTGCAGGCACACAGGCAGAAGTCGCCCTCCAGCGCGGGTACCTTGCCGTACCAGTCCTGTTCGAAGCGTTCGCCGTTGCGGCCGATCCGGCCAGTGGTGCCGCAGGCGGGACAGGTGACGGGTGCGCCGACATAGCCCATCCTGCGTCCGTTGTAGCCGGTACCGTCAATGCCATCGGCCACGGTCCCGCGCGCGGTAGTCCGATCCCCTTCGTAGATATGGGCGCGTGGTTCCATTTCAGGCTCCCACCCATTCCCAGTCGGTGTTTCCGTCACCGGCAGGCATGGCATCGCCACGCCGGAGGGTAACGATGCGTGTGAAATCATAGCGATATGCCTCGTCCGCAGACAGGCGTTCCGTGAGGGTGCGTGCGAGCCAGCGACCACTGCGCGGGCATGTCGAACCCGCTGCACAGAACTGGCGAGTGTCATCGATCATGTCGAACGAGTACTGCTTGATGGGCGTGGGGGCGGTCGCCTCCCACATCCACTGCACCGGCCCGTTGATGTTGAGGCCATTGCCGCCATCCATCAGCATCTTCACGTTTTCGGTCGTCGCCAGGTCCCCTGCCTTGAACGGCTTGACCTGAAGGCTGCGCTGGTTGGCACTGAAACTCATGCCCGCCGCACGGTACAGGCCATCCTCCGCGAACGTTTCGCCGGACTTGACTGGCCGGGATGACATGCTGGCGCGATGCGTCGCTTCCCACTGTTGGCGTTCCTCTGGCGTTGAGGGGTAGTCGCGGTCGATGGTAATGCGCGTTTTGATTGGACCCAGAACCACGAGCCCGGACAGTGCCGCCCCACCTCCTTCACATTCAATATTCATAAATGCGACACCAGAGAATTCGTATTCCCCCTTTGAAGCTTTGTTATCAGGGATAGTCTGAAATTTGAGAATCTTCGATTCCCCTGGGTTTAGAATAACGACTCCCCCTGAAAATTCATCCCTGTTAATTAATGTTTGCCCGCCCAACGCAAACCCCCAGCTACCTTTTACTGATTCATTTACCCCATTGGCTCCAATCTTATTTATTGCACCTATCCCCAACCGCCCACCCCAGGTAGTTCCCTGCCACTGATCGGGTGTAGCAAATTTAATCCATCGGCTTCCAGAATTTATAAATCGGACTGATACAATGAATTTGCCATCGCGGTACTCCACTTTGTATGGCGTAAAGTCAAGTTTGGTCAGCCTTCTTCCCTCTAAATATGCTTTGTCTGATAATCTAGAAGTAATTACAAAAAGCTTTCCCCTAAGATCGTCAGGGATTGCTTGAAGAATGCCTTTTTTTGTAACGGGCACCCCACCTTCAAAACAGGTCACAGAGAAAATAGCTGGGGAATCAGTTGTTTTGAAATCATCCTTTTGGATACTTTTATCACAAAGAATATTCGCAGCAGTCTTGGCCTCTTCGAGATCAGCATTCTGCAAGTCAAGTTGGAAAGCACCAACTCCAGTCTGCGTGTCGCTACGCAAGGTATCTCCGATCGCGTAATAAAACCTTCGATTTCCGTCGAAGCTGATTTCTCTCGAACCCCAGTCGTGTCCACCGCTCCATAGCAATGTGAATTTTCCGCTATCAGCAAGCGATGCCTCGCTATCGGCAGCCATAACTTTTGTGCTCCATAAGAAAATGAACGACACGAAAAAAAATGCCACCGTGAACAGCCCGTGCATCAGGGCTATATTCGCGGCAGCTCTCGGCTGCATCTGCAAATCATGTTTTATTTTCATAGCCAACCCTCCATTTCTTATTGGTGTAGCTTGAAAACCACTGCCGAATATATTCAAGATAATATGGCTGGATAACGGCATTTGATTTGTTGCATCCATAGCCCATAAGATTGTCTTGCGACTCGATTTGCCATGTCTTGTTGTCGTTTACATTTTCTCTACCAAGGTCGAAATCAAGCGTCATATCGCTTTTGACGTACTGCTTGTGCACAAATCCCCCGTATTTCCAGTATTCATCGGGGAACGCAAATAAGTGTCCTGTCTCATGCGCCTTGACTTGCCAATTTTCCGCTACCGTTTGCCCGGAATTATCAACCCCGTAATGATCCGCCGCGGGCCAATTCTTCGCGTCTGCCCGATCCACGTTGGGGAACAAATCAATGGTAGTATCAGCGTTAAGCCGCCTAGCTTCCGTCGGGGTAACAATCCGGATATCAGCGCAGAATTTTACCGAAACGCGGCAGCCGCATGAAGCAACTCTCTGGCAACCGTCAAGAATCAATTTGTATCCGCCTTGATTCAATGTTTTTTCAATTAGATTTTTGTAGATTGAACCATTTACGTCGCTAACATCCCGGTCGATCAACATAAGCCCTTGCTGCGCGAAAGTCTTACCGGAATTCGCGCCGTTACTAACAGTTTCGTAATTGACGATAACGTATTGACCAGCAGCATCACGTAAAGGCTGATTGGTTGCTGGATTCATTTTGACCAGTAACCTCGGCACCAATGCGATGACTACCTTTGCCGTTAGCGTCTTAGCGTCAGAATCATAGTCAAAGTGACAAGTTGTATCCGCTGGCCCAGCCCAACTGATCGGATCATTGTTGGCGTCCTTTTCTGGTGTGTGATCAGTGGAGCCGTACCTGTAGTAAGTCGGCGTTTCCCGATGCAACGTTGCACTCGTATTAAAAGCGCTCATTGTCCAATTGCAAGGCGCAGGCTGAGCCAATTTTACCGCTTTAGGATATTCATCAAGATTGGCCGCCGATCCCGTTTTCGGCGCATTGTCAGGATCATTTACCTTCATCGGACTGCGATTGCCGCCAAAGAAGTCACCCAGCGCAGACGGCGGCACCAGGATTGTTTCTGGCGACGGTGAGGGCGGCACTGCTCCCGTGCTTCCCAGCCCATTCAACTCAGACGTTGGTGCTGGTGGTGGTGGTACAAAATCTGGATTGGTACGCCACACCTCGCACTGCGTAGAGTATGGAACGAACCGCGGCGCAAACGCCGCACCGCTCAGATCCATCTGCGCGGGGCCGCTACCCTTCACACCAGCAGTTCGGTACAGCACACCACCGCGCGAACCGATCTCGACGCCGCCCCCGTTGATCTTTACGTAGGTGCCGTTCACGTTGAGAATGATCTCCTTCGCCGCCTTCACGTGAACCGCACCATTGACCGATTCGACGGTCATGTCCTCCTGCGCGGCAAGCTGCATGGGTCCGCGCTGCGCCTGTACGACGACCGCGCCCGCCGCCGCGATCAGGCTCATGCCTTTCTGCGTGAACAGCGACACCATGTCGTGCGCGGCCACGGTAAAGCGCTTCCAGA
>NZ_SCNV01000061.1 GCF_005503145.1 Burkholderia sp. 4M9327F10 | reverse complement strand
ACCCGAGCAAGGCGCCGGTGTTGCATTGCGTGCCCCGCCATGGCCGCTACGCAACGCACCTTCCGCGATTCGACGCAAAGTGGCGGCATTTGCGCCGGCTATCCATTGAGTGAAGAAAAGCTATTCACCCTCTTAGCCAAAAACTATTGTTGCGATGCAGCAATGTACTTATAGTCAAGTCTGTGTAACGTACCCGTTACAGCGGACAGGTAGCTTGGACTGGCTGGTTTTTCCACTCATTGGCGACCTTCACAGGAGCATTCCTCATGAAAACCGTTGGCGACAAACTCGAAGCGTTCACCGTCACCGCTGCCAAGCCGGGCTTCAACAATCACGAAGAAAACGGCGTGTCGGCGTTCGAGGACATCACCGAACAGTCGTTCCCGGGCAAGTGGAAGATCATTTATTTCTACCCGAAGGACTTTACGTTTGTGTGCCCGACGGAAATTGTCGAATTCGGCAAGCTGGCCGGCGACTTTGAAGAGCGTGACGCGATCCTGCTGGGCGGCAGCGTGGACAACGAATTTGTGAAGCTGGCGTGGCGCCGCGAGCACAAGGACCTGAACAAGCTGAACCACTACGCGTTCGGCGACGTCAAGGGCGAGCTGATCGACCAACTGGGCGTGCGCGACAAGGAAGCCGGCGTGGCGCTGCGGGCGACGTTCATTGTCGACCCGGACAACACGATCCAGCACGTTTCGGTGAACAACCTGAACGTCGGCCGCAACCCGGAAGAAGTGCTGCGGATTCTGGACGGCCTGCAAACGGACGAACTGTGCCCGTGCAACCGTGCAGTGGGCGGCGCGACGCTGTAAGCCGTGCAAGCCGGAAGCCTGCCACGCTTGAAAGAGCCGGCGGGCTTTTTTATCGGCAACCTGATAGGAGATGTCAATGGAATTCTTGTCTGCGATTAAAGCACTTGTACCGGACTACGCTAAAGACATTCGTTTGAACCTGGACGGCACGATTGCGCGCTCGTCGCTGGCGGGCAATGACGCGGTGGGGGTGGCGCTGGCGGCGGCGTTTGCGGCGAAGAGCGCGGTGATTGTGGATGCGATTCGCAATGCGAGCGTGCTGTCCCCGGAGGAGGTCAATGGCGCGCTGACAGCGGCAGCGTTGATGGGGATGAACAATGTCTGGTATCCGTATGTCGAGATGACAGACAGCGCGGATCTGAAATCGCAGCCGGCGGGATTAAGGATGAATGCTTATGCTTCGCATGGGGGTGTTGATAAGCGGCGGTTTGAGATGTATGCGCTGGCCGCTTCTATTATTGGCAAGTGCCATTTTTGTGTTAAATCGCACTTTGATACGCTTGTGGCTGAAGGGATGAGTTCCACTCAGCTTCGGGATGTTGGGAGGGTTGCGGCTGTTGTTAATGCTGCAGCGCAGGTTATTGTTGCTGAAGGGAAGTAATTGATGTTTCACTTTCTGTGGGACGCTGCGCGGGTTTTTTGCGTGGCGTTTTTGGTTCTATTTGACGTTATTTGTCTGCGCGGCGCTTTTTGTTGGTGTTCCTGGGGTGTTGGCCTTTCCTTGTTTTGCTTCTGGTTTATTAGCGTTGCCCCTGTGCGGGGCGGCACCTACTTTTCTTTGCCGCCGCAAAGAAAAGTAGGCAAAAGAAAGCGGGCTCACACCGCTAGCCCGTAGTGAGCCATCTAGGTTTGCCACCGGAAACGGCCCGAAACGAGACCTGCCCTCGCAAACTCACCCTTCGTGACACAGCGCTCATCCACCCCACTCCGCACTCCGTGCGTCGCGGATGGGTTTGCACAGGAAAACCGGTGGATCAGCCAGGTCCACCGCTAATAATTCAGCACCACAGCGCATCAAGGGCTCTCCGCCGGCAAGCGGCGTTAGCTTAACGAAAATCGGCAAGCCGCAATATTTAGAATACCTATAGAGTTTCAAGAAGGAGTTGTGCCCGACGGCGGGGCGCGCAGCGCAACGCTGGAACGGATGAGTGCTTTGTCACTAAGGAGGAGTGTGCGAGGACGGGTCTCGTCTTGGGCCGTTCCCGATGGCGAACCGGGATGGCTCACTACAAGCTGGCGGTTGCAGCCCGCTTTCTTTTGCCTACTTTTCTTTGCGGCGGCAAAGA
The DNA here is from genome assembly GCF_005503145.1 of Burkholderia sp. 4M9327F10. GTDB lineage: Bacteria > Pseudomonadota > Gammaproteobacteria > Burkholderiales > Burkholderiaceae > Paraburkholderia. The sequence continues at coordinate 49,383 of NZ_SCNV01000061.1, read as the reverse complement.
AAAGTAGGTGCCGCCCCGCACAGGGGCAACGCTAATAGACCGATAAGAAAGCAAGGAGAGGCCAACACCGCGAGAAAACCAAAAAAAAGCGCCGCGCAGGCCAAAAAGCAAATCACTTCTTGATTAACAAAACCGCAGCCTGAGCCTCAATCCCCTCGCTTCTACCAAGATACCCAAGCTTCTCATTAGTCTTAGCCTTAACATTAACCCGATCAAGCGGCAACCCCAAATCCCCAGCAATATTAACCCGCATAGCCTCAATATGAGGCGCAAGCTTGGGCGCCTGCGCAATCACAGTACTATCCACATTGCCAATAGAAAACCCAGCCTGAGCCACCCGCGCAGCGCACTCCCGCAACAGCACCCGCGAATCCGCTCCCGCAAACTTCGCATCAGTATCAGAAAAATGCCGCCCAATATCCCCCAGCGCGGCAGCGCCAAAGAGAGCGTCAGTAATCGCATGCAACAGCACGTCCGCGTCGGAATGCCCGAGCAACCCGCGGTCATACGGCACCGTCACGCCGCCGATAATGAGCGGCCGCCCCGCCACCAGCGCGTGCACGTCATACCCTTGTCCGATTCTGAAATCCATAGCTTGTAGTCCGGTTATCAACGATAAAACTCTTCAGGAAGCCGTCGGCCGGCTCAGGATCGCCTCAGCCAGATCGAAATCTTCCGGATACGTAACCTTGAAATTGCGCAAACTGCCTTGCACCAGCAGCGGTGCGTGACCCATCCACTCAATCGCGCTCGCCTCGTCCGTCAGGTCGTGTCCGTCCTGCTGCGCCAGCAGGATCGCCTCGCGCAACATCCCGATCCGGAACATCTGCGGTGTCTGCGCCTGCCACAAGCCGCCGCGCGGTTCGGTGCGGGCAATCCGCCCGCCGCTGTCCGGCGCAATCCGCTTCAAGGTGTCGGCCACCGGCAGCGCCATGATGCCGCCCACCGCGTCGTCTTTCAGCGCGCCAATCAGCGCCCGGATCAAGCCGGGCGTAATGCCGGGGCGTGCCGCGTCGTGCACCAGCACCCAGTCGTCGTCGTGCGCGCCGAACTCGGCCAGCGCGTGCAGGCCGTTCAGCACCGAGGCCTGGCGTGACGCTCCGCCGCAGCGGCGCACCGCGAAACGCAAGCCGGCAAAGCGCCGGGCGTCGAAATGCTGGTCGTCAGGGGCGATCACCACCAGCGTCTGCGCGAACTCGCTGCAGGCGTCGAACGCGGCCAGCGAATAATGCAACAGGTCGCGACCGGCTACAGTGCGATATTGTTTGGGCATCGCGGCGCCGGATCGGCTGCCGGTGCCTGCGCACGGAATCAGAGCAAAAAGACGTGAAGTCACTGGTGCGGACGCCGCGAAGTCAAAGTAAAGGACGGATTTTATAATAGGTCCTTCGCATCCACGCCATGACACGCGTAAACTTGCCGCTCACGTGTGACCCACCGGCCGCCTTTTCCCTCTATGCCAGACATCGCCGCATCATCGCAGTCCTCCTCGCCCGTCGCGCTCGTCAAGGCCGGCCAGCGTTTCGCCTTCGACGGCACGCACGGCTCGTCCGATGCCCTGCTGATCGCCCGCTATCACCTCGCCTATCGCGAACAGGTGCCGCTCCTCGCCGTCGTGTGCGCGAGCGCGGTCGACGCCCAGCGCCTCGCGCAGGAAATCGCCTTCTTCGCGCCGCAAGCCCGTATCCGCCTGCTGCCCGACTGGGAAACGCTGCCTTACGATACCTTCTCGCCGCACCAGGATCTCGTCTCCGAGCGTCTGGCCACCCTCCACGACCTCGGTGAAGGCCGTTGCGACATCCTGCTGGTGCCCGCCACCACGGCGCTTTACCGGATGCCGCCCGCCTCCTTCATGGCGGCGTACACGTTCTCGTTCTCCCAGGGCGAGCGTCTCGACGAAGCCAGGCTAAAGGCCCAGTTGACGCTGGCGGGCTACGAGCACGTGAGCCAGGTCGTGCGTCCGGGCGAGTATTGCGTGCGCGGCTCGCTGCTCGACCTGTTCCCGATGGGCTCGCCGCTGCCCTACCGGATCGACCTGTTCGACGATCAGGTCGACTCGATCCGCGCGTTCGACCCCGACACCCAGCGCAGTCTCTATCCGGTGAAAGACGTGCGCCTGTTGCCGGGCCGCGAATTCCCGTTCGACGAGGCCGCCCGCACCGCCTTTCGCAGCCGCTGGCGCGAAGTGTTCGAGGGCGACCCGAGCCGCGCGTCGATCTATAAGGACATCGGCAATGGCGTGCCGTCGGCGGGCATCGAGTACTATCTGCCGCTCTTCTTCGAAGAGACCGCCACGCTGTTCCACTATCTCCCCGAGCGCGCGCAACTCGCGTTCGTCGGCGATCTGGATGCGGCCATCCGCCGCTTCACCAACGACACGAAGCAGCGTCACAGCTTCCTCTCGCACGACCGCGACCGGCCGATTCTCGAACCGCAGCGCCTGTTTCTCTCGGACGAGGACTTCTTCACCTTCGCCAAGCCGTTCGCGCGCCTCGTGCTGCCGGCCGACGCCGGCGGCGGCTGGTCGACGCCCCTGCCCAATCTCGCCATCGACCGGCATGCCGACGACCCCGTCGAAGCCTTGCGCGCCTATCTGCAAAGCACGCCCAATCGCGTGCTGTTCGCGGCGGAATCGGCGGGCCGGCGCGAGACCCTGCTGCAGTTGCTGGCCGACAATCATCTGCGGCCCACGTCGAGCGACAGCTTCAACGACTGGCTGACGGGCGACGAGCGCTTCGTCATCGGGGTCGCGCCGCTCTCCAGCGGCTTTGCCGTGCCGGCCGAAGGCATTGCCATCGTCACCGAGACCGAGTTGTACGGCCCGCTCGCGCGCCGCGCCGGGCGCCGCCGCCAGGAACAGGCGAGCAACGTCGATTCGATGGTGCGCGATCTGTCCGAGCTGAAAGTGGGCGACCCGGTTGTGCATTCCCAGCACGGCATCGGCCGCTACATGGGTCTCGTGACCATGGACCTCGGCGAAGGCGAAACCGAGTTCCTGCACCTCGAATACTCGGGCGAAAGCAAGCTTTACGTGCCGGTCGCGCAGTTGCACGTGATCTCGCGCTATAGCGGCGCCGATCCGGAAAGCGCCCCGCTGCACTCGCTCGGCTCGGGCCAGTGGGAAAAGGCCAAGCGCAAGGCCGCCCAGCAGATTCGCGACACCGCCGCCGAACTGCTCAACCTGTACGCGCGCCGCGCCGCCCGCGAGGGCCATGCGTTCGCGCTCGAACCGCGCGATTACGTGAAATTCGCGGAAAGCTTCGGCTTTGAGGAAACGCCCGACCAGGCCGCGGCGATCGCCGCCGTGATCGGCGACATGACGAGCGGCAAGCCGATGGACCGGCTCGTCTGCGGCGACGTCGGTTTTGGCAAGACCGAAGTGGCGCTGCGCGCGGCCTTCATCGCCGTGATGGGCGGCAAGCAGGTGGCGCTGCTCTCGCCCACCACGCTGCTCGCCGAGCAGCATACGCAAACCTTCTCGGACCGCTTCTCCGACTGGCCGGTGCGCATCGCCGAACTGTCGCGCTTCAAATCGACCAAGGAAGTCAACGCGGCGATCCAGCAGATCAACGAAGGCAGTGTCGATATCGTGATCGGCACGCACAAGCTGCTGTCCTCGGATGTGCAGTTCAAGCGCCTGGGGCTCGTCATCATCGACGAGGAGCATCGTTTCGGCGTGCGTCAGAAGGAGGCCTTGAAAGCGTTGCGTGCCGAAGTGGACGTGCTGACGCTGACTGCCACGCCGATTCCACGCACGCTCGGCATGGCGCTCGAAGGCCTGCGCGACTTCTCGGTGATCGCCACCGCACCGCAAAAGCGGCTCGCCATCAAGACCTTCGTGCGCCGCGAAGAGGACGGTGTGATTCGCGAGGCCATGCTGCGCGAGCTCAAGCGTGGCGGCCAGGTCTACTTCCTGCACAACGAAGTGGAGACCATCGAGAACCGCCGCCAGATGCTCGAAGCGCTGGTGCCCGAAGCGCGCATTGCGGTCGCGCACGGCCAGATGCACGAGCGCGAACTCGAACGGGTGATGCGCGATTTCGTCGCGCAGCGCGCCAACGTGCTGCTGTGTACGACCATTATCGAAACCGGCATTGACGTGCCGAGCGCCAACACGATCCTGATTCACCGCTCCGACAAGTTCGGGCTCGCGCAGTTGCACCAGCTGCGCGGACGTGTCGGACGCTCGCATCACCAGGCCTATTCGTATCTGCTGGTGCACGACCCGCAAGGGCTCACCAAGCAGGCACAGCGCCGGCTCGAAGCGATCCAGCAGATGGAAGAACTCGGCTCGGGCTTCTATCTGGCCATGCACGACCTCGAGATTCGCGGTACCGGCGAGGTGCTTGGCGACAAGCAATCGGGCGAGATCCAGGAAATCGGCTTCCAGCTCTATACCGACATGCTGAACGATGCCGTCAAGGCGCTCAAGGAAGGCAAGGAACCCGATCTCACGGCGCCGCTCGCGGCCACCACCGAGATCAACCTGCACGCCCCGGCGATTCTGCCGGCCGATTACTGCGGCGACGTGCAGGAACGTCTGTCGCTGTACAAGCGGCTGGCCAATTGCGAACACAACGATTCGATCGACGGCATTCAGGAAGAACTGATCGACCGTTTCGGCAAACTGCCGCCCCAGGCGCATGCGCTGGTCGAAACGCATCGCCTGCGGCTCGCGGCCAAGCCCTTGGGGATTTCGAAGATCGACGCGGGAGAATCGGTTATCGGCCTGCAATTCATTCCAAATCCGCCGATCGACGCGATGCGGATCATCGAGATGGTGCAAAAGCACAAGCACATCAAGCTTGCCGGCCAGGACAAGCTGCGCATCGAAACGCGCAGCCCCGATCTGGCGGTGCGGGTCGCGACGGTCAAGGAGACCCTGCGCGCACTCGGCTCGCCCACGCGCGGAACGGCAACCGCGGCGGCACGCTGAAGCCGGCCAGCCCGGGGCGGGCCAACCGGCCTGTCCCCCTTACGCTGCGGCGCGCAAGACGCCCGCCGCAGCGTAGAGATCTGCAAGCCGGAGCGGCATTTTTTGGGTATGATCGAAAGACTTAAAAGTCGGAGTTTCGTCATGTCTCACGTTGCCGAATCAGCGCGTTCAGCACCCACGCCCGCCTCTCCTGCCTCGTCCGAGCAAGCCTCCTCCCCGGTTTCGCTGCCTGATTCGCTGCCTTGGGTCACGCGCCTCGTATCGATGGATACGGTGAGCCGCAATCCGAATCTCGGCCTGATCGAAACGGTGCGCGACGAACTGCGCGCAGCCGGCGTCGAAAGTACGCTGACTCACGACGAAAGCGGCAAATGGGCCAATCTGTTCGCGACGATTCCCGCGCATGACGGTGAGACCAACGGCGGCATCGTGCTGTCGGGCCATACGGACGTCGTGCCGGTCGACGGGCAGCAGTGGGACAGCGATCCGTTCAAGCCGGAAGTGCGCGGCGACAAGCTCTACGGCCGTGGCACCTGTGACATGAAGGGTTTCATCGGCGCCGCGCTCACGCTCCTGCCGCACATGCAGCGCACGAGGCTCGCCAAGCCGATTCACTTCGCGCTCTCGTTCGACGAAGAAGTGGGCTGCGTCGGCGCGCCGCTGATGATTGCAGACCTGATGAAACGCGGCATCAAGCCGGATGGCTGCATCGTCGGTGAGCCGACCAGCATGCGCCCGATCATCGCGCACAAGGGCATCAATACATATCAATGCTGCGTGCGCGGCCAGGCGGCGCATTCGTCGCTGACGCCGAAGGGTCTGAACGCGATCGAGTACGCCGCGCGCCTGATCTGCTATATCCGCGATATGGCCGACCAGTTCCGCGAACAGGGTCCGTTCGACGAACTCTACGACGTGCCGTTCAGCACCGCGCAGACCAGCACCATCCAGGGCGGCAACGCAATCAATACAGTCCCCGCCGAATGCCGCTTCCAGTTCGAATTCCGCAATCTGCCCACGCTCGACCCGGAGCCGATTTTTGCGCGCATCGATCAGTACGCCCGCGAAACGCTGTTGCCGAAAATGCTGCGCGAACATCCATCGGCTGCCATCGAGTTCTCGAAGATTGCCGCGGCGCCTGGCCTCGATTCGTCGGAGCAGGCGGCGATCACGCAACTGGTGCGTGCGCTGACCGCGGATCAGGACAAGCGCAAGGTCGCCTACGGTACCGAGGCGGGGCTGTTTTCGCTGGCGGGGATTCCGAGCATCGTGTGCGGGCCTGGCGATATCCAGCAGGCGCACAAGGCCAACGAGTTCGTCGCGCTCGAACAACTGGTGGCTTGCGAACGCTTTCTTGGCAAGTTGATCCACAGCATGTCGGTGGAGGCTCATGCGCATTGAGAAGCACCGCCCGTCAGCCCGCCCGGTTGCGCGGGCGGAACCTGAAACGGCTAAACGACCAAACAACTGAACTGCCCCGAGCTGCCTGACTCCAAACAGAACGAACGATTGCACCCCACGCCATGTCCACCGCCACGCCGCAGCACACCGACCATACGATCGACGGCGAACCGATTCCAACGCTCGACGCGATCGCCACGCAACATTTCGCGTTGACGCCGTGGGTTGCCCGCACGCCGGTGTTCGACAAGCTCGATTTCCCCTCGCTGGAAGGCACGGTGGTGAACTTCAAGTTCGAGCTGTTGCAGGCGGGCGGCAGCTTCAAGACGCGCGGCGCGTTCACCAACCTCCTCGCACTCGACGAAGCCCAGCGCAGCGCCGGCGTCACCTGCGTGTCGGGCGGCAATCATGCGGTGGCGGTCGCGTATGCGGCAATGCGCCTCGGCATCGGTGCGAAGGTCGTGCTGTTCCGCTCGGCCAACCCGGCGCGCGTTGCGTTGTGCCGTCAGTACGGCGCGGAGATGGTGCTGGCCGAAAACGGCGCTGAGGCCTTCGAAATCGTCCGGCGCATCGAGGCCGAAGAGGGCCGCTACTTCGTGCATCCGTTCAACGGTTACCGCACGGTGCTCGGCACCTCGACGCTCGGCTACGAATGGGCCACGCAGACGCCGGATCTGGATGCCGTGATCGTGCCGATCGGCGGTGGCGGCCTCGCCGCCGGTGTCTCGACCGCACTGCGGCTGGCAAACCCGCGCATTCACGTATATGGCGTCGAGCCAGACGGCTCCGATGCAATGAGCAAGAGCTTCGCTGCCAATCACACGGTCAAGATGGGGCATATGCACAGCATTGCCGACTCGCTGATGGCTCCCCATACTGAGCAGTACAGCTACGAATTGTGCCGGCGCCATATCGACCGGCTGGTCACGGTCAGCGACAACGAGTTGCGCGCGGCCATGCTGACGCTCTTCACGCAACTGAAGCTCGCGGTGGAACCGGCCTGCGCAGCCGCCACGGCGGCCCTGCTCGGTCCGTTGCGCGAGACGCTGCAGGGCAAGCGCGTTGGCGTGCTGCTATGCGGCGCCAATATCGATGCGGTCAGCTTTGCCAGCCACATCGAACGGGCACGCGCACTCGAGTCATAGTTTCCGGGTCGATTGCAGACCGAAGCACGCCCTTAAAAGCACTACCCTATCCTTCAGACGTTGGCTATCATGGCGCCATCGACTTCAAGGAGGAATGCCTTATGAGCATGATCAAGGAATTTAAAGAATTTGCCCTTAAAGGCAATGTGATGGATCTTGCAGTCGGTGTGATTATCGGCGGCGCGTTTTCCACCATTGTTAATTCGATTGTCAAAGACCTGATCATGCCGGTCGTCGGCGTTGCTACCGGCGGCCTGGATTTCTCCAACAAGTTCATTCGCCTGGGTGACATCCCGGCGAGCTTCAAGGGCAGCCCTGAGTCGTACAAAGACCTGCAGACGGCCGGCGTGGCGGTGTTCGGCTACGGCTCGTTCATCACGGTGCTGATCAACTTCATCATTCTTGCGTTCATCATTTTCCTGATGGTGAAGTTCATCAACAACTTGCGTAAGCCCGCTGCGGCTGAAGAGCCGGCGCCCGCTCCGACGCCGGAAGACGTGCTGCTGCTGCGTGAAATCCGTGATTCGCTGAAGAACGCGCCGCGTACACCTTAAACATCTTCGGTCTGATGAGCCTCTTCAACTGTTAAATCGCCGCGCATCCGTATAGCGAAGCGTCGGACACAAAACAAAAATGCCTGCTGCGAAACCTCTCGCAGCAGGCATTTTTTATCGGCAGGCGAATCACGCCTTGCCAAAAGTTCGCACTACGTGGAATCGCTCCCGGCGGTTTTCTCGGCTTTGACGTTTGCCGCACTCTCGATCAACTGTTCAAGCTGCGTGAAATTCACCGGCTTGGTCAAATGCGAGGTGAATCCCGCGCCGAGACAGCGGCGCACGTCCTCATCGGTGCCGAAGCCCGTCAAAGCCACGGCCGGCACGTCCGAATGCTCACGGAATGCCTTGATGAAATCGAGGCCGGTACCGTCCGGCAATCCGACGTCGCTGACAATCAGATCGAACGGCTGCGACTGCGTGGCCGCCAGCGCATCGGCCACCCGTCCCACCGCCGTCACGTCGTGACCGAGACCGCGGATCAATTGCGCCATCACGTCGGCGGTATCGATATGATCCTCGATCAGCAAAACCGTCAGCATGCCCGCCGGATGCGGCGCGGCGGGAGCCGGCACGACCGGCTGCTCGACCGGTTTGGCGGCCGTCGGCAACGTAATCGTAAAGGTCGCGCCGCAGTGCGCGCCCGGGCTCTGCGCGGTCACCGTGCCGCCATGCACGTCGGTGAGCGCCTTGGTAATGGCGAGCCCCAGTCCAAGACCGCCAAACTGGCGGGTCATATTCTGGTTGCCCTGTTCGAACGCATTGAAGAGCTTGCCGATCTGCTCGGGCTCAATGCCGATCCCCGTGTCTTCGATCGAAATCTGCACCTGCATGCGCTCATCGCGCGTGCGCACGTAGATATGGCCGCCATCCGGCGTGAACTTGGCGGAATTGCGGATCAGGTTCCAGAGCATCTGCTGCAGGCGCGCCCGATCGGCCAGCACATAATGGTGCTGGGCGGCCTTGTCGATATGAACGTCCTGCTGCTTGACCTGAATCTCGCTGCGAAACAGCTCGAGCACGCTGTCGATCACCTCATGCACGTCCACCGTTTCAAGCGACAAGCGCAGCTTGCCGTTGGCCACCCGCGTGAGATCGAGCAGATCGTCGATCAACCGCGCCTCGAGCTCCACATTGCGGCGGATCATCAACACACATGAACGCGCCTGTTCCGGCAGCTCGGGGATCAGCTCGAGCACCCGCGCCCCGGCCAGCACTGGCGTGAGTGGCGTGCGCAGTTCATGCGAGAGCATGGCTAGAAAGCGGTCTTTGGCCCGGTTGGCCTCTTCCGCGGCATGCCGCGCCGCCTGCTCCGAGGCCAGCAACCGTGCGTGCTCCTCGATCGCTTCGCGCTGCGGATGGATATCCGTGCAACTGCCGAACCATTTCGTCACGGCGCCGTCGGCGTCGCGCATCGCCACGATGCGTGCGTCGAACCAGCGGTAAGCGCCGTCATGGCGGCAAATGCGCAGCTCGTGCCGATAGTCGCCGGCACCGCTCCTGACCGCCTTGAGCCAGGTCTGGCGGATTTCCTCGCGGTCGTCCGGATGCACGGCTTCGAGCCACGCGAGGCCAAGCGACTGGCTTTCGTCGAGACCCGTGTATTCGAACCACTGCTTCGACAGAAAATCGCAGTCGCCGTCGGCGCCGCACGTCAGCACCAGATGCGGTAGCGCCTCGGACAAGGTGCGGTAATGCTGCTCGCGATCGCGCAGCAGCACCGCCTCGGCCGAGGCCCGCTGCAGGCGTACCTGCGAAAGCACCCGCTCCACCGCTTCGGGCAGATAGTCGAGATAGTCGCCGGACTTCGGCACCACGTCCGAGACGCCGGCGCGCAATGCCTCGATAACACGCGACTCGTCGGTAAAGCCGGTGACGAGGATGGCCGGAATCCGCACGCCCTCGGCGCGCAGGCGGCGGAAGAAATCCAGCCCGGTCTCGGGACCGTTGAGCTGGTAGTCGAGCACGAGCAGGTCCGGTGCGCCCACGGAGATGCGTTCACGGGCGCTGCCGACATCGGAGCAAAGCGTCACCCGGCAACCGGCCCGCTGCAGCGACTTGCGGGCAAGACGCAAAATGCCTTCGTCGTCATCGACGACAAGCACGTAAGCCGCGGGCGGCGTGGATACGTCTTCGGTCATGCTGGTTCTTTCGTTGGCTAGATCTATTCTCACGGACTTCAGGCCGATTCGTCCCTTAAGCAACATTACACAACCTTAAGCAATTCCGTTACGACGCCGCCAAACGCTGGCCCTGCGGCAACTTCACCACCTGCAGGAAGAAACCGAGACGCCGCACGGCCTCGATAAACGCGTCATATTCGACGGGCTTCGTAATGTAGACGTTGCAACCGAGCTCATAGCAGCGTTCGATTTCACGCGGGTCGTCAGTGGTCGTGAGGACGATCACCGGCACGGCTGCGGTCTGCGGCGCTTCCTTGAGACGGCGCAGCACCTCGAAGCCGTCTACCCGCGGCATCTTCAGATCGAGCAGCACCACGAGGTTCGTCAGGTCCTGGCGCGGCGGATATTTGCTGGCGGCATCCCCGCCCGGCGGTTCGCCGAAAAAATAGTCCAGCGCCTCCTGGCCGTCGGAAAACCGCAGAAAGCCGTTCGAGATGCCGGCCCGGCGTAAATTGCGTTCGACGAGCGTGGCATGGCCGTCGTCGTCCTCGATCAGAATAATGCTGACCGTTTCCCCATTCTTCATACTGCCTCCGTGCCGGCCGTTCGCCGGTGCGTGCCCATTTTGTTAGTGTTTCATACTTTTCGCGCAAGCCTCGCAGGCCGCGACGCGAGCCGGCCTGGATCAAGGGCCGGGCTATCGTCCCTGTTCCCTCGCCCCATCACAGACGCGCCGGCTGCTCGGGCAGCACGACAAAAAACGTCGAACCGGCCCCCTCCGCCGACTCCACCCAGACACGCCCGCCGTGCCGTTCGACCATGCGCCGCACCAGCGCGAGTCCGATGCCATCGCCTTTGGCCACTTCGCCATGCAGGCGCTGGAAGGCCCGGAACACCTTGGACATATAAGCCGCCGGGATGCCGAGCCCATTGTCGCGCACGTAGTACGTACGGGTGCGCACGGCCGGAGGATGGCGTTCGTCCACCGGCTCCGCCTCGAATGCACCAATCTCGATCCGGCCGGTACGGTCCGGATCGAGAAAGTTAAGTGCATTGCCGATCAGGTTGCCGAAAATCTGCTCGATCGCACCCGGGTCGCCCCAGGCGGGCGGCAACTCGCGCACCGTAACCTGCGCGCCGCGCGCCTCGATCGTGCCGGCGAGGCCGTCGACGACCCGCGCCACCACCCGCCCGATACTCACACGCTGCCACTGATATTCAAGGCGCCCGGCCCGCGAGATGCGCAGCAGCGCCTCGATGATCGCGGCGGCGCGCGTCACGGCGGTCCGCAGGAATTGCAGCGATTCGCGCACGTCGCCGTCGAGCACGTTGGTCAGGCGCTGTTGTTCGGCCTGCGGCAAGCCGGCTGCGTCGACCGTGGCGCGCAGCTCGTCGCAGGAAACCTGCAGTTCCTTCGAAAAGCCCTGCAGATTGACGAGCGGCGAGCGCAAGTCATGCGAGACGCTATAGATAAACATCTCGTTGTCCTGGGTTTCCTGGCGCAATTCCTCGTTGACCCCGGCCAGTTCCTTGGCGCGCGCCTCCAGCCTCGCCTTGAGCACCGCCTGATCCTGCTCGGCCGCGCGCAGCCGTGCGCCGGTCTGGTGCAGCACGGCGTCGAGCGCGGCGATTTCGTCGTTGCCCGAGAGCGGTGCGCTCAATGGCCGGCCGTGCCCAAGACGCTCGGCGTTGCCGGTGAGCACCTCGAGGCGGCGGCCGATGCTGCGCGCAAACACCAGCGCGGTGATGCCCCAGATCAGCATGGAACCGAGCACCGCGGCAATCAGCGCATATTGCTGGCGAGCGCGGGTTTGTGCGAGCGACGCGTTGCGCTCGGCATCGAGCCGCGATTCTTCGGTGACGAATACATCGAGCTGGTCCCGAAACAGCGCCACCTGGCGCGGCACGGCGCCCGCTTCGAGGGCGACGAACGGCGCCATGCTGCGCCCTTCATGCAGAGCCTTCGCGATGTCGTCGGCCTGCTGCCGGTAAGCGTCGACGGTGGCGCGCATCTGCCGCACGCGCTCGGCCTGCTGCGGCGTGTCGACCACCAGTTGTTCGAGTTGCGCCAGGCGGTCCGCAAGATCGACCCATGCCGCATGGCGGTCGAGAAACGTGGCGTCGCCGACCACCATGCCCGTGCGGACCCGCGCGGCTTGCCGCAGCAGCGGATCTATAAGCGAAGACGACTCATACAGGATGTGCTTGCTGTTGGCCACCCACTGCGCGGCGTGCGCCGCCTGCTGCTGGGTGTCGAACACGAGGCCGAGCAATCCCAGCTCGATCACGCTCGGCATGGCAATCAGCAGCAGACCCTTGGTGAATAGTTTCATGTGCGCCTGGTAGTCTGTTCGAACGCTGCACGGTCCAGGCGGCGGGCTGCGCGTTGCCCCACGCGGCGCAGTCCGCCGAACCGCCGCAGCGGAACCGGCTCATTATCGACGTGAACCCGAGATATTTCAACGTGCCGCCCTGGAAGCGCTGGCCAACATAAAAATGTCTTTTTTTAATGGCGGGGGACTCCCCTACGCGGCGCGTGCGTCTATCATTGAGACAGAAGTATGGAGACTGTGCTGGGATGCGAATGCGCGCGGCAAGGCGATTCGGCACGATTCGTGCGGATGGGTGTGAGGCAGATTGATCGTCGAATCACCGTGAATCTGGCATTTTCGTATGCTATAAAAGATCGACGTGCGGCGGCGCGAAGCCGGGAGTGGTCGCATGAGGACGCTGCGTTTCTTGCAATTCTTTTTCAGGCGAATTTTTATGTCCTTCCCGAAAAAGCGTAGGCGCGCGAAGGTGGACGGCGATGAGTCGTTCCTGGCCGTGCTACGGCATTTCAAACCGTTCGGCCAGCTCGACACCAAGATCGCGCGGGCCCGCGCACAGGACGAGCCGGTTCTGTATGCCCACGTGCTGCCCGGTCTCGACGTGCTCCTATGCAGCGTGCGTGGCGCGCAACCGCCCTATCCTGCACCGGCCGAGCTGCGCCGGCGCTGCATCGAATCAATCGCCAATGCCCTCGAACAACCGCTCGATGGGCTGGAAAACGGCGGCTACTGGTATGAGGCGGACGGCTTCGGCTTTCTGGTGTTCGCGAGCCGTGCACGCGGCCGCATCCTGCCGGAATTCGGCGCTACCCGCGCGGCGGTCGGTGGGCCGCGCCGCGGCGTGCGGCGCCAGGATGCCGCGGGCGATGCCACCCCGCGTTCGCTGCGCTAACGTTCTTTCCGCTTTCGCAACCTTTCGCAACATCGGGGCGCGCTCATGTTTTCATGAGCGCGCCTGTTTTTTGGCTCGTGTCCCCAACTCCCCCTAGCTACCCCGATAGGTCGCCCCTGCCGCCGGCGACAATGCGCCCGGTGCGGCCTTCGCCTTGCCGCTCGCCGCCGGCGCCGTACCGTCCAGCGACAACGGCGCCCGTGCCTTTTGCTTTTGTCCCGGCGGCGGCGCAGTGGGCTGCGCGCGTTCGTTCGCCAACAACTGGGTACACGGCAGCGGCTTGTTATTGCTCGGCGCAATCAGCGGAATCAACGCTGCCAGAGGGTTGATCAGCCCGAGGCCGACCATTGCGCCGCCACGCAGCGCGAGAGCGGTCGCGTTGACGCCCACATGCGGGTCTTTGAAAGTGCCTTTCACATATAGCGGCGAGCGCAGCGTAAACACCCGGAAGCCTTTGGTGTGCGGGTGAACGCCGAGGTCCATCGTCTCGTCGCGCAGATTGACGTTGCCGTCGATGTCGATCACGGCGTCGTCCGTATCGAGCGCGAACACCCGCGGGTCGAGCACGCCGTTGGTCGCCACGAAGTCCGCAGCGGCGCAGTTGATCTTCACGTCGGCCGTGCCGAACAGCTTTTCATAGACCACGTTGGCCACATTCAGGCCGGCCGCTTCCATCAGCAGGCGGCTCACGGTGCCGTCGGTGACCAGCGCTTTCACCTCGCCGTTCGCCGTGGCCGCGAGCGCTGCCGGTGAATTGCCGGTCGCGGAGAGCGCCGCGTCGCCGTTCACTTCACCGAGGGCGTTTTGCATCGTCTTGAAGTTCGGGAACAACTGCTTGAGCTTCAGATGGCGCGCCGAGGTCGAGAAACGGCCCTTCAGCGGCGTGCTGCTGCCGTCCAGATGGATGTCCGATGCAAGAGTGCCGCCCGCCACCCCGAATGACAGCGGCGTCAGCGACAGTACGCCGTCTGTCAACACCACATGGGCGTACAGGTTGGTAATCGGCAGGTCCGGGTTCTTGATCAGACGCCGGCCAGTGAATTGCACGTCGGCGTCGATCGCCTTCCAGCGGTCGGTGCGAAACTCCTCGACCGGCAACACCTTGCCCGCCGGCTGATGGGTCGCGTCGCCGCGCCTCGCCTTGCTCGCGCTGGAATCCGCGCCGATCACCGGAGCCAGATCGGAGAACTGCAGAAGGTTCGACACCAGTTCGCCCTGCAGAAGCGGCCGCGGCTCGCGCGCGCTATAGGTGAGCGAGCCGTTCACATCGCTGCCGCCCACCCGGCCCGTAAAGTTCTCATACTTGAAGACATTGCCGTCGCGCTTGAACTGGCCAACCAGCCGGCCGTCCGTGGCATACGGCGGGGTCTCCGGCAGGGTCACACCCGTGAGCGCGTACAGATGCGCCATGCTCGTGCCCTGCAGCCACAGGCGCAGATCGAGCGCGGCGAGGTGGGCCGGATCGGTGAGCGTGCCCACCAGCGCCACGTGCAGATCGCCAGCCTTGACGTCGGCCTGCAACGGGAACGGCCGGTTGATGTCCTGCAACGCCAGCACCCCGCCCAGCTTGCCGCTGCCCGATACCGGCGTGTGGTTGTAGGAGCCCTTCACCGTCCAGCCGATGGCGTACGGCGGGACCGGTGGACGCGCACCAGCGCCCACGCTGCTCGCCGCATTGACCGGCGCGGAAGCCGCCGATGTCATGGTCGCCTCGCTGCCGGCAGGCGCCGCGCTGGAGCCGGCGCCGCCGGGCGCGGCGGCCGCGGCCTGCGAGGCGGCCTGCGAAGCGGCTGAAGTGCCTGCGGCCCCTGAGGCCCCTGAGGCGCCGGAGGCAGCCGCGGCGGCCGAGGCAGCGGCCGCCTCCGATGCCGCGATCGCATTTGCCTGGGCCGTGAGACGGCTCGCCCCCTCTTTGCCGACTACCTGCGCGGACGCACTGCGCGAGGACGCTTCCTGTTCCTTCATGACTTCGCCGATCGGAATCGGCTGGCCGAGGGTATCGACGGCAACCTGCATCTCGGTCTTGCTCTGCTGATCCGACAAGGCGATATTGCCCCGGGCGAACGCAATGTCGTGCAGGTCCAGTTTCCACTCCGACGGCCCAGCGGAAGACTGCAGCTTGAAAGTCCAGTTGTCGCGCCCGTCGGCGAGCCGCTCCAGATCGACCGAGGGATTCACCAGATTAATCGCCGGAATTACGATGTCATGTGCGAGCAACGGCAGCACCGCCACTTCGAAGTCGATCTCGTCGAGCGTCGCGAAGTGCGGCTCTTTCGCCCAGCCGGGGTTGGCCACCGTGATATTGGCAGCCGAGAAACGCGGCCAGGGCACCCAGGCCCTCCAGCCTGTCTCGCCCACCGGATGGCGCCAGCCGACCCGCAGATCGCCCTCGATGACAAACTGCCGGCCAATCGCCTCGCTCACTTTCTGGTCCACCCATGGACGCGCGCGATTCCAGTCGAACGTCAGAATAAAAACCGCCAGTGCGACGATCAGCACAACGATTACCGCCACGAGCCGTGCGATGATCTTGCCAATTCGCCCGCCGGGCGTCCGCGACACTGCCATGAGGAACTCCGTTCTTTTCTGTTTCCGTATCGGACAGCAGTTAGCGTGCCCGGTTCACCGCACCGGCCTTCTGGCAAGGCCAGCCACAGCGGCGTGCCGAGGCGCGACGCGGGGCGTGCATTGTACCTATCGCCAGGACCCTCACCATGACGGACAGTCCGATCGTCGACGCCGAGGACATCACCCGGCGCGACCCGTTGAGCGGCCAGATGCTGCTGCAACCGACCCGCTTTGCTCTTTACGCAGGCGACCGGGTCGCCATTACCGGGCCGTCGGGCTCCGGCAAGAGCGTATTTCTGCGCGCCTTTGCGCTGCTCGATCCGCTCGATGGCGGGCGCATGGCCTGGCACGGCAAACGGGTCGGGCGCGCGGCCATTCCACGCTACCGGCGCAACGTCGCCTATATCCGCCAGCGCCCGGCGATTATCGACGGCAGTGTCGAAGACAACCTGCGCTATCCGTTTTCGCTGAAGGCCTACCGCGACGTTAGCTTTGATCGCGCGAGGGCCGCCTCGCTCGCCTTGCAGGCGGGCCGCGGCGCCGACTTTCTTGACAAGCGGGCAAGCGACCTCTCGGGCGGCGAAGCGCAGATCGCCGCGCTGATCCGCGTCCTGCAGCTCTCGCCCGAAGTGCTGCTGCTCGACGAGCCCACCGCCTCGCTCGACCCCGAGTCGTCGCATGCGATCGAGGGGCTGATAGAGGCCTGGTTTAACGCCGACGACAAGCCGCATGCTTCGGTGTGGGTGTCGCACGATCCGGCCCAGGCGAAACGCATGAGCGAGCGCCATCTGACCATGCGCGCCGGCGTGCTCGCAGAAGCGGCGCGCAGCCCCAACGCCGATGAGGAGCGCACCCAATGACCCTGCAAAACCTCAGCCTCTGGGATCTGGCGATCGCGGCCTTGCTGATCATCGTCAACGGCGCGGTGTCGGTCGCGCTCAAGCTCGATCTTGAACGCAAGCTGGCCTGGGCCGCGGTGCGCACCGTCGTCCAGTTGCTGGCCATCGGCTATGTGCTCGGCTGGGTATTCCGCTTCGACCGCTGGTTCGTGGTGCTGCCGCTGATGGTGCTGATGACCCTGATCGCCGGCTTCGCGGGCGCGCAGCGCGGCGCGCGCACTTATGCCGGACAGCGCGTCGACAGTGTGCTGTCCATCTGGCTCAGCTCGTGGCTGGTGGCCTCGGTGGGCCTGTTCGTGGTGATCCGGATCCGCCCGTGGTACGAGCCGCAATATGCGATTCCGATTCTCGGCATGATCCTCGGCAACACGCTCACCGGAGTGTCGCTCGGCATCGAGCGCATGACCGAAGAGTTGACCGCCCGCCGCGACCGCGTGGAGATGGCGCTCGCGCTCGGTGCGACCCGCTGGGAAGCAGCCCAGGGACCGGCGCGGCAAGCGGTGCGAGCCGGCATGATCCCGACTCTCAACCAGATGGCGGTCGTCGGCGTCGTCAGCCTGCCCGGCATGATGACGGGCCAGGTGCTGGCCGGCCAGTCGCCGCTGCAGGCCGTGCGCTATCAGATCGTGATCATGTTCCTGATCGCCGCTTCCTCGGCGCTCGGCACGGTGGGCGCAGTGCTGCTCACGTACCGGCGGCTGTTTTCACCGGAACACCGGTTTCTGGCATCGAGGCTGGTCGAGCGGGCAGCGAGCGCGCGGCAATGAATCAACGCTTCGCCGAGACGGCGACCTGAGTCCCGTCAGTCAGTGTCAGCGTCTTCGTGCTGCCGTTGGTGGGCATCGTGAAACGCACGATCTGGCTGAGCCGCACGTCGTTCGGACACTTGAGCGTCTTGCCCGCATGGGTCACGTTTTTGGTGCCGTGTGGCGCGAGGGCCTGGAAGCTCAGTTGCACGGTCGCCGTGCCGTCATCGGCAACCACCGGCGCGAAGCGGATCTGCGTTTGCCGCAGCACCGTGCCATTGGTGTCGAGCGGCAACGAGTCGTAGTCAGGACATTGCTCTGGCGCCGCAACCGGGCTGCCGGGCGGCGTCGTCTTCCATGTGAAATCGTCTGATTCGCCGGAACGGATCGTGCGCGTTTCCTGCGCGTTGCCGAACTCCTTCGAAGTCACCTTGACGGTATAGCGGATTGGGCCATCCGGCGCGGCTTGCGAAGTGACGGTGATCGGCGTGACGGCGTGGGCCAGCGGCGTCAGCGTGCACGCCAGGGCGGCCAGAACAGAAACGGCGGAGAGTCGGAAGCAGGGGCTCATGCGGTCACCTCGTCGTTGTGCCGCTGCACGCTCGCGTCGCGCAGCGACTTTGCCTCACGCCCTGCCAGTCTAACGCCAAGCGGACCCGAACGCGCTTCGCGCGGATCGGGTGTTAACCCGCTTGCGGCAAGACCTTTTCTTCGTTTCCGATTGCGCGAGATGGACGGCTCAGAAACCCGTCAGCACCAGCTTGCCAATTGCGCGCCCCTGTTCCAGCAACTGGTGCGCGCGCCGCACATTCTGCGCATTGATCTTGCCGAGGTCCTCGCCGACGGTCGTGCGCAGGGTGCCCGCATCGACGAGGCGGCCCACTTCGGTCAGCAGCTTGTGCTGTTCAATCATGTCCGGAGTGCCGAACATCGAGCGCGTGAACATGAATTCCCAGTGAAACGCCGAGCTTTTCGCCTTCAGCAGTTCGACCTCGATCGGCTGGTTGTTTTCCACAATCGTACAAATGCCCCCTTGCGGTTTGATGACGGCTGCGGCGGCCGGGAAATGCTTGTCGGTGTCGTTGAAAATCAGCACGAAATCGACCTGCTCGAAACCAATCTGCTTCAGTTGGGCGGGCATGTCGCCGAAGTGGTCGACGATATGGTCGGCGCCCAGTTCGGTCGCCCACTTCGCCGACGCCGGACGCGACGCCGTTGCGATGACGGTCAGTCCGCCCAGTTGTTTGGCCAGTTGAATCCCGATGGAGCCGACCCCGCCGGCGCCGCCGATAATCAGCACCGAACGCCCCTTGTCCGCGCCCTGCGGGGACACGCCGAGGCGGTCGAACAACGCTTCCCACGCGGTAATCGCCGTCAACGGCAAGGCGGCTGCGTGCGTGAAGTCGAGCGAAGCCGGCTTGCGGCCGACAATACGCTCATCCACCAGGTGATATTCGCTGTTCGCCCCCGGCCGGGTGATGCTGCCGGCGTAGAACACCGGGTCGCCCACCTTGAACAGCGTGACCTCGGGGCCGACTGCGGCCACCGTCCCGGCTGCGTCCCAGCCCAGCACGCGCGGTGCGCTCTCCACGGTGTCTTTCGGCGAGCGGACCTTGAAGTCGACCGGATTCACCGAGATCGCTTCGACCTTCACCAGCAGGTCGCGGCCCTTCGCTACGGGTTGAGGAAGCTCGACATCGAGCAGCGCTTCGGGATGGTCAATGGGCAAATAGCGATAAAGACCGACGGCTTTCATGGCAACTCCTGATTCGTTCGTGAGATAGAAGGGATAAACATTGCGCTCCGGTGCTTCGGGCTCCACTGCAGGGCTTGGGTCGCACTGCCGGTCGCGCCGCGCGTCGCGTCATTACGTCCGGACTGTGGGTATCTTAGGACGATCCTTGTTCCTCCAGAACAGGCATAATGGCTTAAACATTTTCTTGAAATTCAGAATAATGACGACCCCGGTCCTTGCCGCCACATCTGCCCAGCCTGAGCGCGAACGGCTCGATCTGCTCGATGTCGCGCTGTTCGTGCGAGCCGCGCTGCTCGCCAATGTGTCGGCGGCCGGCCGTGAGTTCGGCTTGTCCGCAGCCGTGGCGAGCGCGCGGCTTGCCCAGCTCGAGCGGCTGCTCGGCGCGCGTCTGCTGCATCGGACCACGCGCCGTATCAGTCTCACGCAAGACGGCGAGATTTTCATGAGCCGCGCGCAAACGCTGCTCGATGCGGCCGCTGCGGCGCGCGCCTCGGTGGGCCGGGCGCAGACCGAGCCGCAGGGGCGGTTGCGGGTGTCGATGCCGTCGTCGTTCGGGCGCCAGCACGTGTCGCCGGTGATCCCGGCCTTCCTGCGCCGTTATCCGGGTGTGAGCGTGGACCTGCGGCTCTCCGATCATCTCGTCGATCTGGTCGATGCGGGTGTGGACGTGGCAATCCGGCTCGGTGCGCTGAAAGATTCGACGCTGGTCGCCAAGCGGCTGGCGGTCAACCACCGTGTGATCTGCTGCGCGCCCGCTTATCTGGCCGCACACGGAACCCCGGGTCACCCGGCCGATCTGGCTCAGCACGAATGCGTGATTCTGGCGGACCAGAACACATGGGCCTTCGAAACGCCCACCGGTCCGCTCGACGTGCGCGTGACCGGCCGCCTCGCTACCGACAACGGCGAAGTGATCCGCGACGCGTTGCTGGCAGGCTTCGGCATTGCACTCAAATCGACATGGGACGTGGCGCGCTACTTGCGCAGCGGCGAACTCGTGACCATCCTCGACAGCTATCCGCCCGCCGAGACGGTGGCGATCTGGGCCGTCTATCCCAGCCGCGCTTTCGTGCCGCCGAAGACGCTGGCATTTATCGACTTTCTCGCGGCTCACTTCGGCGATCCGCCGTATTGGGACGTTGAGCCGCGCTGAGCCACGCTGAGTCGGCGGGCGCGCGGCGATGGCGCGCGCCTAGCTCACCTCGCAGGGCACCGCGGCAAAGCCTCGAAAGCGCACGCGGCCGCCGCGCGTCGGCGTGCCGCTCAAGCGGTATGCCGGAAAGCGCTGCACGAAGCGCCCGATTGCAATGCGCGCCTCGAGACGCGCAAGCGATAACCCTGCGCACTGGTGAATGCCGAAGCCGAAAGCAAGATGGCGATTCGGCTCGCGGCGGATGTCGAAGCGCTCGGGATCGACGAACTGCTCCGGATCGCGGTTCGCCGCGCCGATACACAGCGTTATCGGCGTGCCATGTGCCACGGCGACGCCGCCAATCTCGGTGTCGACGGTCGCCATGCGGTTGCCGAGCTGGTTCGAGCTTTCGAAGCGCAGGCATTCTTCGACGGCGCTCTCGATCAGAAGAGGTTCCCGAAGCAAAGCCTCGCGTGCGTCGGGCCACCCGGTCAACGTGACGAGACCATTGCCGATCAGGTTGGTGGTCGTCTCGTGGCCGGCGTTGAGAATGAAAATGCAGTTTTGCAGCAGCTCAGCTTCCGACAGCCGTTCGCCCTCCACTTCGCCCTGGATCAGGCGCGTCAGCACATCGTGTTGCGGATCGCCGGGAGCACGCCGGCGCCGCGCCACCAGATCCTGCAGGTACTCGACGAATTCGCTCACCGCGCGGTTGCCGCGTTCGAGTTGCGCCGCCGTGAGCGCCGGCTCGAGCGCGCCGAGAATCGCCAGCGACCACTCTCGCAAAGGCCCACGCTCGGCGTGCGGCACATCGAGCAGATTGCCGATGATTTCGAGCGGAATCGCCGCTGCAAACTCGCCGATCAGATCGATCTGCCCTTGCGCGGCGGCGCGTTCCAGCAGCGCATCTACCAGTTGGATCAGACCAGGCTCCATCGCCGCAATCGCCCGCGCCGTCAGCGCGCCTGCAATCAGCTTGCGCACCCGCGTATGCAGCGGCGGATCGTTGAACACCAGGCTCGTCGTGTGATGCGCGTAGAGCGGCGACGCACCGTATTTCGGTTTGAATTCGACGGTCTTGTCCGAGCTGAAGGTTCTGGGATCACGATAGACCGCTTGCACGTCCTTGTAGCGGGTCAGGAATAGCGAGCCGTCAGGCATGCGCTTGACCGGCTCATGCGTGCGCAGCGCCCGGTACACCGGATAGGGATCCGCATAAAAGGCGGGCGTCAGATGCTGCAGACTGAAGTCGCGGGCAAGGATGTGAGCGTCGTCGCCGGTCACGCGCAGGGTCATGGGGTGCCTCCGGTTCCAAACTCCCAGTATGAGCTTGCGACGCCGCAGATGCAGCGCGCCGACCCGTTACAATAGGCGGATTTACCCCGCGCGCCGCGCGCTCCTTCCTGCGTCGACATGAACCTCGTCATCCAAAGCCCCGCGCCTCTGTCCACCGACCACCATAAGACGCTCGTCGCGCTTGCCCGCGGCTCGCACGCCGCTGCCATCGACACCCACGCGATCCGCATTGCCGACGCGAACCCCACACAGCGTGCCGATCTGGAGGTCTACTGCAGCACGCACGCCCTGGATTTCGCATTTATCGAACCCAACCGGCAGTTGCGGGATTTCGGGCTGGTCGCCATGGATATGGATTCGACGCTGATCACGATTGAGTGCATCGACGAAATTGCCGATTTTTGCGGCCTGAAGGCCGAGGTTGCGGCGATCACCGAAGCGTCAATGCGCGGCGAAATCAAGGATTTCAACGAAAGCCTCACCCGCCGGGTGGCGCTGCTCAAGGGTCTCGACGCCAGCGCGCTGGAACGCGTGTATGAAGAGCGGCTACGCCTGTCGCCGGGAGCCGAACAGATGTTGGCCGGTGCGAAGGCGGCGGGTCTGAAAACCTTGCTCGTCTCCGGCGGATTCACGTTCTTCACGGAAAAGCTGAAAGCTCGCCTCGGCCTGGATTTCACGCGCGCCAACACGCTTGAAATCGTCGACGGCAAACTGACCGGCCAGGTGACGGGAGAAATCGTGAATGCGGAAGTCAAGGCGCGCACGCTGCGCGAGACCTGCGCTCAATTGGGCATCGAACCGGGCCGCGCGATTGCGATGGGCGACGGCTCGAACGACCTGAAGATGATGGCCGAGGCAGGGCTATCCGTGGCGTTTCGCGCCAAGCCGGTGGTGCGCGAAGCGGCAAGCGTCGCGTTCAATCATGTGGGGCTGGACGGGTTGCTGCGGTTGTTTTGAGATACGCGGCGCCTCTCGGCGAGGCGCTGTCAATCAGACACCGCGAGACACCGCGAGACACCGCGTCATCTGCGACCAGCCTGCTTAGCTATGCTCAATAATCATGGCAATACAGATGGCGACGATCATCACTGCGCAGACGGCGTAGGTCCCGTAACTACACCAGGCCATAACCCGGTCGACGTTTTTCTGTGACTCTACAAAACGAAATACGTCAAACATTTGATCCTCCCAGATGAGCCAGCATTTTAACTCGATCGGGTTAAATTTTACCATAACAAGTAAACATGCATTGCCGTGTACGCAAAGGCGATGATGCCAGTCATGCCGATTGAAATGGACACTATTCCGAGGGGCGAAGAAGTGACTCCAGGCTGCACACGCTTAGACCGCGTTTGCGCAATCGCCCCATCAGTGTGGGCCTTGGTCGTTGCCGTCATGACGACAATGGAGCAGGAAAAGGCAGCCACGCAAAACCCGGCAATGCAGAGCTCCGGCAGAGGCATCGCACCTCTGGCCTCGAGGGCCGTGACGGCCTCGTAGGTTGCGGACGCAGAAAGCGCCATTGCCGACCATAGCAACTGACCGTCCTTGACTGACTCAACGATCAGTCGCCTCGCAACAGCGCCGCCATGAGCGACTGACGCGAGCGCCAAGGTAAAAACCGGCCCGACGATCGGTACGCAAAGATTCAGCAGTAACCAGAAAAAGAGATCCATTGAAGCCCGATGTGTAGGGACTGCGCGAAAACCCGCCTCACTCCATCGTAGCGACAACGTTTAATCAGGACTACTCAGCCGATTGGACAATTGCAGCGCGCTCGCACAAGGTTCGCCCCAAATGTAAAAAAGCCCACCGGGGCCTTATCCCGATGGGCTTTCTCCGAGCTCCGAACCATCCAGCACGGCCCGCGCCGAAGGCGCAAACCTCGTCAGGCCAGCGTGCCCAGACCATTCTCCATATCCGCCCGCAGATCAGCCTCTTCCTCGAGACCGATATAGAAGCGCACCAGCGTGCCCCGATGCGGCCACTGCGCTGCCGTGCGCATCGACGCAATGTCGTACGGCATCACGAGACTATGCGCCCCGCCCCAGCTCCAGCCGATCGAAAACAGCTCAAGCGACTCGCAAAACGTATCGATTTGCGCGGGTGTGTAGCGGCCGTCGAACACCACCGAGAACAGCCCCCCCGCCCCCGTGAAGTCACGTTCGTAGAACTCATGCCCCGGGCAATCGGGCAACGCCGGGTGCAGCACCGCCGCGATCTCCGGGCGCGTCTTCAGCCACTTCGCAATTGCGAGCGCGCTGCGGTCATGCTGTTCGAAACGCACCCGCATGCTCGGCAGGCTGCGCAAGATCAACGAGCAGTCGTCCGATGAGACGCCGATGCCCATGTGCATACGCGCCGACTTCAGCTTCAGATGCAGCTCGCGGTTCACGGTGATGGTTGCGCCCATCAGCACGTCGCCGCCGCCGGACTGGTATTTGGTCAGCGCCTGCACCGAGATATCGACCCCGTGCTCGAACGGGCGAAATGCAAGCCCGGCCGACCAGGTGTTGTCAATCGCGGTGATCACGTTGCGCTCGCGCGCCGCTGCGGTGATCGCCGCCACATCGGGCACTTCCATGGTCACCGAGCCCGGTGCCTCGATCCAGATCAGGCGGGTGTTCGGCTGGATCAGTCCGGCGATTCCGGCGCCGATCATCGGATCGTAATACCGCGCCGTGATGCCGAAGTCGCGCGCGAGCCAATCGCCGTGTTCGCGGTTCGGCGAATAGACGTTGTCCGGAATCAGGACATCGTCACCTGCTTTGACAAGGCCAAAATAGACGTTGGAAATCGCCGACAGCCCCGACGGCTGCAGCAGCGCGTGATTGCCGCCCTCGAGCGCCGCGAGCCGCTGCGCCAGTGCGAGCGAGGTAGGCGTGGCATGCAGACCGTAGCGCCATTGAGCGTCGTTGCGCCAGTCGAGCGCGCGCATCGTCGCGAGATCGGGGAACACCACGGTCGAGGCGCGCGCCACCGGCACGGCGAACGATTCGAAACCCGGCGTGAGCTGGTCTTCCGCGCGCACGATGCGGGTCTGCAGGCCGCGTGGAGATTTGGATTGAGTCATAGTCATTTCACGTTAAGCCAGAACGGAACGGATAGTGCGCGCCGCGGCGCGGCGCTTACTCGCCGATCGAGAGATTGTTGACCCCGTTCACCGTATGCGCACCGCTCGCCGCGGACGCGCCAGTCGCCGCGCCGCTCGCCGTTGGCTGGGCCGCCCCCGCCGCCGGCACCGCCTGGCCCGGCGCCAGCGGACGCAGGTCGAACGGCTGCGGATCGGAGTCGTCGACGTTCATGCGGTCGCCCGCCAGCGAGCCGTCTGCCGCAAACTTGCCGACCCAGTTGCCGGTGATGTGGGTGCCGTCGTTCGACTCCTCGACTTCGAGCGTGTCGCCATCGCGGTCGCCTGCGATCAGGATCACTTCACCCGTATCGGTGTACTGATATTCGCCGTGCACGCCCGACGGATCGTCGGTCTTGGGTCCTAACCGCAGCACGATCTGGCGCGTGCCGAGCGTGCCGGCATAGCGCGGAAACTTCGCGAATTCCGCGCTCGGTTTGAGCGGCAACTGAATGGGCGGCGGCGCGGCCAGTTCCTTGACTGCGTCGCTTTGCGCCCATACCGGGTTGGGCGTCAAGGCGCCCGCACCGGCCAGCAGCAGCACGGCCGCCGCACCGGGAATCCAGCCGCGCCAACGCGCGGCACCGTTCATCGATTTCGATTCCAACATCCGTTCCTTCCTGTTGCATGAAACGAGGCGCTCCGCGCCCCGCATCAGATCCGCTCGAAGATCGCCGCGATGCCCTGGCCGCCGCCAATGCACATGGTCACGAGCGCATAGCGGCCGCCGATGCGCTCCAGCTCGTACAGCGCCTTCACGGTAATCAACGCGCCGGTCGCGCCGATCGGATGGCCGAGCGAAATGCCGGAGCCATTCGGATTGACCTTCGCGGGATCGAGCCCAAGTTCCTTGCTGACCGCGCATGCCTGCGCGGCAAATGCCTCGTTGGCTTCGATGACATCGAGGTCGGCGACGCTCAGGCCGGCCCGCTCGAGCACCTTGCGGGTGGCGGGCACCGGGCCGATACCCATATAGGCCGGATCGACGCCGGCATGCGCATAGGCCACGAGACGCGCGAGCGGCTTCACGCCGCGCTGTTCGGCGACGCTGCGTTCCATCAGCACGACCGCGGCGGCTGCGTCGTTGATGCCGGACGCGTTGCCGGCCGTCACCGAGCCGTTTTCCTTCGCGAACACCGGCTTCAGCTTCGAAAAATCTTCCGCCGACGCGTTCAGGCGAACATGCTCATCCTGCTCGAACACGACGTCACCCTTCTTCGAGGCGATCGTAACCGGCAGAATCTGTTCCTTGAAATAACCGTTCGCGATAGCGTGGGCAGCCCGGCGATGCGATTCGAGCGCAAGCGCGTCCTGCGCCTCACGGGTAATGCCGAATTTCTGCGCGACGTTCTCGGCTGTCACGCCCATGTGGATACCCTGGAACGGGTCGTTCAGGGCGCCGAGCATCATGTCGACGAGGCGCGCATCGCCCATGCGCTGGCCGAATCGCGCAGCCGGCATCATGTACGGCGCGCGGCTCATGTTTTCCGAGCCGCCGCCAATGGCGATATCCGCATCGCCAAGCAACACGCTTTGCGCAGCCGATACGATGGCCTGCAGACCGGAGCCGCACAGACGGTTCACCGTCAGCGCCGGCGCGTGTTGCGCAACGCCGCCGTTGAGAGCCGCCACCCGGGCCAGATACATGTCTTTCGGTTCGGTGTGGACCACATTGCCGAACACCACATGGCCGACTTCGTCGCCCGACACCTTGGCCCGCGACAACACTTCGCGCACCACGCGCGCGCCGAGGTCGGTCGGGGAGAAGTCCTTGAGGCTGCCGCCAAAGTCGCCAATGGCCGTACGCACCCCGCTTACCACCACTACGTCCCGTTGCATTGCTCGCTCCTCTTACTCTCTGATAGTGATCTGGAATGCCAGTGTGCTTGGCATCGCTCGCTGGCTACCTTGTCTCGTTATCGTCAGACCGTCTCGCAAGGATCATGGGCGTTAGCGTTAGTCAGGCGAGGCGTCCGCCCCTCCAGCCTGCAGCGCCTGCTCGACCGCCGCACGGTGCGGAATCGGCGCCACCGCCCCAAAGCCTTGCGTCGACAAGGCCGCCGCCACATTGGCATAACGTGCTGCGGCAAACGGATCGTCGCCCGCGACGATCCGGGCAATAAACGCGCCGCCGAAGCAATCGCCGGCGCCGGTGGCGTCGACGGCATCCACGACGTGCCCCGGCACGAGGCGCCGCTCATCCGGCGTGGCCACATAGGCGCCCTGCTTGCCGAGCTTGAGCGCCACAACGCGCGGCCCAAGCGCCAGCAGAAAATCGACGATCTCGTCGCGGCCCGTGAGTCCCGTCAACACGGTAACGTCGTCCCAGCTTGGCAGGCAGATGTCCGTATGGCGGATTGCTTCGACCATCACCGCACGCGCCCGCGCGAGCGGCCAGAGCTTGAGACGCAGATTGGTGTCGAAGCTGATGCGCACGCCGTTCGCGCGTGCATGGCCGATCGCGGCGAGCGCCGCGTCGCAGGCGCTCACGCCGATTGCGAGACTGATGCCGGACAGATGCAGGACCTGCGCCGCCGCCAGCGCGTCAAGCGGCAAATCGCGCGGGGCATAGCGGCTCGCCGCCGATCCTGCCCGCAGATAATCGAACTGGTGGCCGTCCGGGCCGTGCGAGACGAAATACACGCCGGTGGGCGCCTGACTGTCGACCTTGATCATCGACGTATGCACCGATTCGCATTGCCATAGATCGAGCAACAGGCGCCCAAAATGATCGTCGCCCACCGCTGATACAAAACCGGCCGTCGCCCCCTGGCGGGCAGCCGCAACACAGAAGTTCGACGTGTCGCCGCCGAAGCCCTGCAGATAGTCCGGCTGATCCTTCGACACCTGGTTGAATTCGACCATCGCCTCGCCAAGCGCGAGGATGGCCGGACTCGCCGCGTTGGCCATGGCTTACACCTCGCCCCACAGATCGTGGCCGTCCGCGCCGGTGATCTTCACCGAGACGAAGTCGCCGACCTTGTAACGCTTCGAGGCCTTGGTGGTGGGCGCGATGTACACGACGCCGTCGATCTCCGGCGCGTCCGCAGCCGTGCGGCCGATGCCGCCGTCGGCATTGATCTCGTCGACCAGCACCTTGAGCGTCTTGCCGACCTTGCGCGCGATGCGCTTCGCCGACACTTCCTCGGCCACTTCCATGAAGCGCGCACGGCGTTCTTCACGCACTTCGTCGGGCAAAGCGCCATCGAGCTCGTTGGCGGTGGCGCCTTCAACCGGCGAATAAGCGAAGCAACCGACGCGGTCGAGCTCCGCCTCACGGATGAAGTCGAGCAGCGTCTGAAACTGCTCTTCGGTCTCACCAGGGAAACCGGCGATAAACGTGCTGCGGATCGTCAGGTCCGGGCAGATCTCGCGCCATGCGCGCACACGCTCGAGCACCTTCTCGGCGTTGGCCGGACGCTTCATGCGCTTCAACACTTCCGGATGCGCGTGCTGGAACGGCACGTCGAGGTACGGCAGCACGTGACCCTTGAACGGACCTTCGGCCATCATCGGAATCACTTCGTCGACGCTCGGGTACGGATACACATAGTGCAGACGCACCCACGCGCCGTACTGCGCGGCCAGTTCGCCGAGTGCGCCCACGAGATCGGTCATGCGCGTCTTGATCGGCTTGCCGTTCCAGAAGCCGGTGCGGTACTTCACGTCCACGCCGTAGGCGCTGGTGTCCTGCGAAATCACCAGTAGTTCCTTCACGCCGGACTTGAACAGGTTTTCGGCTTCGAGCATCACTTCCGCGACCGGACGCGACACGAGGTCGCCGCGCATCGACGGGATGATGCAGAACGTGCAACGATGGTTGCAGCCTTCGGAAATCTTCAGATACGCGTAGTGACGCGGCGTGAGCTTGACGCCCGCGGCCGGCACCAGATCGACGAACGGATCGTGCGGCTTCGGCAGATGGCTGTGGACCGCCTGCATGACCTCGCCCACAGCGTGCGGACCGGTCACGGCCAGCACCTTCGGATGGACTTCTTCGATCAGGCCCGAGCCGCTCGCGCTCTTCTTCGCGCCGAGGCAGCCGGTGACGATCACCTTGCCGTTTTCGGTCAGCGCCTCGCCGATCGCGTCGAGGCTTTCCTGCACGGCTTCGTCGATGAAACCGCAAGTGTTGACGACCACCAGGTCCGCGCCGTCATACGTGCCGGAGATCTCGTAGCCTTCGGCGCGCAGTTGCGTGATGATCTGCTCGGAGTCGACGAGTGCTTTCGGGCACCCGAGCGAAACGAAGCCGACCTTGGGTGCGGCCGTGTTCGGCGAAATGGGGGAAGAAGCTTGCGGCATAGGATCGATCCAGCGGGTGGCGGTAAACGTAACCTGCTATTGTACCCCGCGCCACGCACCGCGCAGCCTCGCACGCTGAAAGCGGATCAGCCCGCCGCGCCGCGCATCCTTGCGGCAGCGGTCGCGCCCGCTCCACCCTGAACCGGACGGCGCGTACGCCGCCCCTACTTCTTCTCCGGCTCCGGATTCGTCTGCGGATTGGCAGGCGTGAACGGGAACGTGCTGAACATGGATTTGGCCTGGTTCTGCATCTGCTCCTGCATCTGCACGAACATGTTCTTCGACTGCTCGATATAGCTGGTCATCATGCCCTGCATCATCGGCGCCTGCATGTTCATGAACTGCGACCAGACTTCGGGGTTCATGGCCTTGCCTTCATACAGATTCTTCGACTGATCGGCGAGCTTGGCCTGAATGTCGATGAACGCCTGGATGTTCTTCTCGAGATAGGTGCCCATCATGCCCTGCATCGCGTGCCCGTAGAAACGGATGATCTGCGAGAGCATCGACGACGAGAACATCGGCAAGCCGCCGCTCTCTTCTTCCAGAATGATCTGCAACAGAATGGCGCGCGTCAGGTCCTCGTTGCTCTTCGCATCGATGACCTTGAAATCCTCCTGATCCAGCACGAGCTGCTTGACATCGGTCAGCGTAATGTACGTGCTTGTCTCGGTGTCATAGAGCCGACGGTTCGGATATTTCTTGATCAGTCGTTCGGCAGTTTTCTTTGTAGTAGTGGTCATTTAACGCCTTTGAGCGCCATTGAAGCGCAGAAACGGCGTCCTGCCGCACGGGGCAATCGGGCCTACGATTGCGCGCGCGAGACGCCGCCGGAAACACCTGAACCATGCCGCGCTCCGTCTCACGACGGAGCGCCTCACGGATCAGCCCATGTGCAGACCGCCGTTCAACGAGAAATCGGCTCCCGTGGAAAAGCCCGATTCGTCCGACGCGAGCCAGGCCACGATCGAACCGATTTCATCCGGCTGGCCGAGACGGCGCACCGGAATCGTCGCGACGATCTTTTCCAGCACATCGGGGCGGATCGACTTGACCATGTCCGTGCCGATGTAGCCAGGCGAAACGGTGTTGACCGTCACGCCCTTGGTCGCCACTTCCTGCGCCAGCGACATCGTGAAACCGTGAATCCCGGCCTTGGCCGTCGAGTAGTTGGTCTGCCCGAACTGGCCCTTCTGCCCGTTCACCGACGAGATGTTGATCACCCGCCCAAAGCCGCGCTCGACCATACCGTCGATCACCTGCTTGGTGACGTTGAACAGGCTCGTCAGGTTGGTGTCGATTACCGCCGTCCAGTCTTCGTGAGTCATCTTGCGGAACACGACGTCGCGCGTAATGCCCGCATTGTTGACCAGCACGTCGATCTCGCCGACTTCGGCCTTCACCTTGTCGAACGCCGCCTTGGTTGACTCCCAGTCGCCGACGTTACCTTCCGAAGCGATAAAGTCGAAACCGAGCGCCTTCTGCTCTTCGAGCCACTTTGCGCGGCGCGGAGAGTTCGGGCCGCAGCCGGCGACAACCTTGAAGCCTTCCTTATGAAGACGTTGGCAAATGCTCGTGCCGATGCCGCCCATCCCGCCCGTTACATACGCAATTCGCTGTGCCATAAACCACACTCCGTTATCGTTTTTCGAGGCGCCGACCGGCAGCCTCTTCCCTCGCCTTTACTGCATCATCTCCACTGCCGCCGGGCGACCGGCTGGCGAGGCCGCCAACACACCGCGCCCCCGCTCATCTCTTGCTGCAAATGAGCGAGCGGTGCGCGGCACTCCTGCCTTGCTCCACTCAAACGCCTCAGCCGCGCTCGACTGCCAGCGCCACGCCCATGCCACCGCCGATACACAGCGAGGCCAGGCCCCTCCTGGCGTCGCGCTTCTGCATTTCGTGCAGCAGCGTGACGAGAATCCGGCAACCGGATGCGCCGATCGGATGGCCGATCGCAATCGCGCCGCCGTTCACGTTGACCTTCGAGGTGTCCCAGCCCATTTGCTGATGCACGGCGAGTGCCTGGGCCGCAAAGGCCTCGTTGATTTCCATCAGGTCGAGGTCGGCCGGGGTCCAGCCCGCGCGCTCGAGGCAGCGGCGCGAAGCCGGCACCGGGCCCATGCCCATCACCTTCGGATCGACGCCGGCGTTCGCATACGCCTTGATGCGTGCGAGCGGCTTGAGACCGAGCGCTTCGGCTTTCTTGGCCGACATCACGACCACCGCGGCCGCACCGTCGTTCAGGCCCGACGCGTTCGCGGCCGTGACCGTGCCTTCCTTCGAGAAGGCCGGCTTCAGACCGGCGAGCGATTCGGCCGTGACGCCGTGGCGCACGAATTCGTCGGTGGCGAAGCGCAGCGGCTCGCCCTTGCGTTGCGGAATCTCGACCGGCACGATCTCGTCGTCGAAACGGCCGGCCTTCTGCGCCGCTTCCGCCTTGTTCTGCGACAGCGCGGCGAACGCGTCCTGCTGCTCGCGCGTGATGCCGTATTCCCTCGCGACGTTCTCCGCCGTCACGCCCATGTGGTACTGGTTGTACACGTCCCACAGGCCGTCCACGATCATGCTGTCGATCAGCTTGGCGTCGCCCATGCGAAAGCCGTCGCGCGAGCCCGGCAGCACGTGCGGTGCGGCGCTCATGTTTTCCTGGCCGCCGGCCACCACGATGTCGGCGTCGCCGGCGATGATGGCATTGGCCGCCAGCATCACGGCCTTCAGGCCTGAGCCGCAGACCTTGTTGATGGTTATGCCGGGCACTGCCAGCGGCAGCCCAGCCTTGATGAGCGCCTGACGCGCCGGGTTCTGGCCCGAGCCCGCCGTCAGAACCTGACCCATGATGACTTCGCTGACCTGCTCGGGCTTGACGCCCGCGCGTTCGAGTGCAGCGCGAATCACGATGGCGCCGAGATCGGGTGCAGCGGTTTTCGCCAGCGACCCACCGAATTTGCCGACTGCCGTACGCGCGGCCGATACGATCACTACATCAGTCATTTCAATTTCCTCCGGACTTTGCGGCCAGTCGCTCCGCCGCCCGTCAAGTTAAAAATCCATTCACCTGCACCGTGCCGCTCAAACCCTGTCACCACTCTAACCGCTCTGGCCCGCCGCTGCGCTGCCGCTACACAACTCCTGCACAGCCCTACGCGGCCATTCGTCTACGGCATGTCACTCGCGTTGCATCACATAACGGCCGGGCGCTGCCTCGATTACCGGAAACTCGGCCGAGCCCGCGGTGGCGCGCGACTTGACCTTCTTCCCGCCATACTGATCGAGCCAGCGGGTCCACTCGGGCCACCAGCTGCCGGGCACTTCCGTTGCCTCTTCGAACCAGTCGTCCGGGTTCTCCGGCAAATGCCTGTCCTCGGTCTGGAGCACCCAGTAGTTGCGCTTGTTCTTGGCAGGCGGATTGATCACGCCCGCGATATGCCCCGATGCGCCGAGCACGAACTCGAGCGGCCCGCTCAGCAACGGCACCGAAGCGTAAGCCGTGCGCCACGGCACGATATGGTCTTCGCGTGAACCGTAGATGAAGGTCGGCACGTCGATCAGCGACAGGTCCACCTTCTCGCCGCACACCGTCAACGCACCCGGCTCGCGCAGACGATTCTCCAGATACGTATTGCGCAGATACCAGACATACATCGGACCAGGCAAACTCGTCGAATCGCTGTTCCAGTACAGCAGGTCGAACGGCATCGGCGTGCGACCCTTTAGATAGTTGTCGACGACATAGTTCCACACGAGATCGTTCGGGCGCAGGAACGAGAACGCATTGGCGAACTCGATGCCGCGCATCAAACCCGGTTGCGCACCGTTCTTGCCGCCGATGGTCTGTTCGCGCATCTGCACATGCGCTTCGTCGACGAACACGTCAAGCACACCCGTGTCCGAGAAGTCGAGCATGGCGGTGAGCAGCGTCATCGAAGCGGCCGGATGTTCGCCGCGCGTCGCTGCTACCGCAAGCGCCGTGGCGAGCAGCGTGCCGCCGACGCAGAAACCCAGCGTGTTGATCTGCTCGCGCGCGCTGATCTTGCGCACGGTGTCGATCGCGGTAAGCACACCTTCTTCCGTGTAGTCGTCCCACGTCTTATGCGCGATCGATGCGTCTGCGTTGCGCCATGAAATCAGGAAGACCTGGTGTCCGGACTCGAGCCCATGCGCGACAAGCGAGTTTTCGGGTTGCAGATCGAGGATATAGAACTTGTTGATGCAAGGCGGCACGATCAGGAGCGGCCGCTCGCGCA
Source organism: Burkholderia sp. 4M9327F10 (assembly GCF_005503145.1). Lineage (GTDB taxonomy): Bacteria > Pseudomonadota > Gammaproteobacteria > Burkholderiales > Burkholderiaceae > Paraburkholderia. The sequence goes on along the minus strand of NZ_SCNV01000061.1, from coordinate 15,923 downwards.
CACTCGCCGTACGCGGCTTGTACTGGATCAACTGGATCAGGTCGTTCTCGAACACCACCGAGCCTTCGGTGTTCGCGAGATTCTTGCCGACCACGAAGCGCGACTCATCCGTCTGCGAAATCTTGCCGCGCTGCAGGTCGCCCAGCAGGTTGGCAACGCCTTGGCGCAGACTCTCGCCGCGGCTTTCCAGCAAGGTCTTCTGTGCTTCAGGATTGAGTGCGAAAAAGTTGCTTGGCGAAGCGGCAGCCGTCCATTGCTGAACCGCGAAGCGAATCCGCTCACGCACCTTCGGCTCGGCGTCGAGCGCATCGACCAGTTCCTGCAGATAGCGTGCGTTGAGCAGATACCACGCGGCGGTAAACGCATACGCCGGCGAGGCGCTCCACGCGTCCGAACTGAAGCGGCGATCCTTGAGTTCGGGAATCTTCGGCGTGGCGTCGGCCGCCTGCTGGATCAACTGCATCGCTTCACGCGAATAGTCGGCTTGCAGTTTCTGCAGATGCTCCGTGGGAATCGCCGCCGTGGGCAGCTTGAGGCCGGCAAACGGCGCCATGGCTGCGGCGGCATTGCCGAAGTCGGGCATGGCCGGCATAGCGGGCATCTGTGGCATCTGGAATGCCCCACCCTGGCCTGCACCGGGCACCCCAAGGGAACGCCACGCGTTCATCCACGCGTCGAATAACTGCTGCGGTCCGGCGGAACCTGCACCGGCCTGCTGCTGGGTACGCTCCGTCGTGGAGTCCGTGCTTGAGGAAGTCGAGGAATGTTGTGATGCTGCCATACCTGCTTTTGACCGGTGAGTCCTCGCGGACGGTTGAGAGGCAGGTTTCCAGCGCACGTGGGCGATTGCTCGCGACCTCGTCACGCCCTGTCCCGTGTGTGGGGGACATTTTTGCTCCCCATCGCAAGGCATGTCAATGCTTGTTCCCGATTTTGCCGCAGTGCGATACTTTTTTAATTATCGTTTTCCCCATGTATTTCATCGCGTTATTGAGACGGGCTTGAGCAAATGTTCAGGAAATGTAAAAGGCCCGTATTACAGGGCCTTTTCTGGATTTAACGCAAAGCGTGGCGGCGATTTTCGGCGCGCTGTATTCGCCACACCGCGATTGGCGCATGCGCTTCGGCGGCGCAACAAAAATGCCCGCCGCGCCCCCGAACAAACCCTTATGCGCCCCGCCTGCTCTGGCTCGCCGAGAGGCAAGCCACTCCGCCTGTTAATCCGCTAGCCAGATCATTGCGGCCATGCGGCCCGTCACGCGATCGCGCCGATACGAATAAAAGCGTTCGCGCTCAGTCACCGTGCATGCATCGCCGCCGCTAATTGCGGTCACACCCGACCGATGCAAGCGCAAACGCGCCAGCGCGGGAAGATCAGCGAGATATTTGCCCGCTGCGCCCGGGCGCGGCACGAATGCCCGAGCCGTGGCTTCACGTTCGGTTATATCAGCGCCATCCATGAAGGCGTCACGCACGTCTGCGCCAACCTCGAATGCCTGCGGTCCGATGGACGGTCCAAGGTACGCATGCAACAAGCCGGCCTGCGTGCCGGCGAGTTCGGCCACGCGCTGCGCGGTCTTCTCGATCACACCCGCTGCGAGGCCGCGCCAGCCCGCGTGCGCAGCGCCCACGGCACGGCCTTCGGCATCGCAGATCAGAACGGGCATGCAGTCGGCGATCATCACCACGCAGATCGTGCCCGGCCGGTCGGTCACGCTCGCATCGGCGCGCATCATCGGTGCGCCCTCCCGGGCCCGCATCAGCACTTCGTGCGCGTCGACGACTTCCGCGCCGTGAACCTGCTCGAGCCACGCCGCCTCGGCGCCGTCCGTCAGAGCCATCAGACGGGCGCGGTTCTCTGCCACGCAGACCGGATCGTCACCGGCCAGCCGGCCAAGGTTCAGGCCTCCCGGCTGATCGGCGCCAGCGCGCCAACCGCCGTATGGGGGCAAGCTCACGCCGCCGTTGCGGGTGGTCACGAGCGTACGCACGCGCGGTGCGACTCGCCAGGCCGGTTGCAGCACATCGGCAAGCGTCAGCGCAGGCATCGCGGATCCAGGTGGCGCCGCCCCATCCAACACGCCCTCGGGCCGGCTCGATTCAGGCTGCGTCATGCGTGATCGTCCTCATCGTCGTCATCATCGAATCCGTCATCGAAGGATGCTTCGTAACCTTGCGCTTCCTCATCTTCGTAATACGACTCGTCGAACTCGCCTTCGTCGTCACGTCCGAGCCCGAGTGCGGCGGACAATGCGGCCATGTCCTCCGGCACCTCGGCGCGCCATTGCATGTCGCGGCCGGTCTGCGGATGGATCAGGCCGAGGCGCCACGCGTGCAGCGCCTGGCGCGCGAAACCGTCCGGCAGCGGCGTGACCGAGCGCTTGCCGCGCGCGCGCCCATAGACCGGATCGCCCAGCAACGGGTGACCGACATGCGCGCAATGCACGCGAATCTGGTGAGTCCGTCCCGTTTCGAGGTCGCAGTGGATCGCCGACACCGGCTGGCGTTGCCAGATCACCGTGTCGACGCGCCGGAAATGCGTGCGCGCGGGTTTGCCCGCTGCACTCGTGACCACCGCCATGCGGGTGCGCTCGCGCGGATCGCGGCCGATCGGCGCATCGATCGTGCCCTCTTCCGGCATGGTGCCCCACACCAGCGCCAGATAGCGGCGCTTGACGGTGCGCGCCTGCAGTTGCCGCACAAGGTCGGTCTGCGCCTCGAGCGTGCGCGCCACCACCATCAGCCCGGACGTCTCCTTGTCGAGGCGGTGCACGATGCCGGCGCGCGGCAAGCCGGCCGCCGCCTCGCCATAGCGATGCAGCAAGCCGTTCAGGACAGTGCCGCTCCAGTTACCGGCGGCGGGATGCACCACCATGCCGGCGGGCTTGTTGATGACAACCAGCGTGTCGTCCTCGTAGACGACATCCAGCGGCACCGGCTCAGGCGTAAACGCCAGTTGCTCGGGCAGCAGATCGGGTACAAGCTCGATGCTCGCGCCAAGCGGCACCGGTTGGCGAATCTTCGCGGGCACGCCGTCCACCCGCACGCGCTCCGCTTCGATCCAGCTTTGCAGCCGGTTGCGCGAAAACTCCGGAAAGACTTTGGCGAGCACCTTGTCGAGCCGCTCACCGGCCAGCTCGTCGGGCACGGTGACGACGCGCGGCGTGTTGTCCACGGCTTTGCTGGCCACGGTCGGCACCTCGCTCGCGGCCTGCTGCGGCACGAGCGCGTCGCCGTCAAGATCGTCGTCTAACGAATCACTACCCAACGCGTCGGAGGGGTCAGCGCTTGGGCTATAATCTTTGTTGCTATTCCGGGTACCAGTAGCGGGAACCGGATTATTTGAACGGGTCATTGAGTCTGGGTCACCTGGACGTAAAGCTAGACTGGAAAATGCGAGCCTTGAATATCATTACCGAATTGGCCCAAAAGACGGCGGCCCCAAGCACGGCGGCCACCAAGACCGCAGCCCGCACAACGGTACGGAGCACCGTCTCCCGGGTGGCGCGCTATCTGGCCTGCCTCGTTGCCGTCACGATTGTGGCGGCCTGCCATGGCCTGCCGGAAAAGACCGATGAAACGGCAACGTGGGCGAACAACAAATTATATACGGAGGCGCAGGACGCCCTGTCCGGTGGCGACTGGGGCAAGTGCGCGAAATACTTCGAAATGCTTGAGGGTCGCGATCCGTTCGGCCACTTTGCCCAGCAGGCGCAGATCAACGTCGCCTACTGCAACTGGAAAGACAGCGAAAACGACGCCGCCAACCAGGCTATCGACCGCTTCATCCAGTTGCACCCGGGTCACCCTGATATTGCCTACGCGTACTACCTCAAGGGCATGATCAACTTCAACGACGACCTGGGTCTGTTCGGCCGCTTCTCCGGCCAGGACATGAGCGAGCGCGATCCGAAGTCGCTGCGCGAATCGTATGACGCGTTCAAGGTGGTGGTCGACAAGTATCCGAACAGCAAATACGCACCGGATTCGGCACAACGCATGCGCTATATCGTGAATGCGCTGGCGTCGCACGAAGTCCATGCGGCGGACTACTACTACCGTCGTGGCGCGTACGTTGCGGCCATCAACCGCGCGCAGCTTGCCATCAAGGACTACCGCAATGCGCCGGCCATCGAAGACGCACTGCACATCATGATGCTCTCGTATCAGAAACTGAATCAGCCGCAATTGGCCGACGATACGAAGCGCGTGCTGGCCGGCACCTTCCCGGATAGCCCGTACATCACCGGTCATGCCCGGCCGGGAGCGCAAAAATCGTGGTGGCAGTTCTAAGCCTCACGCCACACAAAAAAACGCCACGACCCTAACGTCGTGGCGTTTTTGTTTGTGCCGGGCCTGTTTGCGTACGGGCAAGCAAGCACGCGGACGACGGCCGCTGGGCCGTCAGCCATCTTCCCGATCAGTCGCGCTCGAACAGTGCAATCGACTCCACATGCGAGGTGTGCGGGAACATATTGACCACGCCCGCGCCCTTGAGCCGGTAACCGGCCTCGTGAACCAGCAAGCCCGCGTCGCGTGCCAGCGTCGACGGATTGCAGGACACGTAGACGATGCGCTTCGGCAGCGGGCCTTCACCGCTCTGGGCGATCTCGGCGAGCGCCTTCGATACCGCCAGTGCGCCTTCGCGCGGCGGGTCGATGAGGAATTTATCGAAATGACCGAGTGCACGGATGTCGTCGGCGGTGACCTCGAAGAGGTTCCGGCAGGCGAACGACGTGTGTCCCGCCACGCCGTTTTCCTCGGCATTCGCGAGTGCGCGTGTGGTCAGGATTTCGCTGCCCTCGATGCCCACCACTTCCTTCGAGATCCGCGCGAGCGGCAGCGTGAAGTTGCCGATGCCGCAGAACAGATCCAGTACCCGGTCGTCGCGCGAGGGCGCCAGCAGGCGCAGCGCGCGGCCCACCAGCACGCGGTTGATCTGGTGGTTGACCTGCGTGAAGTCGGTCGGCTTGAACGGCATGCGGATGTCGTACTCCGGCAGCGTGTAGTCGAGCCGGGCGTCAAGCGGATAGAACGGCGTAACCGAGTCCGGTCCTTGCGGCTGCAACCAGAACTGCACGTTGTGCGCATCGGCGAACTCGCGCAGCAGTTGCTCGTCAGCGGCGTTGATCGGCTCCAGAATGCGCAGCACCAGCGCCGTCACCGTCGAGCCGACGGCGAGCTCGATCTGCGGCATGCGCTCGCGAATCGACAGCCCCTCGACCAGCCGGCGCAGCGGCACCAGCATCGCCGAGACGTGCGGCGGCAACACCTCGCAGGAGGTCATGTCGGCGATAAAGCTGCTCTTGCGCTCGTGGAAGCCCACCAGCACGCCGCCCTTCTTGGCCACGTGGCGCACGGTCAGGCGCGCCCGGTAGCGGTAGCCCCATGTCGGGCCGTGAATCGGCCGGTACACCGTCTCGGGCCGCAGCCTGGCCAGATGGGCCAGGTTGTCTTCGAGCACGCGCTGCTTGACGGCGATCTGCGCGCGCACATCCAGATGCTGCATCGAGCAACCGCCGCAGATGCCGAAGAACTGGCATTGCGGCTTCGTGCGGATCACGCTCTCGCGCAGCACGTCGACCACTTCTGCCTGCTCGAAACTCGGCTTCCTGCGATAGCTCAAATAGGTCACACGCTCGCCGGGCAATGCGCCCTCGACGAAAATCACCTTGCCCGGTGTACCGTCTTCGTTGACGGTCCGGCCTACGCCGCGCGCTTCCATGTCGAGCGATTCGACGTCGAGAATCGGGGCGATAACAGGCGCGGCGGCCGCGCCGGATGCGCCGGCTTCGGCGGACGCTTTTTTCTTGCCTCGCGACGAGCGGTTCGAGGCACGATTGGGGGCAATCTGAGACACCTGCGGCTTCCTGACAGACTATTGGGGGAAGGCGAGATTGTAGACGAACCACAACCGGCGACGGAGATTTGACGATGCGACTGATAAGCTGGAATGTCCAGTGGGGACGCAACGCCGTGGGCGAGGTGGACCTTGCACGCACGCTTGCGCAGGCGCGCCGGCTGCTCGATTTCGACGTGCTATGCCTGCAGGAGGTCACACGCGGCTTCGGCGCGCTGCCGGGGCATCCGGGCGGCGACCAGTTCGCCGAACTCGCGGCGGCCCTGCCCGGCTTTAGCGTGTTCGAGGCGATCGGCGCCGATTTGCCGCCGCTCACGACAGCGACACCCGCGGCATCCGCGACGCAGGGAGCTTCCCGCCGGCAGTTCGGCAACGCGCTGGCGACGCGCCTGCCGGTCGAACGCGTCACCCGGCACGCACTGCCGTGGCCCGCCGACCCGGCTGCACCATCGATGCAGCGCGCGGTGCTGGAAGTGGTGCTGCAAGCGCCGGATGGTCCGCTGCGGGTGCTGGTGACGCATCTGGAGTTCTATTCGCTGAACCAGCGGCTCGCGCAAGTCGACGCGCTGCGCGGGTTGCAACTAGAGGCGGCGGGACACGCAGCGCATCCGGCAAAAGCGGAGAACGCCGCGGGGCCGTTCGTGGACACCTCGCGACCGGTCAGCGCAGTCGTCTGCGGCGATTTCAACAGCGCGTTTGAAAGCGACGCTTATCGGCGCATGCTGGCGCCGCTGCCGGACAGCCCGGCTTTTATCGATGCGTGGACAGCGCTGCATCCGGGCGAAACCCCACCACCGACGGCTGGGGTTTACGACAAGGTGCAGTGGTCATCCGGTCCTCTGACCTGTGACTTCATCTTCGTCACCGAGGATCTGCGGGGCCGGCTGCGCCGTTGCGAGATTGATGGCGTGACGCAGGCGTCGGATCATCAACCGATCCTGCTGGAGCTCGACTGAAGGCGCGAAATGCGGTCAACGGCAACCGGCAGGCGCCGGCTAGTCGTCGAACGCCGCCAGATACTCTGCCCAGTGCGCCGCCGGCTCCTGCGCGAGCGAGCTTTTCACCAGCGCGATCTCGTCCGCGTACTCCTCGGCGGAGAAGCCGCCGCGCATCAGCTGGAAACGGCAATACAGCAGATACGTATTGACCACATCGGTCTCGCAGTAATTGCGAATTTCTTCGATGCGGCCAGCCTGGAACGCATGCCACACCTGGCCGCCGTCCATGCCGAGCTTGCCGGGAAAGCCGCATAGTTTGGCAAGTGCATCGAGCGGCGCATTGGCGCGCGCCTGGTACATCGCCAGCACGTCCATCAGGTCCGTGTGGCGCGCGTGGTAGCGGCTGATGTAGTTGTTCCACTTGAACTCGCGGTCGTCCTCGCCGAGATCCCAGAAGCGGCTCGCCGGAATCCCGTTGACGAGCGCCCGATAGTTCAGCACCGGCAAATCGAAACCGCCGCCGTTCCACGACACCAGTTGCGGCGTGTACTTCTCGATCACCCGGTAGAACGACTGCACGAGCGCGGCTTCCCCGTCTTCCAGCGTGCCGAGCGAGCGCACCCGGAAGCCGTTGTTGTCGCGAAACACGCAGGAGATGGCCGCAATCCGTTGCAGGTGATGCGGCAGAAAATCGCTGCCGGTCTTTTCGCGGCGCGCGGCAAAGGCATGCTCGGCGACTTCGGCGTCGCTCAGCGTGGCGGGCAAATCTTCGAGGCGGCGAATGCCGGCGACATCGGGAATCGTCTCGATGTCGAAAACAAGAATCGGTGTCATCGGTTTTATAAAACGGCGTCCTTGCGCACACCGTTGGAGGCAAAGAAGCGCTTCAGGCGAACCAGCGCTTCCTGCTGGATCTGGCGCACACGCTCGCGCGTGAGGCCCATTTCATCGGCCAGCTCTTCGAGCGTGGCCGGCTCGATATGGTTGAGGCCGAAGCGGCGCTCGATCACATGGCGATGCTTGTCCGAGAGACGGGCCAGCCACGCACGCGTCAGGGTTTCCAGTTCGCGGTGCTGCACCTCGGCATCCGGAGACTGGCTCTGGTCGTCGGACAGCAGATCGAGCAGGCTGCTCGCCGGATCGAGATCGAGCGGCGCGTCGAGCGAAGCAGTGTGCTCGTTCAGCGCCAGGATGTCGGTGACTTCGTCGGTGGTCTTGCCGGTCAGGTACGCGATATCGTCGATGCTGGCGTCACGGCGATCGGCCGCTTCGCCGGAGTTCATCGAATTCTTTTCCAGATGGCGCTTGGCGCGCAGCACCTGATTGAGCTCACGGATCACGTGCACCGGCAGACGCACGGTGCGCGCCTGGTTCATGATGGCGCGCTCGATGCTCTGACGGATCCACCAAGTGGCGTACGTGGAGAAACGGAAGCCGCGTGTAGGATCGAACTTCTCGATGGCGTGCATCAAGCCGAGGTTGCCCTCTTCGATCAGATCGAGCAGCGGCACGCCGCGGTTCAGATAACCTTTCGCGATACTGACGACAAGGCGCAGATTGCGCTCGATCATCACCTGACGCGCTTCGAATTCACCCGCCTTGGCGAGCCGCGAATAGCGCTGCTCTTCTTCCACCGTCAAGAGCGGCTTGACGCTAATCCGGTTCAGGTAGTGCTGAATCGTGTCAGCGGTCAGTTCGGCCTGCAGCAGCGCGCGGAAATCGTCGGCGTCGGGCGCGCTGTCGGTTGCGCCTTCGCGCGCTTCGCCGCCCTCTTCCGCACCGCCCTGGCGCTCGTCGATGTCGCGTGCGTTGTCCAGATCGTCGACGCTATCGTCTTCGATCTCCGAAGCACCGCCGTCCTCCACCGTGACATGCGTGGCGCGGCTGATGTTCTCAGACTCGGCTTGCGGCGGGCGGCGCTTCGATTTCGGCATGGTCGTATCGCTTATTGCGGCGGCAAATACTTCAGTGGGTCGACAGGCTTACCCTGTCGGCGAACTTCGAAATGCAACATCACACGGTCCGAATCGCTATTGCCCATTTCGGCGATCTTCTGCCCCTTGGTCACCGCGTCTCCCTCTTTTACCATCAAAGCGCGGTTATGTGCATACGCCGTCAGATAAGTTGCATCATGCTTGATGATAATGAGATTGCCGTAACCGCGCAGCCCATTTCCAGCATAAACGACGCGACCATCGGCAGCCGCTTTCACCGGATCGCCGGCAGCCCCGCCGATATTGACGCCCTTGTTGGCCGAATCGTCGAAGGTGCCGAGAATCGGACCGCGCACCGGCCATGCAAAAGCAACGTTGCTGGCGGGCGCCGCGCTCGAATCGCTCGCAGCCGGTTGCGGCGGGATCGTGGTAGCGGTCGAACCCGCGCCGTAGACCGGCGGCACTGACGCCACGCCGGCTGCGCCGCCTGGGCCCGGCGCCGGCGAACTGCCAAGCGGCGCTGTCTGCACGCCGCCGCCGGCGATCGGCGACGTCGCCACGCCCGGCGTCAGCGCCGCAACGTTCGCACCCGGAGGCGCCACGCGCAGCAACTGGTCGACTTCAATCTGGTTCGGGTTGCTCAGGTTGTTCCACGTCGCGATGTCGCGATAGTTCTGACCGTTCTCCAACGCGATCCGGTACAGCGTATCGCCCGGCTTCACCCGGTAATAACCCGGAGGCGGCGGGCCCAGCGGCACCGGTGCCGCCGGCTGCTGCGCAGCCTGGGTACCGAGGTCGCCGGATTTGTCGACGACCGGCGCGTTATCGAGCCGTGTCGCACAGGCCGTCAACAGGGAGAGCGCGACCACGCACACGCTACGCTGGGCTACGGTCAGGTGGACATTCAGGCTGGTTTTTTGCATCGCGCGCAACTTGCTCATGGTCATCGGTTTCAGATCACTCCGGATTTTAAGGGTACAAAGAAAACGCGATCAAGCCGCGACTCGCGCCACTGCGCCGGTCCGGTGCGCTCGACGAGCGTGAGTACCTGCTGCGTCTGGCCGTCCTGCGTGCCGACCGGCGCAACGAGGCGCCCGCCGATGGCGAGCTGCTCGAGCAACGCCTGCGGCACATCGAGTCCGGCTGCGGCGATCACGATCGCGTCGAACGGCGCGGCAGCCGGCAGACCGATGCGGCCGTCACCGTAGTGAAGCCGGATGTTCGGAATGCGCAGCGGACGCAAGTTGGTCTTGGCGCGCTCGTAAAGCGGTTTGATGCGTTCAATCGAATAAACATCGCGAGCAACCTGGCTCAGCACTGCCGCCTGATAACCGCAGCCGGTGCCGATCTCAAGCACGTTCGTGAGCGTGCGGCCGGCCGCGGCCAGCTCGATCATCCGCGCCACCACCGAAGGCTTGGAGATGGTCTGGTGATGACCGATCGGCAAGGCCGCATCCTCATAGGCCTGGGTAGCAAGTCCCGGATCCACGAACATATGGCGCGGCACCACCGACATCGCATGCACCACGCGCTGATCTGTGATGCCGTTTGCCCGCAGGCGTTCGACCATGCGTTCGCGAACCCGTTCCGAAGTCAGCGCGAGTGCGCCGTTCAAAGGCACATTGGGCGCGCTGCTGCGTTCGGCGGGCCTGGCGGGTTTGACGCTCGGACGCGCGGCAAGCGGCTTGGGTGCGGGCCGGCTGACGGGTGACGAGGCAGCCAGGGCTGCAGCAGTTTTACTGACGGAAGAGCCGCTCGGCTTGGTGGCCGGCTTGGTGGTCAGGTTGGCTGCCGGCTTGGTGGCCAGATTGCTGGTTACCTTGACAGCCGGTTTCGCCACCACCGGCGCCGCCGCCTTGGCCGGCGCGCGCGCCGTGCTGCGATTGGCCGTTGCGTCGCCGCGCACCGCTGTCTTGCCGCGCCCCCCGCCCGCACGCGGCTCGGCGGCGGCAGCGAGATTTGCCGCGCGCACCTCGCCGGGGCGTCCTTCGGGCCGGCGTGGCTCACGCACCAGATCCTCGAGGCCAAGCGGAAAGCGCTTTGCGCGCTCGTTGGTCATGAAGCGCCGCTCCCGGCGCGCAGCCAGTCGCGCGCGGCGGGCAGCATGTCGGTATGGGTCAGATCGAGTTGCAGCGGCGTGATCGACACATGGCCGTTGGCAACCGCATGGAAATCGGTGCCCTCGCTCGCATCGCGCGCGCTGCCGGACGGACCGATCCAGTAGATCGGTTCGCCGCGCGGATTGGTCTGGCGGATCACCGGCTGCGACGGATGCCGCTTGCCCAGACGCGTGATGCGCCAGTCGCCAAGCTGCTCGTACGGCAGATTGGGAATATTGACGTTCAGCAACGGGTTGCCGGGCAGCGGATGCCCGAGATAATGCGCGACGATTTCAGCGGCCACGCGGGTGGCGGCGTCGAGATGCCCCCAGTCCTTGTCGACCAGCGAAAACGCAATGGCCGGCACACCGAACATGATGCCCTCGGTGGCCGCGGCGACCGTGCCCGAGTACAGCGTGTCCTCACCCATGTTCTGGCCGTTGTTGATACCGGAGACGACCAGATCGGGCGTGTGGTCCAGCATGCCGGTCAGGGCGATATGCACGGAATCGGTCGGCGTGCCGTTCACGTAATAGAAACCCGTCGACGAGCGCAGCACCGATAGCGGCCGCGAGAGCGTCAAGGAGTTCGAGGCGCCGCTGCAGTTCTGCTCGGGCGCCATCACAGTGACATCGGCAAATGCCTTCAGCGCTTCATAAAGCGCAGCGAGGCCTGGCGCCAGATAACCGTCGTCGTTGCTGAGTAGGATTCGCATGCGGCGATTGTAACCGAGGAAAGAAGACGCGCGAACGACAGCCCGGGCATTGCGGAACGGGCCTACGCCGCGCGGAAAAAACGCACGGTCGTTCGGCTTGATTTACACTTCAGAATACCTTGCTGAACCCCGATCGAAATGGAGACGAAATGCGCGCGATTCGCTGCAATCAGTATGGCCCGCCTGAGAGCCTGGAGGTCGTCGATCTGCCTGAGCTGACACCGCAAGCCGGTGAAGTTGTCATCGACGTCAAGGCGGCCAGCGTGAATTTTCCCGACGTGCTGATCATCGAGAATAAATACCAGGTCAAGCCGCCGCTGCCTTTCACGCCGGGTTCGGAAGTGGCTGGCGTGGTTCGCGCGGTCGGCGCCGGGGTGACGCAGTTTCAGCCGGGTGCGCGCGTCGTGGCATTCACGGGCTATGGCGGCTTTGCCGAGCAGGCCGTTGCGCCAGCGGCCGCCTGTGTACCGCTCGCCGAGGGCATCGACTTCTCGATCGCGGCAGCCTTCACGCTCGCATACGGAACATCGCACCATGCGGTGGTCGACCGCGGCGCGCTGAAGGCCGGCGAAACGATGCTGGTGCTGGGCGCGGCCGGCGGGGTTGGACTCGCGGCAGTGGAGATCGGCAAGGCGCTCGGAGCGCGGGTTATCGCCGCGGCCTCCTCCGCTGAAAAGCTCGCCATCTGCGTGAAGCACGGCGCCGACGCCACCATCAACTACAGCACCGAAGACCTGCGCGAGCGCATCAAGGCGCTCACCGGCGGTAAAGGGCCCGACGTGATCTACGATCCGGTCGGCGGAATTTACGCCGAGCCGGCGTTTCGCAGCATAGGCTGGCGCGGGCGTTATCTCGTCGTGGGCTTTGCCAACGGTGAGATTCCCAGATTGCCGCTCAATCTGACGCTGCTAAAAGGCGCCAGCCTCGTCGGCGTGTTCTGGGGCGATTTCGCCAAACGCGAGCCGCAGCACAACGCGGCAGCGTTCAGGCAAATGACCGGATGGATAGGCGAAGGCAAGCTGCGGCCCTACGTCTCGGCGCACTATCCGCTCGAGGAAACCGGGCGGGCGCTGCGGGAGATGGCCGAGCGCCGCGTCGTGGGCAAGGTGGTGATTACGCCGTAAGCCGGGGCTCAGACAATCTGCTGCGCGTGCAAGCTGGCAATCTGCCCGGCGTCATAGCCGAGCGAGCGCAAGATCTCATCCGTATGCTCGCCTAGCTCCGGGCCAAGCCAGCGTGTTTCGCCAGGCGTTTCGGAGAGCTTCGGCGTGACCGACGGCAAGGTGATTTCCTTGCCGTCCTGCCATTTGAAGCGCTGGATCATCTGACGCGCCATGAACTGCGGATCCGTGAACATATCCGCCACGCTGTAGATGCGGCCCACCGGCACATCCGCGCCGTTCAGCACTTCAAGCGCCTCGTCGATGGTGCGGGTGGCAAGCCAGGCAGCAATCGCCGCATCGATTTCCTGGGTGCGCGGCACGCGGCCGTCGTTGTGCGCGAGCGCCGGATCGTTGGCGAGATCTTCGCGTTCGATGGCGAGCATCAGCCGCCTGAAAATCGGATCGCTATTACCGCCGATCACGATGCTGCCGTCGCGGCACGGATACGTGTTGGACGGCACGATGCCCGGCAGCGATGCGCCGGTACGCTCGCGCACCATGCCGTAGACGCCGTACTCGGGCACCACGCTCTCCATCATGTTGAAGACCGCTTCGTAGAGCGCGACGTCGACCACCTGCCCTTTGCCGCCGTTCACCTGGCGATGATGCAGCGCCATCAGCGCACCGATCACGCCATGCAGCGCAGCAATCGAATCGCCGATCGAAATGCCGATGCGCGGCGGCGGCAAATCCGGGTAGCCGGTGATATGGCGCAGACCGCCCATCGATTCGGCGATCGCGCCGAAGCCAGGACGGTCGCGATACGGTCCCGTCTGTCCGTAACCGGACAGACGCACCATCACGAGGCCGGGGTTTTCGGCTGACAGCACGTCATAGCCGAGGCCGAGCTTTTCCAGCAGCCCAGGGCGAAAATTCTCGACCACAATGTCGGCTTCTTTTGCCAGCCGCCGCACGATCTCCTTGCCCTCTTCGGCCTTCAGATTGATCGTAATGGAGCGCTTGTTGCGCGCCTGCACGGCCCACCAGAGCGACGTGCCGCCGGCTTCGGGGTAGAGCTTGCGCCACTTGCGCAGCGGATCGCCGCCCTTCGGGTCTTCGATCTTGATCACGTCGGCGCCGAACTCGCCGAGAAAGCGCGCCGCGAACGGGCCGGCGATCAGCGTGCCGAGTTCGAGCACCTTCACGCCCGCGAGCGGGCCGCTGGGACGTGTCGCGTCAGGGATTGCGCTCATGGTGTCGTCTCCTCAATCTGTGCGAAGCGCGGCGGCTACAGCGAGCGCCGGTCGAGCATCGCCCGCGCAATCGTCCCTGCGTCCACATATTCGAGCTCGCCGCCCACCGGCACACCGCGCGCCAGCCGCGTCACGGCGAGCCCGCGCGCCTTGAGCGTCTGCCCGAGATAATGCGCGGTCGCTTCACCTTCGTTGGTGAAGTTGGTCGCGAGCACGACTTCCTTGACGATGCCGTCGGAAGCCCGCTTCACGAGCCGGTCGAAATGGATTTCCTTCGGGCCGATGCCGTCGAGCGGGCTCAGCCGCCCCATCAGCACGAAATACAGGCCGCGATAGGTCATGGTCTGTTCGAGCATGATCTGGTCGGCGGGCGTCTCGACGACACACAGCAGCGTCGGATCGCGTTCCTCGTCGCTGCAGACCTCGCAGATCTGCGCCTCGGTGAAGGTATTGCACTTCTCGCAGTGCTGCAGATGCCCGGTCGCAAACAGCAGCGCATGGCCGAGCTTTTCCGCGCCCTCGCGGTCGTGCTGCATCAGGTGATAGGCCATGCGCTGCGCGGATTTCGGCCCGACACCGGGCAGCGCGCGCAGCGCTTCGACAAGCGCCGACAAGGCGGAGGGTTGTTTCATGCGGAATCGGCGGTGTCGAAGTGGGTGTGACCTGGGTGTGGCGTGGCTTTGGCCTTGCTTTGGCCTTGCTTTGGCCTTGCTTTGGCGTTGCTTTGGCCTTGCTTTGGCCTGGATGTTACTTGCAGCGATGGACGGGCCGACGGCGCGCGTCCGCTCGCCGCAGCTTTCATGCCGCAGCTTCGTCACAGCATGAAAGCGGCACAGCAAAAACCTATCCAGCCTGCGCTCAGAACGGCAGCTTGAAGCCCGGCGGCAGCGGCAGGCCCGAGGTCATGCCGCCCATTTTTTCCTGGGCGGTCGCTTCGGCTTTGCGCACAGCGTCGTTAAATGCGGCGGCGACGAGGTCTTCCAGCATGTCCTTGTCGTCAGCGAGCAGGCTCGGGTCGATCGAGACGCGGCGCACGTCGTTCTTGCACGTCATCGTCACCTTGACTAGACCGGCGCCCGACTGCCCTTCCACCTCGATCTGTGCAAGCTGCTCCTGCATCTTCTTCATGTTTTCCTGCATCTGCTGGGCCTGCTTCATCAGCCCGGCGAGTTGGCCTTTCATCATGGACATGCTCCTTCTTGATAGCGTGAAATTTGGGAATGTGGCGCTATGGTGCGCCGCTAATCAATGGGTTGACGAGGTGCTGCCGGCGGCGTCCGGTGCGATTGGCCGGATCGAGCCGGGCACGATGCTCGCGCCGAACTCGCGGATCAGCGACTGGACAAACGGATCGGCGCCGATTTCGCGCTCGGCGTCCTTCTGACGCTGGGCGCGGGCGGCCGCGTCGAACGCCGCTGCCGTGCGGCGCGCCGGGCCGACTTCGACCTGCACGTCGACCGCCTTGCCGAGACGCTCGGCGAGCGCCACCTTGAGCTTGGCGACCTGCGAGGCTTCAGCATACTGCGGGACCGGCACGTTCAGCTTGAGCATGCCGCCTTCGAGCGCCATCAGTTCGCTGTTGAAGGCGAGCTGATAGGAAATGCCTTTGAGCGCGAGGCCCACGGCGAGGGCCGGCCAGTCGCCGTCGAAGCCGATGGCGTCGAGCGGGATGGCAGGCGGCAGCGGACGCGTGTCGAGCGGCGCCGGTGCGAGCGCGGCGGCCGGCACACGCACGTCATCGGGGCCGACGTCGAATACCGGCATGTAGCCGTCGTCGGGCGGCCCGAAGTAATCGTCCTCGGCCGACAGCGGCACGTAGTCGTCGGGGGGCATGTCGTCCCACGGCGCCACCGGCGGCAAGCTCTCGCCGCTTTGCCCACCATATGCGCCCTGTGCCCCGTTACGTGGGGCCGGGGAAGCCGGGCCGCGTGCGGGTGCGGCTTCCTGGGCGCGACGCGGCGCGCCGGGGGTGGGCACCGGCACGTTCACACGCGGAGCGGCGGGCTTCGGCGCAACGGTTG
>NZ_SCNV01000060.1 GCF_005503145.1 Burkholderia sp. 4M9327F10 | reverse complement strand
CTGTATCTGGGCACGCTGATGGTGGGCCTCGAGCAGAAGGTGCTGGGCGGCAATGTGCCGTGGACGCTGCATCACCAGCATTCGGATCACGAGATGCTCAAGCCGGCCTCGCAGTGCAAGCCGATCGTGTATCCGAAGCCGGACGGCAAGCTGACGTTCGATCGGCTCTCGTCGGTGTTCATCTCGAACACCAACCATGAGGAAAACCAGCCGGCTCACCTGACGCTGAAAGATCCGAACGTGCCGGTGAACGTCAATCTGCACACCTACGCGGGACCCGAGAGCCGTTATTGCCCGGCAGCGGTGTATGAGTTCGTGAAGAACGACGACGGCAGCGAGCGGCTGGTGATCAACGCGCAGAACTGCGTGCACTGCAAGACCTGCGATATCAAGGACCCGACGCAGAATATCGTGTGGGTTACACCTGAAGGTGGCGGTGGGCCGAATTATCCGAACATGTGAGGCGGCGCATTGGCGCTGAGTTGCAGCGTGCAGAAAGCGCCGCTTCGAGCGGCGCTTTTTTTCGTCCGCGTTTCGTGCCCGCTTCGGTTGCCGCGCTGGCTTCTGATGTGATGCACTCGCCCGCTCAGCGTCGCGCCAGGGCCTCCAGTCTCGCGCGCACGCTCGCCAGCACCGGCGCCCAGGCGCCGATCGCCGGCTGGCGAAACAGCTCGACCGAGTCGTACCACGGCGTGCGCTGCACCTGATCGCCCCAGAACCACGCCGACACGTGGTCGATCATGAGACAGGTTGGCACGCCCAGCGCACCCGCCAGGTGGGCGGGGCCGCTATCGATGGTCACGACGAGATCGAGGTTGGCGAGCAGCGCCGCCACATCGTCGAAGCCGGCTTCGAAATGCGGCGTGGGATCGACAATTTCGATACCATGCGCACGCCATTGCCCGACCGTCGCGGAACGTCCCGGCGAGAGTGCGAAATACGTGATGCCCGGCACCGTCAGCAGAGGTTCGAGCTGATCGACCGGCACCGAACGCCGTACATCGCGAATGTGCTGCGGATTGCCGTTCCACACCAGGCCGACTTTGGGACCGCCGTGCGGCACGGCCTGTGCGACGCGCTCACGCCACTGCCCGGCGCGAGCCGGATCGGCGCCCAGATAGGCGCGGCCCCAGCCCGCGGAATCGAACACACCGAGCCGCACGGGCACGCTCATCAGCCCGCAATGAAAATCCGGCCGTGTAATGAGGTTGGTTTCAAGCGCTACGTCGGCGGGCAGCATTCTTTCGAACAGATGCCGCAGCGGTCCATCGTGACCGAAGATCACTCGCCCGCCCTCACGCCGCGCCCGCTCGGCCAGCAGCGGCAGAAAGCGCACCGCCCACAGGCAGTCGCCGTTGCCCTGCTCGCCGTAGACGACCAATGTCTTGCCGGCAAGCGGCTCGCCCTGCCAGTAGCGGCTAATCTCGCCTAGCGCATGGTGTGCGTTGTTCAGGTCGTCGCCGAATACGACGCGCGCTTCGTAATTCACCCAGCCGTCGGCGTAGCGGCCCGAGCGTATTTCCAGCTCCGCGAGGTCGAACGTCGCATGCGCATTGTTCGGCGAGAGTTCGAGCACGCGTCGCAAAAGGGCCTCGGCTTCGACGAAGCGCGCTTGCTCCTTGATGCACAACGCGAGCTTGTGCAACGCGACCGGATTGTCCGGCACGACCCGCACCGCCTCGCGCAAAAGGCGCTCGGCTTCGTCGAAATGGTTGTGATGCTGGATAGCGGCTGCACGCCAGACGAGCGCGTTGGCATCTTCGGCATTGCGCGCCAGCAATAGGCCCGTGGCCGACTCGACCAAAGGCCAGTCGCGTACGACAAAGCCGGTTTGAGCAATCGTATGCAGCAGAGTGGGTTCGCAGGCAGGATCAAGCTGGTAGGCCTGCACCAGCGCGGCCAGCGCCTCGCGTTGCTGCTCGCGGTTGCGCCCTGCCTGTTGCAGCAGGGCCTGGCCGAACGCGAGCCAGTCTGTGGCGCCGGCCTGCGGCGCGGCGGCCCGTGTGCGCAATTGCGCCAGGGCGTCGCCGGCCACGGGGCTATTCGGGTCCATCATCAAGGTCGTTCCGGCCGGGACGCGAAGACACGTGAGACGCGGCTGCTGGTAACTGAGGGTAATTGAGGGTAACTGAAGGTGGCCTAGAGCACCTTAAGGCGCGCTCGCCGCGATCTTCGGCGTGCCGACCGCGACATCGCCGCACTGCGCGCGATGGCGCAGCGCATGATCGATCAGCACCAGCGCCAGCATCGACTCGGCGATCGGTGTGGCGCGGATGCCGACGCAAGGATCGTGACGCCCGAAGGTCTCGACGACGGCCGGTTGACCCGCCTTGTCGATGGAGCGGCGCGGCGTGCGGATGCTCGAGGTCGGCTTGATGGCGATCGACACGGTAATGTCCTGCCCCGTGGAAATGCCGCCGAGCACACCACCCGCGTGATTGCCGACAAAGCCTTCCGGGGTCAGCTCGTCACCATGCACCGAACCGCGTTGCGCGACGCTGGCGAAGCCCGCGCCGATCTCCACGCCCTTCACCGCGTTGATGCCCATCATGGCGTGGGCGATATCGGCATCGAGCCGGTCGAATAGCGGCTCGCCGAGCCCAACCGGCACGCCCGAGGCGACCACGTTGATGCGTGCACCGATCGAATCGCCATCCTTGCGCAGTGCGTCCATATAGCTTTCGAGCTGCGGCACCACGTCTGCATTCGGCGCGAAGAACGGGTTTTCGCGCACATGCGACCAGTCGAGGAACGGCACGTCGATTTCGCCAAGCGCGGCCATGTAGCCGCGGATCTCCGTGCCGAAATGCTCGCGCAGCCATTTCTTAGCCACAGCCCCCGCCGCCACGGTAGGCGCAGTCAGACGCGCCGACGAACGGCCGCCGCCGCGATAGTCGCGAATGCCGTATTTTTGCCAGTAGGTGTAATCGGCGTGGCCCGGGCGGAACGTTTCCGCGATGTTGCCGTAGTCCTTGCTGCGCTGGTCCGTATTACGGATCAGCAGCGCAATCGGCGCACCGGTGGTGACGCCCTCGAACACGCCGGACAGAATCTCGACCTTGTCCTCTTCCTGACGCTGCGTGACGTGGCGGGAAGTGCCCGGCTTGCGGCGGTCCAGTTCGAACTGGATGTCCGCTTCAACCAGCGCCATGCCCGGCGGGCAACCGTCGATCACGCAGCCGATAGCGGGACCATGCGATTCGCCGAAGGTCGTGACAGTGAAAAGCGTACCAAGCGTATTGCCGGACATGAGCGTCGTCCAAAGAAATGCGGGGAAACCGCTATTATGCCAGCCCGCCTATTTACGCGCCCCGCGCAACTCGGTGACGATCTGCTGCAGCCCTTCCGGCGTCACCTGCGCCGGACCGAGCGGCTCGCCGACCGCGAGCGTCAGCCGGCTCATCACGCCCTTTTGCACCGGCCGCGGCCAGCGCGCATCGGCCGCGCGCGAAAACACACTGCCCCACAGCCCGCGCAACGCCATCGGCACCACCGGCGCCGGCGTGCGGCGGATGATTTCGGTCACGCCGTGACGGAACGGGTTGAGTTCGCCGGTCTTGGTCAGCTTGCCTTCCGGAAAGATGCACACCAGGTCGCCCTCGCTGAGCGCCTGCGCACAGGTTTCATAGGCCCGCTTGAGCATTTCCGGGTCTTCGTGGGACGGCGCAATCGGAATCGCTTTGGCGTGGCGGAACACCCAGCCGGCCAGCGGCGTCCTGAAGATGTGATGATCCATCACGAAGCGGATCGGACGCGGGCTCTCGGCCATGATGACGATTGCATCCACATAGCTGACGTGGTTGCACACCAGCACCGCCGCGCCCTCTTCCGGAATGCGCTCCGCGTGCACGAGGCGGATCCGGTAGAACGTGTGCACCAGCACCCACGCCACAAAGCGCAGCAGAAACTCCGGCACCAGCGAGTAGATATAGGTGGCCACGACGATGTTGAGCAGCGCCGTCACAAGGAAAATGCCTGGAATGCTGACGCCCGCGGAAGTCAACGCCATGGCCATCAGCGACGAGACGATCATGAACGCGGAATTGAGGATATTGTTCGCCGCGATGATGCGTGCGCGATGGCTCGGCTGGCTGCGGCTCTGGATCAGCGCATACAGCGGCACGCTATAGAAGCCGCCGAACATCGCGAGCAGGAACAGATCGGCGAGGACACGCCAGTTGGCCGGCATCAGCATGAATTCGCCGACACTGAGCAAATGTCCGGCCGGCGGCAGCGCGTGACTCGCGAAGAACAGGTCGATGCCGAACACGCTCATGCCGATCGAGCCGAGCGGCACGAGGCCGATTTCGATGCGCCGCTTGGAAAGCCGCTCGCACATCAGCGAACCGAGGCCAATACCGATCGAAAAGGTGCCGAGCAGCACCGTCACGACATCGGGGTTGGCCGACAGCACATTCTTGGCAAAGCTGAAAAACGACGACAGGAAGATCGCACCGACAAACCACAGCCAGGAAATCCCCAGCAAGCTGAGAAATACCGTGCGATTCCCGGCGGCGATTTTCAGATTGCGCCAGGTTTCGCTAACCGGGTTCCAGTTGATCTGCAGATCGGGCTGCGGCGCCGGCGTGGCCGGTACGAACGCGGACACCGCACGCCCCACCAGCGCGATCCCGACGCACGCAAACGCCAGCACCACCGCGCCGTGCTCGACGAAACCGGCCGCCTCCCCGCCGATAATGGTGCCCACCAGGATCGCGACAAAGGTGCCCATTTCCACCATGCCGTTGCCGCCGACCAGCTCGTTTTTCTGCAGATGCTGCGGCAGGTACGAGTATTTAACCGGGCCGAACAGCGTGGAATGCACCCCCATCAAAAACGTGCAGAGGTACAGCAACGGCGCGCTATGCAGCCAGAAGCCGGTTCCGCCGATCAGCATCACACCGATTTCGAAGGTCTTCACAAAGCGCGTCAGCATCGCCTTGTCGTACTTGTCCGCAATCTGTCCGGAGGTGGCGGACAGCAGCACGAACGGCAGGATGAAGATTGCGGAAATCAGAAAGGCCGCGGTCTTCGCATCGACGCCCGAAAAGCGTGCGGTCTGATACGTGACAAGCGAGGTAAAGCCAATCTTGAACACGTTGTCGTTCATGGCGCCCAGGAACTGGGTCCAGAAAAACGGTGCAAAACGCCGCTCGCCCAGAAGGCGGAACTGGGACTCGTGTGCGTCGCTACGGTGGGCGGCGCGGCGGGCGGCGGGTAAGGGACGATCGCTCATGAAGGCTGGTGAGTGGGAGAAGGGACCTGACGCAAAAAAGGCGCACGCTTGCGCGCACGCCCCTCGATGATGACCTCAGGCTGTGGCAATCCGATGGCCGTTGACGCCGGTTTGCGCCCGCATGAGCAGCGGGGACGACGGCGCCGCGGCCGGCCCGGCTAACACCATGCTAAGACCCGGGCTAACAATCTAGCTCGCCTGCTGCGGCTCCTGCTCTTCCGGCCAGTCGCGGATATATGCCTTGAGCATGCGGTTTTCGAAGCCCTGCTCCTCGACCACTGCCTTCGCGACGTCGTAGAACGAGATCACGCCCATCAGCGTGCGGCTTTCCATGACCGGCAGGTAGCGCACGTGATGTTCGAGCATCATGCGGCGCACCTCGTTCACATCCGTTTCCGGCGTGCACGTGAGCGGATGGTCGTCCATGACCTTGCGAATGGTTGCCGTGCCGACGCTGCCGTGGTGCTTGCTGAGCGTCAGGATGATTTCACGGAACGTGAGCATGCCGACCAGATCGCCATATTCCATGACAACCAGCGAGCCGATATCGTGCTCCGCCATCGCATTGACTGCGTCGATGAGCGGCGTATCCGGCGTGACGGTGAAAAGGGTATTGCCCTTGACCTTGAGAATGTCGCTGACTCGCATGATTGTCTCCTTTGTCGCCGGGAGTGAGAGAAAAACGCTGACTCCCGTCCCATGCACAATAGTTGCAAAATCCGGTGAAGCCGTTAATACATGACTGACTTTCGATCCTAGCGGAAAGACCTGTAAAAGGAAAGCGGCCCGCCCACCATGGCGGCAAGGGCCTGCCGGCAAGGCGCATGGGGAAAACCGGAGTTCAAGCCGCGTGCCCCGGTGATACGATGCCCCCACTTTCACCCTTCGCGGAGCCGCCCGTGGCTCCGCCGCCCAGGATGTCCGCCAACCGTTTCGACACGCTTGCGCTGCATGCAGGCGCAGCCCCCGACCCCACGACCGGCGCGCGCGCCACGCCGATCTACCAGACCACCTCGTTCTCGTTTCGCGACACCGACCACGCCGCCGCGCTGTTCAATATGGAACGCGCCGGCCACGTGTACTCGCGCATCTCGAACCCGACCGTGGCCGTTTTCGAAGAGCGCGTCGCCGCGCTGGAGAACGGCGCCGGGGCGATCGGCACGGCCAGCGGCCAGGCGGCGCTGCACCTGGCGATTGCCACGCTGATGGGCGCCGGCTCCCATATCGTCGCCTCGGGCGCGCTCTACGGCGGCTCGCACAATCTGCTGAACTACACGCTGCGGCGCTTCGGCATCGAAACCACCTTCGTCAAACCCGGCGATCTGGACGGCTGGCGCGCCGCCTTGCGCCCGAACACGCGCCTGCTGTTCGGCGAAACGCTCGGCAATCCGGGCCTCGACGTGCTCGATATTGCCGCAGTGGCGGAAATCGCGCATGGCCAGCGCGTGCCGCTGCTGGTCGACTCGACCTTTACCACCCCGTATCTGCTCAAACCCTTTGAGCACGGCGCGGATTTCGTCTATCACTCCGCAACCAAATTCCTCGGCGGCCACGGTACGACCATCGGCGGTGTGCTGGTCGACGGCGGTACTTTCGACTTTGAAGCCTCCGGGCTTTTCCCCGAATTTACCGAGCCGTATGAGGGTTTTCACGGTATGGTGTTCGCCGAGGAAAGCACCGTCGCCCCGTTCCTGCTGCGCGCCCGCCGCGAAGGGCTGCGCGACTTTGGCGCGTGCCTGCATCCGCAGGCCGCGTGGCAACTGCTGCAAGGCATCGAAACCCTGCCCTTGCGCATGGACCGGCACGTCTCGAACACCCGCAAAGTGGTCGAATTCCTCGCCGCGCACGCCGCGGTCGAGTCCGTTGCCTATCCGGAACTGGCCTCGCACCCCGATCACGCACTCGCGAAGCGCCTGCTGCCGCGCGGCGCCGGCGCCGTGTTCAGCTTCAACCTGCGCGGCGACCGCGCCGCCGGACGCCGCTTCATCGAGGCGCTGACGCTGTTCTCGCATCTGGCCAATGTCGGCGACGCCCGCTCGCTCGTGATTCATCCCGCATCGACCACTCATTTCCGCATGGACGCCGCCGCCCTCGCCGCAGCGGGCATTGCGGAAGGCACGATCCGCCTGTCGATCGGCCTCGAAGACCCGGACGATCTGATCGACGATCTCAAGCGCGCGCTCAAAGCCGCAAATAAGGCCGCAAACAAGGCCGAGCAAAAGCCGGCCGGCGCAGGTGCTGCCAAACCGAACGACAGTCCCAACAACCCCAGCGACGGCGGCGCACGCAAGGAGCCGGCATGATCTTCGAGGTCCAGCATAAGTCGGCCTATGCCTACACCGGCGGCAAACCGTTCGACGCCAGCCTGCCCACTGCCGTGTTCATTCATGGCGCCGAGCACGACCATAGCGTGTGGGCGCTGCAGACCCGCTACTTCGCGCATCACGGCTTCAGTGTGCTGGCGGTCGACCTGCCGGGCCACCATCGCAGCGCCGGCCCGGCGCTCACCAGGATCGACGCCATGGCCGACTGGCTGGCCGCGCTGCTGGATGCGGCCGGCGTGGCGCGAGCCTGCGTGATCGGCCACAGCATGGGCTCGCTGATCGCGCTGGACTTCGCCGCGCGCTATCCCCAACGGGCCGGCGCGCTTGCTCTCGTGGCGACCGCGGTGCCGATGGCCGTCTCCGACGCACTGCTCGACGCCGCCCTCAACCGCGAGCCGGAAGCCATCGCCATGGTCAACCAGTGGTCTCATTCGACGCTCGCCGCCAAACCGTCCTGCCCGGGCCCAGGCTTCTGGTTGCACGGCATGAACCAGCGGCTGATGGAACGGATCTCGGCCAACGGCGAAGCCGGTCTGTTCCACACCGACTTCACGGCCTGCAACGCGTACGCGGACGGCCTCGTTCGCGCAGCCGAGGTGCGCTGCCCCGTTCGCTTGATCGTGGGACAACGCGACGCCATGACGCCACCGCGTGCCACGAAAGCGCTCGCCCAAGCGTTCGCGCAAGCCGGCACAGCCGTGGACACCGTGACGCTCGACGCCGGCCATGCGCTGATGAGCGAGCAACCGGACGCCACGCTCGATGCGCTGTTCGGCTTTGCGACGCACGCATTCTCCAGCGCGGCTGCACCCGCCGCACCGGTTCAGTAAGTTCGACGATACCGTCGCAGGACACGACGCACCATATGCCGAATGGCCAGGTTGCACGCAAGCGCCTCTAGCAGCACAATGATTCAGGCCCGCCCGGTTTCAAGCATACGTATGTGTACATGCTGGCAGCCGGGCTCGCCGCACCGCGCAAACCGGTTCGGCGGGGGGATGGGCTTGGGGCGCAGACCCGGAACTGGGCGCCGGAACTGGGCGCCGGGACAGACTCCGGGTCGGCCTGGGATGGGCCCGAGGTGAAGTCCACAAAAGAGCAGCGAAACGGAGGCCATGATGTCTCAATCCGCTCACACTGATCACTTCGCGAATTTTGCGGAGTTTTATCCGTTCTACCTCGAAGAGCATCGCAATCTGGTTTCGCGGCGGCTGCACTTTGTCGGCTCGCTGGGCGTCATCGGCTGCCTCGCCATGGCGCTCGCCACCGGGGACTGGCTGTGGCTGCCTGCCGCGCTGGTCAGCGGCTACGGGTGCGCGTGGATCGGGCATTTCTTCTTTGAGAAGAACCGGCCTGCAACCTTCCGGCACCCGGTTTATAGCCTGATGGGCGACTGGGTAATGTTCAAGGATATCTGCATCGGGAAGATTTCCCTCTAGCGGGAGGGGGGCCGCGTATGCCCGCTTATGCTGTCTGATGCGGCATCGCCGCACTGCGGCCTTCGTTTTCCGCCGCCTGCGCTGCGCGCGCCGAGGCCCGCACGGCCAGCAGAACAGCGAGCGAAACGCCCAGCTTGTCGTTTTCAAGCGCCGCCAGCAGCGTCGCGCCGTCCACGCGAGTCGATTCCAGATTGAGCTGGTATTCGAGTTCCGCGCGGTCGATCACAAACAGGTCGAAGAGCCGCGCCACTGTCACCTGCGCAGGATTGGCCAGCAGCACAAAGCGCGGGCGCGAGCCGTCCTGGTGCAGACGCGCAATCCACTCGATCTCCTCGAGGCTGTCCAGCAGGTTGGTGGTCGTATCCATGTCCCGGCGCAGCATGCGCGCGAGATCCTGCTGCGTGTAACCGGGCTTGCCCGCTTCGCGCGCTTCGGAAAGCCGCGCCAGCATTTCGAGCGCATCGAACAGGTCGCTGCCCGCGAAGCGCGGCCGGTGGAACTGGCCGATGCGTATCGCCGGCAACGCCGAAGCCACCATGGCTCCCGCCAGCGTGATGAACCAGCTCAGGTACATCCACAGCAGGAACATCGGCAGCGCCGCAAATGCGCCGTACACCGCCGTATAAGTCGGAATGCGCCGGATGTAATAGCCGAAACCGCGCTTGGCCAGTTCGAACGCAATCGCGGCGCCGAGGCCGCCCACCACCGCATCGCGCCACTCCACGCGGCAGTTCGGCAGGTACACATAGAGCATCGTGAAGGCGAGCGCGGTGAGCGGCAGCGCCGCGCCCGTCAGCGCCCAGTCGATCACCGGCGTGATGTGCTGCGCGGCACTAAACGCCATGGAACGCGTGAACAGATAGGACGAAATCGACAGGCTGACGCCGATCAGAATGGGCCCGAGCGTAATGATCGCCCAGTAGACCAGCACGCGCTGCGCGAACGGCCGCGGCTTGCGCACGCGCCAGATCACGTTGAAGGCGGATTCGACCGTCATCATCGTCATCACCGAGGTGACGAACAGCACGATCATGCCCATCGTCGTCAGCCCTTTGGCCTTGGACGCGAACTGGTTCAGGTATTTGAAAATCTGGTCGTTGATCTGCGCGGGCATCAGGTGATCGGCAAGGAAACCCTGCAGCGACATCTGGAACGAACCGAAGATCGGGAACGCGGTAAACAATGCGAACGCCACCGTCGCAAGCGGCACGAGCGAGAGCATGGTGGTGAACGTCAGACTGCCGGCCACCTGGGGAATGCGATCTTCGCTGCTGCGCTTCGCGGCGAACTGCGCGAGGCGTTTGAGCGTATTGAGGTCGAAACGCACCCTGGACAACAAACCACACCTCCTTCGCCTTCGTGAACCATCCGCGAGCCGGCCCGGATTGCCTGCGACCGGCCTGTGCCGCAGACCCAACCCCTATAATACCTGCTCACTCGATCAGGCCTATGAAAGACATTCTCGTGCTCTACTACAGCCGGTACGGCGCCACGCGTGAACTCGCGCTGGCGATCGCGCACGGCATCGACAGCGTCCCCGGGATGCAGGCGCGTGTGCGCACCGTGCCGCCCGTCTCGACCGTCTGCGAGGCGACCCAGCCCGACATTCCTGGCGAAGGGCCGCCCTATGTCGAACTGCGCGATCTGGAAGAGTGTGCGGGCCTCGCGCTCGGCTCGCCGACCCGCTTCGGCAACATGGCCGCCGCGCTCAAATACTTTCTCGACGGCACCACGCCGCAGTGGCTCTCCGGCGCCCTGGCAGGCAAGCCGGCCTGCGTGTTCACGTCGACCGGCAGCCTGCATGGCGGCCAGGAATCGACGCTGCTGTCGATGATGCTGCCGCTCCTGCACCACGGCATGCTGATCGTCGGCATTCCCTACACGGAATCCACCTTGACCACCACGCTGACTGGCGGCACGCCTTACGGCGCGTCGCATTTCGCGCGGGCCGGCTCCGCGGAACACGGCATTTCCGCTGACGAGAAAACGCTCGCTGTCGCGCTCGGCACACGCATCGCGCGCACCGCGGCAGTCATGAGCGAACGGCCGTGAACAGCGCGCAGGAGCCGGTCGCGCGGCGCCGCGGCGCGGCGCTTGGCGCAGCCGCCGCACTGCTGGCGCTGATCGTGCTCTCGGTGGCCTGGGAATGGTGGCTCGCACCGCTGCGGCCAGGCGGCACCGCGCTCGTTCTCAAGGCCGTCCCGCTGCTGCTCGCCTTGCCCGGCGTGCTGCGTCGACGCATCTATACGCTGCAATGGGCGTCGATGCTGATCCTGCTGTATTTTGCCGAGGGCATCGTGCGAGGCATGAGCGATGGCGGCTTGTCCGCCCGGCTAGGTTGGCTCGAAACCGCGCTTGCGCTAGTCTTCTTTGTCTGCACGCTGGCCTACGTGGCGCCCTTCAAGCGCGCGGCACGGCGTGCGAAACGGGCCGCCTGAGACGATGCGCAAGGCTGCCTGCCCCACTCCACCGACCGACCATCATGACCGAATCCGCCTCCCAACCGGCACATAACCCATCAACAGCGCAGACAAGCGGCCAGGCATCCGGCGCGGCTGCAACCGCCACGTCGAGCGCCGCCTTCCTCGCCGCCTGCCGCGATGCCATCGGCGCAGCCCACGTGCTGACCGATGCGCACGACACCGCCCCCTACCTCACGGACTGGCGCCGCCGCTACGCCGGCGCGGCATGCGCGGTGCTGTGTCCGTCGACGCCCGCCGAAGCCGCCGCGCTGGTCAAGCTGGCGGTCGAGTACCGCGTCGCGCTGGTGCCGCAGGGCGGCAACACGGGTCTCGCAGGTGGCGCCACGCCGGACGAGAGCGGCACGCAAGCCGTGCTGAGCCTGCGCCGCCTGAACCGCATACGCGACATCGATCCGCACAACAACACGATCACCGTCGAGGCCGGCGTGATCCTCGCCGAGGTGCAGGCTCGCGCGGAAGAAGCCGGCCGCCTGTTCCCGCTGAGCCTCGCCGCCGAAGGCAGTTGCACGATCGGCGGCAATCTCGCCACCAACGCGGGCGGCACCGGCGTGCTGCGCTACGGCAATACCCGTGAACTGTGTCTCGGCCTCGAAGTGGTGACGGCGCAAGGCGAGCTGTGGGACGGCCTGCGCGGATTGCGCAAGGACAACACCGGCTACGACCTGCGCGACCTGTATATCGGCGCGGAGGGCACGCTCGGCATCATCACTGCTGCCGTGCTGAAGCTTCATCCTCTACCCGCCGCACGCGTCACGGCGCTCGCCGCACTTGCCTCGCCGCATGCCGCGCTCGATTTTCTGGCGCTCACGCAACGCTTCGCCGGGCCGCTTCTGACCGGCTTCGAGCTGATGTCCGATTTCTGCCTGCGGCTTGTGGGCCGGCATTTTCCGCAGATGCGCTATCCGTTCGCAGAGGCGCATGCGCAAGTCGTGCTGCTCGAACTCTCGGACAGCGAAAGCGAGGAACATGCGCGCGAGCTGTTCGAGCGGCTGATGGAAACCGCCCTCGAAGAAGGTGTCGTGGAAGATGCTGTGGTGGCGGAAAACCTCGCGCAATCGCAGGCGTTCTGGAATCTGCGTGAACACATTCCACTCGCGCAGGCCGAAGAGGGTCTCAACATCAAGCACGACATTGCCGTGCCGATCTCGCGCATCGGGCACTTTATCGAGGAAACCGACGCAGCGATCGCGCAGGCCGTGCCGGGTGTGCGGATGGTGACGTTCGGCCACCTGGGCGACGGCAATCTGCACTACAACGTGCAGGCTCCTGAAGGCGTCGACGCCAAAGCGTTTCTTGCCGAATACCAGAGCCCCATCAACCAGGTCGTGTATGACAGCGTGCACCGGCATCGTGGCAGCATCAGCGCGGAGCACGGGCTCGGCCAGTTGAAGATCGACGAGGCAATGCACTACAAGCAGGACGTCGAAGTGGCGTTGATGCGTGCGCTCAAACAGGCGCTCGATCCGCTCAACCTGATGAACCCCGGCAAGGTGCTACGCTAGGGGCACGGCGTAAGCCCCGCGCGGCCCGGCGGTTTCTTCAGAGGAGTGCCTGTCGTGAAGATTCGTGTGCTGTCCGATCTGCATCTGGAGTGCGACGAACCCGAGGTGATTCCGCATGCGCAGGCCGACCTGGTCGTGCTTGCGGGCGACATCCACAATCACGCGGCCGGACCGCGCTGGGCCGCCCAGACCTTCGACGGCGCCGTGCCGGTCGTCTATGTGCCGGGCAATCACGAATACTACGACGGCGAATTCGGCGCGCTGGAAGCGGCGATGCACGACGCGGCGGCATCGGTCGACAATGTGCATCTGCTGAACAACGCGGCGCTGGTGGACCCCGCCGGCGAGTGGCGCGTACTCGGCACCACCTTGTGGACCGACTTCACGCTTTACGGCGCCGACGACGAAGCGTTTGCAGAATCTATCGAAGCCGCCCGGCGCTTCATGCTCGACTTCCGCGGCCTGATTCAACTCAGTTGGCCGCATGGCCGACCAGATGCGCCGGCGCAAGAGCGCTCGCATGAAGGCGCCGCCCCCGCGGACCCCACGGCCACCCGCGATTTCACTCCTGCCGACTCGCTCGCCCTGCATATGCAGGCGCGCGCATGGCTCGCGCGCGAGCTGGCCAAACCGTTTGCGGGAAAAACCATCGTGGTCACGCACCACGCCCCACACCGGCTCAGCCTCGCCGAGCGCTATGCGGACGACCGCGTCTCGGCCGGTTTCGTCAACCATCTGCCGACGCTGGTGCGCTCGCCCGTCGCGCTATGGATTCACGGCCACACGCACACGGCGTTCGACTACACCGTCGAGGGCACGCGGGTGGTATGCAACCCGCGCGGTTATCTCGACCGCCGCACGCGCCAACCGGAGAATCCGCAGTTTGCGTGGGATAAGGTGATTGACGTCTAGATGATCGACGTCTGGAAGGTCAGAACCGTGGGCCCCGCTCAGCGGCGACGCGTATAACCGGCAGCGTCGCGGCGCTCGGCGCGAACCGGCACCAGTTGCGGTTGCGCGCGCAGGTTGCGCAGCAGTTCACGCGACGCGGCAATTCCGATCAGTCCCAGCATGACGGCCACGCCGATGAGCAGATGCGTATCCATGAGTCCCTCTTTATTCCAGTTAGATCCAGTTTCTGACGGCAACCCAGCGGTCGGCCAGCGCGTTGACCCAACGTTACCAAATCAAATCGGCCGCAGAAGTAAGGAAATGTTGCGACGCCGCACATCTGTAACAGGCCGTGATGCGCGTGCGGCGGCGACTGTCAACGTAAGGGAGCCGGCGTCAGCCGGCCGGCGCCGCGCTCAGGTGCGGGCGAACTTGCGCAGTTCGGCCTGATCGGTGGCGAGCGTCGTGGGCAGTTCATCGCGCAGGAATTCGACCCAGGTGCGAATCTTCGCGTCCAGATACTGACGCGAGGGGTACAGCGCATACAGCTTCATCTCCTGCGAGGTGTACTCCGGCAACACCCACACCAGCTGGCCGCTACGCAGACCGCTGATCGCCGAGTAGATCGGCACGAGGCCAATGCCCATGCCTTCGCGCACCGCGACCGCCAGCGCCTCTGCGACATTCACCTGAAAGCTCGCCGTCCCGAGCACGTGGGTCTCCTGGCCGCTCGGACCATCGAAGGTCCACTCGTTCGCGGGAAAAACCGGCGTGACCATTTGCAGACAGGTATGCCGGCTGAGGTCGGAGGGCGTCTGCGGCACGCCATGGCGCTCCAGGTAGGCGGGTGAGGCGCACGCAATACTGAATGCGCTGCCCAGGCGCTGCGACACCAGCCCCGAATCAGGCAGAGCCTGCGACGCCAGCACCAGAGCGACGTCGTAACCCTCGTCGAGCAGGTCAGGCACGCGATGGGCCAGCGTCAGTTCGATATTCACGTCCGGATAGCGCTGCTGATAGCGCCCGACGGCCGGCACCACGTAATGCTGGCCGAGACTCGTCATGGCATGGACTTTCAGCTTGCCGGACGGCCGCGCATGGGCGTCGCTCGCCTCGGCTTCCGCCTGATCGACGTAGGCCAGAATCTGTTCGCAACGTTGCAGATAACGCTCGCCGGCTTCGGTCAGCGCAATACGCCGGGTCGTGCGATTCAGCAAGCGCGTGCGCAGATGCGCCTCGAGATCGGAGACCGCGCGCGAGGCATACGCCGTGGTCGTATTCAGGTGCTGGGCGGCGCCTGTGAAGCTGCCTGCTTCGACGACTCGGACAAATACACGCATGTTTTGAAGCGTATCCATACATATCCTTACTGAGACAAGGTGATTGTTACATGCTTCGTAAGAGCGATTGTCTCAGTTTAGGTAAAGATACCTTGCATCTTTACGGGTTATTCAGGAATACCGCAAAAAATATAATAACGCACAAGGTTCTTTAGTCAATTAAGGGGGTAAATCGTGCAGTCTCCGGTACAAAAAGGGGTCGCCTTTATCGCCGTTCTTACGATCTCACTAACAATCGCCGGCTGTGCCAGTACCGGAGGCATCACACCGCAAGCTCGCGGCATTGCACCGTCCTCGCTCGATGCCGGCGCCGCCATTCGGGCCGCCAACGCGGACGCGCAATGGCCCGCCGCAGACTGGTGGCGCGCCTATAACGATCCGCAGCTCAACGCCTGGATCGACGCCGCCCAGGCCGGCAATCCGACACTCGCGATCGCCCAGGCACGGGTGCGCCAGGCGCAGTCGATGGCCGGCGTGGCGCACGCGGCGCTCTCGCCGCAGGTCAACGGCAATCTTTCGGTCGAGCGCCAGCACTGGGCGGACAATATTTACTACGGCCCAGGCTCGCTTTCCAACGCGACGACCTGGGACAACACCGGCACGATCGGCCTGTCTTACCACCTCGACGTGTGGGGCAAAGACAAGAACGCTGCGCAGGGCGCGCTCGACGCCGCCCACGCCAGCGCCGCGGACGAACGCGCCGCCCAGCTCGAACTCGAAGCGAATGTGGTGCGCGCGTATATCGGCCTGTCGATGAACTACGCGCTGCTCGATATCGCCAGGGCGACGCTGCAACAACAGCAGCAGATCGTCGATCTCGCCACGCGCCGCCTGAACGGGGGGCTCGGCACCCAGCTCGAAGTCAGCCAGGCCGAAACGCCGGTGCCCGAATACGAACGCCAGATCGACGCACTCGAAGAGCAGATCGCGCTGGGCCGCAACCAGCTTGCGGCGCTGGCCGGCAAGGGCCCGGGCGCAGGCGATTCGATCACCCGTCCGACGCTCTCGCTCGCCGCACCCGCGGGCCTGCCGTCGGCCTTGCCGGCCGAACTGCTCGGCCATCGGCCCGACATCGTCGCGGCACGCTGGACGGTGGCGGCACAGGCGCGCGGTATCGATGTGGCAAAGGCCAATTTCTATCCGGACATCAACCTGCTGGCGTCGATCGGCGGTTATGCCGCGGCCGGCCCGCTGTTCCAGTTCCTGCGCTCGGCAAACGGCGGCTGGACGGCCGGCCCGGCCCTGTCGCTGCCGATCTTTGACGGCGGCCGGCTACGCTCCGAACTGGGTGCAGCCGACGCGGGCTATGACGCCGCGGTCGAGCAGTACAACCAGACTATCGTGAGCGCGCTGAAAGATGTTGCCGATCAGGTGGTACGGATTCGCTCGCTGGAAACGCAGGAAAACGATGCCGAGAGATCGGTCGCCGCTGCGCGTAAGAACTATGGCCTGGCGAAGGAAGGCTACCGGCGTGGTCTGACGGACTATCTGAACGTGCCGATTGCACAGAACCAGTTGCTGCGAGCCCAGGAAGGCGTGGCACGGGTGCAGGCCGAACGGCTCGGTGCCCATGCTTCGCTGATGACGGCGCTCGGCGGCGGCCTTGCCGATCCGTCCGATGGCCCGAACACGGAAGAGACACTGCCCGCGCATGGTAAGGGCAAGGCGGCCGCGGCCACCACGCTCACCACGCCCGTATCCGGCAGCGCGGCGGTGAGCAGCCAGGCCTCTGCTCATCCGGCAGCAGTTCAGTAAGCGCGGAGCTGACCATGTCCACCGCTCCCTCTTCCGCTGCGCGTCAGCCGTTCACATTCGCGGCGCTCTCCACGGCTGCCGCCGACTGGGCCCGCACCGACGGGCTGACATGGATCTACCTGTTCAAGGCGCTGGCGGCCGCATTCCTTTCGCTGTACGTAGCAATGAAGCTCGATCTGCCGCAGCCGCGCACCGCGATGACCACCGTATTCATCGTGATGCAGCCGCAAAGCGGCATGGTGTTCGCGAAGAGCTTCTACCGGATCTGCGGCACGCTGGTCGGACTCGTCGTCATGCTGGCGCTGATCGGGCTGTTTGCCCAGCAGCCGGAACTCTTCATCGCGACGACGGCGATCTGGGTCGGCATCTGTACCGCAGGCGCCGCGCGCAACCGCAATTTCCGCACTTACGGCTTCGTGCTGGCGGGCTACACCGCGGCACTGATCGGCTTTCCGGCGGCACAGAATCCGGACGGCGCGTTCATGTCCGCGCTGACCCGCGTGGCGGAAATCGTGGTCGGCATCGTCTGTTCGGGTGTGGTCAGCGGGCTCGTGTTTCCGCGCTTCACCGGCGAACAGATGCGCACCACCATCCGCGCCCGCTTTAGCGCGTTCGTCGACTATGTTTCGGCCTCGCTGTCGGGACAGGTCGACCGCGCGCAGATCGAAGCCACCAACGCGCGCTTTGTCGCCGACATCGTCGGCTTCGAAGCGATCCGCAGCGTCGCTGTATTCGAAACACCCGCCTCGCGGATGAGGAGTGGCCGCCTGTCGCGGCTGAACAATGAGTTCATGACCGCATCGACGCGCTTTCACGCCTTGCATCAGTTGATGAACCGCCTGCACGACGCCGGTGCGTCCGTCGTAATTGAAGCGCTGGAACCGTATTTCAAGGAGATCGCGCCGCTGCTCCACAAATCGGGCGAACCGGTGCTTACCGCCGCCGACGCCGCGCACGTGACCGGGCAGCTCGACGCCTATAAGGCCGAATTGTCCAAACGGCTGCGTGCGACGCGCGAAGCGCTGGAGTCTCAGCCGGATGTGCCGCTGCTCGATTTCGATACCGCAGCCGAACTGCTTTCGCGCTTCGTCGACGACCTGCACGCCTATGCGGCCACTTATGCATCGCTGGCTGTCGATACCCACGAGCGCGAGCGCTGGATCGACCGCTACGAGCCGAAGACCAACGTCTTGACCGCAGGTGTGGCCGGCGCGCGCGCGGCCATCGTGATCGCGCTGTTGGGCGCGTTCTGGATCGCGACCGCGTGGCCGAGCGGCGTCACGCTGCTGCCGGTGGGCGCGGCAACCTGCGCACTGGCGTCCACCTCGCCGAACCCCACGCGCATGGCGTTCCAGATGGCGGGCGGCACGGTCCTGTCGTCGCTGCTGGGAATGATTCTGGTGTTCGGCGTGTATCCGCACGTCGACGGGTTTCCTCTGCTGTGTGTCGCGCTCACGCCGTTCCTGCTGCTCGGCGTGTTCATGACGACGCGCCCGAAGCTGGCCGGCTACGGGGTGGGTTACTGCATCTTCTTCTGTTTCCTTGCGGGCCCGGACAACGTGATTCATTACGATCCGACCAGCTTCATCAATGATGCGCTGGCGCTGTTTCTGTCGATGCTGGCCTGTTCGGTCGCGTTCGCGCTGCTGCTGCCGCCGTCGCTGCCCTGGATGCGCAACCGCCTGCTGATCGACCTGCGCCGCCATGTCGTGCACGCCTGCCATTCGCGTCTGTCGCGGTTGCGCTCGCGTTTCGAAAGCGGCGCACGCGATCTGATGTTCCAGATCAACGCGCTCGCCGACAAGGAACCCGAAGTCAGGCGCGACAGCCTGCGCTGGCTGTTTGCCGTGCTCGAAGTGGGTAACGCAATGATCGATTTGCGGCGTGAGATCGCCGCGCTGCCGCGGGACGCCCGCTATGCCGCGACGATGCCGTGGCGCATTGCCGAGCGCAAGATGCGCGACGCGGTGGCGGCGCTCTTCGACCGGCCGAACCCGCAGAGGATGGATGCAGCGCTGGCGGCGACGGTGGCAGCGACAGCCGCCGTCCAGCAAGTGCTGACGGCGTTCACGCCGCCACGCGAGGAGCGCCATCAACTGCAACGCATTTTGAGTCATCTGCATTTCATTCGTACTGCGTTGCTCGATCCGCAATCGCCGCTGGAAACGCTGGTGGCGAACCGCAGCGAGGGAGAAAAAGGAGTTCGCCATGCCGCGTGAAGTTGCTGTTCTTGACGCTTACGTGCCGGCCATTGTGCTGCTGTTCGTGGCCGGTGCTGCGCTTACCTGGTTGCTGGATCGCGTGATTGCCTATACGGGGCTTTATCGCGTGGTTTGGCATCCGAACCTGTTCCGGGCCAGTCTGCTCGTGTGTGTATGCGGCGTGCTGGGTCTCGCCGTTTATCGTTGATCAGAGTCGAATCATGACCATCCGAAATATTCTGGGTTTTGTCGCGACAGCCGTCGTCTTCGTTATCGCGATCCTGATAGGCCGCGCCCTGTGGGTTCATTACATGGACGAACCCTGGACGCGCGACGGCCGGGTGCGGGCCGATGTCGTCAACATAGCGCCGGACGTCTCGGGCGCGGTGGTGGCGCTCCCGGTGCACGACAACGAGCTGGTAAAGAAAGGCGATTTGCTGATGCAGATTGACCCGTCGCACTACCAGATCGCGGTCGAGCAGGCCGAGGCGGCGGTAGCCGCGCGCAAGGCCGAACTGCAGATGCGCCGCGACGATGCGCAACGCCGCGCGGACATGGACAGCCTGGTGGTATCGAAGGAAAGCCGCGATAACGCGACGCATACCGCCTCGGCGGCGGAGGCTGCTTATGAGCAGGCGCTGGCTGCGCTGGA
Source organism: Burkholderia sp. 4M9327F10 (assembly GCF_005503145.1). Classification (GTDB taxonomy): domain Bacteria; phylum Pseudomonadota; class Gammaproteobacteria; order Burkholderiales; family Burkholderiaceae; genus Paraburkholderia. The sequence continues at coordinate 32,026 of NZ_SCNV01000060.1, read as the reverse complement.
TGCCGCGAAGCTGAATCTGGAGCGCACGCGCGTGGTGTCACCGGTGGATGGCTATGTGACGAATCTGGCGGTGTTCCAGGGGGATTATGCGATTGCCGGGTCGGCGAAGCTTGCTATTGTGGATAGCCATTCGTTCTGGGTTTATGGGTATTTTGAAGAGACCAAGCTGCCGCATGTCGGGATTGGCGACAAGGCCGAGATGCGGTTGATGAGCGGCGGGGTTTTGCAGGGGCATGTTGAGAGTATTTCACGCGGTATTTATGATCGCGATAATCCGCAGAGCCGGGAGTTGCTGGCCGATGTGAATCCGACTTTCAACTGGGTCAGGTTGGCGCAGCGGGTGCCCGTGCGGATTCATATTGATCGTGTTCCTGATGGGGTTGTGCTTTCGGCTGGCACTACGTGCACGGTTGTTGTTAAGCCTAGCTGATTTTTTTGCCTTGCAGGCGGCTTTTGGTTTTGCCTGCGGCGGCTTGTTATTGGTTGTTGTTCCTGGGGTGTTGGCCTTTCCTTGATTTGATATTGGTCTATTGGCGTTGCCCCTGTGCGGGGCGGCACCTACTTTTCTTTGCCGCCGCAAAGAAAAGTAGGCAAAAGAAAGCGGGCTGCAACCGCTAGCCCGTAGTGAGCCATCCCAGTCTGCGACCGGAAACGGCCCAGGACGAGACCCGCCCTCGCAAATTCCCCCTTCGTGACACAGCGCTCATCCACCCCACTCCGCACTACGTGCGTCGCGGACGGGTTTGCATGGGAAAACGGGGGGAGGCGGGACATGTGGCTTACGCATCACCTGGAATTCGCAGGGTTGGCGAGCCTGGATAGTTAGAATGCCTACATAATTTGCAGAAAGGGTTATACCCAACGGCGGGGCGCGAAGCGCGACGCTGGAACGGATGAGTGCCTTGTCACTAACACCAGTGGTGCGAGAACTGGTCTCGTCTCGGGCCGTTCCCGGTAGCAGACCGGGATGGCTCACTACAGGCTAGCGGTGTGAGCCCGCTTTCTTTTGCCTACTTTTCTTTGCGGCCGGCAAAGAAAAGTAGGTGCCGCCCCGCACAGGGGCGACGCTAATAAACCAAAAACAAAGCAAGGAAAGGCCAACGCCCTAAAAACAACAACCAAACTCAAGCCGCCGCAGGCAAAACCAAAAGCCACCTGCAAGGCAAAAAAACCACATCAACCATTCAACAAAAACTTCCCAACCATAACCTTCAAAGCCTTAGCCTGATCATCCAACGACCGAGCAGCCGCAGTAGCCTGCTCCACCAGCGCCGCATTCTGCTGAGTCCCAGCATCCATCTGCGTCACCGCGAGATTAATCTCCTCAATCCCGGAACTCTGCTCGGCGGAAGCAGCCGAAATCTCCCCCATGATGTCGGTCACACGCTTCACAGCCTTAACAACCTCATCCATGGTCTGCCCGGCGTCCTGCGCCAAAGTCGAACCATTACTGACGCGTTCAACAGAAGTACTGATCAACCCTTTGATCTCCTTGGCAGCCGCCGCACTACGCTGCGCAAGATTGCGCACTTCCGCCGCGACCACCGAGAAACCGCGCCCTTCCTCACCCGCCCGCGCAGCCTCCACCGCCGCGTTCAACGCGAGAATGTTGGTCTGGAACGCAATCCCCTCGATCACGCCGATGATGTCGCCAATACTGCGCGCGCTATCGTTGATCTCGTTCATGGTCGAAACCACGCGGCTCACCACGTCGCCGCCCTTCTCGGCAATCGCCGATGCGTTATTGGCCAGCGTGCTCGCCTGCTTCGCGTTGTCGGCGTTCTGCCGCACCGTCGAAGTCAACTCCTCCATGCTGCTCGCCGTGCGCTCCAGCGCCATCGCCTGCTGCTCGGTCCGCTGCGAGAGGTCCAGGTTGCCCATCGAAATCTCGCCCGACGCCGTCGCAATCGCGTCCGCGCTCGCGGCGATGTCGGACACCGTCGTCGACAGTCCGCTCTGCATGTCGTGCAGCGCCGACAGCATGCTCGAATGATCGTTACGCGCCAGCGCGATCCGGTTCGACAGGTCGCCCGCCGCAATCCGGCTCGCAATCTCCTTCGCATACGCGGGCTCGCCGCCCAGTTGCCGCGCGAGCCGGCGCACCACCCATTCGCTGATCACAAACGCCAGCACGATCAGGCCGAGCGTCATCGCCGCCATCATCACAAACGACGAGTGGTAGATGAACGCCGAAGCCGCAATGGTCGCCTTCGCGGCCACGCTGCGCTGTTCGACCAGCACGTCCACCATCTTCTCGAGCTTCTCGGTCTCCACTAGCAAGGACACGTCCTGCGTGCCCACCTGCCAGTTCATCTGCGACAGGTCGAGCGGCTGCGCCTTCACCAGCGTCACGAAATCGCGCAGGTGGCCGCTCCAGGTGGCGATCGCCGCAGCGAATTTCTTCTGCTGGGCAACCTGATCGGCGTCCGAGGCGTCGACATACTGTTGCAGCGTACTCATCTGCGCGGACAGGCCGGCGAGGTCCTTGTCGATGTCCGAACCGAGGTCGTCGCGTTCCTTGCCGGTCGTCGCGGTCAGCAGCATCTTCTGGGCCCGGCTCGCGCGCAACACGTAACCGCGCGCTTCCTCGGCCGCGCGGCTCGCCACGTGGCCCTGGTCGTAGATCGACTGCGTCGAACCGTTGAGCCGGCTGATCTGCGCCAGCGAAAACACGCCGATCAACAGCGTGCCGATCAGCAGCACAGCGAAAGCCAGGCGCAACGTCGCCTTCACCGACAAGCCCTTGAGCCGCCCAACCGGCGCGCCCGAACGCGGCGCCTTGCCCGCAGGCTCCCCGTCCGCCACGAACCCCGCGCTAGTCTGGCTGCCCAGCGAAACTGCTTTCATATTTCGTCCCCACATATCGACCGCCCGGAAAGGTCAGTTCCGGCATTCATCTTTATCTCACCGGGTCTACGGCATTTGCGGCTGCAATCTTTAATGCCGCCGCCTCCCGGTGCTCCTTGCGCCATGACGCATCCGCCTCGTAGGCGGCGCCCCGCGTGCCGTCTTATACCCGGCCAAAATTCCTCGCAGGCGCGTCATGTCACGGCCGGGCCACAGCCGGGTCACAGCCGACTCATGGCGCATTCGAGGCCATCCCATGTCCGATTCGCGACAAAAGTTGTCCGTACATTTCACGTGAGCCACATTACACTTTGTGAAAGTTCAGATAGTTCCGGCTAATGTGCCGATATGCCGCAGCCCGCGGATCCGGCCCTCGTTCACTTTTGTCTCCCTCCCCAAGCGTATGCAAACGAGCCTCGACAAAAACGCCCTCGCCGGCGTCTCAAGCAGCCCCGCCACTCCTCCTCTGGCCGCCAAGGCGCAGCGCACGGTCTACTCCATACTGGGCGCAATCAGCTTTTCGCACCTGATCAACGACATGATCCAGTCGCTGATCCTCGCGATCTATCCGATGCTGAAGGCCAACTTTGCGCTGTCGTTCGGCCAGATCGGCCTGATCACGCTGACCTATCAGATCACCGCCTCGCTGCTGCAGCCGCTGATCGGCAGCTATACGGACAAGCATCCGAAGCCATATTCCCTGCCCATCGGCATGGGCTTTACGCTCGCCGGCCTGCTGCTGATGTCGGTGGCGCCGAACTTCGGCATTCTGCTGGTGGCGGCGGCGCTGGTCGGCTGCGGCTCTTCGGTATTCCACCCGGAATCGTCGCGGGTCGCGCGGATGGCTTCGGGCGGCCAGCATGGGCTCGCGCAGTCGCTGTTCCAGGTGGGCGGCAACGCCGGCTCATCGCTCGGACCGCTGCTCGCCGCGCTGATCATCATCCCGCACGGCCAGCGCAGCATCGCATGGGTGTCGGCCGCGGCGCTGGTGGCGATCGTCGTGCTCACGCAGATCGGCCGCTGGTACAAGCGTCATCCGGCAACAAAAAAAGCGCGCGGCGCACAGGCCGCTCATGCCACGCTGTCGCGCAACCAGGTGCTGCTTGCAATGGGCGTGCTCGTGCTGCTGGTGTTCTCGAAGTACTTCTACCTCGCCAGCATCAACAGCTACTTCACGTTCTATCTGATCGACAAGTTCCATCTGCCGGTGCAGGCCGCGCAGGTCCACCTGTTCATTTTCCTCGCGGCCGTCGCAGCGGGCACGATCATCGGCGGTCCGATCGGCGACCGGATCGGCCGTAAATACGTGATCTGGGTCTCCATCCTCGGTGTCGCGCCGTTCACGATGCTGTTGCCGTACGCCAACCTGTTCTGGACCAGCGTGCTGACCGTGGTTATCGGCGTGGTGCTGGCGTCGGCGTTCTCGGCGATCCTGGTCTATGCGCAGGAACTGATTCCCGGCAAGGTGGGCATGATCGCGGGCCTCTTCTTCGGCTTTGCGTTCGGTCTCGGCGGGATCGGCGCGGCAGTGCTCGGCCAGCTGGCCGATGCGACCAGCATTAGCTATGTGTACAAGGTCTGCTCGTTCCTGCCGCTGATCGGCATCCTCACCGTGTTCCTGCCTGACGTCGAGGGCAAGCGCGCCAAGGCTTGAGCAGGCGGGATGGCGGGATCGAACCCGCCGCGGACCTGAACCGCGGAATCCCGACCGGGAGTCGACGCCCGGGACCGAATGGAAAAAAGGCGCTGCGGCGCCTTTTTCCATTCTGGGCGTGCGCCGCGCCTATGGTGAACCCGCGTTGTCCGCGCCGGTGAGCCTGCTCTATGCTGTGCGCACATGCTCCGCCCCGGCCGGGGTCGCCGCTCACCCGCCGGCGCGGATGCTCGCCCGCCCGCTCACCCACGCAGCAGGACAAGGATCGCCGCCGATGACCCGTTACCGCGAGTTCCACCGCCGTTCCGTCGAAGCACCGGAAGACTTCTGGCGCGAAGAAGCACGCCGCATCCATTGGGAAACGCCGTTCGAGACCGTGCTCGACCGCTCGAATCCGCCGTTTGCGCGCTGGTTCGTGGGCGGCCGGACGAATCTGTGCCATAACGCAGTGGACCGCCATCTGGCCGAACGGGCGCAGCAGAATGCGCTGGTCTACGTATCGACGGAAACCGGCATCGAGCGGCACTACACCTACGCCGAGTTGTACGCCGAAATCAACCGCATGGCCGCAGTGATGCGCTCACTGGGCGTGAAGCGCGGCGACCGCGTGCTGGTCTACCTGCCGATGATCCCCGAAGCCGTATTCACCATGCTCGCCTGCGCGCGGCTCGGGGCGATTCACTCGGTGGTGTTCGGCGGCTTCGCGGCGCCGAGCCTCGCGGCGCGCATCGACGACGCCAGGCCGGCGCTGATCGTCACCGCCGATGCCGGCGCACGCGGCGGCAAGGTGATCGACTACACGCCGCTCGTCGACGAGGCGCTCGCCCGCGCGCAGCACAAGCCGCCGCATGTGCTGCGGATCGACCGGCAGCTTGCGCCCGAGCGCCTGAGCGCCAGCTACCTGGTCGACTACGAGCCGCTGCGCGAACAGTTTTTCGATGCCCATGTGCCGTGCGAATGGCTGGAATCCAACGAGCCGTCGTATGTGCTCTACACCTCGGGCACGACCGGGCGGCCCAAAGGCGTGGTGCGCGACGTGGGCGGCTATGCGGTGGCGCTGGCGGCATCCATGGAATACATCTTCGAGGGCCGTGCGGGCGACACCATGTTCACCGCCTCGGATATCGGCTGGGTGGTCGGCCATAGCTACATCATCTATGCACCGCTGATCGCGGGCCTGACCACGGTCATGTACGAAGGCACGCCGATCCGCCCGGACGGCGGCATCTGGTGGCGGCTCGTCGAGCAGCATCGGATCAACCTGATGTTCACCGCGCCGACCGCGTTGCGCGTGCTCAAGAAGCAAGACCCGGCGCTGCTGAAGAAATCCGACCTGTCGAGCTTGCGCGCGCTGTTTCTGGCCGGCGAGCCGCTAGACGAACCCACCGCCTCGTGGATCGCCGATGCGCTCGGCAAGCCGGTGGTCGACAATTACTGGCAGACCGAAACCGGCTGGCCGATGCTAGCGATCCAGCGCGGCGTCGAAGCGCTGCCGCCGAAGCTCGGCTCGCCGGGCGTACCGGTCTACGGCTACAACCTGACGCTGCGCAACGAGCAGACCGGTGACGTCTGCGCGCCGGGCGAGAAAGGCGTCATCACGCTCGGCTATCCGCTGCCGCCGGGTTGCATGTCGACCGTGTGGGGCGACGACCGGCGCTTTGTCAGCACCTACTGGTCGAGCGTGCCGGATCAGCAGCTGTATTCGACGTTCGACTGGGGCATCCAGGATGCCAACGGTTACGTGACGATTCTCGGCCGCACCGACGACGTCATCAACGTTGCCGGTCACCGGCTCGGCACGCGCGAGATCGAGGAAGCGCTGTCGAGCCATGCGGCGGTGGCCGAAGTCGCGGTGGTGGGGGTGGCCGATCCGCTCAAGGGGCAGGTGGCGCTGGCCTTCGCGGTGCTGCGTGATGCCGGGCGTTACGAGGCGGACGACGCGCGTGCGCAGTTGGAGGCCGAACTGGCTGCAACGGTGGACCGTCAGCTTGGAGCGATTGCGCGGCCGGCGCGGGTGCATATGGTGGCGATGCTGCCGAAGACGCGCTCGGGCAAACTGCTGCGCCGCGCGATTGCGGCGCTGGCCGAAGGGCGCGACCCCGGCGACCTGCCTACCATCGAAGATGCCAGCGCCCTGCAGCAGGTGCGCGATGCGCTGGCGGCGGGTGGGAAAGCATAAGGATTGCGCGATGCAAGCAGATGGGGGCTGCATCGCGCAGGCCTCATTCGCCCCGCGCGCTCAGGCGCGTGCCTGCAGAAACCGCTTCAAAATACCGTTCGAATAAGTCCCGGCGATCTCGGTCAAGAACGACTTGAACGACGCCGGTGCATGCGCATCCGCGGTATCGGACACCGTGCGCACGACCGCGCACGGCACGCCGTACTCATGGCAGACCTGCGCAATCGCCGCGCCTTCCATCTCGACCGCGAGCGCATCGGGCAAGGCCTCGCGCAGCGCTTCGACCGCCGCCGCACTGGCGACGAACTGGTCGCCGCTGATGATGAGCCCACGGTGCACCTGCGGCAGTTGCGTACCAAAGCGCGCCGCCAGAGCCGGCCCCTCCTGCGCCACGAACTGCTCCACCGCCGCCGCGAGTTGATCGGCCAGCACCCGATCCGCAGCGAAGCGCGCCACGCCGAGCAACGGCACTTCGAAACGCGGAAACAGCGGCGACGCGTCGAGATCGTGCTGCGTCAAGGTATCGGCCACGACCACATCGCCGATCCGTACTTCGCGCCCGACTCCGCCCGCGACGCCGGTAAACACCACCGCCTCGACATCGAACACGTGAATCAGCGCGCTGACCGTCGCTGCCGCGGCCACCTTGCCGATGCGCCCAAGCGTGACGACACAAGGCGCGCCATGGACCGTGCCGACGTGATAGTCACGCCGGCCGTGCGTAAGCGTGCGCACCTCGGATTCGGCGCGCATCGCCTCGAGCAGATCACCGAGTTCCTGCGGCAATGCCGCCATCACTCCAAGCGGACGACGGGCGCCCGCAGCTCCGGTTTGCACTGTGCTCATTCGACCGCCTGCAGTTTGGCGACCGCGAGCGCCAGCCACTTCTCGCCGTGCCGTTTGAACTTGACCTGCGCCTTCGCGTCGGCGCCGCCGCCTTCGAGCGCGGTAATCGTGCCTTCGCCGAACTTGGTGTGAAACACCTGCTGGCCGACCCGGAAACCGCTTTCGGCTGCACGCTGTTCGTTGGCGAAAGCCGGCAGCGGCGCCGAGGTCGATGACGACGGGCCGGTGTAGCCCGGCCGCGCGAACCAGTCGCGGCCATAGCCGGCGTTGTCGGAGCGGCCGCCCCAGCGAGCGCCCGCCTCGACCTTGGGCGTGAGCCACTTGAGCGTTTCCTGCGGCAGTTCGTCGAAAAAGCGCGAACGGATGTTGTAACGGGTCTGGCCGTGCAGCATCCGGCTCTGCGCGAATGAGAGGTACAGGCGCTCCTTGGCGCGCGTAATGGCGACGTACATCAGACGACGCTCTTCTTCGAGCCCGTCGGTTTCCATCGCGCTGTTCTCGTGCGGGAACAGGCCTTCTTCGAGACCCGTGATAAACACCGCGGTAAATTCGAGTCCCTTCGCCGCGTGGACCGTCATCAACTGCACGGCTTCCTGGCCAGCCTGCGCCTGGTTGTCGCCGGCTTCGAGCGAGGCGTGCGACAGGAAGCCGGCCAGCGGCGTCATGGTGTCGGGGTTCTGCGCCGGGTCGGTGAGATCCGGCGCATCGAGGACGACGACGTTCGGATCGTCGGTTTCCGCCGCCAGTTCAGGCGCGGCGGTCGCACCCGGGCGCAGCGGAATGGAGCGCGCCGGTGTGTCGAGCCCGTAGCCTTCTTCGCTGACGAAGGCCGCTGCCGCGTTGACCAGTTCCTGCAAGTTTTCGAGGCGGTCCTGGCCCTCGCGTTCGGTCTGATAAAACTCCGCGAGACCGCTCGTGCGCACCACGTATTCGACGGTTTCCGGCAGGCTCATCTGCTGAGTTTCCGCGCGCATCTTGCCGATCAGATTGGCGAAGCCGGCGAGACTCGACCCTGCCTTGCCGGCGACATAAGGAATCGCAGCCGCCATCGAGCAGTTGTAGAGACGCGCCGCGTCCGCGAGTTGCTCGATCGAGCGCGCGCCGATGCCGCGCGTCGGAAAGTTGACGACGCGGGCGAACGCGGTGTCGTCATTCGGGTTATCGATCAGGCGCAGATAGGCGAGCGCGTGCTTGATTTCCTGACGCTCGAAGAAGCGCAGACCGCCATACACGCGGTAGGCAATGCCGGCATTGACCAGCGTGTGTTCGATGGTGCGCGACTGCGCGTTGCTCCGGTACAGCACGGCGACTTCGCTGCGCGAGGTGCCGGTGCTGATCAGCGCCTTGATTTCCTCGACGATCCAGCCGGCTTCCTGCGAGTCGGTGGCGGCTTCGTAGACGCGCACCGGTTCACCGTGACCCGCGTCGGTGCGCAGGTTTTTGCCCAGACGCCGCGAGTTGTTGGCGATCAACTGATTGGCCGCATCGAGGATATGGCCGTGCGAGCGGTAGTTCTGTTCGAGCTTGATCAGATGGCGGACATTGAACTCGTTCTCGAAGTCGCGCATGTTGCCGACGTTCGCGCCGCGAAACGCGTAAATGGACTGATCGTCGTCGCCGACCGCGAAGATCGAGTTGGTCTGTCCGGCGAGCAGCTTGAGCCACGCATACTGGAGCTTGTTGGTATCCTGGAACTCGTCGACGAGGATATGGCGGAAACGCGCCTGATAGTGCGCGCGCAGCGGCGGATTGTGCGCAAGCAGTTCATAGCAGCGCAGCAGCAGTTCGGGGAAATCCACCACGCCTTCGCGCTGGCACTGCTGCTCGTAGGCCTCGTAGAGCTCGACGAACTTGCGGTTGAAGTTATCGGTGGCGTCGACGTCTTTGGGGCGCAGACCCTGCTCTTTGGCGTTGTTGATGAAGTACTGGAGATTTTTCGCCGGGTACTTCTCGTCGTCGATGTTCAGGCCCTTCATCAGACGCTTGATCGCGGACAACTGGTCGGCGGTATCGAGGATCTGGAAGGTGGCGGGCAAGGCGGCATCGCGATGATGGGCGCGCAGCATGCGGTTGCAGAGGCCGTGGAACGTGCCGATCCACATGCCGCGGGTGTCGATGGGCAGCAGGGCTTGCAGGCGCGCCATCATTTCGCGGGCGGCCTTGTTGGTGAAGGTCACCGCGAGGATGGTTGCCGGCGATGCCAGGCCTTGCTGGATGAGCCAGGCGATGCGGGTAATCAGAACGCGGGTTTTGCCGCTGCCCGCGCCGGCCAGAATCAGTGCCGGTTCGTTTGGCAGCGTGACCGCTGCGTGTTGTTCAGGGTTCAGGTTGGTGAGGAGTTCGGGCATTTTCCAAGGGGGTCGGCGGCGGGTCGTTCGTTATTATAAGGTTCGGGGGGTGTTTTGCCTTGCAGGCGGCTTGGGTTGGTTGCCTGCGCGGCTTCTGCGTAAAGGTCAGCCCTACCGACACCGTCAGATACTATTACCGCTGGGACAAGCCCAAGACGGTGGGCGGCAATCGCCAGCAGGGCCGAAAGATACTCGGCCCCTTCGGACACGCGTGGCGCCGCTGTGCAATGAGGCGCACAATGAAAAGCCCCGCCGAAGCGGAGCTACGAAACCACAACTCAACACTCACGTTCCAAGGGACTTCTTTACGTCTTTCCAGACATCCCGCGAAATGCACTTGCAGACCAGTGCCCGCGACTGATACGAAATCCTGCCGAAGATGGACGCGTCTCTCTCAGAGAGAATACGTGAAATTTCCGCCTTTACCCACCTTGGATCGAAACCATCCATTTCCGGTGTCGTTATATACAGGTTAAATGCACAAGCCACAGAAATTTCGTCAAAAAAAATCCTTCTGATTTCTTCAATAGGGAATTTTTTTAGCTTCGCTATTCCATCCCCTTGCAATTCAATTCCGGCAAAAGCATCTGCGAGGAAAATCCACACAAACTCACGGTCCTCTCCGGTTATTGAATCCCCCATTTTTGAAGCTCCTGTATTTCGATTTTATAGGCATCGAAGCCGTATTCCGTCACCATCGCTCCTGCGGTTGTTCCCATAATTGCGACGGCAAGAGCGCAAAGTGGGGCACCGGGTCCACAAAGAAAGGTTGTTCCAAGGCCTGCAAGATAACCCCCTAGCACTCCGCCCTGTATTACGGTTCCCTGCCGCGCCGTTTCCCTGATTTTATCATCGGCACTCAGGATCGCGTAAGCAGCAAGACCGGCCGTAAGCAGGATCGCACCTCTAGCGGCATTTTTCATTACCTTGGTGCCTGCCGTTATCTGGCTATCATTTCTCCCCGCCGACGCAATCACCGCGTAACTTGCCCTTTCTCTCTCCATACCAGAAAGAGCCGAATAAGGTTTTTTGAAAATCCGATACGAATATTTATCGAGTGATTCCTCAATGGTTGGGCCAACTGGCTTCTTCTTTTCGGCTCTCGCGCGATTCCACGATGATGTTACCTTGCGGGTCTCTATGAGAATCTGGTTTCTAAGCTGGTTGCAATATTTCGCACCTTCATAAGCCGTCATGTTTCCCGAATCGACTTCGGATTGCGCAAGCTGGCTAACCCGCTGAATTCCCGCTGCATAACGGCCGCGGATTCTTTCGTCGCTTATCGCGTCAGCCGAAAATTTCGCACCTGCCGCTTCGAGCGAATCGCGCGCGTCTCGCAACAGGTTGCTCGGCAACGAATGCTCCTGCCGGGTGTGGAACGGGCCTTCATGAACAATAGACTGTGTGGCTTGAACTTCTGACATGCCTACCTCGCGATTAACGAAAGAATACAGTCTGTTATGGAGCCTGAAACGGCCGGGTCGCCGCCGGTCAATAGTTCGATGCGGACGCAAGCATTTCCATTGCTGGCGCGCTGGAATCGAACGGTGTTGTTCGCGTCGAGTGTTCCGTTCGCCTCGCTCCCATCGGTGAAATGCGCTACGCACTGCAAACCCTCGCAGCTCCCCGGTTCGGTCAACCTGAAGCCAATCCAGTGACCGGCAATCCCGTTTGTGCGCGCGGCGCTCGCCGGATCATGCGCCCTGGTACTGGCCGCACCAGTGTCGCGATGAATAAACATTCCTGCATCGGCGTTCGCGATAACGCGGTTCTGGCCACAAGGGCAAAGAACATGATCGCCGTCGACAACGGCAACACGTCCTTTTTCGCGCACACCTTCACCAGTGCCGAAAATTTTCCACAAGCCTTCGCAGTTACCGCACGTTGCCTCATCGTCATAAAGCGCGATCTTCCGGCCGTGGTCGTGCACGGTCGCACTGAAGGCAACAACCTTTCCGCGTGTAGTCGTCTCGTCACCATGACATACGATAGGGATTCGCATGGGTGCTCCGCTATTGGCATGTGATCGGGTTACCGTTCCGGTCAGCATCCCCAGCACCGTCCATAATCACAACTTCGGCTCCATCGCTGTAAGTCACCGTATCAGCTACACATGCCGGTTCCAGGCCCGAGAGTGTTCCCGCGTGCCGCGAAGACACTTGTCCCCCGCGCCCGATGCGCGATCCGACGGTTACGAAGCGGTACAGCACGCCTTGGTGTTTCTGCTGATTCGACATTGATAGCCCTCCTGAGGGAAAAGAGCACCCAACCAACGCAGGTGAATATCTCAGGGGTGCCAGCAAGGCGCGCCCCTAATCCTTCTGATACTCGTCCCGTTTGGCCCGAAACGCAGTCAGACAAGTATTAAAAAGGTCAGGATCGTTGCCGGTAAGTGATTCTCACAAAATTTCACAGGCAGCAAAATTTGACTAACATGCCGGTAAATCAGGGCGCTTCAGTGCTGTACCTGCCCCCCAAAGGCCCGCGCGATGTGGGCTGGCTTGAAGCGTGGAAAACCCTCAACCGCCGCCGTACCGGCTTCGTCAACGGCTTCGCGTACCCGGTTCGCACCGCGTTCATCGAGGAGTCGCTCGACGTCGATGAACAAAACCAGGAAAGGCCAACACCCCAGGAACAACAACCAAAAGAGCAAGGCGCCGCAGGCCAACCTCCCGACAGGCCGCACCCTTTATAATCAAGGATTCCACCGCTTCCCAGCAGACCACGAACAATGAGCGACAGCACGCTTGCCAAGAGTTTCGAACCCCACACCATCGAAGCCCAATGGGGCCCGGAGTGGGAAAAACGCGCCTACGCCGCGCCGGCGTTCGCGGAAAACGCGAAAAACTTCTCCATCCAGCTCCCGCCGCCGAACGTCACAGGCACCCTCCACATGGGCCACGCCTTCAACCAGACGATCATGGACGGCCTCACCCGCTACCATCGCATGCTCGGCCAGAACACCCTCTGGGTGCCCGGCACCGATCACGCGGGTATCGCCACCCAGATCGTCGTCGAACGCCAACTGGACGCCCAGGGTGTCTCGCGCCATGACCTCGGCCGCGAAAAGTTCGTCGAACGCGTCTGGGAGTGGAAGCAGCAATCCGGTTCGACCATCACCAGCCAGGTCCGCCGTCTGGGCGCCTCCATCGACTGGTCGCGCGAATACTTCACCATGGACGACAAGATGTCCGCCGCCGTGCGCGATGTGTTCGTCCGTCTGTATGAACAGGGCCTGATCTATCGCGGCAAGCGCCTCGTCAACTGGGATCCGGTCCTCATGACCGCCGTCTCCGATCTCGAAGTCGCCAGCGAAGAAGAGAACGGCCATCTGTGGCACATCCAGTACCCGCTTGCCGACGGCTCGGGCCATCTGACGGTTGCCACCACCCGTCCGGAAACCATGCTCGGCGACGTCGCCGTGATGGTTCATCCGGAAGACGAGCGCTACGCCGGCCTGATCGGCAAGACCGTCAAGCTGCCGCTCACCGACCGCGAAATCCCCATCATCGCCGACGATTACGTGGACCGTGAATTCGGCACCGGCGTCGTCAAGGTCACGCCGGCGCACGATTTCAACGACTATCAGGTCGGTCAGCGCCACAAGCTGCCGCAAATCGAAATCCTCACGCTCGAAGCGAAGATCAACCACAACGCGCCCGAAAAATACCGCGGTCTCGATCGCTTCGAAGCACGCAAGCAGGTTGTGGCCGATCTCGAAGCCATCGGCCTGCTCGAATCCGTCAAGCCGCACAAGCTGATGGTGCCGCGCGGCGACCGCACCGGCGTCGTGCTCGAACCCATGCTCACCGACCAGTGGTTCGTCGCCATGAGCAAGCCGGCTCCGGAAGGCACCTATAACCCGGGCAAATCGATCGCCGAAGCCGCGCTCGACGTGGTCCGCAATGGCCAGATCAGGTTCGTGCCGGAGAACTGGACCACCACGTATTACCAATGGCTCGAAAACATCCAGGACTGGTGTATTTCGCGCCAGCTCTGGTGGGGCCATCAGATTCCCGCCTGGTATGGCGAAAACGGCGAAATCTTCGTCGCCAAATCGGAAGAAGAAGCCCGCGCGCAAGCCGTGGCCAAGGGCTACACGGGCGCCCTGAAGCGCGACGAAGACGTGCTCGACACGTGGTTCTCGTCGGCGCTGGTGCCGTTCTCGTCGCTCGGCTGGCCGAACGAAACGAAGGAACTGGAAGCCTTCCTGCCCTCCTCCGTGCTCGTCACCGGCTTTGACATCATCTTCTTCTGGGTCGCGCGGATGGTCATGATGACCACCCACTTCACCGGCAAGGTGCCGTTCGACACCGTCTATGTGCACGGTCTGGTGCGCGATGCCGAAGGCCAGAAGATGTCGAAGAGCAAGGGCAACACGCTCGATCCGATCGATATCGTCGACGGCATCGACCTCGACTCGCTGGTCGCCAAGCGCACCACCGGCCTGATGAACCCGAAGCAGGCGGCGTCGATCGAGAAAAAGACCCGCAAGGAATTCCCGGACGGCATCCCCGCGTTCGGCACCGACGCGCTGCGCTTCACCATGGCGTCGATGGCCACGCTCGGCCGCAACGTCAACTTCGACCTTGCACGCTGCGAGGGCTACCGCAACTTCTGCAACAAGCTGTGGAACGCCACCCGCTTCGTGCTGATGAACTGCGAAGGCCATGACTGCGGTTTCGGCAAGCCCGCCGATGCGTGCGGCCCGAATGGCGAAGGCAACTGCGGCCCGGGCGCCTATCTCGACTTCTCGCAGGCCGACCGCTGGATCGTCTCGCACCTGCAGCGCGTCGAAGCCGAAGTGGCCAAGGGCTTTGCCGACTACCGTTTCGACAATGTGGCCAACGCCCTATACAAGTTCGTGTGGGACGAATACTGTGACTGGTATCTCGAACTCGCCAAGGTGCAGATCCAGAGCGGTGCGCCGGAACAGCAGCGCGCCACCCGCCGCACCCTGTTGCGCGTGCTCGAGACGGTCCTGCGCCTCGCACATCCGGTGATTCCTTTCATCACCGAGGCGCTCTGGCAAAAGGTGGCGCCGCTTGCCGACCGTTACCCGCAGGGCAAGGCCGAAGGCGAAGCCTCCATCATGGTGCAGGCGTATCCGGCGGCCGATCTCAGCAAGCTCGACGAGGCCGCCGAGCAGTGGGTAGCCGACCTGAAAGCCGTGATCGACGCCTGCCGCAACCTGCGTGGAGAAATGAACCTGTCGCCGGCCACCAAGGTGCCGCTGCTCGCCACCGGCAACGCCGAGCGGCTGCGCACGTTCGCGCCGTATGCCCAGGCGCTGGCGCGTTTGTCCGAAGTGCAGATCATCGCCGACGAGGCCACCCTCGACGCCCAGGCACATGGCGCGCCAATTGCTATCGTAGGCAATGACAAGCTGGTGCTGAAGGTCGAGATCGATGTCGCCGCCGAACGCGAGCGTTTGTCAAAAGAGATCGCAAGATTGGTCGCAGAGGTATCGAAATGCAACGCCAAGCTGCAAAATGAGAGCTTCGTTGCCAAAGCTCCGCCCGCGGTCGTTGAGCAGGAGCAGAAAAGGCTGGCAGAATACGAAACGACTATCGGCAAGCTGAACGCGCAACTTGCGCGCCTGCCGGCCTGATTGATGCTCCACGCCTGTGCTTGCGCACCGGCGTAGCCACTAGAGGATTCAGGGGTAAACAACATGCTAAAAGTTACAAAAGCGGTCTTTCCGGTAGCAGGCCTCGGCACCCGGTTCCTCCCCGCCACCAAGGCGAGCCCGAAGGAAATGCTGCCCATCGTCGACAAGCCGCTGATCCAGTACGCGGTCGAAGAGGCGATGGCGGCCGGCATCACTGAAATGATCTTCGTCACGGGCCGCAGCAAGCGGGCGATCGAGGATCACTTCGACAAATCGTACGAAATCGAGGCTGAACTCGAAGCGCGCGGCAAAGACAAGCTGCTGGATCTGGTGCGCAGCATCAAGCCGAGCCATGTCGACTGCTTCTACGTGCGCCAGCCCGAGGCGCTCGGCCTCGGTCACGCCGTGATGTGCGCCGAAAAGCTGGTGGGCGACAACCCGTTTGCCGTGATCCTCGCGGACGACCTGCTGTATGGCACGCCGCCTGTAATGGCGCAGATGATCGAGGTATTCGATCACTATCACAGCTCGGTGATCGGCGTCGAAGAGATCCCGCCGTCGGAAACGAAGTCCTACGGGATTGTCGACGGCAAGGAATGGGAAGATTCCATCATCAAGATGTCGGGCATCGTCGAGAAGCCGGCGCCGGAAGTGGCGCCGTCGAACCTGGGCGTGGTCGGCCGCTACGTGCTCAAGCCGCGGATTTTCGAACATCTGCGCGCGCTGAAGCCGGGCGCCGGCGGCGAACTGCAGCTGACCGACGCGATCCAGTCGCTGCTCGCCGACGAACAGGTGCTGGCATACAAATATCACGGCACGCGTTTCGACTGCGGCAGCAAGCTCGGTTACCTGAAGGCAACCGTGGAGTTTGCGCTGCGCCACCCCGAAGTGGCCGCGGACTTCCAGGAGTACCTGCGCACGCGTTCGCCGGTGCTGGAAGGCTAGGCAGTCCGAAGTAGACGCTCGGCGAAGGTGCGGGAAAGCGCGCAGTAGAACCGAGAAAGGCGCTGTTGCCCTGCATGCCGGGCACGGCGCCTTTTTGTTTTGCTGCGGGCGAAGCACGCGCGAGCGTTCCTGCGCGGCGCGCCCGTCGCAGCCCAGGCTTGCAAACTGAAGAACTCAGAAGACGGTGAAATCGGGAGCCCGATATGCCGAACGAGCGGCAGTCAATCGATAACGTCCAGCATTGGACCGACAATTGGGTTGCATCTGTCTCCGACTACTCGATTTTCGTGGTTTCAGCGGACGGCCGGATTCTGACCTGGAATCCGGGCGGGACAGCGATGCACGGATACCAGCCGGACGAGATCATCGGCCAGCCGCTGGACGTCCTCTATACCGACGAGGAGCGCCGGGAAGGCCTGCCGGCAGCCGGCCTCGATATCGCCCGGCGTGCAGGCAGTCACAACACCGAAGGGTGGCGCATCCGCAAGGACGGTAAAGCGTTCTGGGCCAGCGTCGTCACGACCGCCTTGCACTCCAGAGATGGGCAGCTTGCGGGCTTCGTGAAGATCGTGCGCGACATCACGGACAAAAAGGCCGCCCACGACGCGGTGCTCGAAAGCGAGCGCCGCTTTCGCATGCTGGTTCATGGTGTCACCGATTACGCAATCTTCATGCTCTCGCCGGAAGGGGTGGTCACGAACTGGAACTCCGGTGCACGGCGCATCAAAGGCTACACGGCAAACGAAATAATCGGCTCGCACTTCTCGCGCTTTTACATGCCCGAGGACGCCGCGGCGGGCCTGCCGCAGCGCGGGCTGGATGCAGCGGCGAGGGATGGGCGCTTTGAAGCGGAAGGATGGCGGGTCAGAAAGGACGGTACGCGTTTTTGGGCGCATGTCGTGATCGACGCGATCCGCGAGGACGATGGCACGCTGGCCGGATTCGCCAAGATCACGCGCGACATCACCGAGCGGATGGAAGCGAACAGGCTGCTTGAGGATGCAAAGAAGGCCTTGTTCCAGTCGCAGAAGATGGAGGCAATCGGCAAGCTGACGGGTGGGGTCGCGCACGACTTCAACAACGTCCTGCAGGTATTGCGCGGCAACCTCGAACTGCTGGAGAGGCGCCACTCCGGCGACGCCTGGACACGCGAGCGGCTGGACAAGGCCGTCGACGCCGTGGAGCGCGGCGCCAAGCTTGCATCGCAACTGCTCGCCTTCGGCCGCCAGCAGCCCCTGCAACCGGTTGTGATCAACCTCGGTACCGCGATTCACGGCATGGACGACCTGCTGCGGCGCGCGCTAGGTGAAACGATCGGCGTGGAAACCGTGGTGGCGGGCGGTCTGTGGAACACGTTTGTGGACATCCATCAGCTTGAGAACGTGATCCTGAATCTGGCGATCAACGCGCGCGACGCGATGCCGGACGGCGGCAAGCTGACCATCGAACTGTCCAACGCGATGCTCGACACCGATTACGTGGCCGCGCTGCCCGACGTGACGGCGGGCCAGTACGTCATGCTGGCCGTGACCGACACCGGGACAGGTATGCCACCCGATGTGGTCGAACAGGCGTTTGAGCCATTTTTTACCACGAAGCCCGAGGGCCAGGGGACCGGCCTGGGTTTAAGCACGGCATACGGTTTCGTCCGGCAGAGCGGCGGACACGCCCGCATCTACAGTGAGGTGGGGCACGGCACCACGATCAGGGTCTACCTGCCGCGTTCGACCGAAACCGCGGTCGAGCCCCCGCCGCGGCCGAGCGTGAAGCTTCGGGGCGGAACCGAAACGATCCTCGTGGTGGAAGACGATCCCAAGGTGCAATCGACGGTGGTCGACATGCTGTCGGGCCTCGGCTACAGCGTACTGAGGGCGGACAGCACCGAGCAGGCGCTGATGGTGATCCGCAGCGGCGTCCACATCGACCTGCTCTTCACCGACGTCGTGATGCCCGGCTTGCCACGCAGTCCCGAGATGGCCGCCCAGGCGGTACGGCTGCTGCCACACGTGAAGGTGCTGTTTACCTCGGGTTACGCGCAGAATGCAATCGTCCACGGCGGACGTCTGGACCCAGGCGTCGAGCTGCTGAGCAAGCCATACAGCCGCGAGCAACTCGCCTACAAGATCCGCCAGATGCTGCATAAGGAAGGCGCAGACAGCGGCGGCGACGCCACGCACCCTACGCTCAACGCAGGTATGTCAGGTTTGAGAGTGCTGGTGGTCGACGACGATCTTGCCTTGCTGGAAGCCACCAGCGAATTGCTGAAGATGCTCGGCCATGTTCCGGTGATCACCGGCTCTCCGGACGAGGCGCTGTGCCTGCTTGAAAGCCGCACGTTCGACGTCCTGCTCGCCGATCTCGCGATTCCGGGCAAGTCGGGCATCGAACTCGCAGAAAGGGCGCTGCAGTTACGGCCGACCTTGCGTGTGATCTTCGCTTCGGGCAACGAGATGCCCGCTGTGCCGGCGCTGACGTTTCACTGGAAGGCGCTACGCAAACCCTATACCTTGGACGAACTGAACACGGTGCTGGACAGTTCAGGGCGCGGTCTCACGGCTTAGCGGCGCCGCATCAGAAACACGAACACCTTGTCCTGCATCGACACCTCGACGATTTCATTGCCCGTCTGCTTGGCGAACGCGGCGAAATCACGCTGCGAGCCAGGATCGGTGGCGAGCACCTTGAGAACCTGGCCGCTTTCCATGTCGGCGAGTGCCTTCTTGGCGCGCAAAATGGGGAGCGGACAGTTCAGCCCACGCGCATCGACTTCCTTGTGAACCTGAATTTGCATCGACGATGACCTTCGGGATGAGGCGCCGCGAACGACGCCGGACAGAGGGCCAAATTCTACCGCAGCCGTCATATCCTCGCCCGGTGCGGCGCGGATATGACGGTCATCACAGAAGTCCCTTCGCGCCCCTTATAGCGTGACTGCCTGCCCGGTCTGCAGCGACTGCCGCAGCGCGCTGCCGATGCGCGTCGCCTCCAGTGCGTCGGCCAGCGTCGCGCCTGCCGGCGCCCCGCCCTGCACCGCCGCCACGAACGCCCGCGCTTCGTACAGAAACGCGTCTTCGAAGCGGTCGAAGAAGGTCGGCGTGCATTCGTTGCGAATGCCGCTCGCGTCCGTAATCTCGACGCGGTTCAAACGCGGGTTGTGGCCGATCGCCAGTGAGCCCGCCGTGCCGATCACTTCGCTGCCGGTGTCGTTACCGTGCGCCATGGTGCGCGAGGCGTAGAACATCGCAAGGCGTCCGTCCTCGAACTCGCAGATCGCCACGCCGTTATCGACGTCGCCGAATTCGCGCAGTCCTTCATGCAGCGCAACCGTGCCGCTGGCAAACACGCGTTTGGCGCGCGGCTTGCCGAGCAGCCAGCGCGCCACGTCGATGTCGTGCACCGTGCAGTCGAGAAAGATCCCGCCCGAGGTCGGCGCGAAACGCACGAAGAAACCGTCGGGGTCGTTCTTGTCGGTGGTTTGCGAACGCACGAGGAACGGCCGGCCAATCACGCCCGCCTCGATCTTCTCGAACGCATCGCGATAGCTCGGATCGAAACGGCGCATGAAACCGATGGTCGCCTGCAGATGCGGGCGCTGTTCGGCTTCGGCCAGCACGCGCTCGCACTCCGCGAGATCGAGCGAGAGCGGCTTCTCGCAGAACACATGCTTGCCGGCGCGCAGTGCGTCGACAATCTGTTGCGCGTGCAACGCCGAGGGTGTGACGAGCCACACCGCGTCGACCTCACGGTCTTCGAGCAGTGCGGCGTAGTCCTTGTACAAACGCGGTGCCGGCAAAGCGTCGCCGGCCCATGCAAGCTCCTCCTCAAGCGGACTGCAGGCCGCCACGAGCGCTGCACCCGGCACGCGATACGCCAGATTCTCCGCGTGACGCCTGCCGAGGCGTCCCAAGCCGACCACGCCTACCCGCACCGGTTTGCGGCTGGTAGAGGCCGTGCTCATCACGCGCCCTCCCCGAGCCGCACCGGCCGCCCTTCACGCCATGAGCGCGTGGCGGCCTCTGCCAATTCGAGCGCCTTCAACCCGTCCGCGACCGTGGTGCGAACCGGCCGGCCATGGGTGACCGCTTCGAAGAAATGCGCGATTTCCGCGGCGTACGCAGCACGGTAACGCTCGAGGAAAAACGCCTCGGGCACATCGCTCGACACTTCCGTCTTCGAATACGCCACCACCTCGGTAGGACGCACGTTGCCGGCCTGCAGCATGCCGGTGCTGCCGAGCACCTCGAAGCGCTGATCGTAGCCGTAGGCTGCGCGCCGCGCCGTGTTGATCTGGCACAGGCGCCCGCTCTTCGTACGGATCGTCACGGCGGTCGAATCGATGTCGCCGGCCTCGGCAATCGCGGGATCGGTAAGGCAACTGCCGGTGGCATGCAGCGTCTCGGCTTCGTCGTCGAGAATCCAGCGGAAGATATCGAAGTCGTGGATCAGCATGTCCTTGAAAATACCGCCCGAATGCTTGATGTACTCGACCGGCGGCGCGCCCGGATCGCGGCTCGTGACGATCAGCATTTCCGGCGTGCCGATCTCGCCCGCGTCGATGCGCGCCTTCAACGCGGCAAAGGTCGGATCGAAGCGGCGCTGAAAGCCGATCATGCACACCACACCCGCGCGTTCCACAGCCTCTGCGCAGGCCCGTGCGCGTTCGAGCGTGAGGTCCACGGGCTTTTCGCAGAACACGTGCTTCTTCTGCGCGGCCGATTGCTGGATCAGGTCCGCGTGTGTATCCGTGCTCGAACAGATCACGGTCGCGCCGATCGAGGCATCGCCCATGGCGCCGTCAATATCCGCCACCTGTGCCCCGTGCAAAGCCGCAAGCGATGCCGCCGCCTCCCTGTTCACGTCCACCACATACTTGAGCCGCACGCCCGGTTGCCGCGCGAGATTGGCCGCATGAATCCGGCCGATGCGCCCCGCACCGAACACGGCTACGTCGATTGTCTTGCCGCCTGCCACATCAGTCATCGTATCCTCCAGTGTCTTTCGATTCTTCTACGTTCAATTCGAGCTTGTACGCGAGCGCGATGAACAGCGCCTGGCACAGGCAGATCGTGCTGGTGAGCGAGCGGAACGCGAACGCGCTCCCCTCCTTCACATACAGTTGCGTGGTGGCGTAGCGTGCGAGCGGCGACAACTGGCTGTCGGTAATCACCAGCGTTTTCGCCTGATGGTGGTGCGCCACGCGCAGGCAGTACTGCGTCTCCTTGCCATAGGGCGCAAAGCTGATGGCGATCACCACGTCGCCCTTCCTGACGCTGCGAATCTGCTCGCGGTACATGCCGCCGAAGCCGGACACCAGATGCACGCGCTTGGGCGTGTGCTGCAGTGCGTAGACGATATAGCTCGCCACCGGAAACGAACGCCGCACGCCGATTACATAGATGTTGTCGGCCTGCTGCAGCATCTTCACGGCGGCGTCGAAGTCCGCGTCGTTCAGGCCTGCTTCGAGTTCATCGAGACCGCCCCGGCATGCGGCGACGAACTCGCGCGCCACCGCGCCGCCCGACAACGCCCCCGGTTTTTCGTCGATCAGCTTGCGGATGCGCTGCTGATAGCTCGGCGACGACGTGCCCTGGCCCGTATACGCCTGACGAAACACCGCCTGCAGGTCGGAGAATCCCGAGAAGCCGAAACGCTGCGCAAAGCGCACGACCGCCGACGGATGCACGCCGCAACTCGCGGCAATATCGCTGGTGCGATCCACCATCACACTCGAACGATGCTGCTCGATATAGGTCGCGACGTTCTTCAACTGACGCGGCAACGACTCGTAATTTTCTGCGATGCGTTGCATCAAATCTTCGACGCTTGGCAATTCTTCTGTGCTGTCTTCCGCCATGGTTCTTCCTCTGCTGCTTTATTGCGCTGCAAAACCGCCTCCACAAAGGCTCTGTGCGCCGCGCTGACGTTGCCGATTATAGGCAGGCGCACCATCAAATGGAACATATTTTCCATTTTTCTTTGTCATGAAATTTTCATTGCAACACGCTCGAAGATGGCCTAATCTTGGTCCTGAGCGATGGTGTTGCGAGCACGCGTGTCAGCGCTTAGAGGGCTCGCAGGTATCGGACACGCCAGACGCTCCCTTCAATAACGAAGACCGAGAAAGGTGGAGACAATGAGACTTTGCAATGGCAAGGCAACGCTGCGAGTTCTGGTAGCGGCACTAGCACTGACGGCGGGTTTGGCCGCCACGAGCGCGGCCCGTGCGGCCGATGCGCACTTCGTGTTGATCAGCCACGCACCGGATTCCGATTCCTGGTGGAACACCATCAAGAACGCCATCAAACAGGCCGACGAAGACTTCAACGTCGAGACCGACTACCGCAATCCCCCCAACGGCGACATCGCCGACATGGCCCGCCTGATCGAACAGGCTGCGGCGCGCAACTACGACGGCGTAATCGTCACCATTGCCGACTACGACGTGCTGAAGGGCTCGATCGGCAAGGTCACCGAGAAGCACATTCCGTTGGTGACGATCAACTCCGGCACCGAGCAGCAGAGCGCCGATCTGGGCGCGATCATGCACATCGGCCAGCCGGAATACACAGCCGGCAAGGCCGCGGGCGAAAAGGCCAAGGCCGCCGGCGTCAAATCGTTCCTGTGCGTGAACCACTACGCCACCAACCCGGCCTCGTTCGAACGCTGCCGCGGTTTTGCCGACGCGCTCGGCGTCGACTTCAAGACCTCCACACTCGACGCAGGCACAGACCCGACCGGCATCCAGTCGAAAGTCAGCGCATACCTGCGCAATCACCCGGACACCGGCGGCGTGCTGGCCCTCGGCCCGCTCTCGGCGGCGCCGACCATCAAGGCGCTGCAGCAGATGGGCCTCGCCGGCAAGATCTGGTTCGCGACCTTCGACTTTGACGACGACATTGCCAAGGCCATCAAGGACGGCACGATTCAGTTCGCCATCGACCAGCAGCCGTATCTGCAGGGCTATATCGCCGTCGCCGTGCTGGCCATCGTGAAGCACGATCACACCACCGACCCGGTGAAGATCCGCCAGATCCTGCAGGCCAACCCCAAGTTCCAGGCGCGTCTGTCCACCTACGGGCTCGCTCCCTCCTACGGCCCGCGCAATATCGGCTCCGGTCCGGGCTTCATTACCAAGGAGAATATCGACAAGGTGATCAAGTACGCAGGTCAGTACCGCTAAGCAATGCTGGATTGAATCCGGGCATGCGAGAACCGTCCCGGCAGACATGAAGGGAGCGGATGCGGCCAGCCGCCACTGGCCCGGCCGCCCCCGCTTCCCTTCGCAAGGTTTCACTTGCACTTCACCTGCATCAAGCGCCTGTCAGCGAAGCGCCGTCACGGCGCGCCGCACCGGCGCATCAAGGAGAGTTTCAATGGGCGTCGCCAACCCTTTCCACGCCAAACATCCCCGTTCCGAACAGGAAACCGGCAGCGCTGCTGTCGCTGACGAGCGCGTGCGCCGCGAATCGTGGTTCAAGCATCTGCTGAGCCGCCCGGAATTCGCCGCTCTGGCCGGCACCGTCATGGTGTTCCTCGTGTTCGGGTTCGCAGCCGGCAGCTCCGGCATGTTCAACCTCGACGGCGTGATGAACTGGTCGCAGGTTGCCGCGTATCTTGGGATCATCGCAGTGGGCGCGTGCCTGCTGATGATCGCCGGTGAGTTCGACCTGTCGATCGGCTCGATGATCGGCTTCTCCGGCATGATGGTCGCGCTGCCGACCATGTACTTTCACTGGCCGATTGCGCTGTCGATCCTGTTTGCCTTTGCCGGTTCGATGCTGCTCGGCGCGCTGAACGGCTACCTCGTGATGCGCACCCGGCTGCCCTCGTTCATCGTCACGCTGGCCTTCCTGTTTATCCTGCGCGGCCTCACGCTCGCGCTCTCGGTGATGTTCGCCGACCGCACCATCATCTCCGGTGTCGGCGACGTTGCCGCGCAAAGCTGGCTGGCTCACGCGCTGTTCCAGGGCGTCGCGTTCAAGGGCCTGTTTCTGTGGCTCGGCCATATCGGCGTCGTCAAGCTGCTCGACAACGGCTTGCCGCTCGTGCCGGGAATTCCGAAAGTCATCCTGTGGTGGTTCGCGCTGGCCGCCGTCTGCGCGTTCACCCTCGCCAAGACGCAATTCGGCAACTGGATCTTTGCTGTGGGCGGCGACGCCAATGCCGCGAAGAATGTCGGCGTGCCGGTGCGCCGCGTGAAGATCTCACTGTTCGTATTGACTGCGTTCTGCTCCTGCCTCTATTCCGTGCTGCAGGTCTGCGACATTGGCTCGGCCGCGGCCGACCGCGGCCTGCAGGCGGAATTCGAAGCCATCATTGCCGCGGTGATCGGCGGCACCTTGCTGACCGGCGGCTACGGTTCGGTGGTGGGCGCCTCCTTCGGCGCGCTGATCTTCGGCGTCGTGCAGATCGGCATCACCTATACGAATATCGATTCGG
This sequence comes from Burkholderia sp. 4M9327F10, assembly GCF_005503145.1. GTDB lineage: Bacteria > Pseudomonadota > Gammaproteobacteria > Burkholderiales > Burkholderiaceae > Paraburkholderia. The sequence goes on along the minus strand of NZ_SCNV01000060.1, from coordinate 7,157 downwards.
ACTGGTTCCGCGTCTTCCTCGGCGCGATGCTGCTGTTCGCGGTGCTCTTTAACCACTACGTGCGCAGCCGCGTTGCGGCATCGCGCTAATCGGGGAGGTCATGATGAACACCACCACGAACCACACCGCAGAGGACGCCGTCCAGGCAGCCTCCGGCGATTACATTCTGTCGCTTGAAAACGTCAGCCGCTATTTCGGCAACGTCATCGCGCTGAAGGACATCACGCTGCGTCTCAAACGCGGTGAAGTGCATTGCCTGCTCGGCGATAACGGTGCAGGCAAATCCACCCTCATCAAGACGCTGGCCGGTGTGCACCAGCCAAGCGAAGGCGCCTACCTCGTCGACGGCAAGCCCGTGCGCTTCACGTCGCCCAAGGACGCGCTCGATCTCGGCATTGCCACCGTCTATCAGGATCTCGCGCTGGTGCCGCTGCTTTCGGTGGCGCGTAATTTCTTCATGGGACGCGAGCCGCAGAAAAAGCTGTTTGGCTTCATCAATGTGATGGACCTCGACCATTGCGCGACCGCCTCACGCGACAAGCTCGCGGAAATGGGCATCAACGTGCGCGACCCGCATCAGCCGATCGGCACCATGTCGGGCGGCGAGAAGCAGTGCCTCGCGATTGCACGGGCGATTCACTTCGGCGCACGCGTGCTGATTCTCGACGAGCCAACAGCGGCGCTCGGCGTCAAGCAGAGCTTTAACGTACTCAAGCTGATCCATACGGCGCGGGCCAAAGGCATCTCCGTGATCTTCATCACGCACAACGTGCACCACGCCTATCCGATCGGCGATTCGTTCACGCTGCTCAATCGCGGCAAATCGCTCGGCACCTTCACCAAGGACACCATTACCAAGGACGAAGTGCTCGACATGATGGCCGGCGGCGCCGAAATGCAGAAGATGATCGGCGAACTCGAAGGCGCGACGATCTGACTTGCACCGCGCCCCGGCGCGTCAGTCAGGCACCAGGACATACAGGACATTTCATGGCTCTCACCAGCACATCCACGTCTTCCACGGGCAGCCGCTTTGCTCCGGGCCGCAGCCGCGACATTATCTGCCTCGGCCGGCTGGCGGTCGATCTCTACGCCCAGCAGGTCGGCGCGCGGCTCGAAGACGTGTCGAGCTTTGCGAAGTACCTTGGCGGCTCGTCGGCCAATATCGCCTTCGGCTGTGCGCGGCTCGGACTCGACGCGGCCATGCTCGCGCGAGTCGGCAACGACCATATGGGACGCTTCCTCACCGAAACGCTCACAAAGGAAGGTTGCGACGTCAGCCACGTGCGCGTCGACCATGAGCGCCTGACCGCGCTCGTGCTGCTCGGCCTCAAGGACCGCGATACCTTCCCGCTGATTTTCTACCGCGAAAACTGCGCCGACATGGCCGTGGACGAAGCGGATTTCGACGAAGCGTTCATCGCCTCATCGAAAGCATTGCTGATTACCGGCACGCACTTCTCCACCGAACAGGTGAACCGCGCGAGCCGCCGCGCACTCGATTACGCGCGCCGCAATGGCGTGCGCACGGTGCTCGATATCGACTACCGTCCCGTGCTGTGGGGTCTCACCGGCAAGGCCGATGGCGAAACCCGCTTCGTCGCAAGCGAGGATGTCACGGCGCATATCCAGCGCATCCTGCCCTTGATGGATCTCGTGATCGGCACCGAGGAGGAGTTCCGCATTGCCGGCGGCAAGACCGAGCTGATCGACGCGCTGGCGATGGTGCGCGCCGTGACGCCGGCCACGCTGGTGGTCAAGCGCGGTCCGCTCGGCTGCCAGATCATCGACGGCGACGTGCCGCCCTCGCTCGACGACGCGCCAATCCACGGCGGCGTTGAAGTGGAAGTGTTGAACGTGCTCGGCGCGGGCGATGCGTTTGCCTCCGGCTTCCTGTCCGGCTGGCTGCGCGATCAGCCGCTCGACGCGTGCGCGCGGGCCGCGAACGCGAGCGGCGCGCTGGTCGTGTCGCGCCACGGCTGCGCCCCGGCAATGCCGACGCCGGCCGAACTGGAGTATTTCCTCGCCGAAGCGAAAGCGGACCCGCAGCGCATGCGCCGCCCCGACCGCGATGCGAAGCTCGCGCGGCTGCACCGCGTCTCCCCTGCCCGCAAGCAATGGGGTGAAGTACTCGGCTTCGCCTTCGATCACCGCAACCAGTTCTTCGATCTGGCGCAGCAGACAGGAGCGGACGAAGCGCGCATTGCACAGTTGAAGAGCCTGTTTGTCGAGGCCGTCGCGCAGACCGAAAGCGCGCTCGGCTTGCAAGGGCGTATCGGCGTGCTGATCGACGACCGCTATGGCCAGGACGCGCTAAACGCCGCCACCGGCCGCGGCTGGTGGCTCGGCCGCCCGGTGGAACTGCCGGGCTCGGTGCCGCTCGTGTTCGATCACGGACGCTCGATCGGCACCACGCTCACCAGTTGGCCGCAAGAACATGTCGTGAAGTGCCTTGTGCAATACCACCCCGACGAAGCTATCGAGCAGCGGCTCGAACAGGAAGCGCAATTGCGCGCGCTCTACGATGCAACCCAGGCGAGCGGTCATGAACTGCTGCTCGAAGTGATTCCGCCCAGGCACGCGCACCTGCCGGGTGGCTCGGACACCGTGTACCGCGCCTTGAAGCGCCTGTACAACATTGGCATCTACCCGGAGTGGTGGAAGCTCGAACCGATGGAAGCCGCGCAGTGGCAGGCCATCGACGCGCTGATCGCCGAACGCGATCCGTACTGCCGTGGTGTGGTGCTGCTCGGATTGTCGGCGGCGGTCGAACAACTGAGCGAAGGCTTTCGTGCAGCAGCGCAATCGGCAACCTGCCGGGGTTTCACGGTGGGCCGCACGATTTTCCATGAACCGAGCCAGGCGTGGCTCGCCGGCTCGATTGGCGACGGCGAACTGATCGCTCGGGTACGTCAGACCTTTGAAACGCTGATCGCCGCATGGCGCGCCACCCGAGGCAGCATCACGGCGCGCGGCGCGACGCCGCCCATCGTTCACCAGGAGCAGGCTGCATGAACCAGCGCATCTTGCATCACGATCCGGCCTCCACTCATCATGCCCCCGCTACTGCATCGCCTGCGCCGACGCCGGGCACGCTGCGGCTTACCACCGCGCAGGCGCTCGTGCGCTACCTCGCCGCGCAGCATGTCAGGACCGAGGACGGAAACGGCACCGAGCCGCTGTTCGGCGGCGTCTTCGCGATCTTCGGGCATGGCAACGTCGCGGGGATTGGCGAAGCGCTGTACCAGCATCGTCATGAGCTGCCGACGCTGCGTGCACACAACGAGCAGGCGATGGCGCATAGTGCGATTGCGTATGCGAAGGCACATTTCCGGCGCCGGATGATGGCGGTCACCACCTCCATCGGCCCCGGCGCGACCAATCTGCTCACCGCCGCCGCGCTCGCCCACGTGAACCGTCTGCCGGTCCTGCTGCTGCCCGGCGACACCTTCGTCTCGCGCGCACCGGACCCGGTGCTGCAGCAGGTCGAGGACTTTCACGACGGCGGCATCTCGGCCAACGACGCGTTCAAGCCCGTCTCGCGCTACTTCGACCGCATCGTGCATCCCGCGCAATTGCTGAGCGCGCTGCCGCGCGCACTGCGCGTGCTGACCGATGCCGCCTTGTGCGGCCCGGTTACGCTGGCGCTGCCGCAGGATGTGCAGGCCGCCGCATGGGATTTCCCGGCTGACTTCTTCGAACCGCGCGTGGTCGGTTTCCATACGCCCGCACCGGTTGCCGAAGAGATTGACGCCGCACTCGAACGCTTGCGGCGCGCAAGCCGGCCGCTGATCGTGGCCGGCGGCGGCGTGCTGTATGGGCAGGCTACGCAGGCGCTGCACGCCTTCGCCACCGCGCACGGCATCCCCGTGGCGGAGACCCAGGCAGGCAAAGGCACGCTGCCATGGAACGATCCGCTCAACGCCGGTGCACTGGGCGTGACCGGTTCGCCCGCAGCCAACGCGCTCGCGCACGACGCCGATTGCGTGCTCGCCATCGGCACACGTCTGCAGGATTTCACGACCGGCTCGAACACGTTGTTTACGCAAGCAGACGTGATTGGCATCAACGCGAATGCGTTCGATGGCCTCAAGCATCGTGGACTCGTGGTCGAGGCCGATGCGCGCCTTGCGCTCGACGCGCTCGCCGCACAGCTCGGCGGCTGGCACGCCGATCCCGCGTGGACCGCCCGCGCACGCAAGCTGGCAGCGGGCTGGCGCGACGCGGTGGGGATGCTCACGCATGCCCCGCAACACGAGTCCGTCCTGCCGTATGACGCGGACGTGATCGGCGCCGTGCAGCGTTCGAGCGCGATCTCGGCCACCGACGATATCGTCGTATGCGCGGCCGGCACCTTGCCCGCGGAACTGCACAAGCTATGGCGCGCGGGCCGTCCCGGCGCCTACCACGTCGAATACGGCTATTCCTGCATGGGTTACGAGATCGCCGGCGGCCTCGGCGCGAAGCTGGCCCGCCCCGAGCGCGACGTCATTGTGATGGTCGGCGACGGCAGCTATCTGATGATGAACAGCGAGATTGCCACCTCGGTCATGCTCGGCGCCAAGCTGATCATCGTCGTGCTCGACAATCGCGGCTACGGCTGTATCAACCGCCTGCAACAGGCCTGCGGCGGCGCACCGTTCAACAATATGTTCGACGATTGCGAGCAGGGTCCGCTCGGCGCACCGCCGATCGATTTCGCCGCTCATGCACGCTCGCTCGGTGCACAAGCGGAACACGTGGCGAACATTGCCGAACTGGAAGCCGCGTTGCAACGCGCACGCGCAGCCGACCGTACGTACCTGATCAGCATCGACACCGACGCCGCCCGCACCACCGACGATGGCGGCTGGTGGTGGGAAGTGGCCGTGCCGGAAGTGTCGGAGCGCGAAAGCGTGCGCGCGGCGCGTGAGAAATACGAAGCCCAGATTGCCGAGCGCACCAAAGGCGCCGGCGACACCGAAAACGATTGAGGACACTGGCATGACTCAGTTCGAAGTACGTATTGGCATCAACCCGCTGTCGTGGATGAACGACGACTTGCCGTCCCTGGGCGGCGAAACGCCGCTCGACGTTGCGCTGACCGAAGGACGTGCAATCGGTTATGACGGGTTTGAGCTCGGCAACAAGTTTCCACGCGAACCACAGGCCCTGAAAGCGCTGCTCGCACAATACGACCTGGCGCTCGTCTCCGGCTGGTATTCGGGCAAGCTGGCGCACCGCAGCGTCGAAGAAGAGATTGCGTCAGTGGACTCGCACCTGGAACTGCTGTCGCGTAACGGGGCGACGGTGATGGTGTACGGCGAGGTGGCCGATTCGATCCAGGGCGCCCCGCAACCGCTGTACCAGCGCCCGCGCTTCTTTAGCGAAGCGCAGTGGGACACCTATGCCGCTCGCGTGGACGAATTCGCCCGCTATACATTAAGCCGCGGCGTGCGTCTCGCGTACCACCACCATATGGGCGCTTACGTGGAAACGCCCACCGACGTCGACAACCTGATGGCACGCACGAGCGAGGCCGTTGGCCTGCTGTTCGACGCGGGGCACATTACGTTTGCCGGCGGCGATCCGGTGACAGTGCTCGACAAGCATATCGGGCGGGTGTGCCACGTGCATTGCAAGGACGTGCGCCCGGCGGTGACGAAACTGGCGCGCAACCGCAACTGGAGTTTTCTGGATTCGGTGATCAACGGCGCGTTCACGGTTCCGGGTGACGGCGCGGTGGATTTCCCAGCGATTATCGGGCGCCTGAAGCGGCACGGCTATCGCGGCTGGCTGGTGGTGGAAGCGGAACAGGACCCGGTGATTGCGGCGTCGTATGCGTATGCGGAGAAAGGATACCGGACATTGCGTTCGCTGGTGGATGCGCCGCTCGATGCGGGCGAGTCCAGCACGAAGGAGGCAGCATGAGTTTGCTGGTGAAGGCACAGCGCGAGGGCCAAACGATCGCGCGGGTAACGCCGGAGACGGCGTCATGGCGCTATGTGGGTTTTGCGGCGTACCGGTTGAACACGAGCGAGGTCGTGCATGTGTTCGAGCCGACGCGCGAGGTGTGTATTGTGGTGCTGGCGGGCGCGGTGGATGTCGAGACCGCGGATCAGAAATGGAGCAGTCTCGGCTCACGCGACAGCGTGTTTGAGGATGCCGCGCCCTATGCGGTGTATTTGCCGCCCGGCGTGCGGGCCACGGTGCGGGCGCTGCGCGACGCGGAGGTGGGGGTGGCGAGTGCGCCTGCCAAGGGTGAGTTTGCGGCACGGCTGATCGAGCCATCGCAGATGAAGCGTTCCACGCGGGGCAAGGGGCTCAACACGCGGTATGTATGCGATATCTTGCCGCAGACTGAGGCTGCGGAGTCGTTGCTGGTTGTTGAGGTTCGCACGCCTGGCGGGCATGCTTCAAGCTATCCGCCGCATAAGCATGACACTGATAATGTGCCGCTCGAGAGCTCGCTCGAGGAGACTTATTATCATCGGCTTGATCCGGCGCAGGGGTTTGCTTTTCAGCGCGTGTATACCGATTCGCGGGATATCGATGAGTCCATGGCTGTTGAGGATCATGATGTTGTTATGGTTCCTCGTGGGTATCATCCTGTTGTTGTGCCCTATGGGTATGATTCGTACTACCTGAATGTTATGGCTGGGAAGCAGAGGGTTTGGCATTTTAAGAATGATCCGGCGCATGAGTGGATTATTCATAAAGAATGATGGTTTTTTTGCCTTACACGGGGGTTTTTGGTTTTGCCTGCGGCGCTTTGATTTTGGTTGTTGTTCTTGCGGTGTTGGCCTTTCCTTGCTTTGTTTTTGGTCTATTGGCGTTGCCCCTGTGCGGGGCGGCACTTACTTTCTTTGCCGCCGCAAAGAAAGTAAGCAAAGAAAGCGGGCTGCAACCGCTAGCCCGTAGTGAGCCATCTAGGTCTGCCACCGGAAACGGCCCAAGACAAGACCTGCCCTCGCTTTTCCCCCGTTCGTGACACAGCACTCATCCACCCCACTCCGCACTTCGTGCGTCGCGGATGGGTTTGCATGGGAAACCCACGCGCGCCCCAACTACTTAGCAAATAAGCTACCACTGCTATGCCTGTGCCTGTGCCTGTGCCTGTGCCTGTGCCTGTACCGCTGCCGGTGCAGATGCGGGGGCGGGGGCGTTCACAGCATACC